>CALUVR010000005.1 GCA_944324285.1 Candidatus Gastranaerophilales bacterium | reverse complement strand
TGGTGGAGGTTAGGAGATTCGAACTCCTGACCCTCTGCGTGCAAAGCAGATGCTCTACCAGCTGAGCTAAACCCCCATGGGTCTTTTATTTGTCACATTATTTATTCTACATGCTGATTTTTTTTTGTAAAGTACCTTTTCTAATTTTTTTCACTAAAATTTTAATTCCAATTCTATACCGGTTAAAATTTCTAAGTATCTTTCCCTATCATTCAAATACCACCAGCCGATTAAGGTTTCAAAGGATGTCGCCTGACGGTATTCCGTTTGAATTTGACGCCGCCCAACCGGTATAGGTAAATTCCGAGCTCGCCGCGATATGTCATTCTCTGCTTCTGTCAATTTCGGTTCAAGTTTATGTAACAATGCCGCCTGATATGACGCTTTTACCTTCGAGGTTGTAAGTTTATGAAGTTTTTGAGCATTATTCGTCAGTTTTATGGTACGCTCTCTTATAAACAGCTCCCACAAGGCATCTCCAATATATGCGTAATTCTTCAAATTCATTTCTTCCATAATCCTAATGTAACATAAAAACAGCTCCCATGTTGAATTTTTCGCCTGCCCGTGTAACAATATGTTTATTGAAAGGATGGATGAAAATTTATTTTTCTAATTTATCACGGCTTCCAAGAACACTATTGGTCGCAAACAGAGTAAGGAGAGTTTATGAAAAAAGTTTTATTGGTTTTGGGTTTATGCCTTATAAGCACCACAATGCCGGTCTTTGCGGAAGATGAAGCCAACACTCCGTGCGAAGTTTCTATTATTGAAGAACAAAATTATGATTACGCTGCTCAACTGATTGAGAAAATAAAACTCCAGCGCAACAGTATTTATAATGCGCTAAATCTTACGCCATCCCAAATTAAATGCAAAAACGAAATTGAACAAAAACGTTATGAGGCTTTAGAACCTGAATTAAAAAAGTTCTGTTTGGCTAAGAAAAAACTTAAGGATGCAGAAGAAAAATGTGACAAAAACGCAATTAAACAGGCAGAAAAAGAACTTAAACCTATAAGAAAATGTATAAGAAAAATTTCTACAGAATACGATAAACAGTTTATGGAAGTATTAAACAGCGATCAACGCGCTAAATATCGTATGATAAGGAAATTGAAAAGAAATGATATCAAAAAACTTCAAAAGAAACAGAAAAATGGAGAAAAGCCTTCTGATTTAAAGCCTTTTGGAGAAAAGATTTCTCAGGCTGCATATATGGAAAAACAGCATAAAAAAACCTGTCTGTGGCATAGAATGATTAACAAATTCAAGAAGAAAAAATAGATGGATGAAATAATCGAAAATTTAAAATCAATAGGGTTAAACAGTTATGAGGCAAAGGTTTATATCGCACTGTTGAAGAAATACCCTGCAACCGGATACGAGGTAAGCAAACTTGCAGATATTCCTCAATCCCGTGCTTATGATACATTAAAAGCGTTGGAAGCCTCCCATATTGTAACCTCATCCAATACAAAACCTGTTACTTATACTCCAATTAAACCAAAAGAATTGACTAAAAGATATAAAAGAAAAATCACATCAACTCTTGATTTTTTGGAAAAAAAGCTTCCTAATGTCAAAGACAATTACACAGAGCCTATTATGAGTGTAACAGGACAAAATGCAACGCACAAAAAAATTATTGAAATAATAAACAATTCTACAAAAGAAATTTTTTTGGAAATATGGTCACAGGATTTCAAATATTTTGAACCAGCGCTGTTTGATGCCTATAATCGCGGACTTAACATTAAGATAGTCGGGTATGACAACTTCAGCTGTAATTTCGGCACTGTATTCAAACATACCGGCGGAAGAGAGATTGAACATTCTCTCGGAGGAAGAATGATGTTTTTGGCTGCTGATAATTCAGAGGGGTGTTTCGGCAAATTAACTTCTTCAAAAAATACCGATTCTGAAATTATTTGGACAAAAAATGAAGATATTGTGTTTTTGATAAAAGAATTTATCGTACATGATATGTATTTGATAGATATATCGGAGCAGTTCCCGGAACAGTTAAAATACTTTTACGGGGCAGGACTTAAAAAGCTTAAGGACAAGGTTCTCAGCGGCAGCAATTTTTATAAGGTGCATTAATTTGCACGAAAAAGCTGAGAAGTTTTTGTCAGTAAATTTACAAATTTATACGTAAC
Source organism: Candidatus Gastranaerophilales bacterium (assembly GCA_944324285.1). Lineage (GTDB taxonomy): Bacteria > Cyanobacteriota > Vampirovibrionia > Gastranaerophilales > Gastranaerophilaceae > Scatousia. The sequence continues at coordinate 102,967 of CALUVR010000005.1, read as the reverse complement.
ATTTTTGTTACTTTGTTTTCAAATAAAAAATTAAGCATTATAATAAAGATGTGTAGACAAAAATAAAATATCGGGCAGACGGAGATATAATGGAAGGGTATAGTTTTGAGCTTATCACGGGACCGATGAGCTGCGGAAAAACAGAAGAATTATTACGAAGAGTGCGTCGTTGTATTATTGCGAAGAAAAAGGTTAAGGTTATTTCACCAGATGTAGACACCCGCACCAGAGGGGATTACATAGAGTCAAGAAACGGGTTGTGGCTTGACGCAATCAAAGTAAAGCATTCCATACAGATATTAAGTCTTGTAAAACCTGATGATGAAATTGTAGCGATAGACGAACTGCAATTCTTTGATGGAAACATTACAAAGGTTATATCCAAATTAATGGACGACGGTAAAAAAGTAATCGGAACGGGATTAGAGCTGGATTTCAAAGCGGAGCCGTTCGGACACATGCCGGAATTAATGTGTATCGCGACGCGTGTAGACAAACTTCATGCTGTATGTATGAAATGCGGCTGTGATCATGCAACAAGGACTCAAAGACTCATAGACGGAAAACCTGCGGATAAGCATTCACCGCAAATAATGATAGGCGGGGATGAAACTTATGAGGCAAGATGTATAAGATGTTATGAACTTCCTGACAATCAACCCAAAAAACAGGGGGTTAAAATTCTTCCGTTCAGCTTGAAATAATTTTGTGCGGCAGATATACCAAACAAAGACGGTATTAGCAGATGTTTATACAGCAGAGCAGAGGTTTTCTACTTCTTCAATATCATCTTCGAGTAAAGTTTTCTGGAAAAGTTCGCACTCTTCTGCCATATTGAGAATTTCTGTATATTTCTGGTTATGCAGAACTTTTCCGGCATCGTCAATTCCGTGAAAATCCACTATAAAGTATGCAGGTGTTTTTTCTTTGATATTTATAAAGCCGCAATCTTCAAATAGTTCAAGAATTTTTTCGACAAGCTGTATAGATTTGCCCAAATGGCTTGCGCAGCGGCGTAGTTCTACTTTACCGCCGTTGTTATTATGTGCGTATTTAAGCATGCCTGCCATTGTTTTCAGGAATTCTTTATCGTCAAAGTATTTGATATCATAATTCATCAGATGAATACTCTGCGGTGCGGTTTCTTTTATTATGTTTTCAAAAGTTTCTTTGTCGGCAGGGTAATCAAAAAACATAACCGAATTGCACAATGTCGGATTGTCGCGTGTAAATATTTTTTCTGAAATATTCGAGAACGGTTTTAGCATATCAAGGATTTGTCTGTTTTCGGCAAAAACCATGATATTTTGTTTTGTGTTTTTAATATAGTCGTTGACCTGCTGCAGGATATCAGTTTTTTTGCGGTGGTCATATATTTTAAGTTTATGAGCGGTTTCAGGTTCTTCTTCTTTCAGGTATTCCGAATGAATATCCTCCACAACAAGCTGGACGGAAGTATTGCCGTTGAATTCGTTAATTTGCGGATGGAAAGCAACATCCAGCGGGTCGCCTGCGACAAGCGAAATATCCCCCTGCTGCCAGCGCACACAGGTTAATTCATTTGCGCCCTGCTGGACGATTAACCTCAGGTGGTTCTGGTTTTCTCCCATAAGTCTTTTTTGTTTGAGTTTAAGATTTTTTATTACGAAAACCGGACTCGGGTTAGATTGCCCGAATGGTTCCATTTTTGATATTTCGTCCACTAAATCGACTGTTATATCATCAGGCGTAAGTTCCAAATCTATTTTCAAGAACGGTTTGAGGTCTTTACCTGTGGTCATTTCTTTTACAACACGGAGGAGCTGTTCTTTAACCTGTTTGAAAGGATATTTTTCAGGCGAAAAAGAAAGTCCTGCCGCAAGCGAATGTCCGCCAAAACCGTCTAAGAGTTCGCTTATTGAAGAAATTGCATCATAAAGATGAACCCCTTCAATACTTCTGGCAGAACATTTTATCTGTTTTGTTTCTTCTGAATATGTCATCAGGAAGGTTGGTTTATAGTATTTTTCAACCAATTTTGAGGCAACAATTCCGATAATTCCGACATGCCACTTTGAATTAAAAAGGATAATTGCAGGATTGCGGTTGCCCTCTTTTTGCACCATATCGTCGGCTTCCGCGAAAACTTCCTGACAGAGGTTCTGGCGGATTTTGTTAAATTCTTCAAGATTTGAAATCGCCATTTCAATTTCCTGCGGGTTGTCGGAAATTAAGAGTTTAATAGCTTCCTCAACCGTATCAAGCCTGCCGGAGGCATTTATTCTTGGCGCGACTCCGAAGGCTATTGTTTCTGCGCTAATTCCTTTGTCGACATTATATCCTGCGCGTTCAAGGAGTCTTTTCAGTCCGTAATGTTTACCTTTTGAGATTAAATCAAGTCCTTTAGTCACAAGGTATCTGTTTTCGTGAACGAGCGGCACAACGTCCGCAACCGTGCCGACTGCGACATAAGGAAGAATTGAGGAAATAAAATCTGTTTTTTCATAATGCTGTAATAATCCTGTTGCAACCTTAAATGCCACCCCGACTCCCGCAAGCGATGTCAGAGATTCTATATCTTTTGCCGATAAATTTTCATCCAGTGCATAAGGTGCTTTAGGATTTATGATCGCGTAAGCGTCTGGAAGTATCTCCGGCGCTTCGTGGTGGTCGGTTATTATAACATCAATTTTGAAACTTTTTATAAAATTTACAGCCTCTGCATCGGAAATCCCGCAGTCTACAGAGATTATGACTTTTGGTTTTAAGGCTGTCATAAGTTTTACGAGAGCTTTTGTATCAAAGCCGTGACCTTCTTTTTCGCGGTCAGGAATAAAATAACTGACATTTGCGCCGAGGTGAGAGAAGGTTCTATACAAAAGTGAGGTGGAAGTGACGCCGTCTGCATCAAAGTCACCGTAAATAACAATTTTTTCCTGATTATCTATGGCACGCGAAAGTCTTTCGACAGTTTTTTCCATATCGGTAAAAACATTCGGCTGATATGGTCTAAATTCAAGCGGGTTCAAAAATTCCCGCATTTCCTCATCAGTCTTTATGCCGCGCGAAATCAAAAGCCTTTTCAATAAAGACTTTTCCTCCGTATCTTTTTCTTTAAATATCCATTCCCTCAAAGTCATAACTGAATTTTAGCATAAAATGCGAAGGGGGCAAATGTATTTTATTTGTAAATTTTTATTACATATATAGCAAAAAGATATGTTTTAGCGGTTTAATAGATAGATAATACACACATTGCTGCCCGAATGTCGGTACTACCGCTGACGGCACAAACAGCGATTTAGGAGAAGGTTATGATTGAAAAAGTAGGGTTGAATTTTAATGGTTCCGGAAATAAGGAATTAAAAAATAAACAGCCTAAGGATAATAAATTTCAAAACGAACAACATTTTGATAATCACCTTAACCCTCAGCTATTGAAGAATTATTATGTCCCGTCGTTTACGGCAAGAGAAAGCAATAAACCGATGTCTAAAGAGGAAAGTATTAATTATCTGATGTCAACTCCTGCTAAAAAGATGATGAAAAATCTCCGGCAATCAGCGTTTGATACTGGCTATGACCATGTAACCGTTCTTCATGTTATGAAAAACGGGATTGAAAGAGCATTAAAATATATTGACGATTTGGATTCCGGTGAAAAAGATTTTGATGTGGATACACAGCCTCCGCTTGCAATGGTTTTTTATAATGAAACATCCTACAAATCTTTTTCAGATCCGGAAAACAGAAAGAAAATGAAACCTGTGCTTTTGCAAGAACTGGATAAAGTCAATAAACTTATTGAAGAAAATAAACCTGAAACCCCGCCGCCTTTTGATACAGATAAAATCACAATGTCAGATGATCTGGTAGATTCTGTCTATTATACACTGCAGGAATTTAAGGCAACATCTGATGCAACTCCGCAGGTAACCCCGTATGTTTTATTAAGCGGTGCTTATAATTCTCCTGTTCCAGAAATCTATGACATGACAACCGACCTGCTTATGCGTGCCGGCGAAGCCATAATGGTTGATAAAACACCTAACAGCAAACGAATTTCTTTTAGTGAATACGAAAAAAAGGCATCAGATGTTTTAAAAAATCTGGCTCTTGGTACAAACATTTTTGTTACCTATGATATGTCAAAAGATGAACCTAAATATTTTATTAACTCTATCCACAAGACCGCAGAAAATTCCGAATATGGCAAAAATGCCGTAATAACAGAGTTAAACAGCCAAATTAACGAAGATTATATGACTTTTTTGATAAATAAAATCAAAAAAGATAAAAAACACGAACATATTTTGATATTAAACCCGTTGTCATTGATGTTGAATTCATCTACGCCTGAGCAGGTGTCACAGGGTACATACGCAATGCCTCAGATTTTGATACAGATGCTGATGGAACAGCCGCCTAATGTAAAATATGTATTATACGAAACAAAGAATAATTATTACGGAGTATTACTTCAGAACGCGCAATCTTTGTTCAAAAACTTTGAAGAACTTACGGTTCCTGCGCTCAGCACCCAGCAGATGATAAAATCTTTCCGCGAAAATCCTGATTTGATGAAGGATATTAAAAAACCATTCACCAAAAATGCAATAGATAAAACGGTTGAAGCCTCGGCACAACTTGACGGCGCATTCCCTGAAAAAACCCGGAATCTTATGAAGAAAATAGTAAGCTATTACATAAGGAAAAAAGAAATTACCGAAAAAGATGTCGCAAATTATGTAAAAGAAGCAACAAATCTTTTCAAAAAAGGCACTGATGACAGTTCCGTCGAGGTTGTTTTTGACACCGAAAAACGTATCAAACAAATGGTCGGGAAAGATTCCACCAAAAAAGAAGCAATGTCGCTTGTCAAACAAATTAAATCAAACAAAATGGGGACAAAAGGTGTCCTGATTTATTCACAAGATGGTTCGGCGGGAAGCGGCAGAAGATTTACGGCGCAAGCCATCGCAGGAGAAGCGAAAGTTCCTTATATAGAAATTAATACAATGGACTTCGGTACAAAAGAAGTCGGAATATTCGGCGGTGCAGGGTTGTCGCCGGAGGCTTCCATGAAAAAGCTCTTCTCTGTTGTAACTACGCAGGCAGAAGCAAATTCCAACAAATCCGCGGTTTTATTTATTGAAAACTTTGAATACTTCTCAATCGGCGAACTCATCTCCCAGTACCACCAGAAAGCAATGGCGCAGCTTTTGAGGGAAATGGATAAAGCAGAAAAAGCAGGACTGAATATTCTTGTAGTCGGCTCTGTTTCAAGTCCGCAATTCATCGGCGAAGCCGCTATGAAATCGTTTAAATTTGTAGACACAGTAGAAGTTTCATCTCCAGCTTTTAATGAAAAAGAACGTGCTGATATAATTGCGGATACTGTCAAAAAATCAAAAATGAAACTTGCCGGTACTCCTGGTGAACAAAGAGCAGTAATTGAATCTGTTGCTCATTATACCATCGGATTTCCGAATATATTACTGAAAAATCTTGTTAAAAAAGCAAGGTCAGTAGCAATTGAACGCGGTCATAAAGAAGTTTCAAAAGGAGATTTTACGGAAGCATACCTTCAGATAACAACAGGCAGACCTTCTACAAATAAAATTAATGAACACGAAAAAGAAATAGTAACATCTCATGAATGCGGACATGCTACGAATTTGGAAGTTATGAATAATCTTATGAAAACATACGGAAAACCGTGGCAGCGTCCGGGGAAAGTAAATTTTGTAACCCTTGATCCGAGAGGCTGGTACGGCGGAGCTGTATACCACGGCGATGATAAAAATGACGAGCGCTCATTTGAAAATCTCTTTGCTGATATAGTTTGTTCATACGGCGGACATTCTGCGGAAAAACTTTTCTACAATATGGACGGCTCCTACGGAATTTCGCAGGATTTAAAATCTGCTACTAATTTAGCGGAAGCTATGGTAAAAGTTATGGGTCAGGGTGCAAGAACTGGTAAAATTTCTCTTGACGGCAACAATAATATTTCCCAGTCGCTCAGAAGCATAACTGAAACCGATATGCTGGTAATTCTGAATAATGCACTTACCGTTTCGGATTTAATAACAGATACATACGCTGATTTTAACAGAGAATTTACGAAAAAATACGCTCATCTTGTAGGGACAGGGGACTGTCTTATTGACGGTGAAGTATTTAAGAAAGAATTAAACGACTGGAAAGCCCGTCAAACGCCTCAAAAACAGGAAGAATTGAAAAATTGCGACGAACTAATTCTCGAAACAATTAAAAAGACAAAAAAAGGCTTACTGGATTAGGACTATTAAAAAAGGTTGTTATTTCAACACCTCAATAAAATTGTAATCCGTTAAATAAGGCAGGTGAGCCTCTGTAATCAATTCTCCCGGTAATAGTATTGCAATCCCGGGCGGGCATTCTGCTATTACTTCTGCGGCAATTCTGCCGACAGCAAGCTCTTTCGGGATTGTTTCTTTTGGTGAATAGTAAGCTTCTCTAAGACTTCTTTTAATGACAGGGGTAAGCATTGGCATGTGTTTTTTCTTTTCAAGATAGCAGATATCTGAATAGTGCGCCTGATCTATTTTCTTTAGGCACTTAACAAGATATTCCATATCCGCCTTTGTATTGCCTATATTTGATAACAGCAAAAGACCAGCGTCTGAGGCACTTTCCACTTCTATATTAAAATCTATTTCAAGAATGGATTCAAGACGCTTTCCTGAAAGTCCGTCCGCTCTGATAAAAACTTTTGTTACATCGGTAAAATACCCGAAATCAGGTTTCAAGTCGTGAATATGCTCCATTTTTTCTATTTCACGACGTAGATATTTTGCGTTTGAAATTGCACGTTCAAGCAGCTTTCTTCCTCTTGCACTGTCAAGATTTGCACGGGCTGCATCAAGACTTGCGAGAAGCATTAGAGAAGGGCTTGTTGTATGAAGAAGTTTAAGTGCTTTTTCAACCGCGTCAATATCAATCAGAGAATCCTCCGCAATATGTAACATAGAACTCTGGCTCATACTTCCGCCAGTTTTATGAAGAGAATGAACAACGGCATCAGCACCTAATTGAAGTGCCGGTGTCGGAAGGTGCTTGCTAAAATTCCAAAGACATGCGTGAGCCTCATCAACAATCAAAGGAACTCCGTAGCGTTTGCATACAGCAGAAATTGATTTGATATCCGACACAACCCCTTCGTAAGTCGGGTTTGTAATCCAGACCATAGAAACATCGTCGTTGGTTTTGAGCATTTCTTCGACTTTTTCAGGACTGACATAACCCCAGATACCCCATTCTTCAAAGCGTTCAGGGATAAGCCAGAGAGGTTCCGCGCCTGATATAATCATACCTGTCAAAACCGAACGGTGACAGTTTCTGTTAGTAATAATCTTTTGTCCTTTTTTGGTTAACCCCATTGCAAGGGCAAGATTTCCGGCAGTAGAGCCGTTAAGTAAAAAGAATGTCTTTTTTGCACCAAATGCTTTTGCCGCAAGTTCCTGAGCCTCTTTTATAGGACCTGTTGCAGGGTGAAGCGTTCCGAGATTGTCAAACTCATCGGTTGTATCTATGCACAAAGCTTTTCTGCCTATAAGTTTCTTAAACTCAGGCAAAGAACCGTTTCCTTTTGTGTGACCCGGAATATGAAACTGATAAGTGGGGTTTTCATAAGCTTTTTTAAGGGCTTCTACAATAGGGGCTTGTACTTTTGTGGCTTTTGCATTCTTTGTTACATTTGTCATAATAAAACTATACTATAAAAAAAATTTTTTTTGCAACCTTTTTGTGATATAATTAATATTTGTGAACCGTATTTTTAAAATAGTTTTTATATTATCACTTGTTTTAAGCGTCGAACCTGTATTTGCGCTAACGGAAAAACCTGCTGTACCCAAAAGTCAAACCGAAGATGCAATCCATTTGCAGCTTGAAGAAGATGCATTAAAAAATCCGGTTCAACATTCGGAAGAAGAAGATAAAAAAATAAATCCGGAAGATGTTGATTTGGAAGAAGTTGAAGACGCGCTTCCGGAGAACAACGCAGATTTACTTAAACCATTAAAAAAACCTCTTTTTGGCATTCCAAGCGAAGTTGAAGATAATATAGAAGCCGAATTTTCGTTATTTGACAATTTTAATCTTGATGAAATATTTGATAAAAACGGTGATAACGTAATCGACGAGGATACTCTTTTAGGGCGGATATACCATCGGAAAATAACGCGAACCGATGTCCCGACATACCTTTTGCGTGAGGAATTAACGTTCCGCCCTAAAAAGGGTCCTGTAAGTAAAATGCAGTTTTACGGTGCATATCAGGGAAGTCTTGCCTCGGGCTGGCAGGGTGCGGATTATGACTTTAACTATGAAACAGGATTTTTCCAGATAGGAGCACTTGGCAAATTCCGTCATACCAATAACGACTTTAAAATTTTATTGAACCCACGCCCGCGTGACGGTTTAAATTATATGCAAAATTTCGTAGCAGACGCCTATATAATTAACAGCAGCATTCCGCACCATAAAATCGTTGTCGGGTATTCCAGAAATCAGGTCGGCAAAGAAGGGGGTTCCAGTTCTTATATATTACCGTTTGTAGCGCGCTCACAAATTGCAAGAACTTTCGGAAACACAAGAGCGCTCGGAGTTCGTTTTATCGGAAATTATTCACTTATTGACTACAACTTTGCTCTCAATAGCTCCGACAGATTTTTCCGCGACTGGTTCCCCGGTGCAGAATTCACAGGCTGGGTTGATTTTAAACCTCTCGGCAAAACTGACGGCAGATACGGAAAATTAATTATCGGAGGCGGTTTAAATGCAGGACATAACAAAACAGATTACGCTGTCGGCAGTTTCTACGTCGGCTACAAGTATAAAAAACTCTGGACAAATTTGGAATACGCAATAGCTGACGGCTACAACGGCTTTGACGTAAGCAGTGATAAGGCACAGGGCTTTAACTACACAATCGGATATAAAATTGTGCCTCAGCTACAATTAATTGCTCGTTACGACTATTTTGACCCCAATAGAGATATCGCTGACAATAATAGACGTGAATACACCGCAGGGATTAACTATTTTATAAAAGGGCAGGCTGTAAGATTAATTATGAACTATGTTTACTGTCAAAATGACGCAACTCCCGACAGCCACAGGATAATTTTTGCTACCCAACTCCTTTTGTAATAAATTTTAAACTTTATCTTGTAAAAATATATAAAGGGCATGAGATATTTAAATCTTTATGTTATATCATGATAATCAAAAGTTAAGGAGGAAGCATGCCACCGGTTAAAGAAAAAAAGAATACAAATCAGGATTTGAACCTCCTGCCGCAGAATGTTGAAGCGGAAGAAGCGGTTCTAGGCGCTATTTTGGTAAATCCGCGCGTTATAACAAAAATTGTAGAAACATTAAAGCCTGAATGTTTTTATAAACCGGCTCACAGATATATCTATGAAGCTATGCTTGAACTCTTTAATAAAAACGAAAAAATAGATATAATTTCTGTTTCTGATGTTTTAAGCTACAATTCAAAGCTCGATGCGGTTGGCGGACGTTCTTTCATAAACGATTTAAGCTACAACGCAATTACGACATCCAACGTTGAATATTACGCCAAAATTATTCAGGAAAAAGCGATAAAAAGGGCACTTATAAATGCCGGTTCGGAAATTGTTGGCTACGGTTATGATATGAATCCGATTGATGAATCGCTTGATAATGCAGAAAAATTAATCTTTGATATTGCGTCAAGAAAATCCACAAGCGATTTGGTTCACGTAAAAGATTTGGTATTGAATACCTATGAAAAAATTGAATACCGTTACAACCATCAAGATGAACTTATAGGGGTACCGACAGGATTTTTTGATTTGGATGTTGTACTCAACGGACTTCAAAAATCAGATTTAATCATCCTTGCCGCACGTCCTTCAATGGGTAAAACAGCTTTTGCGCTTAATATTGCTCAAAATGTTGCCATAAGGGCAAAAGTTCCTGTTGCGATATTCTCCCTTGAAATGTCAAAAGACCAGCTTGTACAACGTATGCTTTGTTCGGAAGCAGAAATAGATTCCCAGAGAATGAAAACGGGCAATATGCAAAGTAAAGACTGGGAAAAACTTGCCGATGCAATGAACGCATTCGCTCAAGCTCCTATTTATATTGATGATACTAGCGGATGCACGATTACGGATATACGCGCGAAATGCCGCCGCTTAAAAATGGAAGAAAAAAATCTCGGGCTTGTATTGATAGACTATTTACAACTTATGGAAGGGAGCGGCAGAGAAGACCGTATGCAGCAGATTTCCGCAATATCAAGGGGGTTGAAAATTCTGGCAAAAGAACTCGATGTCCCAGTAATTGCATTATCACAGTTATCCCGTGCGGTTGAAAGCAGAACCGATAAGCGCCCGATGCTGTCAGACCTCAGAGAATCAGGTTCTATTGAGCAGGACGCCGATATTGTTATGTTTATCTATCGTGACGACTATTACAGAAAAAATGAAGAAGGAGAGGACGAAACAATAAAAGCTGCCTCTAAAGGAGAATCCGAAATTATTATTGCAAAACACAGAAACGGCGCACTTGATACTATAAAACTTCTCTTCCAGGGAAATATTACAAAATTCAAAAATAAGTTAAAAACCGATGCCTTCTAATAGTAAGAATACTAATTAAAATAAGACGTTAGGACATTATGTGTATCTTTTTACCGAGTTTTGCAATCGTTTCTATATCTTCATGAGGCTCTCTGCCAAGAGTTGTCAGGTAATTGCCGATTAAAATGCCCTCAACACAAGTTTTTAAAGCTTTTTCCTGATTTTCTTCCGACAATCGCATTCTCCCGCCGCAAAAACGCAAAATCGAATTCGGGTTTGCTATTTTAAATACTGCAAGGGTTCTTAGGATATTTTCTTCGTCTATTTTATCGTAATAATTCTCAAACGGAGTTTCGGGTATCGGCATAAGAATATTTATCGGAATGCTGTCGGGTTCAATTTCCGCAAGCTCCATTGCCATTTCAACCCGCTGTTCAACGCTTTCTCCCATCCCGAGAATTACACCGCAGCAAAGTTCCATTCCGTATTTTTTGACCAATTTACAGGTATTAAGTCTATCCTGCCACGTGTGAGTTGTACAAACCGATGGATAGTAAGATTCTGCGGTATTTATGTTATGGTGAAACCTTTTAAGCCCAGCATCCGCTAAAGCTTTTGCCTGCTCTTCGTTTAAAATTCCGATTGAGGCACAACTTTTTATTCCTTCGACTTTATTCAGGGCTTTTATCATCTCAAGAATTTTGTCAAAATCTTCCTCGTCCGGAGTTTTACCTGATGTAACAATGGCAAATCTGTCCGCCTTGTTTTCTCTGGATTCTTCCGCAGCTTTTATAACATCCTCAACAGGTATAAGCGGATATGATTCTATATCCGTTCTATAGAATGAACTTTGGGCACAGTATTTGCAGTTCTGGGAACATTTGCCGTTTCTGGCGTTCACTATGGAACAAAATTCCACTGTGTCTTTCACATACTTTGATGAAAGCTCCAGTAAATCTTCCAAATCCATATTGTACATTTTTAGTAATTCTTCTTTTGATAATTTCATTCCGGCTGTCATAAAAAATTCTCCCCGTTCGGGGAAAATTTTACGCCAAAATCGCTATCAAGTCAAATCTTACGGGGTTGGCGGCTTTTTCTTAAAAATCTTATTAAACCCGTTTTTAAAGAAATCACAAACTTTTGTCCAGCCGTCTTTGAGTGTTGTTGTATTTATATTTTTTAATTTATTCGGCAAATTTGTAAACGTATTTTTCAAAGAAGGAAGGAGTTTTAATTTTTTCAGACCAAAAATTCCGACACCAACCATCAGCGCACCAAAAAGAAGTTTTTTCCAAAAAGGATTTTTTGATTGTTTTTGCTGCGGGTTTGTATAAACCATCTGATCTGTCATTGGCTGATTAAGGTTTGTACCTGATACAGGGAACTGAGGACTGCCCATATATCTGGGAGATGTCCCCGTCAAAAAAGCCGCGCCGTCATAATCAAGAATTCCGTTCGCTGCCGCCATATCAAGTGAATTTACTAAATTCGGTGATAACATATTTTCTCCAACCGTTAAAAGCGCACACGCCTTTTATTACTACACATTTATATAAAGTTTCATTTTTGTTATAAATTGCTTTTTCGCTTTGTATTTGTTACATTTTATTAATATGAGAGAATATTTTGATTTTAAAGGGATTTGGCATAATATTTTTAATTGGTGCAGTGAAAATAAATTTTTAGTTATTTTATGGATTTTATGTTTGATTGCACTTGTAATTTTCACGGGGCATTATTCAAACATTCTGCTGGATGTCGGGCGGGAGGTTTATTATCCTGAGAGAATTCTTGAAGGAAAAGTTTTATATAAAGACCTTTTCAATATCTACGGACCTTTCTCTTATCAGTGGAATGCGTTACTGCTCGCTGTTTTCGGGAAAAAACTCTCAACATTTTATTTGTCAGGGGGGATTTGCTCTATCGCCATTGTGAGTGCAATTTTTCTCATTGCTAAAAAATTCTTTTCTCAAAGCCTGAGTTTTGCTTTCGGGTGTCTTACGATAGCTACGGGAATTTGCGCGCCACACCTGTTTAACTTTACATTTCCATACTCTCAGGCAATGCTTTTCGGTACTGTCGGATTTTTGTATTCTCTTTTGTTCCTTCTAAAATTCAACGAAACAAAAGAGTCAAAGTTTTTATACATTTCAGCCCTTCTTGCAGGATTTGCTGCGGCTAACAAGTATGATTTTTTACTCTACGGGGTATTCCTTTTCGGTGTCGGTTGTTTTACAAAAAATATCAAATATATTCTGAATTTCATCACCTGCTTCATTTTAGTTCCGTTGATATCTTTCGGAATTTTATTTTTGCAGGGGCTGACATTTGTTCATCTGCTTGAAACATCTCAAATTTTGTCCGCTATGGCAAAATCAAATACACTCAAATATTTCTACTCAATTCAGGGAATATTTTTTAATAAACAAATGCTTACATTATATCCGATTGCTGCAGCAAAAACGTTACTCCTTGCAGGCGGAACTTTTCTTGGGATAAAATTATTTGATAAAAATAAAATTGCAGGCTGGGTCGTAACCTCACTATTTGCAATACTTACGGTTATATTTACAACGCCGGCAAACTTTGTATTTGTCCTTCCGGCACTTTTAACCGCAAGTTTATTCAGTATTAAAAAATTCAAGGAAAACTCTGCGCTGTTAATTCTTATTCTTGCAGTTCTTTCTGTTAGCGTAAAATCTTTCCTAAGCTTAACACCAATGAATTACGGCAGCTACTGTTTTGTAATCTCGCTAGTTGCAATTTTTGCGCTGTTATTATCTTATATAGAGAATAAATATCAAAAAGCCGTTGTTATATTTATATCAGCAACCGCCTTGTGGTTTTTGGGAACTTTTTCCTATAACAGAATTTTCCAAAATAATATGAAAATTTCAGTCCCTCGCGGAACAATTTATACAAACCAGCAGGACGGAAATGCAGCGCTTGAACTCCTCGGGTATTTCAAATATAAAAAGATTAAAAATGTTGTGATTTATCCGGAAGGATTACTATTGAATTTCCTATCTGAAACAAAATCCGACGACTGGTACAATTCAATGATACCGTTATATGAAGAAGTTTTCGGGGACGAGAGATATATTGATTACTTTGCACAGAAACGACCTGAATATTTTGTCCTGAGCAACCTTAATACAAAGGATTACTACTTTGAACTTTTCTGTGTGAATTATGCAATCCCGTTTTGTAAATTTTTAGTAACGGGTTATGACCCTGTTGAAGGACTTGACTATGGCAGAAGATATTTAATTTACAAACGAATTAGCGAATAGAAAAATTTTGACAAACTTACTTTTCCGCTGTGCAAAAAATAAATTTCTCCATAGTTTTTACAAAACCGTCATTCTCAACAGTTTCTGTAATATAATCTGCGCAGGCTTTTAATTCAGGGGTTGCGTTGCCCATGGCAACCCTCACTCCTCCGGCTTTTAAAAGCTCAATATCATTATCCTGATCACCTATGGTTAATATTTCATCCTGCTTTATTCCCCATCTTTCTGCCAGAAACTTTACGCCGTTTGATTTTTTTGCATCAGGACTTCCTATCTCGCAAAAATACGGAGTCGATTTTACTATATATAATTCCGGATATTTTTTTTGAAGTTCTGTAACCCAGCCGGTCACCCTGCTGGCATCATTATAATCTATTGCCAGAAGTTTATTAACATTTTTTATTACCAAATCATCAAACGAACAAACCGTATAAGTTACAAATTTTCCATCCGTATATCGTTTTACAAAATCATTATCCTTTTCAACATACAATTTATCATCAAGATAAAGATTCAAATGTATATCATTTTTTCTTGCCCATTTAATTATTTCTTTTGCTTTTTTATCTGGAAGATTCTGCTGATAAAGAGTGTTCCCGCTGAAATCTTTTATCAAGCCGCCCTGATATGAAACTATCGGAGTATTAAGTCTTAGTTCAATTGCAATAGGGATTGTTGCGCTATGCATTCTTCCTGTCACCAAAACGACCTTAACACCTCTTGCCGTCATTTTTTTTATACAATTTTTTACATTTTCAGAAAACCCTGTATCCCATTTTACAATTGTTCCGTCTATGTCTGTTGCGACCATTTTAATCATAAAAAGCCCTCATTATTGCACAAACAGTTTTAGCATCCGATATTTCACCGGATTTCACATTTTCAATAAATTCTTTCAGCGGGTATTCAAAAACTTTTAAGATTTCACCGTCATCTGGATGTTCACCGACAAATTCCAGATTTTTTGCAAGATAAAGGTATAATTTTTCATCACTGTAACCCGGAGATGTATATATATACCCTAAAGATTTCCAGCTGCCCGCGCGATATCCCGTTTCTTCTTCAAGTTCCCGTGCGGCTGCAATATCAGGATTTTCACCTTCTTCAAGTTTTCCTGCAGGAAGTTCTATTATCGTTGTTTTCAAAGGATAGCGAAATTGTTTAACCGCAAGAATTTTACCATCATCTTTTATTGCAGCTATAACAACTCCGCCGGAATGATGAACAATCTCTCGTACAGATTTTTTACCTGTAGAAAGTTCCACATTATCACGATGTACTTTCATTATCTTTCCGTCATAAACACATTGTGAATCAATTGTTTTTTCATCTATATTCATACTACCCCTCATTAAAATTATATTATCATAAATTTTTAGTTTTTATTATAAACGAATGATTATATTTTTCATAAAAAAACTGCTTTTTTAAACGCTAAAAAAATCAATGCGGCATGCCAAACTTAAAATAAGAATACAAGTAGAGCTGTGCAAACCATTGCGTCAAATTGAAAAATACCTACATACTTCAAAACATCAAACCAGCAATCTGTCACACACCTAACCCGTTTTCCGAAAAAGAAAGTCTCGTCGTTTGACAAGACTTATAAATATACATTTACCCCACTAACTTTATAACACACAAACATTTTTTTGTCAAGTGTTATGAATAATGTAAATTTCTTGACATTTTAGTTGTAGAAAACTTTGTAAATTGTGGTAGAAAACGTTTTAGTTTTCTACATCGTTTGGAGGATTTTTTTATTCCTTATTTTTTATTGTAGAAAACTAATTAACATTTTCTACAAAATAACGAACAATAAAAATCATTTAATAACAATTGTTTCAACCGGTTTTCTACAAATTTTTAAGCTTTATTATTACTATTATATTTATATATTAATTTATTTATATAATAATTAATAAAGCTTTCAATGTTCAAAACAAAAGAGGAAATCAAAACTTAAATTTTGTTTATAAATCATTCTGTTATATAAATATTTATAGTATCATAAAATCATAATAACAAAAGGAGTTAGGGATGAAATTTGTAATAAAAAAAGAGGATTTGTATAACGGAATAAAAATCGTTGAAAGAGCGACAAGTGTGCGAGCTTTACAGCCGGTTTTATTAAATATATTAATTGAAACCATTGATACAAGTACAATAAAGCTTGTAGCTACAGATTTAGACATGACCGTTGTAGCTGAAGTCAGCGCTCAGGTAGAAGATAACGGAAAGATAACACTTCCTTCAAAGACTCTTAATGAGATAGTTTCAAAGCTTGGCGATAAACTTATTACATTTGAAATGGCTGAAGATTCAACGACAGTAAATATAACATGTCAAAATTCAAAATTTGATATTATTGGTATTTCCGCAAATGAATTTCCGCCGGAAGTTTCTTCCTTTACTGCAAATGAAGAAAATGCGTTTGAAATAGAAGTAAAACCATTGACAAAAGCAGTCAGACAGGCAGGTTTTGCAGCTGCAAGCTATGAAGCAAGCAACCTTTTATCCGGTATTGTTTGCGATATTCAGGGTGAGGTTCTGGAAATTGCTTCAACTGACGGTAATAGACTTGCCAGAGTAAGAGAAAAAATTAAAAATCCTGAATGTAAATCCCAGCAGCTTATTATTCCGTCTAAGACATTAAATGAATTTTTGAAAATGAGTTCTTTAATAGAAGATGAAGCTGTCAAAATTTATACAGAAAAATCAAAAATAATAATAAAATCCGAAAAAACAATAACAATATCAAGACTTCTGGAAGGTCAATTCCCTAAATATAATCAATTGATACCGTCAGAAAGTCCGAAAACAGCGAGCGTAAATGTTGCACAGTTAATCTCTGCACTAGAACGTGTTGCAATTATGGTTAACGAAAAAACAAGTATTGTAAAATTCTATTTTTCTCAAAATTCGCTAAAATTAACCGGTGACACACCTGATTCAGGTAAATCAGAAGAAGAATTAACCATAAATTATGATGGCGAAGATTTACAAATTGCGTTCAATTACAAATTTGTACTGGAAGCTTTGAAAAATATAGACAGTGAAGAGGTAAATATAGGGTTAAACACTCCGCTTTCAGCAACAGTTTTAAGACCGAACAGCGACGAAGACTTTGTTTGTTTAATAATGCCGGTTCAGATAAGATAGTTAAGTTTTGTAAAAAAAATTTTAATAAAAGAAATTCTATGTTACAAAAAAAACTTCATGTAAATACGTGAAGTTTTTTCATGTGTGAAAAATTTACCAAGAAAGCGAGGTTTTATATTATGGGAATAGATGGTATACATGGCAATAACGGTATAAATAATGCAAATCAAAATGTAAAAATATTCCAGGACGGAAATAAAAATAAAAAAGATTCCTCGTCGATATTTGGTGACAAAAACAATAACGGGATAATAGATAAGAATGATTTTGCAGACGCAAAGACTGCAGAACTTGCTAATGAAAAGGGTTTAATTGGCAGAACATGGGAGTCTTTGAACGGAACTTTTGAAAAACTTTTAAACTCAAATAAGCCGGAAGAAGGTCTGACAAGAGAACCTCGCTACAATGTAGACACACAGGAGAATTATCAGGCGGACATAAAAGACGGTTTGGAAATAAGACGCACATACTATAAAGAGGACGGTTCGGTGGATGAAATCTTAAACCGTCAATTTGATGAGAACGGAAATCTTACGAGAAACGTATCAGTTGACGGCGAAGGAAACTTGCGTTATGCAACAGATGTTAAAGATAATAAAGTTGTGAAGTATACCGAATTTAAAGATGACGGGACAGTAAATCTTGAAATAGAATACGATGAAGCAGGTAAAGCTGTTCATGCAAAGGAATATAAAGACGGCTATACAGCTGCAGAAGATTATGATGCAGACGGAAAAGCCATAAATAAAGAAATAACATATACCGGTGACATTCCTGCTTTTGCAGACGGGGACATGTCAAGTGTTGCTAAGGCAATGAATGAGGCAAGGAATAAGCTTCCTATAGGGAGTCGTGCAGGTTCTTTGGAATTTGACAGAGTAATAAATCAGATATTTGGAGATGAGCTTCAAAGTATTGATACAATGCGAGATGGCGGGTCACTGGAAATAACCCTCAATGACGGCAGTGTAATAAACATGAATAATGCAATTATGATAGGCGACGGAAGCGTAACTATTACAAAACCCGACGGAACAGTGGAAAAATACTCAGCAGAGGGTGAAAACATCGAATAATAGTAATGACTATTCGCAAAACCTTCAGCGCTGGTGTAAATAAGCAGAAAAGTACCTGTAATTATTCAGGCACAACGGCGCAAAGAGGAAAAAGATGATAAGACGAATAAAGTGAGATGCGAAGATTGATGCGTGAATGGACAATTTAGTTGAAAAGACGAAAAGTTGAGGGGGTTTCTTTTTATCCCCTCTCCCTACGGGAGAGGGCTAGGGTGAGGGGACGGAGATTATGTAAAGAGTCTATTTTGGTGAAAAGATGAAAGATTGGAACGTTGAGGGTTCTTTTAATCCCCTCTCCCCTTGCGGGAGAGGGTGCCCGTAGGGCGGGTGAGGGGTAAAAAGTGAAAAGTGAGCGATGAATAGTTCAACAAAATAATTAGTCCCATCACGTTTCACGTATCACACTTCACTTTTCAAAAGGCTGGATTGCTTCGGCTAAAGCCTCGCAATGACGTCATATCACCTCTCCATATAGGGATACAAAGTAAGCAGACGAGGTAACGTAGGTTCTGTCGGTTGGGCTTACCTGCCCAACAAATATAATTTTACTTTTTCGCCGATTTGTCTGCAAGTTCAGAGTCTACTCTGAGAAATACAGGGGTTATATCTTCTTTTGATATAAGTTTACCCTCTTTTATGTTATCGGTTGTTAAATCGTCTAATTTTACGCTCAGATTAAACGATAATTGTCTTGCCATATTTTTAGCAATGTTCGGGCAGTATGGATAAATCAGTGCTGATACAATGCACATAACTTCCAAAACAGTTGTGAGAACTTGAGCGCATTCATCCATTTTGCCTTCTTTAGCTAAAGTCCACGGAGCGTTATCTGTAACGAATTTGTTTGCAATATCGACAAGCCCTGTGATTTCCTGTGCAGCTTCTGCTACTTCAAAGTGGTTGAAATGGTTTTCTACAATTTTCACTGTTCCGAGAGCTTTTTTCAAAAGTTCGTTTGCGCCGTCAACAAGTGCAAAATTTTTCGGCTGAACAACGCCGTCAAAGTATTTTACAAGCATTGAAAGGGTTCTGTTTAAGAGGTTGCCCATACTGTTTGCAAGGTGAGCGTTAACTTTTTCTTTAAAATCTTCGTCGGAATAATTTCCGTCGCGTCCGCAAGGGGCGGATGTTGCCATATAGTATCTGAACGCGTCAGGCTCTTTGAGTTCGTAATTTTCAATAACAGAAGTCGGTGAAATTACGTTGCCGAGGGATTTAGACATTTTTGTTTCATCTATCGTAATCCAGCCGTGTGCAAGTATGTGTTTTGGAAGCGGGAGGTCTAGCGCCATTAAAAATGCCGGCCAATAGATGCTGTGGAATTTAAGGATATCTTTTCCTATGACCTGAACATCAGCAGACCAGTATTTTTTGAAATCAGGCGCATCCGCTTCTGTGTCGTAGCCGAGTGCCGTAATATAGTTTGAAAGTGCATCAATCCATACGTAGATGGATTGTTCGTCGTCACCGAGAACATCAATACCCCACTGAACATTTGATTTCGCGCGGGAAACTGATATATCTTGAATATCTTCTAATTGATTTAAAACTTCATTTGCGCGGAAAGCAGGAACTATAAAATCTGGATTTTCTTTAATATGTTTTATGATTGCGTCTTTATATTTAGTTAATTTAAAGAAGTAATTTTCTTCTTTAACTACTTCCGGTTTTTTTAAGTGATCAGGACAAAGACCATCTTCAGTTAAATCTTTCGGGTTGAGGAAGCATTCACAGCCGGTGCAGTAAAGCCCTTCGTAAGAATGTTTATAAATATCACCTTTTTCCACTAATTTTTTAAAGATTTTTTGAACGGCTTTTTCGTGGTAATCGTCGGTTGTTCTTATGAATTTGTTGTAATTAATATCGAGAGCTTTCCAGGCATCTTTAAACTTTTGGGCATTTTCATCGCAGAGTTCTTTAGGGGTAATACCTTTAGATGCAGCGGTTTTTTGAATTTTAATTCCGTGTTCGTCAGTACCTGTTAAAAAGAACATATCATCGGTTCTTTGTGAAAAGTGTCTTGCGATGATGTCTGTCAGAATTTTTTCATAAGCGTGTCCGATATGCGGAGCGCCGTTCACGTAGTCAATAGCAGTTGTTATGTAAAATTTTTCCATACTGATTTCCTCATAATGATTTGTATAAGAAAATATTAACATAAAAAATATCACAAAGGAACGAGTGGAATTAGGAGAGATATAGTAAATTGGTATATAAAAACTCGAAAAAAAAAACAGATTAATAAAAAATAAGGCAGATTCTTTTTGTAAGAATTTGCCTTATTAAAAACTTCCCTTTTTCTTGCACAAAGTGCTGTTACTAAGAATATATTACTAGGAATTGGAATTTTTATATCTGTAGCTCAACATACTGTAAGTGCCGTCTGTTGAGGAACTTTCGCTTCCATAGAACACTGACATATCTGTCGCAAACCGGTTATTAAATTCGTCCTGTTTTTCCATTTTTGCAGAATTGACGCTGTAGGCTGAAATTTCTGCGCTTGTCAGGCGTCCGTCGTGGTTTGTGTCCATATCGTCAAAGTGTTCAAGAATATTGTTTATTGTATCGGCAGAAAGACCGCTTGCGCCTGACGCATACATTTGAGTCAGTTCAGCTTTTGTTAAGCCTTTTGCTGACATTTTTGATGTGAAGTTTTGCATTTCTTCTGCCGTAATAGTTCCATCTCCGTCATCTATGCTTGCAAAATTATTTTGCAGATAAGATGCAAACGTCGGATTCAGATATTGTGTTTTTGAAGCATCTGCGCGTGCTTCCGTGATATTTTCAAGAGTCAGTCCGTTCGGATACTGGCTTGCAAGATATGAATATGTGTTGGTTAAGCCTGCATAAATCCCTGAAAACAAGGAATTGCCGTTATAATTCGCCATAATATAGCTCCTCTTAATTTTGCTCATGATTATTTTAATGATTTTTTTTAATTTGTCAAGCAAAAAGTTTAAGAAACAGTCGTGAAGCGGTGATAGGGGTTTAATTCTTCTTTTTCAGGATTACGGAGATAATCCAAATTCCGGCAAGCGCAAAAAGTGCCCACAAATTTTTCATCCAATCCAAAAAAGTTCCTTCAGAAAAATTTATTGGATTTTGTTTTACTATGTCCCAGCAGATACTAGATAACCCTTGCGGGTCTTTTTTTACCCATTCCGGGGTATAAGGTATTTTATCGCCCGCTATTCTTAAAGTAAAGGTTTTTACGTCTATTTGCCCGTCATCTGTTCTGACTCTTACCGGCAGAACATCACATTTTTGAACATCGGTGTACTTAAATTCGTATTTTGCCCTGATAATTTGTCCAAAATAGTTTCTGTAAAGTATGCAATCAGGTTTTTCACATTTCAGCGTAAATTTTGGCAGGGAGGCAAAAACAAGACCAGCTGCCAGAAGTATTATACCGAGTGTTAGACAGATATATTTTTTCATATTATTTTATACCCCATTTTTTCTGCATTTTTTCTAATCTGCCGGTTGCAAGCATATTATTAATCAGGAAATTAACGCGTTCTCTAAGGCTGTCAGCCCCGCCTCCGCGTCTGAAAGCAACGGCATAAGGTTCTCTTGAGTATCTTCTCGGAAGAATTTTTACTGTATCGTCGTCAAGCGCAAGATTTAAAAGAATAGTATCATCAGCAATCATGGCGTCTGCTTCACCGTTCTTGAGAGCATTGAAACCATCCCTGTAATTTCTGTATCCGGTAATGACCGCATCCGGAACATTCCTACGTATACTCATTTCGCCGGTAGAACCGTATATTATAATGACTTTTCTGTTATTCAGTTGTTTCAGAGCAGTAATGTCACTGCCGGTTTTGACAAGCATAGCCTGACCCGCAACGTGATAAGGCACTGAAAAATCCACCACTAATTGCCGCTGATTGGTTATTGACATTGTTGCAATTAAGATATCGACTTTATGGGAATTAAGCTTGGAAATTCTGTTAGAAGCGTTAACAGGAACAAATTCTACTGCGGCTTCATCCCCGAAAATATCCCTTGCAATAGCTTTTGCCATATCAATATCATAACCTTGAAGGGTTCCGTTTATGTCACGATAACCGAACGGTTTGGTATCATCTCTCACTCCGACGATAATCTTACCTCTCTGAGTAATATTTTCCAAATCGTTTTTAGGTTTACTTTTGCCGCAGCCGCAGACAAATACTGTCAGCAGCAAAAGGGTGCATATAAGTTTTTTTAACATAAACAACCTCTTCTTACCTTAACTTCAATAATACTTAAACGCACTGATAAAGTCAATGACAGAAGGATAATGGAGCCGGCATCAAATAGCCTGACAGAATAACCGCTTACGGTAATGTTTATAAAACAAAATGAAGTACATAATCAGATATAAGTTTGTTTTTTAAAAAACTTTTTTCAGGTTTTTCAAAGCAAAAACCTTATAACACAAGGAGGTAAAAATGACAATTAAAAAACTTACTGTGGCAGCTGCAATTGCCGTTGGAATAGCAACGTGTTCCTTGACTACAGCAATGGCAGCTTGTCCGTGTGCACAGCCTGCAACTCCTGCGCCTTGCGCAGAACCATTACCCGTTGTAACAGGACCGGCATGTCCGTGTGATCCGGCACCGAAATGCGACAAATGCAACAAAGCATTTGACGAATGTGACTGCCAGAAAGCAGACCCTTGCAAGGATCCTTGTAAAGACGATGACCCGTGTCCGCCTAAAAAAAGCGACTGCGGATGTCCGGATGAAATAAGCTGTGACGAACCTGCAGAACCTGCCTGCGCAGTATGTCCGGGAACAGGTAAACCTGCAAGACAGGATATGAAACAGGTTTACGGTTACCCGAACGCAATCTACGGTACCAATAACTATGTAGGTAAGCCTGCAAGTTCTATCTTTACCGCAGATTCTGCAATTCTCGGCACACCTAACGTAATGCAGTCTGCAATTAACGGTGTGACTGTATCTTCCCAAGGTCAGGTAACAGGTGCTGCTGCTCAATTACCGTGTCTTAACGAAGCTCCGACAAGACACAACGGTATTCCGATTGAAAGAAACGAAAGAATAATGGACGGTAACAACTGCCCGATAGATATTCAAACCGAAAATTCTATGGATGCGGTTAAAAAGACACTCGTTCCTTATGAAATAAAAGAAGGCGGCTGTCCCTTAGGCGGCGCTGCTCCTGCAACAACTTCCTGCTCATTCCCTGATGTTCCGCAGGGCTACTGGGCTGCGTGTGATATCGACAAATTAGCTATCAACGATGTTGTAGTTGGTTACCCTGACGGTATGTTCAAACCTAACAGAAACATCTCTCGTGCTGAATTTGCAACAATGCTCGTTAAAGGCTTTAACCTGGACGATTGCGGAACCCCGCAGGCAAATCTTTTCAAAGATGTTCCTATGAACAACTGGGCTAACGCAGCTATCGCTAAAGCCGTTGATGAGGACCTTCTTGCAGGATATCCTAACGGTAAATTTGAACCTGATCATCCTGTAACCAGATGCGAAGCCTTGACTACAATAGCCAAAGGTATGACCTGCGATATCGACAAGTGTAAGGCTGATGAAATCTTAAGCAAATACGCTGACGGCAACACTATCCCTGAATGGGCAAGAATTCCTGTTGCTAAATCTCTGGAAAACGGCGCATTGAAAGATATGCCTAATCCAAATATGATTATGCCAAACAGAGAAGCTTCCCGTGCAGAAGTTGCTTCAATGATGCAGACAGTACGCGTTGCTTTGGGTTACGATACTAACCCTAAAACAGCCAACAACATCTGCCCTGCTTGCCCTGTAACGAAAAACGCATTTGTTGAAAACGAAGAAATCGTTAAAATTCCTACGTTAAAAGTTGCGATGATTGACCAGTTAACTGCAAAATCATCCCACGTAGGACAGTATTTCAGAGCAAACACTCTTGAAGATATCACTATCAACGGCGTAACTTACCCTTGCGGTTCTACCGTAACAGGTCAGGTTGTGGAAGTTATCAGACCTTCAGGCTGTGACAAAGGCGCTTTGAAATTGTCGTTTACATCAATTAAAAACGGCGATTGCAAAACCAATTTGCCAAAACAAATTCTTCAGGCACAGGTTAACAAGTCAAGACAAGTTAACCCTATTGCAAGACTTGTTGAAATGCCGTTTACCCTTGCCGGTTCTATAATCGGTATCACCGGCAGAACTGTCGGCGGTGCTATTGCAAACGTTGGTAATGCTGCTGAAAACGTTTCCAATGACGCAGGTTATATGCTCGGTCACGTATTCCAGGGTAAATTCGGGGCTGCAGCACGCAACCTCGGTGATGGCTTGTGGGAAACTGTTAAGGCTCCAATTGATGTTACAAGAACTGCTGTTTCAGGTGTAACAGGCTTATTCCAGACTACAGGCGACGAATTTGCTTACCTTGTTGACCCTAAAGGATACAAAATATCCGCAGTTAACCCGAGAGAACACGTTACTATCGCATTCGGCTGCGCTGAGTAATTTATTTACCAGGACCACAGATAGTTTAAGTTCGTTGTCTGGGAAAACCGCCGTATTTCGGCGGTTTTCCCTATTTTTTTTGCACTTGTTCAAAAGAGTTAGCGTGACGGGTAAAATAATAAAAATGTTATGGTGGCTGCCGTGCCAGATGAAATGATTACAAAATGTAAGAGGCTTGATGTATCTATTAAATAGTTTGACCAATAAAAATTTTTAGATTTCCATATTATAAATGATGATTTTACGGAATAAAACATTATAATTTTTGTATGAAGAAGTTTTGGATTTTATTTTTAATAGTTTTTCTGACCAACTCTCCTGTTTTTGCTTTTTTTAACTACAAAAACCAGGAGTTGTTTGAAAATCAGGGGTATGTAGGGACACTCCCCGATGTTACTAAAAGCTTTCACCCTTCGGAACCATCTCAAGTAAAACCAACCTTTGAAAAAACTAAAAAATTTAATTCAGAAAATGAAATAAAGCCTGTGCCGCGTGATAATCCGGCATTTGTGAATATAATTCTTAAGCAGGATAAAAGCTCTCCGTATCTGAATGATATTACTGAATTTATTGATATGCTTGAAAAAATTTATGATTCAATTGAAGCAAATGAGAATGTACAGCTTTTTGCTTCAAGAGTGTACTTTTTTACGAAAAATGCGGATTATTTCCGGGATAAATACGACGGAAAACCGGAAAGCAGTTATATTTCCTTTCAAAAATTAATGGAGTTAAGCCTTCATGCAAATACGGTAGCGCAGCTTCGTACAGAAGCGGAAAAATACAGTCCATACCTTGCCTATACCGGTACAGGACATATTTATAATGAAAACAATATAAATGAACAGCTTCAATATTTAAAAGACGAAATTGAACAGACTATTGCCGTGTTAAAAGAGGCTAATTAGAGGTTTGATAAAATTTTTATACGATGTACCGTTATTTTATGACAATTCTCGTATCATCTCGTGCGCTTCTTCATTATCAGGGAAATTCTCGGTGACCTTTTCCAGAGTATCAAGGGCGCTGTCTTTATCATTCAATTTTACATCGCATTTTGCGATATTTATCATTATATAAGGGTTCAAAGGCTTTTTACTGAGAATATTCTTAAAAATATTCTTTGCCTGATTGTAATCCCCGAGTTCAAAATAAGTTAAGCCGAGAAGGTTCTGTACCTCAGGATTTCGTTCGAGTTCAAAGGATTTAATCAGGAACGTTTTTGCGTCCTCGTAATTTTTCATCAGGTAGCGGATTTTTCCTGCAATATGCAGCAAAAATGCACTCTGGACAGTTTTTTCGATTGCCGCATTAATCTGTTCAAGGGCTTTTTCTAAATCGCCTGTGTGCATTTTATTCAGTGCTGAAAACGCCAGAATATCCCCGTTATCAGGAAGTATTGCAAGTGCTTTTTGGTAATATTCGTCAGCTTTTTGAAAATCCGTTGTTGCGTGGAGATAATTGGCGTATTCATATAAAATATCCGCTTCTTCAGGGGCATACTGAAGGGCTTTTTCAAATTCGTCTTTTGCATAATCAAATAGCCTTCTATTCAGGTAGATTACGCCTAAATCCTTATGAGCCGCGGCAAATTCAGGCTTCAATTCTACAACTTTTTTAAGGATTTTTTCTGCTTTATCCGTATCATCAGTCAGAATACAAATATTTGCAAATTCATAATACGTTTCATAAGAAACAGTTCCCTGAACAATAATTCTTTCATAAATCTCTTTTGCCTGAACCGGTCTGTTAACTTTGAGAAATAAATTCGCAAGTTTTTTCGACATAGAAACCGATTTAGGATTTAAAGCAACAAGCTTTGCCAAAATCCCTATTGCGTAAGGGTATTCACCCTTTTCCTCAAAACAGCAGGCAAGGTTATACTGATACGTCTGCTTTTCAGGGTGGTGAAGAATTAGAATTTTATAATGCTTAATAGCATCAGACCATTTTTGAAGTTTAACCTCCGAGAGCGCAAGCGCTGTTAAGAAACTGTCATTTTCCTCAAGAGCATAAGCTTTTCCGAAATACTCACATGCTTTTTCGTGGTCATTTTTCATCTGACAGATAGAGCCGATGTTAAAATAAGTGATTGCGTTATTCGGGTCAAGCTCTGTTGCTTTATGGAAGTTTTCGTAAGCCTTATCAAGGTTTCCGATTGTTATGTAGGAGGTTCCGAGGTTGTTGTATAATTGTGCGTGGTCAGGCTTTAATTCAAGCGCTTTTTCAAGGTAATAAACGCTTTCCTCAAACCGTTTTGTCGACATATAAGCTGTTCCGATAATATAGTAAATCGTATAATCGTCCTGAACTTTTTCCAGAACCTTTTTACCCATTTCGATGGCTTTATCTTCTTCGTGTGTTTTTACGTAATTAACACAGAGGCATTTGTATGCTTCAATGTAATCTTCTCTTAGTTTAATAACTTCTTCGTAAGCGGACTGCGCGTGTAGATAATCTTCAGCCGCATCGTAGCAGCAGCCGAGGTAAAACCAGCTTGTGGCATCTTCAGGGAAGTACTTAACAATAGTTTCGTAATTGCTTCTGGCTTCATCAAAATTTTCCAGATTAATATTACATAAACCAAGAAGTTTCAGTGCTTCAAGGTTATTCTCATTATTATCAATTCCGGCAAGCTTCTCTTTTGCTTCTTCGTATTTTTTCTCCGCTACAAGGGCGGTAACTTCATTTAAATCTAACTTTTCCATAAAACTATTATAGCACAAAAAGTTTGTGGACAGAAAAAGGTAGTCTATGATATAATTAATGTATAAATGCGCCTTATTATTTCTCACTGAATATTGTTCCTTAATCAAAACGAAAGGAACAATTATGGGAAAGAATTCAAAACCGAGTTACTCTACGGGAACAGTACAAATAAACGGACAAACAAAAGCCACAACCTCAAAAAACGGCAATAATGTTACGACGAATTACATAATGTCCGACAATGAAAAGAAAGCCTATGATTACGCCCAGCAGTCGTTTGCTGATAGTCTGCCGAAATTGAATGTCTTAGACCTTGATACCAGAAAAGGGATAAACAGCCAGCTTGAAGCTTATGCACAGCAAGGAACTCAGGCAATTAATGACATTTACACCCCGATGATTGAAGATACAAAAAATGATATTGCCCGCCGTTTCGGAAACCTTGATAATTCATCCTTCCTGAACAGCCTAAATTCAATTGAAGCAAACCGTGCGGATGCAGTTAGTGCACTCGGGCAGGATTTAGTGTTAATGAAAAACGATTTAATTAACGACGAGCTTTCGAGAAGATATAATTACATGAGTTTTCTCGGGGATTACGTAAACGGGGTGAACGCAAACGCGCTTTCCTTCGGCAATATGTCGCAGGCAAACAGCACATCCGGCACGAACTACAACAGAGGAGTAACATCAACATCATCAGGTACGGACTGGATTGGAACAGGTAGCAGCCTGCTTGCCTCAATTGGTTCACAATTACTGTCATATTATCTTTCAAAGTAATTCAATCTCTTACAATAAAAACGGGTTTATTAATAAACCCGTTTTTTTATATATGTCTACCCGCATGGCTAAATTTTAAAAACATGGTTTTACTATGATATAATATTTTTATGAAGAAGAAATTTTGGCTGTATCTGTTATTAATTTTTCAATGGATTATTCTTATATTACTTTTAACATACGGATGTCTATTCTTTTTATTTTTATTTTTATTTGACTCTCCAGCTATTAATAAGATACTACTGATTACTTTTCTTATTTATGTACCTATATATCTGGGAATGATAATTTTCACAATTGGATCTACTATTGGAGTAAACAAACTGATTAAATCTCAAAAATTTTCTTTATTTCATAAAATTAGTTTTATTGGATTCCCATTAACAGTAATTGTTATTATTTTATTATTGTTGTTAGCAAATGCCTTAATGTAAGGCATTTGCTAACTGTTTTAAAAATTAATATAATAAATTTATCCATTCTTCAGGAGGGATAACTAATATGTTTATTGTATAGAAATTCGTAAGCATTTTTAATTCCTGTAGGTTATGTGCCCACTCGACTCCTATATTAGAGTCATTTTTATTAAAATCATAGGTATCTATAACTTTGAATATTCTTCCTGATTTTTTGCATTTGTAAGTTTCTCCAAATGCATTTTCTCAACGGTTTCCGAAAGTTTCAGAGTTTCCTTAAGTTTCTTTACTTCGTTTACCATTTGCGGTTTGAGTTTTTTAATGAAAGTTTTGTTAGCAGTCCAATATGCTTGATTTAGAAGCGTAGCTGTTTTTAATGCACCAAGTCCTACATTCACTGCAATTCCGGCAATAGACCCGAGTGCACTCAAAACATTGCTGAAATCGAAGTTTGTTGTGGAAACACCACCTTGTAAAACAAGATTTGACGACGGGTTAAAATTAATACCGCCTGAATCACGTTTAAAAATCTTATCAAGTGCTTCCTGTAACGGATTTTTCTTTTCTTCCGGAATTGTTGTGGTTGCCCATAAATTTTCGTCATTCTGTTCCGGAGCAAATGACGATGCTGCATTAGAGGAAATTCCTCTGTAATGCTCTTTGACGTGGGTGCCGTCTTTTCGCGTGTACGCGTTCACATGGACTAATTTTTCTTCAGTAAATGTCATAAAGTTTCCTTTCTTTTTTTGTTTTGCAATACTTCAATAAATTTAATAGCCTTGTTTATACAAATAAAATACCTAATATTGTAAGCGATTGATTTTCACTATAATTATGCGGTTATTTTGTAAAATATTTCGGCTATTCTTACTATTATAACATTTACACCAAGTTTTCATAGACCCCATTTTCGTCCATGCTATAATGGGGGTATGAATATTACACAGGAATTTGAAACAATAGCGGCAATCGCAACCCCGCTCGGCACCGGAGGGGTCGGAGTTATTAGAATTTCGGGCGACACAGCGTTTGAGATTATCAATAAAATTTTCTCAAAACAAAATCTTGAAGCCGGAAAAATCGCACACGGCTGGATTCACGATAACGGGAAGAAAATCGACGAAGTTCTGGTACTTCCTTTCCGTAACCCCCACAGCTATACGGGCGAGGATGTTATTGAAATTCACTGCCACGGCGGGGTTAATGTGGTAAGGAACATCCTCGACTTAACTCTCAAAAACGGTGCACGACTCGCAGAACGCGGTGAATTTACCAAACGCGCATTTTTGAATAAAAAACTCGACCTTTCACAGGCAGAAGCCGTCGCAGATTTAATCCACGCAAAAACCAGAAATTTCGCCGTGCAATCCGCCAAAAACCTTTCGGGCGTTCTCGGTGACAAAATCAGCGAAATTAAAAAAGAGATTTTTGAAGTCTTATCTAAAATTATTGCAGGAATAGATTTTCCGGAAGATGTCGCGGAACCCGAATACTCTTACCTTATAGAAAGTTTTGAACATTCCCTTTCCGAAATCGACAAAATATTATCCTGTGCAAAATCCTCGGACATTCTGCGTCAGGGGGTAAAGATTGCAATAGTCGGAAAGCCGAATGTCGGTAAATCCTCACTTTTTAACAAACTGTTGAACGTTGAACGGGCAATCGTCACCGATATCGCAGGCACCACCCGCGATGTGATTAAGGAAAATCTCGACTGGGATGTCGCGATTACCCTCATTGATACAGCGGGAATTCGCGACAATGACGAAGTCGGCAAGGTCGAAGAAATCGGGATTGAATACTCAAAACAATCAGCAGATGAGGCTGATTTAGTGCTTTTTATCTATGACGCAAGCCGCGGTATGAACGATGAAGATAAGGCAATTCTTGAATTAATCAAAAATAAAAACCACCTTATAATAGCGAATAAATGTGACTTAATTGACAAGCCCGCTGAAAATGCTATCAATATTTCCGTAGAAACAGGCGCAGGCGTCGAGGAATTAAAAGAAAAAATAAAAGAAATAGTCTGCAATTTTTCATCAGAGGATACGGAATTTATCACAAACAAACGCCAGCAGGACTGTCTTTATAAATGCCGCGAAAGCTTAACACATGCGCTTGATGCGGCAAAAGCCAATGAATTGCAGGACTTAATCTCAATTGATTTAAAATCAGCGCTTCTTTTCTTAGATGAAATTACTGGTGAAGTCATCACTGACGAAATTTTGGAAAATATTTTCAGCCACTTTTGTATAGGAAAATAAAAGTCCATAACCACAAAAATGGCTGACGTTTTAAGTCAGCCATAAAATGCGTGAGTAAATTTCGTATATTTATAAGTCTCTCTTATGCTACAGCAATAATATTGTCATAATCTGTTACCATTCCGTTACCGATACGTTCTCTCTGTTCCGGAGTAACGTTTGCGAGGTAAGAAAGTGTTTTTGGTGATAAATATTCACCGATTTCCGGATCAACATCATCATAAATTCCGAATTCTTTATTTAATGCCTGAAAATCTGCGCTTGCAAAATATTCTGTTGCTCTTGCTGAGGTTGCTTTGTCAGAGGTATCAACTTTTCCGGCATTTGTAAGATGCAGCCCTAAAATAGCATTCATATCAAGATTTAAGTTTGTTTTGTCAATCTTTGCCGCATCAGCTGCCGCCTGGGCTTGTCCTACCGGAACATTTTGTTTTGCTCCGGTTTTTGTGGTGTCTTCTTTGTCAACTTTTTTGCCGAACAAATATCCGTTTACATTTCCTAAATTTCCGTTTAATCTGTCAACCATGATTCTTTCTCCGTTATTTACTCACATTCTCTTAATCGACATATCCTTGATTAATCTTTAATGATTAACCTGATTTTTTCTGTTTTTTGTAACAAATGTTTACATAGTATCCTTTGTGCATATTTCCTATTTTTCTCTGGTACTTATATAAAGTATTTTTTTATTTAAAAATTGCGCAAAGTGTATATAAACTTTACATAAAGTTAACATAAGTTAACAAAATTTATATCAAAAACATGTCAGGAAAAATCGGTGGAAATTGGCTTTCTGACTAGAATCTGAAATAAATAAACGGATTATATGTAGATGCGGCTATAGCGGCTGACGAGAGTATAAAGAGGAATAACAGCCAGATATTCACTATTGAGCGCAAAATTTTTCTTTCCTGCTTGATGTAGAGTATTTTTGAAAATACCGGCATGGCGCAGATAATTGCTATTATAAATGTTAATATTTCTATAGAATCGCCATAGTAGTTAAGGGTGTATGCTATATCGTGAACCTTCACAAGTCCGAACATGTTTTTGAGGTAGGTGATGGCGTAAGAGAGGTTATCAGCCCTAAAGAGCACCCAGCCGATTACGAATACGAAAATTGTGTAGAGGTGTCTTAGAGCGTTAATTGCAGGAATTTTGGAGTCCTTATCCCAGCCGGTCATTTTTTCAATAATTATGAAAAACCCGTTCCATAGCCCCCAGAAAATAAAGTTCCAGCTTGCCCCGTGCCATAAACCAGTTAGGAGGAATACAATTCCGAGGTTGAGGTAAGTTCTATTTTTACTGATGCGGTTTCCGCCGAGCGGTATATATAAATACTGTTTAAACCAGGTGGAAAGTGATATATGCCATCTTCTCCAAAATTCTGTAATTGATTTTGAGATATACGGGTAATTGAAGTTTTCAAGGAATTTAAACCCGAAGATTAGCCCGAGACCGATTGCCATATCCGAATATCCTGAAAAATCATAGAATAACTGCAGAGAGTATGCAAAGCTTCCAATCCACGCAACCAGCGGCGAAAATGTATCTGCCGGCTGGATAAATATTTTATCGGCAATAGCGCCCATTGTGTTTGCAATAAGAACTTTTTTAGAAAGTCCTATGATAAACCGTTTTACACCGGTGTCGACTTTTTCAAAAGTAACCTCGCGGGATTCAATCTGGTCTGCAACATCGTGATATTTGACAATAGGACCAGCTATTAGCTGCGGGAAAAGGGTTATATATAAAGCAAGCTTATAGATATCTTTCTGTGCCTTGCATTCCCCGCGGAACACGTCAATAAGATAAGACATTGCCTGAAACGTATAAAATGAAATCCCGATAGGCATTATAACTTTTATGAAATCAATATTTGTGTGGAATAAGGCGTTAATATTCTCCAGTAAAAAGTTGAAGTATTTAAAATAGATTAAAAAGGCAAGGTTCGCGATAATGGCAAGGATTAAGGTCAGCCGTTTTTTATGCGGATATTTCTCAATAAGAATAGCACCGAGATAATTGATGAGTATAACAAGGAGCATAATCGCAAGATACCGCGGTTCTCCCCACGCGTAGAAGATAATACTTGCGATAAGCAGTATAGGGTTATGCAGTTCTTTTTTAGTTATAAGATAAAGCCCGCATACTATCGGTAAAAATACATATATAAACGTCATTGATGAAAACAGCATTATTTATCCTCCCCGTATAGCTCTGAAAAACATGTTTTTATTGTATAATCCGGTGCTTCAATTAAAAATATTAAGAGATCAGGTTTATATTCTAAAATCTCATTTTCCCAGCGTGACATTCTGCTCTTCGGGGTTTCAATCGGATTGTTAATTCTTCTTCTTTTAACTTCTTTAAATGTATTGTTTAAAAATAGAGACATGTTACCTGTAAAGGAATTTCCTATTAAATATACTTTTTTATTGTTTCCATTAGGAAAATACGAATCAGTTGCCGCATTTGGATATGATATAAGTTTTACGTTATTCTCAGGTTTACTTTCATAAGATAAATATTCAACATCAAGATATTCATCTCCAATATATAATGATTTATATTGACCACCTATATGTGCATCCTGCGGGTAATCACTTACTCCGAATTTACTTCTTGTTATGACAAAGTCATTTTCTCCGGCAATTTTAATCTCCGGGAAATCCTTTTTAATACTATTCATAAGTTCTTTATATGCAATAAATGCGCCATATTCTGACCAATGAGAATCTCCTTTTAAAAAAGTGTAATCCTTTTTGGAAGCCTCTTTCAATTCCTTTATCGGACACTGTATAAGTTCTTTATCAATTTTTTTATTAACATAATTTTTGAGATTAATTATATTATCATATTTCTTTTTATATTTAGGGGACGGAGGGTAAATTTCTTCTTTAATTGGGATAAGCATAATATATAATTTTATATCATTTTGTTCACAAAAATCATTCAGTTTCTTTATATTTTTATAATAGACAGGGAATTGTGAATATAAATTTTCAGATGACCGATTTAAGAAAAATGTCCATTTGGAATGCTTATTATAATAAGTCATGTTTTGATTATAAAGATTATACGTCAAAGCAAATCGAAGTTTATTATAATCTTTTATAATCTTTTGCCTTAGATTAAATCTATCTGAGAACCAGCTGTCAAAATCTTTTCCGAAGTTATAATTAATTTCGTTATCGACAACAAATCGCGGTTTTTTTGCGAGTTTTCTATTTTCCTGTTCGGAATATTTTTCGTTATTAATAGCACTTGCCGGAATTAAGAGTATCAAACCGAACATAGTGAGAAAGACAATTTCAATACGTGACTGATTTTTAATATTTTTAAAATCCGCAAGGTACGATGCCAGTTGATAAGCAAGCAGAAATGATAAGACCGCAATAATAATAAGGAATTTATAGTCCAAAAAAGGTTTAGCCTTTATATTGAACGGAGTATTGTAAATAAGTTCAAAATACGGGTTGAAGGAGGAAACTATAAGCGAGTTATTCTGAATCTTTATATCAGCATTATTCGCGGAGAAGTTTTGTAAATCGGTGATTTTATGCCCGAAAAGCAGAAATCCACTCATACTAAGGGTTTGCCCCCCCGGCATTTTATCAGAATTAATAGCTATTTTCAGCCTTTTTAATTTTTTACCGCGTTTGACATCCAGACTTATTTTATTACTTTCATTGAGATTAAATTCTCCTTCGGCGTATTTGCAGCTGACAAAGTCATTATTATCATGTTTATTGAATACGGCTGTAACCTTGTAATTGCCAGACCCTTTCATTATAAAACTTAAATTTACGGGTTCATAAAGAAGCCAGAATTTATTAGTTAAAGCAATACAAACGATAGTTGCAATAAGACTTACAAATACTCTCTTTTTCATAGGGATAATTATATCATAAATAAAATTTTTCAGTAGTTTTTCAGAAAACAGCATTATTTATCCTCCCCGTAAAGCTCTGAAAAACCTTGTAAGCTGGTAACCGTAAAAATCAAAATATCAGGTTTAAAATCAAGGATTTCACTTTCCCAGCGTGACATTTTACATTTTGGTGTTTCCGTCGGGTTGTTAATGCGGCGTTTTCTTATGTCGTTGAAAGAGTATTTCAGAAATAAAAACAAGTTTTCACTGAATGAATTCCCTATAATATAGAGTTTTTTCTTATTACCATAAGGAAAAGATGAGTAACATGACAGTATGGTTCCGTCACAGGTGTTTGAAAGGGATTTTTCTTTTTTGTGTTGGTATGTTGTGTATTTTGTTGTTAGTCTGTTAATATTCAGCGTTGTATATTCGGTTCCTTGATGGTATACCCCGCCGTAGTCAGTTCTTACAAGGGTATTTTTAGTAATGTTAAAATCATTATCATTAAGGATTTTGATATCCGGAAAGTCTTTTTTAATATTGTTCATTAGAATTTTATAAGCTGTAAATGCACCGTATTCTGACCAGTGAGGGTCGCCTTTCGGAAATATGTAGTCTGTTTCAGACGCTTTCTTTAATTCTTCAATAGGATAGAGTATAAAATTTTGATTCATTCTGCTATTTACATATTCTCTAAAAGGTTTAATCGTATTCTCCCCTAATTCCAAAGGATAATATTGAGGATAAATATCCATTTTTACCGGTGTAATAAGAATATACAATTTTATATGGTTTTTATCACAAAAAGCTTTTAGTTTTTTTATATTCCGGTAATATACAGGAAAGTCGGCAGACAAATCATTTTTTTGTTCCCAATTGCTGTCAAAAGCCCATTGGGTATGTTTGTCAAAATAATAAGTTTGATTTTGTTTATAAACACCGTATGTCAAGATAAATCTTGTTTTATTGTAGAGTTTTATCATTTCGGTTCTTAGATTAAATCTATCTGAGAACCAGGTATCAAAATTTTTTCCGAAGTTGTAATTAATTTCGTTTTCGACTACAAATTGCGGTTTTTCTGCGAGTTTTCTGTTTTCATGCTCGGAATATTTTTCATTATTAATAGCACTTGCCGGAATTATGAGTATCATACCGAATATGGTTAGAAAAACTATTTCGATTCGTGACTGATTTTTAACATTTTTAAAATCCGCAAGGTATGATGTCAGTTTATACAACAAGAGATATGATAAAACAGCTATAATAATAAAGAATTTGTAGTCAAAAATAGGTTTAGCTTTAATAGTGAACGGAGTATTGTATGTTATTTCAAAGTTTTTATTTTTAGGCGTTAAAACAAGCGAATTATTTAGAACTTTTATATCGGCGTTATTTGCGGAGAAGTTTTGTAAATCCGTGATATTATCCCCGTAAAGTTGTAAACCGCTTATATTAAGAGTTTGTCCGCCATTCTCAGGCGTTTTGTCTGTGTTAACAGCTATTTTCAGCCTTTTTAACTTTTGGCTTGTTTTAACATTTAAACTGATTTTATTATCTTCATTCAGATTAAATATTCCGTTTGCAGACTTGCAGCTTATAAAATCGTTGTTATCACGTTTATTAAATATTGCGGTAATGTTATATACACCGCTCCCTTTCATAGTAAAACTCAGATTAATTGGCTTATACGTCAGCCAGAATTTATTAGTTAAAGCAATGCAAACGATAGTTGCAACAAGACTTATGCATACTCTCTTTTTCATATAAATAATTTTATCACAAACAAATTATTTAACAACTAATTTTCTTTTTTTGTTTTTAGTGCGTCTAAGTCTGCCTGAATTTCTTTTGCTTTTTCGTTTAACTTATTATACACCTGAGAATTTATTTCTCCGCCGATGAGAATCAGGACGGACGTGTAATAAAGCCATACCATCAAAACCGCAAATGCCCCGATTGTTCCGTAAACCATATTGTATGTGCGCAAATTGTTCACGTAAATCGAGAATCCCCAAGACCCCACAAGCCAGAAGGTTGTAAAGAAAAATGTCCCCGGAATTGCGCTTTTTCTTTTGTACCGCTCGTTTCCGCGAAGATCCGGCAGAATATAATAACTTAAAAACGCCATTAAAAACAATGCCGCAAACGCAATCGGCCAGCGTAATGTCAATAACGTTATCGCCACAACTTTCGACAGATGAAAATGAGTTATAAGGAAATTAATTATTACTTTACCAAATATAATAAGGTTGATTGTAAGAAATAAAACCATTGTATCCACAAATACCATTAATAATGCCAAAGCTCTTGTATAGACAAAATTCCTTGTTTCTTCAACCTTATACGCCCTATTTAGCCCTTTTAAAACAACCGCCATGGCATTTGTTGAAAGTATAAGGGTGATGCATATACCGACAATCGCAATAAGTCTTCCGTGTGAGAAAATCATGGCTTCTGACAACACAGTTTTAATCAAATCCATAGCCTGATCCGGCATAAATCTTGATAAGAAAATCAAAATAGGATCCATTAACGCTTTATTGCCCATCCATCCGAAAACAGCTGTCAAAAACAACATAAAAGGAAAAATCCCGATAACCGCCATAAATCCCATTTCAGACGCCATTCCGTAGAAATCGTTCTCAATTATTGAAATAACAAGCCTTTTGATGGATTCATAAAAGGCTATCAATTTTGCCTTAATTATTTCCGCCATAAACCCTGTTTTCTGATTTCAACCAACACTTTTCTAACGGCTGCGGCTGGTGCTGCTTTAATTACGCATCCTGCAGCCTGTTTATGACCGCCGCCGCCGAATACCGCACAAATTTCCGCAACATCCAGAACCTTGCTGCGCATTGAAATTTTTGACAGGTTTGCGCCAATTTGTTTCACAATAAATGCAATATCTGTCGTCACGATTGCGCGGAGTTTTTCTGCAAGCCCTTCCGTACAATCCTCGCCGGCGTTGAATTTTTCTATATCTTTTTTATAAATTACTGTATAAGCAATCCTGTCATCATCTTCAAAAACCGCCTTACTAATGCAATACGCCTGAAATTGTACAAGTTCTTTTGAATTGCTTTCATAGCAGTTTTTGAAAATTTCAGACGGTTTAACCCCGAGTGCCACAAGTTCAGACGCATATTGAAAAGCCTTAACGCCTGTATTATCAAACCTGAAAGACCCTGTATCCGTCAAAATTGCCGTGTATAAAGAAATTGCAGTTTCTGTGGAAATTTTCCATCCCATATCTTTCATAAGTTCATATAAAACTTCGCCTGTTGAACTTGCCTCAGGGAGGACAAAGTTAAGTTTTGCATAGGAATTATTAGTCTTGTGGTGGTCAATATTAACTGTAAATTTTGCTTTATCAAAAAGCACTGCTGCATCGCACATTCTATCGTAAGCCGCAATATCAACATCTATCACCAGATCATATTCACGTGATTTATCGTACTCATCAAGAGGTTTTGCCTCTTTTATGTATGGCAGGAATTCATAGATGGGCGGAACCTTTGACAAAATAAGCATATCCGCGTGTTTTTTAAAATTGTCTTTAATTGCCGAATACATTCCGCACATAGACCCGAGAGTGTCGCCGTCGGGGTTCAGGTGCGAGATTATGAGTATATTTTTAGACGATTTTATGATATCATTTAATTGGCTACAATCCATTTTTTTATATTAGCACAGAATAATCGGGAGTGCAAAATTTGAAAAAAATTCTCTACACAGATTTTGTCGGAACCAGCGAAATAATTGCGGAAATGCTTGAGAATAAAGAGATTAAAAAAGCGATGACGCGAAGTAACCTCTACAAATTCTGGGGAAAAGTTGCGGGGGCAAAATTTGCATCCAAATCGAAGCCTTATTCTATGATTGGAGGCGGAGTTATGATAATTGCCTGCGAAAATTCAATAGTAGCACAGGAACTAATGCTTAAAAAAACACAGCTTCTTGTAAAATTTAAACCCTATCTTGAATCTTTGAAAATTAACGTAAAAGATTTGAAATTTGACGCAAAAAAATGGACGATATAGTTTACCAGTGGATGATTAATACTGATTGAAAAAGTTGCCTTTTAAAATTTGTTTTGTTTAACATTTAAAACTTTTGCAGAGGAGTTTAAAAGTTATTTGTTATGGATTGCATTAGTACATTCGGCGGGTTCGGCGTGGATGGAAATGTTGCAGGTTCCGAGTTCATGTGTAATCTCTTCTTCTATTTTGTCGCATAAATTATGGCATGCTTCTATTGTCATAAGGTTCGGAAAGAGGAGAACCATTTCAATCTGTTTATCAGGTCCGACTCTTCTGGCTTTAAGGTTCTTATATCCGAGAACTCCTTCAGGCTTTATGTTATCAATAATTTTTTCTATTTTATTTAAATCTTCAACAGGTAGCGAGGCGTCAAGAAGGTTATCAAGCGTTGTTTTTGATATGGAAACGCCGGTTTTTAAAATAAATAATGCGACTATGATTGCGATAATCGGGTCAAGGATTAAAATTCCTGTTATTTTAATCAATACCAGTCCGATTAAAACCCCGAGAGATGACCAGATGTCTGTTCTTAAGTGTTCTCCGTCAGCATACAGGGAAACGGAATTGGTCTTTTTCGCCACATGAAAGAGGTATGAGCTTACCAGAAAATTTGACACAACGGCAAAGCCCATCACGGCAATCCCGAGATAGGATTCAGTTTCCATAGTGTAGCCGAAAATCAATTTTTTTCCTGCTTCATATATGATGTAAATCGCAGCGAAAATAATAAGTCCGCCTTCAATAAATCCTGACATATCTTCATATCTTCCGTGTCCGAAAGGATGTTTTTTATCGGCAGGCTCTGATGATTTCATTACAGCGAAAAACGTCAGCATAGAGGCAAGAAAATCACTGAGAGAGTGAACCGCTTCGGAGATAATACTGATGCTTCCTGAAACGACACCGGCAATTATTTTTAAAAGGATTATAACAGCATTAGAGCCGATAGACAGTCCTGCTGCAAATTTTTTCTGTGTAACTGCTGACATAACAGTTATTATGCCACTATATTCCCAAAAAGTAAAGAAAAAATATAGCCATGTGTCTAATGGCACGGCATATTGTTTTATAGTATAATTACTATTTAAAATTATACAAAGGAATGCAAATATCATGAATGAAATCAATTGTTTGACAGAAAATGAAAAATTGGTACTTGAAATGATAAAATGTGACCTGGATGAAAAAGAAATTTCCCGAAGATTAGGGATTAGCAAGCATACGGTTAATGCGCATAAAGTTAAACTTGAAAAAATGAAGTTAATCTGATTACTTTTTTAAAAGTTTCAGTTTAGCTTTTGTTTCTTTTGAAATTCGGTGTGATTCCGTAATTTTTTGAATTGCTTTATTATATGTTAAATTGTCAAGCTTACAGTGTTTCAGAAGAAAATCAAGAGTTTCTTTCTCAAACTTTATGTAACAAATAGAAACAGCCCAGGCAGCTGCCATTCGTGCATAATAGTGTTCTGTTCGGATATTGTTTAGACAATTCAGGACACGGTTAAGATATTCTTCATCAATATAAAAATTCAATAAAATAACAATGGCAGTCCGTATTTCATATTCTTTGTCAGATTTCAAATATTTTTGAATGAAATTCCACACAAGTTTTTTATTTTCTTTGACAAACTTCAACCCGCAGCAAAAGCTGTCGCATACAGACCAGTTGGTTATTTCAGGGATAAAATTTTCAATAAGGAGGAGCATTTTCTCCGGCGGTTCTTTTAAAAGCCCTATAACAAGCCCTTTGAGCATAGTTTCTTCCATAAAGCGGCAGTCTTTGTTTTTGAGGTAAGCCTGCCAGTCTGATTTAGCAATATCACGTGCAATTTTCCTTAAAACCGGCAGCCGGACTCCTGCGACATTATTCACGCCCGGCAAAAGAGAAGATGAGAATTTTTGAAATTTCTCTTCTGATTTTTGTAAAATGCGCTCTCTTACTTCTGTTACAATATCCATTCAGATTAAACCTTTTTTAAAAGAACAACGGCATTTGCTTCAATAGCAAGTTCCTGACCAACGGCATCAAGTTTTTCTTTAGTTTTGGCTTTAATGGAGAGTTTATCTGTATCAAGTTTTAAAATTCCGCAAAGAATTTCTTTCATTTTCGGGATATAAGGCATCATTTTGGGCTGTTGAGCAATAATATTGCTGTCGATATTTTCCACGTCATAACCTTTTTGAATAATAAGTTCAAAGACGTGTTTCAAAAGTACGGTGCTGTCAATATTTTTGTATTTAGGGTCTGTATCCGGGAAAAGGGTTCCGATGTCAGCGAGCGCAAGCGCTCCGAGCATAGCGTCAATAATAGCGTGTATAAGCACATCCGCATCGGAATGCCCGAGGAGTCCTTTTTCATGGGTAATTTTAACGCCGCCAATTATTAAATCTCTGCCGGTTGTGAGTTTGTGGATATCGTAGCCAATGCCCATTCTATACATAAAAATACCTCATTATCTGTATATATTATACCATAATATTAACAAACTTGCACCATGAAAGCCTTTGTATTATTATAAAATCAATGGTTACTAAAAGATACTATAGGTGGAAAAATGCTTCTTAAAGACCTTCCGAAATGTCCTGTTGAAACAACGTTAACGATGATGAATTCCAGATGGAAAGTTCTAATAATCAAGGATTTATTAACGGGGACAAAGCGTTTCGGGGAATTAAAGAAGTCGCTTGGAACGATAACGCAAAAGGTATTGACATCAAACCTCAGGGAAATGGAGGATAGCGGGCTTGTTGAGCGGAAGGTGTTTCCGGAGGTTCCTCCGAGGGTTGAATACACCCTGACTGATATCGGCTACAGCCTTGCTGTTGTATTGGATTCTATGGCGGAATGGGGAAGTGCTTATAGAAAATTTTTGAAAATATTAGAAAAGCAAAATCCTCTTTAAGCGGAGAGGTGGGAGAAAGGTTCTACTTTTCCTTCTTCCTCTGAGAGAGGGTGTCCGAACGGCGGGTGAGGGGTAATAAGTGCGGAGTGAAGCTTGAGGTGTGAATGAAAATTTTAGTTGGAAGGTTGAACGGGTGAGGTTTACTTTCCCCTCTCCCTCTGGGAGAGGGGAAGGGTGAGGGTAATTAAGAGAAAAGTAGGTTGGGCATACCTGCCCAACAAAGATACTCAAAATATAAAACCCGCCGGTTTTCGTGGTATAATGAATACAAAAAAAGAAGTAAGAGGTTTTTATGACAATTATTAATATTACAAAAATGCAAGGCTGCGGAAATGATTTTGTAATCCTTGATTACGAAGAATACGAAAAAACAAATCTGCCGATGGAAGAACTTGCTAAAAAACTCTGTGATAGACATTTCGGAATTGGTGCGGACGGAATGATTATACCTTATACAAAGGCTAAAGACACGGATATCGGCTGGTTTTTCTACAACTCGGACGGCTCTGTTGCCCAGATGTGCGGCAACGGAATGAGGTGTTTTGCAAAATATGTTTATGACAAAGGGTTTGTAAACAAGAAAGAATTTTCCGTTATGACAGGCGCAGGCGTCATTAAACCACAACTTCTTGACGACGGAAACGTAAAAGTTAATATGGGAATTCCGATTTTGGAAGATTCAAAAATACCGTTTAAGGGCAGCCGCCAATTGACGGCTCTTGACAGAAAGTTTGAAATTACGCCTGTTTCAATGGGGAACCCTCACTGCGTAATAATAGGGGAAGATGACCCTATGGAAATGGCTTTAAAATACGGACCTGTGATTGAAAAACACGACTATTTTCCTGAAAAAACAAACACTGAATTTGTGAGAATTTTAGCGCGTGATGAGATTGATATGCGCGTTTATGAACGCGGCTGCGGAATTACACTTGCCTGTGGAACAGGTGCCTGTGCGTCAGTTGTGGCATGTGTTTTAAATAACTTAACAGAACAAAAAGTAAAAGTAAATCTGCTTGGCGGGTCTGTATTCGTTGAATGGCAAGGGAATACGGTAGATACCGCAAAAAATATTTTCTTAATCGGTCCTGCAAACTATACATTTAGAGCAGAATACATGTTGTAAAAATTTCGTAGTTCATGGTATTATCAGAACATACACTAGATTAAATTGGCTGATTGTGCCAAATATTTGGCAACGGCTGGTAGAAAAGGAGAATTTTTAAATGAAAACTTATGAACTTTTAACTGTGTTTAAGCCGAACTTAGACGCGGAAGAAGTAGATAAATTAATCGCAAAAATGAACGAAACAATCGTTGGTTTTGGCGGAAAAGTTGCATCTACTGACAAAATCGGAAGAAAAAAATTAGCTTATGACATCCAGAACTTCAGAGATGGATTTTTAGTTTCATCAAACCTTGAACTTCCTGCTGATAAAGTTGCAGAATTCAAAAGACAACTGAGATTAAGCGACAACATTATCAGAACGATGTTTATGGCTGCCTAGTCATTTCCACCTTATAGAAATGGCAGTAAATCAAGAAAGGGAATTAAATGTCATTAGCAAAAGCAGTAGTCACAGGTACAATATACAGAGCGCCGGAAAAACGTTTTACACAGAATAACGTAGCGGTGACAGGATTTATATTGAACATCGCAGATAGAGATGAAATGCTTATCAGAGTTGTTTCAAAAAGAACTTCTCTTGATGAAATAGTTTCAACCCTTGACAAAGGCGATAATGTGCTTGTTGAAGGCAGACTTCAAACAGCTGCAGTCAAAATGGATGACGGGACCGAAAAAAGAATTTACGAAATCGACGCCAATGCAATCGAAAGAATGGGTGAAGGCGGCTCAGGTTCTGTAAGTTCAGGAAGTTCATCTTCATCCGGTAAATTCGGAACTGAGGAAATCGTCAAATTTGAATCTGACGATTTTTCAAACGAATTAATCGGAGAGGACGAAATCCCGTTTTAGCGGATTTGCGGACGGATGATAGTCCGGATAGCGAACGGATGGAGCCGACAGAGTGAAACTCGAAGGCAACATTCCGTGAGCGTGGAGCAAATCCAAGACAGCGCAAGCGAGCTGAGGGCGCAGCTCGAAACGACACACTGAAGTGTGCGGCGTTGGAGAGCGGAGACCCGTTAATCGCGAGCGACGCAAGAGGCGGATTTTCGGCAGGGTGAAGCGAAGCGAAACCCGAAACATCCCAAGCTCCGAATGAGCGGCTGAAGTTTGATAAAACTTCAAAGCGAAAGAAAGGAGCGGGAAAGCCGAATAATCCAAGAGGCGCAAGCGAATGCATTACACAAAATGAAACACAAATAAGGTCGAGCCGGAAAATCCGGCACAATAGAAAGGTAACAATAAAAAATGGCAAGACAGGACGCATCAGATAAGAAAAAACGTAAAAATTGCAGTCTTTGTGCAGACAAAGTAACTTCAATTGATTACAAAGATGCAGCAAAATTGAAAAGATACCTGACAGAAGCAGGAAAAATTATTCCTCGCCGTATTACAGGTAACTGCGCAGAACACCAGAGAATGATTGCAAAAGCAATCAAACGCGCAAGAGAAGCTGCTATTATCGGATATACTTTTGATTAATAATATCAAAAGAAAATTGACAAAAAAGGAATCGTTTTTAAAAACGGTTCCTTTTTTGTACGAGAAAATTTCGGGATAAGGCAGTAAAACCAAATATTTGAGAGGCGTTAAAAAAGCAGCGACACCAGATTGATTTTCCAGCTATGCGGAATCGCATTCCCGTTGAATGTAACGTAATGCGATCCCGGGTCGGAGCCCGGGATGACGTATCTACAATCTCCGCCTTTTTTGCAAGGGAGATAAACATAAGCCCCCTCTCCCCTTGAGGGTGAGGGTGAGGTGTAAACGATAAAACCCACCGGCACTTACGTGCCACCTCACTTACAAAGGGAGGCAAACAATCCCCCTTGTCCC
This sequence comes from Candidatus Gastranaerophilales bacterium, assembly GCA_944324285.1. Lineage (GTDB taxonomy): Bacteria > Cyanobacteriota > Vampirovibrionia > Gastranaerophilales > Gastranaerophilaceae > Scatousia. The sequence goes on along the minus strand of CALUVR010000005.1, from coordinate 58,393 downwards.
GCTTTAGAGGGGGGTAACACTCATCCATCGCCCTCTGAAAAAGGGTGCCCGCAGGGCAGGCGAGGATAATTGGAAATTTTTTATTTCTTATCTTTATCGCTCCGCTCTCTGACAAAAATTCTTATCGGAGTCCCGAAAAAGCCAAACGCCTCACGCAGTTTATTTTCAATATAACGTTTGTAATGATCTTTCAACAAATCAGCATTATTGGCAAACAGCACAAATGTCGGCGGCTGAACATCCGATTGTGTTGAATAAAGGATTTTTAAGCGTTTGCCTTTTATGGATGTCGGCGGGTTCAGAGCATAGAGTTCTTTTACAACTTTATTCAATAACCCTGTAGAAACGCGCTTTGTACACTGTTCATAAACTTCAGCAGCTTGTTCAAAAATTTTATTCAGCCTTTGTTTTGTTTTAGCACTAATGTAAATTTTCGGCGCGAATTCCAAAAACGGAATATCATTTGATAATTTTTTATCAAACTGATTGATAGTGTTGGATTTTTTGTCCTCTATCAAGTCCCATTTGTTAATTGCGATAATTAAGCCCTTTCCGGCTTCCGTTATAATTGAAGAAATTTTCTTATCCTGATCGGAAATCCCTTCTGTAGCATCAATTACAAGAAGTGCGACGTCACAATCTCTGATTGAGCGGATTGCGCGGTCAACCGCGAATTTTTCGACACCATAATCGACTTTTGATTTTTTTCTTATTCCTGCAGTATCGACAATAATAAATTCACGATTGTTATATGTAACATAACTGTCAATACTGTCACGGGTAGTTCCTGAAACATCAGAAACTATTACTCTCTCCTCATTCAGCAAAGCATTAACGATAGACGATTTGCCTGCATTCGGACGTCCGACAATAGCAATTTTAATCTTTTTTTCTTCTTCGGGAAGTTCATCTGTAGCCTCAAAATCTTCCGTAATAATATCCAGTAAATCACCGACTCCGCCGCTTCCGTGAAGTGCCGATATTCCAAGAGGCTCGCCAAGTGCAAGCGAATAAAAATCGTTCACCATAAGATAGGATTCAGGATTATCGAGTTTATTTACTGCTAGGAACACCGGTTTCCCTGATTGTCTTAGAATGTTTGCAATATCGTAATCCACAGGGTTAACGCCGTCTTTTCCATCAACCAGAAAAACTATTTTATCAGCCTCTTCACAGGCAATTTTTGCCTGATCAAAGATGGATACCATAATTTCATCTTCATCACTCGGAATAATACCGCCGGTGTCGATTACCGTAAAAACTTTATTTTGCCATTCAACATCAAAATAAATTCTGTCGCGCGTAACCCCGGGCAAATCATCCACGATAGAATTTCTAGAACCTACAAGGCGGTTCACGAGGGTTGATTTACCCACATTCGGTCTGCCGACTATTGCAACTATTGGTTTTCTTTCCATACGACAACTATAACATGAAAAAGTATTCTCTACAAGTTAACAATATCCATGCAAAGTGAGGCGATATCCCCTTTTAATGCCTTAGTATCTTTTAAGAGTCCCTCACCCCTCACCTGCCCTGCGGGCACCCTTTTTCAGAGGGCGATGGGATGAGTGTTACCCCCCTTGTAAAGGGGGGCAGGGGGGATTTTTTGCCTTTGTTTGTAAGGGAGGTGGCACGTAAGTGCCGGTGGGTTTTCTCTTTTACCCCTTACCCCTCACCCTCACCCTCAAGGGGAGAGGGGGCTTATGTATATCTCCCTTGCAAAAAAGGCGGACATTGTAGATACGTCATCCCGGGCTCCGACCCGGGATCGCATTACGTTACATTCAACGGGAATGCGATTCCGCATAGCTGGAAAAACTTGATTTCAGCTTCCGCCTCAATCAGTTTTTCTACGCTTCCGGAATGACGTAATATTTTATTAATCCCCCCTTGCAAAAGAGGTGCAGGCGGATTGCTGAAAGTCCTTTCTCCACCGACCAACAATCGCATAGTTGCAGCTGCAGGCGGTACTGCGATTGCGGAATGACGTGTCTTTTTATTAATAACAACTCATGGCTCTAGTATCTTAAAACTCTTAATCAATAAGCGCGACAGGCACTTTGCCTTTAAAATCCCTTACTATCTTCATATCCAAATCCGCATATCCAGCAGTATCTTTATCCTCAAGATTAGAGATAACCTCTCCCATAGGACCTGTTATCATAGAATTTCCTATACTTTCGACAAAAGGATTTGTGTTTCCGGCAAGGTTTGAGGTAACAAAGTAAACAAGGCTTTCTGTTGCGCGGCAAATATTCATAGCCTGCCATGTGTTTTTGAAAATGTCTTTTTCTTTTGCAGGAGCTTTTTTCGGAATACTCCACGCAGAAGGTGAAACAATAATTTCAGCGCCCTGCTTGATGAGTTCACGGTAAAGCATAGGGAATTTTATATCAAAACACAAAGTAACTCCGACTTTTGCAAAATCCATATCAACAACAAGCGGAGTATTCCCCGGGATTGAATAGGTGCCCTCGTTTCCGCCAAAATAATTATAAAGGTGAATTTTTCTGTATTTGCCTGTGATTTTACCGTTTCTGTTCAGTACAAACGAAGTATTGTATAATCCTGCTTCGGATTTTTCCATAACAGACCCGCAGATAATATTAGTGTTGTATGTTTTTGCAACATCGGACAAAAATTCCGTGACGCATCCGCCATTTTCATCTTCGGGTTCATTAACCATTGATTTATCATCAATGGATGTTGAAAAAAACTCCGGCATAATCACAAGGTCAAGAGGTTTATCATGGTATCCGCTTATCATATCACGGACTTTTTCCAGGTTTGCTTGTTTGTCACCTGCCGTTGGCGTAAATTGTAAATTCAAAATTCCTGCCATTTTGCAATCCTCCTGTTTGCATAATTCTATCATGACAGCATGGAAAATGACAGTCTGTTTTTAAATAAATTGTCTATAAGCTTATCTTTCATAACTTTTTCTGCGGCAGTGAGCGGTTTAATATCTCCGAAATTGTATTTTTTCTGCATGGTTCGCTTATCCGCTCCGGTGCTAAGACCACTGTAATACATAGTTGTTTTGACAGTTTTGTTGCCGTCAAAGTCGTATTTTGAAATTGAACTTATGGTATTGGAATCCCGTTTAAAGCTTATGCATTTTTCAATCATTTCTGTTTTAGGGTTTAACTCTTTTATCATGCTTACACTCTTTCCGTCGCTGCGGAAAACAATTATTTTGGTAACTTTTTCAAACTTTAGATTGTATTCATGAATTGAAGAAAGTCTGTTTTCGTCGCGATAGTGATAGTTTAGGGTGCGAAGTTTTTTCCCGGACGGAATATCGTACTCAGTGACGGATTTAAAAAGAGTAAAAGTGGTTGTCTTAAGCTTTTTACCGGTATTTTCGTCAAATTCATCAATGGATTTTATTTTTGAATCGTCAAAGTAGTCATATTTTATAACCTTAATTTTTTTGCCTGTTTTCTGGCTGAATTTTGTGACTGAGTCGATTTTGTTCGTATTTTTTCTGTAGATAATTTCATCTTTGTAAATCTCCTCAAACTCTACAAATACTGATTTTGGAATAAGAGAAAATTCTTTAATATTGTGTTGTAAATTTTCAATTAAGTTTGAAACCATAACTTTAAACCCTCATGTTCGCGGAAAAATGCATTCCGATTGCTTTTGTTGTTTCAAACATTATACGTGGCTGAATATAGAAAGGTAATAACCCGGGTGGGTATAATTTTTTATTAAAAAGGGCTTTTTTAAAAGCCCTTTTTTAAAATTATTTAAGTGACTGAATTGCCCGTTCGAGAGCTTCAGTTTCCGTAATATTGTTTCTTGCGGCAAATTCCTTAATAAGATTAACGCTTTCTTCGCTTAATCTTCTGTTATAGGGAATTTTTTCGCAATTTTTTTTGCGCCCTGCGCCCTGTCGTCTGCCGCCGTGTCCGCAGCAGCCATTTTGACCTTCTTCTCTATGGCAGTGGTGATGTCCTTCCTCGTGATTACAATGAGAGCTTTCTCCTTCAAATTCGTGTCTGCAATGGTGTTCTTCACCGTGGTGACCGCAGCCGCAGCCTTCTCTGCTAAAAAACATATCATTCTCCTTTCTATTTAATAATATTATAACTCTGCATCTTGAATTTGTCAATACAAAATCAAGATTAATATAAAGGGGAATTTTAGTGAAGGGTTGAAAGAGTAAAAAGGTCGGTTGGGCATACTTGCCCAACGATGTATCCCGCACATTGCGGGAGAGGGTGCCTGCAGGGCGGTAGAGGGGTAAAAGATAAAATCCACCGGCGCTTTGCGCCACCTTCCTTACGAAGGGAGTCAGAATCCCCCCTTTATCTCCCCTCTTTACAAGGGGGGTAACACTCATCCCCTCTCCCCTTGAGGGAGAGGGAAGAAAGGTAACCATTCATACATTCAACTAAATTATCCGTCCCCTTCTCTCAAAGCTTTAAAACACTTTGCTAAGAGTTCGTCGCATTCTCTCTCCATAATTCCACCGTAGACTTTCAGTTTTGAACCGGAAAGTTTTCTCACATCAAGTACAGAGCCTAAGGCACCATAGTTTGTATCGTATGAGCCAAAGTAAACGGTTTTTATTCGCGATTGAACGATTGCCCAGGCACACATCGGGCATGGTTCAAGAGTAACATACATTTCACAGTCATCAAGCCGCCAGCCCCCGAGTTTTTTTTCGGCTTCGCGGATTGCAAGAATTTCTGCGTGCGCCGTGACATCTTTCAGGGCTTCTTTTTGGTTACAGGCAGAGGCAATAACCTCTCGGTCTTTTACAATAACCGCCCCGACTGCAATTTCGCCCGCGGCGTTTTCTGCCGCTTTTATGGCTCTTTCCATCATACAACAGCCTCATCGGTTGCAAGTTTCAGGTCTACTTCAACACAGAATCCGCATTTTTCATCGGAGGTTAATTTTATATCACCCTGCATGGCTTCCACAAGCCCTTTTACTATAAACAGCCCCAATCCTGTTCCGCGGGTTGTGCGGGTTGTGTTGTCGTCAAGACGCATAAATTTTTCAAAAAGGGTGTTTAATTTCTTAGGCGGGATTACGTCGCAGTCGTTTTTCACGAAAATTTTTGCAATATCGCCTTCCACAACTCCGTCAACAACAATTGTTGTATCAGGATAGGCGTATTTTACGGCGTTTTCGATTAAATTCACAAAAACCTGTTCAAGCCTGTTTTTGTCACCCGAAACATTAGGGAAATTTTCGGGGATATTTATTACGATTTCTTTGTTGTCTTTATTTTTTACGAGGAGTTTAGCGGTTTCCATAACCTCCGGAAGCCAAACGCTTTCCACATTTGTGCGAAGCCGCATGCCTTCAATATCCGGTATTGTCAATAAATCCTCTATTAATCGTTTCAGCCTTTCTGATTGTTCTTTAATTATTCTGAGTGATTTTTGCTTTGTTTCCTCGTCAATTTTAATATCCTGCCTCAAAAGCCGTGAAGTATAGCCTTGAATGCTTGTCAGAGGGGTTCTTAATTCATGGCTTACCGTGTCAATGAGGTTTGAGCGGAATTCGTTCAACTGTTTTAATTCGATGTTATTTTGCTTTAATTGGAGGTAAGATTTATGGATTTCGCCTGCCATACGGTTAAATTCAAATGCAAGGAAAACAATTTCATGAGGGGTGAAGGCAGTTGTCAAAAGCCTTATCTGGCGTTCGTAGTTCCCTTTTGAAATTGCGATAATACCTTTAAATAGCTGCCTTATATTAATATAAAGATAATATGTGTATAGTGCGGTTACAAAAATTATAACAAGAGTTGCAAGAATAAACGAAAGAATTATTTTTGCGCGGTTATTGTTAATTGCTTTTTGGGTAACTCTTTCCGTTGTGTTTACGATAATCGTAATCGGCGGATCGTTTTTGTGAACATATACAAGCGGCTGGTTTTTAACGTCGCCGAAGATTACGGGGCTGTTCAGTTTGAGCTTTTTCGGTAAAAGCGAGAGAGTTTCTTCAAAGACACTTTCAGTATAATTATGCGAGGCAATGAGTTTGCCTTCATTTGTCATTACATAAATCTGCCGCGCGTCATCTTTTAATGACTGAAAAAGCTCATCCTGCAGCGCCTGAATTGTATATGTTGCAACAAGAAAATTCGTTTTATCAAGCGGAATTGATACTGTTGCTTTATTTAAAAGACTGTTTTCTTTATGAATTTTTTCAAGTTCTTCTTTTGACCCGACGATTTCAATTTTTTCACAGTTGTCAAAGTTTGAAGAAACATTTTTGAGGTATTTTGTTTTCTGTGCCTTCGTTGGGATGAAATCAAGCGAAAACGCGATTTGTTCAAGGTTATTGTTAATTGTGTTTGAGAAAAAATCTATCTCATCAGACACCATATTAGCTATAAGAACGGCGGATTCTCTAAGCTGGTGGCGCATTGAGTGCTGGTTAATATTGTTGATAATAAACCCGCTCACGCACATAGGTATCAGAACCGCAAAGAAAAATACAATTCCGATTTGTTCAACGATTTTTAACCTTTTTAATTTTAAAAACATGCTATTCTCCTGCAAAAGGAGTCAATTTGTAACCCACGTTAGTAACTGTATGGAGGTATTTCGGATTTTTGGAATCAGGTTCAATTTTATTTCTCAACCCTCCCACATGAACTCTCAGCATACGGACATCTTCGTTGCTGTCATAACCCCAGACTTCGTCCAGCAGCGTTGCGAGTGTAACCGGCTGGTTAAAATGCTGCATTAAACTGTATAAAATTTCAAATTCCGTCGGTGTGAGTTTAATTCTCTTGTTGATAATAATACACTCAAGAGTTTCCGGAAAAATCTGGATATCTCCGGCGCTTAAGATTTCGTCGGAGAGGGAATTGGTATCTTCTACCTGATTGCGTCTTAAAAGGACTTTTATTCTCAAAAGCACTTCCTGAATATCAAAAGGTTTCACAAGGTAATCGTCCGCCCCGCAGTCAAAACCTTCAGTCTTATCATCAATTGTACCTTTTGCCGTAAGCATTAAAATAGGGATAGCGAGCTTTGCCTGACGGATGTTTTTTGCAACATCAAACCCGTTCATCTTTGGCATCATAACATCAAGCAGAATAAGGTCGTACGAATTGTTGAGCGCTTTATTCAACCCCTCCAGCCCGTCTTTTGCGGTGTCAACAAAATATCCGCTCTGTCCGACGTCAAATTCCAGTAATTCCCTTATTTCATCGTCATCATCAACGATTAAGATACGTTTTTGTGTTCCTGTCATAATACTCCTTCAGATTATACTTTATTTTATAAAACATAGGGGAATTTTTCAATCTATTATGACGGTATATTAATAGATGTCGTAAATTTTCGTTGACAATAACGGGGCGAAAGACTATAATGGCTTTATGACAAAAATTATAAACGTGATAAAAGGGACAAAAGACATTTTACCTCAGGACGTTGCATCGTGGCAGCGTATGGAAAAAATAGCGCTTGAAGTGTTTTCAAAATACGGCTATAAAGAAATCAGGACGCCGATTTTTGAAGCAACCGAACTTTTTGCACGCGGGGTGGGCGATACAACTGATATTGTAAATAAAGAAATGTACACTTTTGAAAAAAGCGACCGCTCCCTGACCCTCCGTCCTGAAAACACGGCAGGAGTCGTGCGTTCATTTATAGAAAACGGCATGGCAAGACTTTCGCCTCCTGTTAAACTCTGGTATAAAGGTCCGATGTTCCGCTACGAACGTCCGCAGGCGGGCAGACAGCGCCAGTTCCATCAGGTAGGTGTTGAAATGTTCGGCGTAAAACAGCCGACAGCTGACGCAGAGGTTATTTTGCTTGCGGTTAATTACCTGAAAGCCCTCGGGCTTAATGATTTAGAGGTGGAAATAAATTCCCTCGGATGTCCTAAGTGCCGCGAAGCTTACAAGGCAAAAATTAAAGAAGTCCTGAAACCTGAATTCGACAATTTATGCGAGGATTGCCAGAATAGATATGAAAAAAATCCTCTCCGTCTTCTGGATTGTAAAGTTGACTCCTGCAAAGAAATTTTTGCAAAACCTGAAATTCAAAAGGTTATCCAATCCGACTTTATCTGCGAAGAATGCGCTGAACACTACAGAGCCGTAAAATCCTATCTGGATGTTTTAAGAATTAAATATGTTGAAAATAAACTTCTTGTAAGAGGTCTGGATTATTATAACAGAACGGTTTTTGAAATAAAATCAAACAACCTCGGCTCCCAAAACGCTGTATGCGGCGGCGGACGCTATGACAGCCTTGTCAGAAACCTCGGCGGTGACGATACTCCTGCCGTCGGCTGGGCTATGGGTATGGAAAGACTTAATTCTCTCCTTCCTCTTGTTGAAACGCAAAAACTTGACGCTTATATTGTATCAAATTCCCCGTCAGATGCATTTGCTCTTGCGGAAGAACTCCGCGCAGCAGGCAAAACGGTTGAATTTGATCTTACTAATAAAAAGTTCACCAAACAACTCGAAAAAGCAGGCAAAGCCGCTGATTTTGCACTTATTCTGGGTGAAGATGAGATAAAATCCGGTACGGTTTCCGTAAAAAATCTCAAAACCTCCGAACAAATTACTGTTAAAAAATGTGAAGCTTTAAATAAAATATAAGGGGTAAATTTATGCCAAGTCAGGTCAATGAAGTGATAAAACTTCTGTCTAATGCATTTAGAAGGTCTTTTGACGATTATAAAGGGCTTTATCTTTTCGGTGCCCATCTAGACGGGAAAGAACATGAAGATGAGGATATCGAAATTGTTGCACTTTTTGAAATTGAAGATAAATCAAAACGAGAACAGATTTGGCCTATTGTAGGAAAAATAGAAACTCAACTCGGGGTCTGTATAGACCTTTACCCTTACACACAAAAACAGTTTGAGGAAGATAAAGATATTTATGATGAGGTAATGGCTGAAGGTTTATTTTTTAATCCTCTGGGCATTATGGAAGATAAAAATTAATGTTAAAATGACAAAATCAAGAAAGGAAACAGAATGGACAAAGTTACTATTCGTTCAGACAGAGAAACAGATTACAAATTTACTTACAAGGGAGAAGAAGTTGTTCTCGGCGCAGGTAAAATCCTTAGTATTGCTGACGGATTGGAGCATGTCGTGCTCCCTACATGTGCTATGAAAATTATGAATAATCTGATTGTAATAAAAGATGATGTAAAAAAATAGTCTGGAATGCTTGATTTTACTGATTAAAAAAAAAAAGATAAAAAAAAGAGCCGAACTCTTTTCAAGCTTCTTTTTTTATGCTATAATAAATTCCAAAAGGGAGAACAACATGATTTTAAATGACATTGCTGCGGATTTTTCTAATTTAAAAACAGTTAATTCAGTTGTATTATCAGGTTCTAAAACCAGCCTGATTAATGATGATATGTCCGATTTTAACATATATGTATATTCAAGCGGTTCTATTCCGCTCGAAACAAGAGAAGAAATTATTAAAAAGTATAGTAACAAATATAAAATAGGTAATAATTTTGTGGAAGATGGTGATGAATTATCTGTTACAAAACCTGCTATGTGTATAAATATTACCTATAGGACACTGGATTGGGCTTATAAAGAAATGAACTCCATTTGGAGCAAGTATAACGCACGACTCGGTTATACTACAACTTATATCCATAATCTTAAAAATGCAAAAATTCTTTTTGACAGAAATTATGAATTTGAAAGAATTATTGAGGAATTGAAACTTCCTTATCCTGATGAACTTAAAGAAAGTATTATCAATAAGAATTATCCTATGTTAAGAAATCTTGAGGGTTCACCTTTTTATAAACAGATTGAAATTGCTGTAAAAAGAGAAGATTTGATAAGCCAGAACCACAGAACGGCAGCTTTATTGGCAAGCTATTTTGATATTTTGTTCGCATTCAATGAACAAACAAACCCTGGCGAGAAAAAACTTATACAATATGCTAAAAAATATTGTAAAAAACTTCCTAAAGATTTTGAAGAAGATATTGCAACAGTTATCCGTTCTATTGGAAGCCCGCAGCTTCTCACTTCTTTAACAAAATTGCTTGATGAACTGGATGCACTTCTCGGTAAAGCAAAGTAATGATAATTGCATTTTGATTTGATAAACAAAAAAAACCTCCTGGATAAAGGAGGTTTTTTTGTGAAAAAACTCTTGGCACAGGCGTATCCGCTGCATTTACGTATCTGGTACGGTATATTTTCCGGTATATTTTTATGTTATAGTATATATGTTTATAAAGTTTTTGGAGCGAGAAATGGAAAATTTTATTTCAAATTACGGGATGATTATTTCCGGTGCAATTCTTTTAATAGCATATATATTTATTGCAACGGAAAAAATTCAAAAATCGGTTGTGGCACTTGTAGGAGCATCTATCACAATGCTTCTCGGGCTTTTGCCGTTTAAGGGATATTATGATACACAAACCGGAAACTATGTACGTTCTGTGTTTGAATACATATCTTTTGATGTAATATTTCTTCTTATAGGAATGATGATACTGGTTGAAATAGCAAGCAAAAGCGGCGTTTTTAAATGGATGGCGATTGAACTTTTAAAGTTAACCAAAGGGCATCCTAAAATGGTTTTATTTACGCTTGCAGCATTTACGGCTGTTGCCTCGGCATTTTTGGATAACGTAACAACTGTTGTCCTTATGATGCCTGTAACTTTTGTTATTGCAAAAGAATTTGACACGGATCCTGTTCCGTTTTTGATAACGGAAGTTTTTGCATCTAATATAGGCGGTACTGCGACATTGATAGGCGACCCGCCAAATATTATTATCGGAGCAAAAGCAGGGTTAAGTTTTATGGATTTTGTGAATGAATTAACCCTGATTGTATTTTTAATCTTTCTGGCAGTTGTAGGAGTTATGGTTTTGTTATTCAGAAAAGGTTTAAAAGCAACGCCTGAAAAGATGGCTCATGTTGCAAACCTTGATAACTCAAAAACCATCATAGATAAAGGCTTGATGATACGTTCTTTGATTACGCTGGGGCTGGTAATTCTCGGATTTGTAACTCATGATAAGACGCATATTGACGCTTACGTCTTTGCTGTTGCGGGAGCGAGTTTCCTTTTGCTGTTTGAAAAACCTAAAGAAATCTATAAAGATGTTGAATGGCTAACTATATTCTTTTTTGTAGGATTATTTATAATAATCGGCGGGTTTGAGGCAAACGGCGGTATTGCATTTCTGGCAGACGGCTTAATCAAGCTTACACATGGCAGTCTTGAGGCTGCAACGATGTTTATCCTGTGGGGTTCCGGATTGTTGTCGGGTATAATTGATAATATTCCTTATACAGCAACTATGGCACCATTGATTGCGCAGGTACAGCATACAATCCCTTATGCTGGTGAAGGGCATAATCCTATGTGGTGGGCGCTTTCTCTGGGTGCTTGTCTTGGCGGAAACCTTACAATTATCGGTGCGGCAGCAAATGTTCTTGTTTCTGAAACCGCTGCAACAAAAGGGCATCCGATTACATTTATGCGATTTTTGAAATACGGTATGATAACGACGTTCATATCGCTTGTGTTAAGTTCAATATATTTGTATGTAAGATATTTGAACTGATTAGGATAATTTTCCCTGTCCCCGCTTTACAAGGTGGTAACACTCATCCCCTCTTCCCTTGAGGGAGAGGGCAAGGGAGAGGTGGAAAAGAGAAAACCCACCGACGCTAACGCGCCACCTCCCTTACGAAGGGAGGCAAAATCCCCCCCTTTTATCCCTCCTTTACAAATGGTAGTAACACTTATTCCCTCTTCCCTTGAGGGAGAGGGCTAGGGAGAGGTGGAAAAGAGAAAACCCACCGACGCTAACGCGCCACCTCCCTTACGAAGGGAGGCAAAATCCCCCCTTTTATCCCTCCTTTACAAATGGTGGTAACACTTATCCCCTCTCCCCTTGAGGGAGAGGGCTAGGGTGAGGGGTAATAGAAAGTTACTAAGTAATCAGGTTATTTTATTAAATAGTTACAACAAGAGTTAATATTTCCCTTCCTTACAAGTGATGCTGTAACTTTTCGCCATTATCCCGCAGAAGAATATATTAGCATAATGAAAAGCCGGTATATGTGGTATACCGGCAGGCTTTACTTATTAATAAAGTAAAGAGGTGATGATTATTTATTGTTTCTATATCTTACTTCCAACTGCTTTGTACAAACTTATGTAATCAACCATACATTCAATCTGCTGCTGTGCAACAAGCTTATCAATCGTAAGCAGATTTTCTTTATACTGGATTAAATCAAGTTTTGAAATTGTACCCTGATTATATTTGTCACGGTTGTACATAAAATCAGTTTGTTCTAATTCTGCTTGTTTTTTTGTCTGTTCCATTTTTTCGGTATCTTTTTTAACTGCAACGAGGGCATCATTAACCTCCTGAATTGCGGTTAAATTAGTTTTCAGATACCGGTTAAGGATTTCATCGTACTGAACTTTTTTAAGTTTTAAATTTGCAATACGTCTGCCGCCGGTAAATATCGGAAGCATAGCTCCTGCGGCAAGAGCACCGAGCATACTGGAGGTTGACCATGCACTGCCGAAGTTTGCGGCATTAAAGAGTGCAAGCCCAGTGATATTAATCGTCGGGAGAAATTCTTTTCTTGCAACTCTGACATCAATACCGGCTTTTTCAACCATTGCTTCCGCTTTCAGGTAATCCGGTCTTTGTACGATTACATCGGAGGAAATTTCTGTCGGAATATTCCCTGTGTAATTTACGTTTTCATAAGCGGAAATTTTAAATTCATTTACATTTTCAGGGCTTTCGCCTGTAAGCACTGCCAGCTGGTGCAGAAGAAATTCTCTCTGTTTTTCCAGTTCAATCAAATCGGTCTGCCCCTGAACAAGTGCTTTATTTGCGATAACCGTATCTGCAGTTGAGGTTATGCCTTCGCGATTTCTTGCAAGCATTAAATCGTAGATTTCCTGACGGAGGTCAACGATTTCTTTTTGAAGCTGAATTAATTTATCGAGTCTTACTATATTCAAGTAAGCAGTTCCGACGGAAGATGCGATGGCAATATAAGCTGCGCGTTCGTCATATTTAGAACCTTCGTAAAGTTTTTTTGCAGATTTTGTTTTATCTCTGTTTTTTAAGAATATATCGGCTTCATAATTTGCAATTGCCGGAGTAGCGAACGCCCAATCCCAGCTTGATTGTCCCGGAAGTTTTACATAACTCGGAGAGAATCCTGCGCCTACTTGCGGAAGTTCGTTTGCAAACTGAATTCTTGTATTCTGGTAATATTCTTCAACCGCAAGGGTTGCGTTTTTCAAATCATAGTTATTTTTAATGGCTTTATCTATATATGAACTCAAATTTGCATCATTGAAGCTGTTCCAGAAGTCCATATTTACATAAGCATATTTATAATCATCGGATACTTTTTTACTCTTTTTTACCATGCTTTTAAATTGTTTCGGCTGAGCAGTATTTGTATTTTCAACAGCTAAAACAGGGGTGAAAGTCATGGTCATCATGCTCATCAAAAGCGTTATTGTTAATACCTTTTTCAACGTTTTAATTCCTTCTACAAATGTACTTGCATTTTTTACAATGATATGTTAGCATACTATTGTTGTAAATGCAACATATTTTTTTTACAACAGATATACAAATTATAAATTTGAATTGAAAATAGCATGAAAGAAGAAATAAAACATTATACAGACAGCATATATTATGATATAGAATTAACGGCGAAGGTTATGAAATATTTAGGGATTCAGGTGTTTAAAAAGCTTGAAATAGAACTGACACCGGAAGAAAATGCCGCACTTGATACAATTTGTTGTCATCCTGAAATATGCCAGCGGGATTTAGCAAAACTCATTTTGAAAGACAGAGCTAATACCGGCAGAATTATAAATTCTCTTGAGAAAAAGAATTTAATAAAAAGAATTATTGATGTAAAAAATAACAGACTTATAAAAAAAGTTATAATTACGGAAGAAGGTAATAAAAAACTTGAAGAAATAAACGGAAAGTTTAAAGCATTTCTTGAAAATGTTTCCTGCAAATATACAGATGAAGAAGAGAATAAATTACAGGAAGCAATCAGAACTTTCAGAAAAAATTTGGAAGAATTTGTAAATTTAAACATATAATTTATATAGATGAGGTCAAAAATGGAAGAAGAAAAAACAACGGAAATTAAAGAAGAGGAGAAAAAACAACCCCCTAAAGGAAGAAAAAGAACTATCGGCGCGATTATAGGGATACTGATTGCGTGCGGTGTGGGATATTTTGTACATGATGCCCTGACATACCAGACAACGGATGACGCTTATGTAGAAACAACAACCGTTCAGGTATCGCCAAAGATTTCAGGTCACATTACAAAAGTTTACGTAACCGATAACCAGCCTGTGAAAGCCGGCATGGTCGTTGCGGAAATTGATGACACGGATTATAAAGTTGCACTGGAAAAAGCAGAAGCAAAGTATCAGAAAACTTTACTTGACCAAAATAATGCAAAAGCGAACTTCAAAGCAATGCAAACCAATATAGATGTTGCGAAAAAAGATTTGGAAAGATATACAAAACTTTTTGAATCAGGAGCAGTGTCAAAACAAACTCTTGATAATGCACAGGCAAAATATGATGCTGCACAGGCAAACTTAATGCAGGCAGAGCAGTCGTTGTTGTCAACAACAGATAACAAAGTTGCGGACGCTAATTTAAAAGAAGTTAAAGCTGAACGCGATCAGGCAGAATTAAATTTAAAATACACAAAAGTAATAGCACCTCAGGACGGAACTGTTTCCGGCAGACGTGTAGAAGTCGGTATGTATGTTCAGCCGGGTTCTCCTCTGTTTGTAATAGTTCCGAACGATGTATGGGTTGTTGCAAACTACAAAGAAAACCAGTTAAGACACATGAAACCTGAACAGCCTGTTGATATAAAAATCGACACCTATCCGGATCATGTATTCAAAGGTAAAATCGACAGTATTCAAAGAAGTTCAGGCGCAAAGGCAAGCTTATTCCCGCCTGAAAACGCTGTCGGCTCTTTCGTAAAAATCGTACAGAGAATTCCTGTAAAAATCGTATTCACGGAAAAAATTGACCCGAATGAATACAACATAGTTCCGGGAATGTCGGTTGTACCAAAGGTTAGAATAAGAGAGTAAGAAAGAGGGAGAATTGAAAAAGTGAGTGAGGCATAAAAACCAAAACTCACTTTTTTAAAAAAGATTAAAATACGCGGCACCGGCAAAATCGGCGGCGCAAGATTAGAAGGAAAATTATGGCACAGGAAGAAAATATCCAGACAGAAGAATGGCAGCCAAAAACTAATCCGTGGCTGATAATTATGCCGGTAATCCTTGCGACATTTATGTATGCACTGGATGAAACCGTTGCAAACGTAGCACTACCGCATATTGCAGGAACCTATTCCGTTAGTAACCAGGAATCCATCTGGGTTCTGACAAGTTATCTGATGGCGAGCAGTATTGTAATTCCTATGATAGACTTTTTCTGTAAATTTATGGGAAGAAAAAACTGCTTTATGCTTGGTGTTTTTGTATTTACCCTCGCGTCATTCTTATGCGGGGTGGCGAATTCAATCGGAATGATTGTAGTTGCGCGTGCAATGCAGGGGTTCGGCGGCGGATGTCTTATGCCGATGGCGCAGGCGATTACTATGGAATGCTTTAAAGGTGAAGCAAGAAATAAGGCGATGGCTGTATTCGGGCTTGTCGTTGTTGTTGCTCCTATCCTTGGGCCTGTTATGGGCGGGTATATTACCGAAAACTGGTCGTGGCCGTATATTTTCTTTATAAATGTTCCTTTTGGATTTTTCTGTATCGCGTTAGCGAAAAAATTTCTTGAAGATCCGCCTTATGCAAGACGCCAGCCTAATACACATCTTGATAAATTTGGATTTTTATGGCTTTGCGTATGGCTTATACCTTTGCAAATTGTATTTGATAAAGGTAACGACGCTGACTGGTTTAATGCGCCATGGATTTGCTGGTTAAGCGCGATTGCATTACTGGGATGTGTTTTCTTCTTTATATCTCAGGTAATTGGCAAAAAACCGCTTATAAAACTTGACGTATTAAAAGACGGCAACTTCCTTTGCGGAACCATAATGCTGATATTATTGAACGGAGTTTTGCTTGCGTCACTTGCAATATTGCCGCAGTTACTCCAGAATATGATGGGATATGACGCATTTACAAGCGGGGTTGCAATTATGCCGCGCGGGCTCGGAGCGTTTATGGCGCTTGCGATTTTTGCGGGTGTCGGCGGGCGCATAAGTTACAGAAACTACGGAATTATCGGGCTTCTCTGTATGGGGCTTGGCGGCTGGATGTTGAGTGAATTGAACTTGCAAATAAGCATGATGAATATTGTTATCCCGAACTTTGTATTCGGTATCGGGCTTGTATTCACAATGATGCCGATTACTACATTATCATGTATTACCCTGAAGGATGAGCAGATGACAAACGCCTCAGGATTCCAGAACCTTTTAAAAACAATCGGGGGTGCTATCGGAACTTCTCTTGTTGCAACAATGATTTCAAGATTTTCTCAGGTTCACCAGAACGGACTTGTTAAATCCCTGACTGATGTAAATAATAATTATGCGGATAGATTAAGTTCTTATGCCGGCTCATTTATCCATCAGGCGGGAGATATGTTCAACGCAACGTATATGGCAGGAAAAATGCTCTATAACCAGCTTATACAGCAGTCGACTCTATGTGCGTATATGACAACTTTTAAAGTTTTTGCAATTGCCTGTTTTATTTTAATCCCTGTTATGTTTATATTAAAGAGTGAGAGAAAAGTAAAACAACAGGAAGTTGTATGTCAGACGAACGAATAACAGAAGAATGGAAACCTACCGTTAACCCGTGGATAATGGTAATCCCCGTAATGCTTGCAGTATTTATCTACGTACTGGATGGCACCATCGGAAACGTTGCCCTTCCTTATATGGCAGGAAGTTTTTCGGCAACACGTGATGAATCCATGTGGATATTAACAAGTTACTTAATTGCGGCGGGAATTGTAATTCCTGCTGTTGATTTTTTCAGTAAAGTTTTCGGGCGGAAGAACTTTTTTATAATAAGCATAATGCTTTTTACAATTGCCTCAATGCTATGCGGTATGGCGAAAAATATTGAATTCATGATATTTGCACGTGTACTGCAAGGTTTTGGCGGCGGCGGAATCTTACCGATATCGCAGGCGGTTATGATAGAAAGTTTTCCGAAAGAACAACGCGGGCTGGCTATGTCAATTTTCGGGATGGGCGTAATCTTAGCGCCGATTGTAGGACCGGTTCTGGGCGGCTGGATTACGGATAACTGGACATGGCCGTGGATTTTTTATATTAATGTTCCGTTCGGCTGTGCCGCTGCTATACTTTCCCACAAACTCATTGAGGATCCGCCTTATGCTAAAAGACAAAAAAACGTAAAAATCGACACGCTTGGATTTTTCTATCTTACAATCTGGCTTGTAACTTTCCAGACGGTGCTTGATAAAGGTAACAACGACGACTGGTTTGCCGCAACATGGATTAGGTGGACATTCGGGATTTCTATGGTGGCGTGTATTTTGTTTTTCCACTCACAACTCACAAGAAAAGACACCCTCATTGATTTAAAAGTTTTTAAAGACAAAAACTATACGGCAGGAACGATTATACAGGTTGTAATTCAGGCGGTACTGTACGCTTCTCTTGTAATTCTTCCGCAATTTTTGCAGAGTATGATGGGATATACTGCATTTTTAAGCGGTGCAACAATGATGCCGAGGGGCTTCGGAAGTTTAACAGCCATGGTTTTGACGGCAACACTTTCAAACCGGCTTGATAACAGATTAATGGTAGTGGCAGGATTGTCCTTAATCGGCGGTGCAGGGCTGGCTTTTGGGATGTTGAACCTCCAGATTTCCAATATGAATATCGCAATCCCGAATTACTTTATGGGAATGGGAATGGGGCTGGCTATGGTACCTATTATGAATCTTTCAGTTGAAACTTTGAAAAACGACCAGATGACAAACGCAACCGGTATTCAGAACTTATTGAAAAACATCGGGAGCGCAGTGGGAACTTCACTGGTTGCCACAATGCTTACACGTTTTGCGCAGGTTCATCAGTATATGCTTGTCGGCAAATGCAACGAATTAAACAACGTATTTATAGAAAGGGTTCAATCTACCGCATCGGCACTGACGGCTTATGCAAACCAGAGTGTGGCGCATTATATGGCGCAGTATTCTATGTATGGCAGCCTGGTTGAGCAGGCAAACCTCTGGGCGTTTATAGATTCATTCAGAATTTTCGGGATTATCTGTTTCCTTGTAATTCCGCTCATGCTGCTTTTTAAAAAGCCTAAAGAAGCCAAAGAAACTATTGAAAATAAGTAGTGAACGCGAGGGGTGAAACCTTCATCCCCTCGTTCTACGAAAGAATGTGTACGGAGGACAGGTGAGAGTAATAAAGTCGGAGTGAAGAGTAGTGAAGATTTTTGTTGGGATATCTGCCCAACAAATTCCCTTTTCAACTTTTTATGTTGAACTCTTCACCCCTCACGCTTCACACATCACTTTCCAAAAAGGCTGGATTGCTTCGGCTAACGCCTCGCAATGACGTTACATCCCCTCTCCCCTTGAAGGAGATGAGAAAAAGATAAAACCCTCCGGCGCATTCGCACCACCTCCCTTACAAAGGGATGCAAAAAATCTTCCCTTTATCCCCCCTTTACAAGGCATTGTTAACTTTTTATTGCAATGAAAAATTTACAAACTCCTTATAAAGGGAGGCTTTAATTAGTCCACTCTCCCTCTTGGAGAGGGCTAGGGTGAGGGTAAAGAGGAATAGTCGTCATTCCGGAAGCTTAGAAAAACTGATTGAGACTTCTGTCGAAATCACGTTTTTCAAGCTATGCGGAATCGCAGTATCGTCAAATGCTGCATGCGATTGCGGGTCATAGTCCGCAATGACGCAAAACACAATCTCCCAGCTGTCAGAAGTAACTGAAACAACCACTTCCCCTCTACCTTTGTGAGAGGATGGAACTAGTCCATGGTGATGCGGTCAGCAGAGAATAAGACTACTGCTTTAGTATTCTGTGTCAGAAAGCGAAATTAAGATATTTCTTACTTTTAAAAGTGTTTTGGTAAATGTTACAAGTTCACTTTCCGTCAGGAATTTTGCAAGAATTCCGACCATTTTGTCGTTTTTCGGTGCTATATCCTGATACACCCTGTTTCCGTCTTTTGTTAATTCATAATGATTTACCTGTATTGCAGTGCCGTTATTTTTTACCTCATTTATAAGTTTTTTCTTTATTAGCTTTGAAAGAAGTTTTTCAACGTAGCCCTTTTCTTTGAAAAGCGTTCTGGCAAGCGTGTTTTTGTCGATATGCGGATAGCATACCAGGGTGTCAAGTACAATATATTCCTCCAGTGTAATACGATTTTTTACTTCCTGATTGAAGTAATTTTCCGCAAGCGCGTTGAAAATTTTTGCTGTGATTTCAAGCTGAAATGTCAGACTGTTGACAAAACGTACTGATTTGTTCATAGGTAACCTCTCTTCTCGTGTTTAAATAAGTGTGTATAAATTTCTACCTATTGAATTTAATACTATTTTTCAAAAGTCAACAAAATTTAGAGATTTTTAAAAAATAATTTCATTATTTTCAAGTATTTTATTTTTTAATTTGTCTAAAAGATAGAGAAAATCATCTATTTCCTTGTCGGAAAATTCAGCCAAGACTTTAGTCCCGAGCTGACGGAAAGCCTCATCTGTTTCATAGTAGAGTTTTTTACCCTGTTCGGTTAGTGAAGTGCGCTTCACCATCATATTGTTGTGTGTGCTTAATGTACGGGTTATTAGACCTTTTTGTTCCATTTCATTTAGAATTTTCCCTATATGTGCTTTTCCTTTATATACAAGTTTCGCAAGGTCACTCTGCGAAAGCGACGGGTCTGCTATAATGTGGCTTAAAATGCGGAATTCGTCTAAATCAAGAATACTTGTCACATAATTTTTATAATAATTTCTTGCCATTAGTTCTGAAATTCTGGCGGTTTCTGCAAGCTTGAAAGGGAGACCTTCAATAAAAGGAATACCTTTAGTCCTGTCTTTGTCCATAATAATCAATCACCTTTCAACCCATTATAATAACATCCAGCAAGTCTTTTGACAATATTGGTAGAAATTTCTACATGTAAAATTTTCTTCATATTAATAAAAATTTACTAAAGTTTTGAAAAAAGTTTCCGTTAAAGCGAGAGTATCTTGTTTTTAGAGAGAGAAACTACAGAAGAAAGGACGGATGTATGACAACATCAATTTCGGCAGTAAATGCCGGCAATTCGGCAGCAAGTGAGGCTGTGACCAAAAAATCCTCATTGAGTAATGATACAAAAGCACGGCTGGAAGCATTAGGGATTACGGCAACAGAAGGGATGACCGAATCCGAAGCGCAGGCAAAAATCGCCGCTGCAGAACAGAGGGATAATGCTCAAAATGAGGGAAGAGAACAGCAGGGAAATTCCTCGGAAGCGGAAATTATGGCTGATGTAAAAAGTCTTGCCGCAAAAGTAGGTGTATCTGTAGCAAGTGATGAGGATGTTGCTGATATTTTGGATGATATTGCAGCAGAATTAGAGGTAATGCTTGAAGAAGCAGAAACAAACCCTGCAATACTTTCACAGTTATCAACCTATTTGTCGGAATTAACAAGCCTTGATGACCAATATCAAAGTATTCAGAATTCCCAGGCAAGTATGTATTCTGCTATGAACATGGTTTCTACCAATAACAAAATAGCATTGGGTTTGACATAAACTCACTTTACTATAATATTATTTGATAAGGCACTTCAATTTTTATTTGGAGTGCTTTTTTATTTACGATTCTTTGAGGTGTTTAATATGTTTATAGATATAAATTGCACCGAGAATACCGAAAATCAGGACAATTGCTATATCAAATTTGTGCCAGATGTGTTTGAAGGCTTCCAAATTCTGCCCCATTTTGACCCCGACATAAACAAGCGCATAACTCCACACGAGAGAACCTAAAAACGTAAGGGTAAAAAAGACCCTTTTTCTTGCCCTTAAAATTCCGGCAGGAAGTGAGATGAAAGTTCTTACAACCGGAAGCATTCTGCATAAGAAAAATGCCCAGTCCCCGTATTTTTCAACCCATTTGTCAGCTTCTTCAAGGTCTTTTTTGGAAACAAGAAAATATTTTCCGTATTTTTCAACGAATTTTCTTCCGCCGAAATAACCGAGGTAATAAGAAGGAATTGACCCGAGAACACAACCAAAGGCGCCTGCCAATGCTGCCACATGGAAATTCATTTCTCCCTTGCTCACAATATATCCTGCAAAAGGCAAGACGGCTTCGCTGGGAAGCGGAATGTTACACGATTCTATAGCCATTAAAAGGCTTATGCCCCAAGGTCCCATGTGAGTTATTACGTGTTCTATAAAATTTATAAGAAATCCCAGTATTGAATTAATGAATTCCATGCTCTCCTCCTAGTTAACCAGTTCATTATACCAAAAGCAAAAGGATTATTCGGGATTTGTAAAGTTTTTTATTGTTTGTGATTATTAAGATACGGCAGAAATTTTTATACGCTTGTAAAATGTAATCTTCAGTGGTAGAATAAGGTTACATAGCGGTATCGTCTAGTGGTTAGGACGGGAGATTCTCATTCTCCAAACAGGGGTTCAATTCCCCTTACCGCCGAATAAAATGGAGAATGCATTTGTTGTATTCTCCATTTTATTTAGGATAAGTGGCGTATCGGAACCCCACAAGTCAAAGACTTGTCAGGGGTTCAGCGGATTTGCGGACGGACGTAAGTCCGGATAGCGAACGGATTGAGCTGTCAGGAGCTTTGCTCCGAAGGCGAAACTCCGTGAGCGTGAAGCAAATCCAAGAAAATTCCCCTTACCGCCGAAAACTTTCTTTTTAACCCAAAAAGAAAGTTTTACAAAGAAAAAGTAACACTAGGGTTTTGTATATTTTATAACGGAATTGAACCCAGGGGTTCAACCTCTCACAAAACAATTCACCGGATTGTTTTGTTCGGCAGAGTCCTTACCGCCGAATAAAATGGAGAATACAACAAGTGTATTCTCCATTTTATTTAGGATAAATGGCGTATCGGAACCCCACAAGTCGGAGATTTGTCAGGGGTTCAGCGGATTTACCAATCAGGCTATAAGTTTTAGTTCATATAAATGCCTGATTTGTGAACGTCCATATCCCTGTTATATATTTCATATTCTAAATGTTGTCTGTTTTTAACATCATTTATATCTTCCTCAATTGTTTTTGTTTCGGTTTTTAATTTTCCGTTTTCATCATATTCTTTTTTTATCACTACGTCATTATATCCATCACCATCTTCATCAATATATGTTGAAGAAGAAGCATTCATATCCCATTCTGGTTTAGCTTCAATATGAGATGTTACAGAATAAATATCTTCTTTCCCATCTCCATTGACGTCTTTATAAACAATTTCCTTTGTTAAATTTCCATCTTTATCATACTGTTTTTCTATTTTTGAACCATCATCATTAAATTCAGTAACTATCTTCTTAGGACCGAAACCAAAAATACCGCCCTGCTGGTTAATTTGAGATGAAAGACTTTGTGCTTGCGGTTCTGCTTTCTGCTGTTTCACACCCCTGCTTTCAAAATTCCGTCGGAATGCCCTATAGATAATAATCCCATAATATCTCCTTTCGTGTTAAAAAGTTTCTATTTTATTCCTATAATAATACTTTTTTGACTAAAAATTGCTTTCGGCTACTTTTTAAAAAGGTCTTTTACAGAAAATTTCGCAGCCTTTTCCAGATGAAATGCCGCCAGTTTTTTCATTATCGGATTTGTATGATGAGATTTCACGGCTTTGTCGGACTTCTGTTCAACCTCTTCTGTCCGTTCTATGACCGTTAACTTTCTCTCTTTTTTATCGTCCATAAAAGTACCTCTATTTTTATAAACAACTTTTTCTATTGAAAATTGACATTTTTGCAATATAAATTTTATATAATCTTTACATTAGTTTACATTTGCAGTTTAGCTATTTTTACATCAAAAACGCTTTCTATATCGACCCCTGTAAGAATAGATGTTATCAAATCTTCTGGCTTAAATTTTCTCATGTCGTGGATGTGCGGGATTATTCCCAGAACCCTTGTATCCGCATATTCTTCTATCATACGGGGAAGATTTTTAAGATTGACGTCGCCTGTTTTAAACGGACAGTCGTTCAAAATAATCCCGCGTAGTTTTATGTTTTTTGACTGGGCGTTATTAATTGTTAGCAGAATGTCATTAAACGAGGAATCCAGAGGGGATGCAACCAGAAGAAGCGGTATATCAAGCATTTTAATTAAATCTTCTTCTAAAAAATTTTTGCTTAAAGGGGTGGAAAGTCCGCTCAGACCGTTAACAATAAAACATTCATATTTCTCCGAGATACTCAGGTAATCTTCAAAAATAATATCTTTTTCTATTAAAACTTCTTCTGCGGCTGCTGCAAACAGCGGTAAATCCGTACTTTTCAAAAGGTAGCTGCAATATGTTTTAATATTTTCATCAATATTTTTAACATAGACAAGATCAGGAGCCTGAATATAGCCGCTATTCTCTACAGCACCTGTCTGTACAGGAAGATATACGGCAGAAGAATAGCCGAGGCTCTGCATAGTTGCGGCTAGTCCTGCTGTTATAAAGGTTTTACCTGAATTCGGTTTTACTCCGGTAATAAAAAGTTGAAGCATTTTATACTGTGCCTCCGCTGCCGTTTATTGCAAAATAAACTTCTTTCAGGCGTTTTTTACTGATATGAGTGTAAAGCTGGGTGGTTGCGACATCGCTATGACCGAGAAGTTCCTGCACAACCCTCAAATCAGCGCCGTTTTCTATCAGGTGGGTGGCAAAACTGTGGCGCAGTGTGTGCGGAGAAATATGTTTATGGATTTTTTCGCCCTGTTCGTGGATGAAGGTATAAATATCCTGTCGGGTTAAAATTCTGCCTTTATCGTTTATAAGGAGTCTTTTTGCGGCAATATTATTTTTTTTAAGGTTATAATCCCTCACAGGTAAGAATTTTTTCACGGCGTCAACCGCCTTTTTGCCGAGCGGGACAAGCCTTTCTTTAGAACCTTTGCCCATACACCGGAGGTATTTTGCTTTAATATCAATGTCATTCAGATTAATATTCACAAGTTCCGACACCCTTAAGCCGCAGCCGTAGAGGAGTTCTAAAATCAGGGTATGGAGTTCGTCAAGGTTTTGCGAAAGAATTTCTTCAATCTCCTGAATTGTCATAACTTTCGGGAGCCGTTTGGGGAGTTTCGGCTGTTCAAGCGTTAGTGTCGGGTCTGATTTACAGTATTCATTTGCGCAGAGCCATTTAAAAAATCCTCTGAGTGATGCAATTTTGCGCACAACGGTTGTTGACGTAAGTTTTTCATCGTGAAGTTTCAGGACGTAGCTGTTTATTTCCGCCCTTTTTATGAAATTTATATCCTCTATAGAACGATTTTCACAAAAAATCAAAAAATCACTCAAGTCGCGGCGGTAAGCCTCTATAGTATTTTCTGAAAGCCCTTTTTCAACTTCCAGAAATTCAAGGTATTCCGAAAGATTTTGTACGTCCATTTTGCGATTATATAACGGTTTTAAATATTTTTAATGCTTTATTTGAATTATTTTATGCTGGAATTTTAAGTATTTTGGAACCAAACAGCAGCGCTTGATAATAATCAGCCGTTTAAATCTATAAAATGTTCATTTTCTCCGACGGTAGTCATTTTCAGTTTATTCGGGTTTCGGGTATCAAATTGAAAAATATTTGCCGACGAAAAAAACGGTGGACGGTTCTTGCCCTGATAGAGAATTGTCTGTTCGTCGTAATTCTTGTTAAAAAATTTATCCATAACCGTGCGGATTTTTTCAAAAATATTATTTACGCAGGGTTTTAACTCGCCTGTTTCATTAATGTATCCCGGGACATTAAAGAAAAGCTTAGGTCTTTTAGTTTTGTCGATAAAGTAATCATACGTCTGCAATTGTTTTTCAAGTGTTGATGCCTGAAGTTCTTTTGAGATAGAAAGCGGGGTATAATGCGAAAGTATAGTAATCGGATAACCGTCTTTGCCTTTCATAACAACTCCGACAGCGTTACAGCTTGCAAGCCCATCAGTATAAATTGTATTTATTTTGCCTGGAAGAATTCTTACAGCCTTGCACTCGTTCATTCCGACCTGAACGATATTCTTGTCCCCTTCGCGCATCATCCTTGCAAGAACCATCTCGGGCATATTATTGACAGCAGCTCTGTTTTCTGCGGAAAGCCTTGACATCTGCGGAAGAACTTTTCTTGTTAAATTTACTATGGACATACTACCCATTCCTTTCCCCTGAATACACACAGAAAAAACGGGGACGTTTTTATTAAAACAAAAGGCTGTAAAAAATTGCCTGCACCGAAAATAACTAAATAAAAACCCACCGGCACTTACGTGCCACCTCCCTTACAAAGGGAGGCTAATCATATCCCTTCCTACCCCTTTCCTGTCTTGAATTTACTCCACGCTCACGGAGTATCGCCTACGAACTACGCTCTGCCGGCTTCCTCCGTTCGCTATCCGGACTCACTTCGTTCCGTCCCCTCTCACAAAACAATTCACCGGATTGTTTTGTTCGGCAGAGTGTAAATCCGCCTCAAGGGGAGAGGGGATGTGACGTCATTGCGAGGCGTTAGCCGAAGCAATCCAGCCTTTGCATTATTAGTTGGGCAGGTATGCCCAACCGACCGTGGGGAGAGGTATTAGTATTACCCTCTTTGCAAATGGGGAGGGAGGATTGTAGGCACGTCATCCCGGGCTATGACCCGGGATCGCACTATCGTTAAATCCAACGGTAATGCGATTCCGCATAGCTTGAAAAACCAGATTTCAGCTTCCGCCTCAATCCATTTTTCTACGCTTCCGGAATGACGCCTATTCACATTTTACTCTCACCCTAGCCCTCTCAAGGGAAGATGGACTCTATTGCACGTAACCTTTTATCATACTATCTGCCTTAACATTTTTTCAAGTATAGTTGGATTTGTTTTCGAAACCATAGCGGGAGCAGGGCGGGAGCGTGTTGAGAAAACAAATCCAACTGTACTGAATTTATTCTTAGTCTTATTCTCATGCAGCCCCCTCACCCTAGCCCTCTCCCGTGGGGAGAGGGGAGAAAAAACAACCCTCAGCACAAGGCATACAGAGTCAACTCGATACCTCGTCTGCCCCCTTTGTATTCCGTAGTATTTTGGTTGGGCAGGTATGCCCAACCTACTTTTTCACTATTCATCCGTCCTTCAGACCCCTCTCCAATAGGGAGAGGGGATAAAGAGTAACCCAACCCCTTATTTAATTTCACTTAACGCCCTAAAAGTTTTTCCACTTAGTGCTATTCTTCGTCAAGGCTCAATACAGCCATGAAAGCTTCCTGCGGGACCTCTACACGACCGACTGATTTCATACGTTTTTTACCTTTTTTCTGTTTTTCGAGAAGTTTGCGTTTACGGCTGATGTCGCCGCCGTAACATTTATCAAGAACGTTTTTGCGCATTGCTTTTATGTTTGTTCTGGCAATTACTCTGCCGCCGATTGCCGCCTGTATCGGAACTTCAAATAACTGGCGCGGGATAATGTCTTTTAATTTAGTCGTTAATTTTTGCCCGATATAAAATGCGCTGTCCTCATGACAGATGACTGAAAGCGCGTCTACTATTTCACCTGCAAGCATAATATCCAGCTTGACAAGTTTGGAACGCTTATAGTCACAGAATTCGTAATCCATACTTGCATAACCCTTTGAACGGGATTTCAACTGGTCGTAAAAATCAGTGATGACTTCACTCAAAGGTATTTCGTATTCAAGGCTTGCACGGATTTTATCAAGGTAGGTCATGTTTTTGAAGATACCGCGTTTTGTTTGCGCCAAGTCCATCAACGTTCCGACATATTCGTTCGGAGTGATAATCTGGACTTTTACATACGGTTCCTCTATATAATCCCTGTACTGTGCAGGCGGAAGATTTGCTGGGTTATCTATTTCAACCATTTCTCCGTTTGTTTTGTAAACCTTATAGACAACGGATGGAGCGGTTGTTACTAAATCAAGATTATATTCGCGCTCCAGACGTTCCTGCGCAATTTCCATGTGAAGCATTCCCAAAAAACCACAGCGGAAACCAAAGCCGAGTGCGCTTGAGGTTTCAGGTTCAAACGTAATACTGCTGTCGTTGAGTTTTAATTTTTCGAGTGCTTCTTTTAAATCGTGGTAATCATCGTTATCAACAGGGTACATACCCGAAAATACCATAGGCAAAGCTTCCTTATATCCCGGAAGCGGTTCTTTGGCAGGATTTTCAACTGTTGTAATCGTGTCGCCCACAAAACGTGTCAATTCTTTTATTGAACCTGCGAAATATCCGACGTCCCCGCATACAAGTTCCTCCACAGGGACGCGCATAGGTGTCTGATAACCTAATTCGACAACTTCATACTCCTTGCCCGAAGCCATAAATTTAACCTTATCACCGAGTTTCATTTTCCCGTCAACAATTCTGAAAAAGCAGAGAGTGCCGAGATACTGGTCGTAAGCGCTGTCAAAAACAAGTGCACGGAGCGGTTTTTCTGTCGTATCTTCAGGCGGTGGAATTAAATCAACAACAGCTTCTAAAACTTCTTCAATTCCTATTCCCGCCTTAGCGCTTACAGGAATTGCAAGAGATGCATCAATTCCTAAAACTTCTTCAATTTCAGCCCGTACTCTTTCAACATCCGCAGACGGAAGGTCAATCTTATTAATAACAGGAATAATTTCAAGGTTTTGTTCTGCAGCAAGATAGACATTCGCAAGCGTCTGCGCCTCAACCCCTTGAGTTGCATCCACTATCAAAAGAGCACCCTCGCATGCAGCAAGAGAGCGCGAAACCTCATAAGAAAAATCCACATGCCCCGGGGTATCAATCAGATTAAGAACATAATCCTTGCCGTTTTTTGATTTGTAATTCATTCTCGCGGCGTTAAGTTTAATCGTAATTCCTCGCTCGCGCTCAATATCCATTGAGTCCATTATCTGGTTCTGCATATCACGCTGTGCTACGGTTCCTGTGAACTCCAGCAATCTGTCGGCAAGTGTTGATTTTCCGTGGTCTATGTGGGCAATTATGCAAAAATTTCTTACATTCTCTTTATATTTCATAATTCTTATTATATGCAGAAAAACACCAGACATCAAGGGGGGCGCAAAATCCGGTAGCTAATTGATGTAATATTTATTAATAATAATTCCGTTTTTTATTTTTTAGTGTATAATTTGATTGTTGGATTTAAGCATGGCAAATTTAATGAATAACGAAAAAAATATTTTTCTTGAAAAATTCTTCCTTATACAAAATTTGCATAAGGAAGAACAAAATTACATTGAAATTTTAAAAGGTTACTGCGAGAATGAAATGGAAAATTCTGACGAATTAAGCAAAATATACCCGCTGCTAAACACGATATATACTCTTCATCTGAAAGCTGCAGAGAAATCAAACAAATTAGTTTCGGGAAAGTAATTTTCCTGAAATAACCCTTTCAATACCGGCAAGGTCTTTTATGATTTCTATTCCTGTAAAGTTTTCGCTCATAAGGGTTTTAACATCATCCGCCTGTCCTGTACCGAGTTCAAAAAGCAGGAAACCGTTGGGATTTAGAACCGCAGGTGCGCCTTTTATTATTTTTTCGTAAAATTCAAGCCCTTTATCATCTTTTGTAAAAAGCGCAATTTCAGGGTCAAAGGTTACTTCTTTTTGAATATTTTCTTTTTCCTGCGGAGGGATATAAGGCGGATTTGAGATAATTATGTCAAAGCTTTCTCCGGGTTTGACGTTTGAGAAAATATCTGATTTTCTGAAAATTGCTTTATTGAATAGATTTAAGCGTGATGCGTTATCAAGTGCCGTATTCAGTGCGTCTGTAGAAATATCAAGCCCTATTATCTGACAATCAGTGTGTTTTGCAATCATACAGGCAATACAGCCGCTTCCCGTTCCGACATCAAGCGCTGTTTTAAAGTTATTGGCATTAATAATTTCAACAGCTTTCCTCACCAGAAGTTCCGTTTCATCGCGCGGGATTAAAACTGACGGGTTTACTATAAATTTTTCACCCATAAAATCCGCATAACCTATAATATGCTGTATTGGCTGATGGGTTCTTGCGCGGAGTTCGGCTTTTTCTTTTACGATGGCAAGTTTTTTCTCATCAAGTTTTTTACCCATTATAATATCTTTCACTCCGTAATCCGCAAAGTGTTCTATAAGCATTTTTACTTCAATATTTGCTTCATTTGATTCTATGCCGCTGGTGGTGAGAATTTTTACTATATCCTGAATTGTTGTCATTTTATAACCCGATTTTCTGTGTAACTTTCAAGTGGTCAATCATCTCTAAAATTGAGAGTATTTCGTTCAAAAAGACTTCGTAAGGCTTTGTGTCTGTAAGAGGAGTGTTGAGGCTTCCAAGTTTAAAGAGGTCTTTCATTGTTGCAAGCGCAATCATAACTTTGCCGTCTTTGAATGAGCATTCGGCATGTTTTGCCCCAAAAGCATTGGAAATCCGCTTAAATCTTTCCATAAAAGCAGGTGTAATAAGAAATCTAGCTTCTACCTGATCATTTGAATCAACAAAAAACTTTTTATCAAATTCCGGATCCTCAAGTTTTACTTCTTCATAGGTTCTTCTTGCACCAAATAAACCTTTTACCCTTATTATTGTATGCCCCGTAAAGTTTTTGCCGACGCCTATTGTGATTATTACGCCTTTGAATGTTGTATGTTTCTGACGATTGCCTCTGGAGCCGGATGTGTAGTAATACAATTCAGTTTCAGAAATTGCAATAGGCATGTTGTTATAAGTCCCGATAAAGTTGTCGTCAGAATCTCTATGTGCAAAACTTGAAAATAATCGTGATGTTACTATTTCAGAAGTATCAATAGTATCCATGGTTGACCACTGAAAGTTTCCGAACGCTTTCATTAAAACAGGCAAAATCCGTTCTTTTAATTTATGCTCAAATCCTTTTTGCATCAACGGGTATACAATCAATCCCAAAAACATTAAAACACCACCGATAAACAAAAAAATATCATTCGGAGTATTGTTAAATAATATGAATATAGCAGCACCTGCAAGCAAGCCAATTGCAGCAAAAGTTACGGCTTTTTTATGAGTTGCCTGTCTTTCGGTATCAAAAACACGAAGTTTCGGTACAACTTCACTATGATATATCTTTGAAAAATTTGATTTGAAATCTTTGATATTGTTAAATTCCATTATTCTTCCTCATAAGTTACGACAGAAGGGTTTGAGTATTCTGTCAGAATTTTGTCAATTTCATCGCGTGCTTCAAGTTTTGATGATAATTCTTTTTTCTCTATATTGTATCTTTTGCATAATTTTTCGTAGTAATAGAGCTGTTTTTTTGTAGGCGCTTCTTTTCCCATTTTGACTTCCTGCAAAAATTTCCGCTTCTTTTTTTCAAACTCTTTATTTGCCTGAATTATCGGCTCCTGCTTTTTTTTGTAATCATAATATTTGCGGCATTCAGTTAAATAAAGCCTCGTGTCTTTTAGAAAATTTTCATCATCCAGATAATCTTTCAAAAATTCAAACCTTGATGCATTTATTTCAAGGTAATACCTCTCATCCTCAATAAAATTTTCTAAAATTTCATCAACAGACTTATCAGGCGTCTTTTTGACAAGAGCACGCAAAAAACTCAATAACGCTGCCTTCTGATTTTTTGTGAAATCAAGATAAATCTGTTTTTTTATCTCGTACATAATGTTTATATTCTAGCATATTTTTTATTTGTGTAAAGATATTTCAAGAACTTCAGCCGAATTTTAGCAAAATTTCTTTTGTTCACACTTTAATTCAGCAGATAAAAAATCTATAAGGAGTAAAAATGAGAATACAAAGTGTCAATAACCAGCCAAACTTTCAGGCATTAAAAATGACCAACGTCAAGAAACAGCTTAAAAACGGAATAAGAGATATCAATATATATTCGATAGACAGCAGGGACAAAGATTTCGTTGAAAGAATGTATAATATAGCAAAAAGCCAGAACTTTCCGGAAGATAAAAAAATTCTCGGGGCAGAAAATATTCGTGCGGTATATGACAGTGCGTTAAAAACTGCCAAAAATTTATCCAGATGGGCATACGATAGAGTTTTTCTTGCTGTTGAAAACGGGAATAAAATTACCGGAATAATGGAAATCGCCGGTAAAGGTGATCAACGGGTAAAAGGTATGACCGTCTGGAATGATGATAATCTTACCAGAAAAGCTCTTATGCTTACTGCGATGAAAGATACCGAAAAACTCTCTGATTTTGCACTCATTCTCCCGACAAAAACCGCT
Organism: Candidatus Gastranaerophilales bacterium; assembly: GCA_944324285.1. Classification (GTDB taxonomy): domain Bacteria; phylum Cyanobacteriota; class Vampirovibrionia; order Gastranaerophilales; family Gastranaerophilaceae; genus Scatousia. Next base: position 26,896 of record CALUVR010000005.1, on the reverse strand, counting down.
CCGGAACCGGTGAAAAAATTTTTTAGAACCCTAAAATTTAATGTTCCGAAAGGTGAGCGCGAAATGATGATTGAATGCGAAAATATGACCTCAGCACTCAGAGCTGTTGAGAATTCAGTTGACGCAAAAATTACGCATCACCACAGTACAAGAAATGTTGATTTATCTGAACTTCTTAAACTTGATGAATAATCAGTGCTGCCGATTTCCGATAGCTGCTGAATTAACTATATAAGTTCCCGCCGGTTTTACAGATTTTGCTTACCGTACGGCAGGTTCGTAATTCACTTCTGATTGTTCATCAGTTGCTTCAAGTTTAAAAATTACAGGTCTTAATCCGTCGTTGCAGCTACAAATTGCAACACCCGGTTTTCTAATCCAGTCACCGTAATAAAATAAGCCTTTTTCAGCGCCGTGCGCAAGCGCAAAAACATATTGATAAATAGCTTTCCACGCTTCATCACAAAATCCTTCAGGCTTTGCCCAATCAGCATAAAAAACCTGTCCTGCTTTCATCATAGGGCAAGGACCAAGACCTTCTGCGCCGTATTCATCTGCGAGTTCTTTATCAAGAGTTGTTTTGAGAACCGTAATTTTAACTTTTTTCATAAATTCTCCTCATCTGGTGTCGACGCTTTCCGCCGGCTTCTTGGATTTATCATAAAATAAAAAAGCCGATAAAGGGACTTGAACCCTTGACCTACTCATTACGAATGAGTTGCTCTACCAACTGAGCTACATCGGCTTTTATATTATTTTAACGGGAGTTTGTTGGTAGAGCAAGCTCTACTTATTATTAACTCCGTTCCGTTTCACTCCACTGGGGGAGCTACATCGGCTTCTTTTCATTTTTTAAAGGTAGTTTAATTATACCCCCGAAAGATTTCCCTTGTCAATATTTTAGAAATTCACTCACAACATTGACGGTTTTTGAAACCAAATAGTATAATACATCTACCACCACTCATTTTTAGTTTTGTATATTCCGATACGTCCTCGTATCACAGTTCAACCTGTACTAAAGGAGTGATGTCTATTAGATAGAAATTATAAAAAGAAAAAATATATAAATAAATAAGTTAAAAATTGAAAAGAAATAGCCGAAATAAAATAATATTAGATACAGATTTCTTACAATTTTATTTTTAAAATTTACTTTGAATAATATTTTAGGTCTTTTTCCCCGCATATATTTTTCAATGCAAAATAATATCAGTAATGAAATATTCAGATAAATAAAAAATGAATATATTGAACAAAGTGTTTGCGTTGAAATATAAAATTCCGGAAAAATTTTATCTATAAATTTATAGATACAGCATACATAAAGTATCGCAGCAATTATAAAATATGAGTTTAACGAAAATAAACTTAACGAAATATACTGATCTAAACGCATATAACATTATTTATAACACAAGGAGAATAATTATGAAACAAAAAAACAAAAATATAAATCCATTTAATTACGCAGCTAAAAAGTACAATAACTACATATTTGATGCAACAACCAAATACCAAAAACAATATGGTTTTGATATGGGAACAGGATCTCATGCAACCTGGAATAACGAAGCAGACGCATTTAAACATACCTATATGCAAGCACAACTTGCCTTGTGGGCAGGAAAACACGCCGCAAAATTCGCAGGAGATTTTCATGAATGGCAGGGAAATAAACAAATGGGACAATCCAAGGATGAAGAAAATATGGACAAATGGAATAACGCCCAGGGTCGAGAAATTGCCAGAGAAATAATTAAAGAGTACGGAGTATGGGCAACAACACCATCTCGAAAGATAAATGATATCATTGCGCAAAAAGTAATGGAACGTATGAAAAAGGGAAAATTAATTACAAACCCTAACGATACTAGGACTTATAGGAAAGGTATAATAACAGGCAAGGCCGCACACATTCCGCAACCGTTTACTCCTCGGGAAATCGGTGATATGACATCAGAAGAATTTCTGCAAAATGAGCCGTTCATAATGCAGCAGTTAAAAGACGGGCTTATAAAACCTGAGGCACCGGAGGTTGATTATTCAGGATACCTGAACCCCGAAACCGGAGATAAGAAAATATTTTCCCGCGAAGAGATCGCACAAATGTCAAGCGATGAATATTCGGGAAATGAACCCGCTATTACGGCTCAACTTAAAAAAATAGGAATTCCAACTGATACAGAACTTCATTCCGCAAGCCTTACTGGCAAAACTATCTATGTTAAACCCTACACCAGAAGCGACGGTACTGAAGTCAGTGGGTATTACAGGTCTATATAATTTTTCTTTAGCGGAGTAGTATACCCTATAAAAGGTCACGTCATTCCGGAAGCTTAGAAAAACAAATTGAAGCGAAAGCTACAATCTTGTTTTTCTAGCTATCCGGAATCGTAGTACCGACGCCTGCAACAATAATGCGATTCTGGGTCGGAGCTCGGAATGACGGCAATGGGAGAAACTTTATGGTGGCAAACTTTCTTCACTATCCCTGCCGAAGAGGGGATTGTTTTTGGGTAAGTGTAAAGTGTGCCCAACCGACAGTTATTATACAGACTACCACCACTCATTTTTAGTTTTGTGTATTCCGATACGTCCTCGTATCACAGTTCAACCTGTACTAAAGGAGTGATGCCTATGAAAATTTAAGAACAACAAAAGATAATATAAATGGCAAAATGTTCCCTGCTATACCGCAGTAAAAATATATAATAGCAAATTTATTCCTCTTATATTCCTCATTTATTTTAAAAAACGCATGCGTACTTATCATGCGTTCAGTCAATGATGCAACAATAAAGAATAAAATAATAATTAACCCTATGATTATATTACAACCGGCAAGCATTGCCCTGCCAGTTATAGCAGAGGCATCCGTTTGAAGAATATTGAAATTCTCCACGATTTGCTTAACAAAAATTATTTGCCAGATTATATTAACGTAACCAACTATTGAAAAAATATTCAAAGAGATATTTTTACTGATTTTAAAAATATTCATATTTTAAATTTAACATAAAAGGAGAAAAATATGGAAAAATATAAATTACACGAAGATATTAAAATGTTATCAGAAAATGTATATGCACCGGACAAACATAAAACAACAAACGGATGGCGGCTTATAAAATATGTCCCAAATTCAAAGACCGGTTTTCAAGGGGCTATTTATAAAAACGGCAATGAAGTAGTTGTCATATATGCAGGAACAAACCAGCTAAAGGACTTTTTGAAAGATGATATTCAAATGGGATTTGTATCTGTCCCAAATCAACAAACAGAAGCTCACAACTTGTATATGGATGCTAAAAAAATGTTTCCAAAAGCCAATATAACATTAGGAGGTCACTCATTGGGAGCAAGCCTTGCCCAAATTGAATCAGCTCATACAGGGAACAGTGCAGTGACATTTAATGCATACGGAACAGGAGATATTTTAAAAGCCGAGGGTTATAAAAATATAAAAGATTTAAATATTATCAATTATGGTAATCCTAATGATATAATATTTGGAGCAAAATACAATGCACAACCCGGAAGGACTTTTATAACAAATACAAATTTAAATCCCTCAAGAATATATGGTATAGAACATAGCGGTGAAAAACGAGTACCCGATATAAACCGGCATTATTTATCTAATATGGATAGCCTCCGAAATGCAGTAGAAGTAGAACCTGCATATAAAAATCCTGAAAATATTTTAAAGGGTTGTGTTGAAAAAAATGTATTTAAATCAAAAATCTTTACACAGCAGGAAATCGGCGATATGACATCAGAAGAATTTCTGCAAAATGAGCCGTTCATAATGCAGCAGTTAAAAGACGGGCTTATAAAACCTGAGGCACCGGAGGTTGATTATTCAGGATACCTGAACCCCGAAACCGGAGATAAGAAAATATTTTCCCGTGAAGATATCGCACAAATGACAAGCGATGAATATTCGGGAAATGAACCCGCTATTACGGCTCAATTAAAAAGTATAGGAATTCCAACAGATACAGAACTTCATTCCGCAAGCCTTGCCGGTAAAACTATCTACGTTAAACCCTACACCAGAAGCGACGGTACTGAAGTCAGTGGGTATTACAGGTCTATATAATTTTTTAGCGGAGTAGTTCTACTCCGCTTTTTATATTTAGTCCGAGAAAATTTCGCGATAAGGCAGTAAAGAGAAATTGTTGAGTGACATTAGATTTCAATGCTTTATGAATATATCCGGGAGAAAGCCGGTGATTAAGCTCTAGGGTGGGTTTCGTTGTAGACTTCTTGCAGATGTTTTCCTGATACGTGGGTGTAAATCTGTGTGTTAGAAATGCTGGCATGACCGAGAAGCTCCTGCACAACCCGTAAATCCGCGCCGTTTTCTATCAGGTGAGTGGCAAAACTGTGGCGGAATACGTGCGGAGTAACGTGTTTCGGAAGATGAATTTTTTCAACTATATCATTGATAACATTACTGATAGTACGCGTTTGCAAGCGAAAACCCGTGTTATTTATAAAAACAGGCGAATCTTCATCCGTGTCAACCCTGTAGCCTTTTGCCACAAGCGGGCGGGCTGTTTCTATATACCTTTCAAGATAGGTTTTTGCTCGGTCAGTGACAAGAATAATCCTCTCCTTTGAGCCTTTTCCGAAAACTCTTATCTCATTATTTTCAAGGTTTAAATCTTCAAAATTTAACCCGCTGAGTTCTGATACACGCATTCCGGTCGCCCAGAGAAGTTCTAATATTGCTTTATTTCTGTAGCCAGCAGGTGTATCAATTTTAATATTATTTAAAATTTGTTCAATCTCATACGGTGTAAGGAATTTCGGGAGTTGTTTCGGTCGTTTGGGTGTATTTAGGTTCATAGCAGGATTTGAGTCGACCTTCTTTTCCCTGTAAAGATACTTATAAAAGGTTCTTAATGAAGCGATTTTTCTCGCAACAGTTGTTTTTTTGTAATTAAATTTTTGTATAAAATGCAGATATTCACGAACTTTAGAGAAGTTAACATTTTCTAAAGGGGTGTCCCCGAGCCAGAGCAAGAAGTCTAAAATATCGGAATAATAAGCTTTTGCAGTATGTTTAGAGAAGTTTTTCTCCACTAAAATGTAACTTCTGAAATCCTCCAAATCATGTTTTGAACTCGCATTTAAACCCATCATTTACCTTATTGATTTTTTACAAAAATTATTATACAATATTTTTGGTAGATTTAAAATAGTAAGTTTTTAAAAATTTAGCAATCTGGAGAAAACATGAATTATAAAAAATTGTTAACCGCATCATTAATTTTTGCAAACATCCTATGTGTTTCAGATGTATTTGCCCAGGAACTTCAGGCAAAAGTTGCTATAGGTTCAAATGTAAGTAAAAAACACGCCGAAATAGACAAAATGATTGAGTACAATCAGTACGGAGAAGCAGACGCTGCGTTGAGAGCTGTGTTAAACAGTGCTCCGAATGATGTTGAGGCAAAAGTATTAAGAATAATCTGGATGGCAAAACAGCAGAAACTTGCCCCTGCACAGGCTGAATTAGATAAAATGCTGAAAGAATATCCTGATAATGCATCGTTGCATTATGCCCAGGGGTTAGTTTATATGAAACGCAGAACATCTTCAGACGTTACATATATTAGAGATTCTAAAAACTTACTTGATGAAGCTATCAAAGAATTTGTAAAAGCAGTTAATCTGGACAGCAACTATTATCAAGCTTATAATGCAATGGGTGTTGCAACCTTACAGCTCGGCAACAGTTCTGATGCTAAAGAATTGTTTGAAACAGCACTGAAGATTAACCCTCAGTTTGCAACCGCATACGATAACCTCGGAAATATTGCGTTGATAAACGGTGATTTAGCAGGTGCTGAAGAAAACTTTATGAAATCTTTAAAATATAATACCCATAACCCGACAACAATGTATCACCTCGGTCAGGTTGCGGTTAGACAAAAAGATTACAATAAAGCGCTTACATGGCTTAACCACTCGTTACATATAAATCCGAATTCAGCACCGGCTTTGACTTTGCAGGGTGAATGCTATCTTGTCCAGGGCAACCAGGCTGCGGCTATAAATTCTTTCAAAAAAGCTATTACGGCTAAACCTGAAAACTCACGTGCATATATTAACCTTGCAAATATCTACCAGAAACGTTCGGATGCAGAATTCGCAATGGAACAGCTAAAGACCGTTCTTGCCATCAATCCGCGTTATTCTGATGCTATTATGAGGGTTGCTGATTTGTCACTTGAAACAAGAAAATATCATCAGGCTCTGGATTACTATTCAAAACTGGTGGATGATTCCCAGTACGGTAATGATGCAATTATCGGCTTAGCCAATACTTATTATGAAATGTCAAAAGATCGCGGCGACAGCGGTGATATGACAACAAATAAAGAATTATACCTTGCTTATGACTATATAAATGAAGCAATTGAAAGAGTTCCGGACAGATTGGATCTTCACCTTGCCAAAATTAAACTTGCAAGACTGACCCACCAGCTTCCGTTGTCAAAAGACAGCCTGAACTATATTGTACAGGCAGCTTCCAACAACCTTATGGATAGCGTAATCAAGGGTGAAGCTTACCTTGCACTGGGCAGAGAAAAAGATGCCGTCTATACGTTTGAAAACGCAATTAACTTTGCAAATAACGTTGATGATGAACTTTATCTCGCTGAAATTCTCGTTCACAACAAACAGTTCAGAACAGCGAAAGTTGCCCTGAAAAAAGTGCTTATGCAGGAACCTGATAATATAATCGCTAAAAACGGTCTTGCATATATTGAACTTTGCGAAATTAAATCAAATGAGTTCTTTGATGTTGCTCAAAGACAATTTAAGGAAGAGAATTACGCCTCTGCAATTGAATACTGTAACCGCGCAATCGACTTCTACCATAACAGCCCTGCTATTGCAAAATTGAAAGCTCAATCTTATGAAGAAGAAAAGAATTATCAGGGTGCAATCAAATACTATAATCAGTATCTTTCTTTAAACCCTAGCGCACCGGATAGAGAAGATGTTATGAAAAAAATCGAAAAATTCCAGAAGAAAATCTAACATTTTTGAGCGGCGTTTAAAAACGTTAGCCGCTCACGGCAGCATTTAGCCGGCGGAAAGCGGCGGCACCCGATTAGACGGAAGTAAATATTTTAATAACCAGATAAAAGACAATGAAAAAATTTGATATACGCAAAACGTTTGAAATATTTTGGAAAGAGCCCTTGAGTATTTTAACGGAAGGGCTTTTCCAGATTGTAAATATTCAATCGAACATTTTTAGCCAGAAACCTGCAGTAAATGTGGACTTTTTAAAAGATAAAACTCAGATTACGGTTGTTGACAGCGACAAGATGTATAATTTATTTCAGACTGTTTTGTTTAAACAGCGTCTGAAAGAACAGCAAAAGAAAGCATTATCGTCCAAATGAAATCGAATGTTAAAGTAATAAACGGAACATTTATTATCAGTGCGGAGAAGCTTTCGCAATGCCCTGATACTGATTTGCCTGAATTTCCGCTTCTAGGGCGGTCGAATGTCGGGAAATCATCCTTTATAAACGGATTAGCCAACAATAAAAAACTGGCAAAAACATCAAATACTCCCGGTAAAACAAGATTAATAAATTTTTTCAATTTTTCTGATAAATTTATGCTGGCGGATTTACCAGGATACGGGTACGCGAAAGTTTCAAAAGAAGCGCAGAACAAGTGGCAGAAGTATCTTGAAGAATATCTCCTTAAGCGAGAACAGATAAAATCATTGATACAATTGATAGACGGACGCCATGATATTCAAAAAAACGATTACCAGATGCGTGAGTGGGTAATGGCTTATGACTTACCTATTTTTACTGTTGTGACCAAAATGGATTATGTCCCGCGCGGCAAGCAGTTGAATGTCATAAAAAATGTAGAAAAAGAGTTTGGCGGTGTTGTGCTGCCATTTAGCGCCATAGATAACCGTTATAACAACGCAGTTTTCGAAAAATTACTCCAAACAGAGGATTAAATCGCATCTTTTCCGCGCTAAAATAATAATGGGTGTGGAACAAATTTACGCAGAGGGGCGGTTAGTATGGAGAGGGATTATCTGGATACGGAAGTTTATCCTCGAACGAATGGGGAGATTTCAAATTCTATTACAAAAAGCTGGACTGAGCAGGCGCTTGAATGTTATTCAATAGGCTGTGACTGCAGGAAGTGTTCTTTAAAAAACGGCAGATATTCATTTGTCTGTCAGATGCCGAAGGTTATAGATATATTGATAAAGGCTGTTGGGGAGCCGACAGCGGACATGCGTAATTCATTTAATCCGGTTAGTTAAAAGTTTTTCTGACATGATACAAAGTTGTTTACCAGCATAGAACTCCTTTTTTTTCGAAAGCAGACAATGTCTGCTTTTTATTTTTAATAATTAAGAATGAGTGACAGCGCACAGAAGGGGTTGAAGTCAAAATCCCACCTTTACAAGAGGGGAAAATAAACTCCCCTCTCCATTTATGAACTGAACAAAAATTATTTCTTTGCATACTTTAAAAATGTTTGTACCTTTGTCTGCATCATTTCTTCAACAATTAACCATTTCCCGTCAGGTTGTTTTTGGACAACCATATAGGTTTTGAGTTTATATTTTTCACCTGAAGGCTGGCGGAGCGAACTTATTTTGTATCCGTTATCAACCTTTGCGGCTTTTATATCTGTGTAATGATTTTTATACTTACGCATTTTAGCGCCTTTCTGGCTTAGTTTCATCTGTGAAATATAGGTATTTGTATCGGTTTCTACATCAACAAGTTCTCCGTCGGGTTTTACGACCTGACGGATAATCTTCGCGTCCGGTGAATACATTTTTATAAGCTCGGGGCTGTAGTTGTTTGCGGCATCAACATAACTTTTAAAGAATTTTATTGCCTCCTGCTGCTCATCTGCAAACGCTGAACTTCCGATAAAGAGTAAAATCCCTGCGATTAGTAACAAAAGTAATTTTTTCATTCTGCCCTCCTTTTTTGAAAAGGATAAAAAATAAAGCGGATATTTTCATCAGGCGATTGGACTTGGAAGGTATTCTAATTTGACTGTGTACCTCACTTGTAAAGAGGGGTGAAGGGATATGATTAGCCTCCCTTCTTAAGGGAGGTGGCACGTAAGTGCCGGAAGGTTTTTTTACCCCTCTCCCTCTCCATCAAGGGGCGAGGGGGCTTGTGTTTACCCCCTTTGCAAAGATGGGCAGGGTGGATTTGCTAAAAATAAAAAGTAAGTGGTGAAAGATCTGGTATAAATAATTAGGTCTTTCATCACTCACTTTTCTCTTAACTAATTTACTTAATCTCTCAGGATTACTCCTCTTCCTGATACTTAATCATGCCTGCTGTAACCGCATACATAGCAGCCGAGATATCACGTACGGATTCAAAAGGTCCGTAGGATTTGATGAATGCTGCTGCATCAAAATCATTCAAATAAGTTTGTAAAGCTGTTCTTGCCGCGTCAGTAAGTTTAGGGTTCGCAAGGAAGTTTCTGATGTAATTGTTAACCTTTTCTTCGACGGTTGCTTCATCATAAGTGTTGTCCTGCGTAAGCGTTACTTTGTCAGGTTCTGCCTCCTGAACTGCATTTTCTTCTTCCGCAGGCTGCTGCGCTTTCTGCTCTTCTGCTTCCTCGTCGTCAAGTCCTTTTACGTAATTTGCTTTGCCTGCTGTTGTTGCACTTGTAATTTCCATAAAGCTGTCCTTTCTAAAACAAATTGTGTACAATCTATTCCACTTCATGCTACGGAAATTTATTACAAAAACTTTAGATTTTATTAAGAAATATTATCGGGTAATGCTTTCAGTTTCAGAGTACATAACCATATAAAAATCAGGCGCTGTCATGTTTGGATTACGCTTCATAAATTTTTTTATATCAAATTTTGCAAGAAACTTGTCGGCTTTTTCGATTACTTTGGGTTCGTTTTCGTGTTCTTGCTTAATTTTTTGGATGTAATCGTTTACCATATAACGGATTTCATCCTCCGTTAAAATTGGACGCCCGCCGATTTTAACTTCATCAGGTTCATCTTCATCAAGAAATCTCTTTTCTTTTTTCTCCTGCTGCTGTTCTTTTTGTTTTTTGCCGCTGTCTGAGGATGTAGAAGATTCTATTGCCCTGTTAAAAGGGTTGTTTACAGAATTAAACATTATAAACCGCCTTTTACTGATACGGTGAGGGTACCGGCATGCCAGATACCGGGTTTTCACCTTTTAAAGAGTAACCATTTGTAATATTTACGGCATATTTTCAAATTTTCTTTAATACATCAACCGTTTGGATTAACTTTACCTAACAGCTAGATCGACTTGTAATACTCTTTTAAAAGAACGGCATCATCTTCAATATTCGGGCTTTCACAGACAAGTGCGCCTTTTACTCCGAATTCTTTGAATGCTTTTAAAAGATCTTTGTAATTCATATCAGATTCTTCTAATATAAGGTGTTTTTTTTCGCCCTTTGCTCCGTAATCAATCCCTGCAAGGTGTGCGTGGAAATTCTCAAGCGCCTTCTGACCGAGTTCTTTTCCGACAGTTTCGAGAATTTGAGCAAATTCGTCGTAGGTATTGTATGCGCCGGCGCTTCTGGCATGAAGATGTGAAAAATCTATGCATGGCAGAACATTATCAAACTCTTTTGAAAGTCGTACAATTTCTTCTAAATCTCCCCACTGTGTGCCTTTTCCGGTTGTTTCAGGTCGAATCCAGACATTTATATTATTTTTGTGAAAATATTCTGAAATCTCGCTCACACGCGTTTTAACTTTATTGAAAACTTCTTCCTTATCCTGCTGCATATAAAAAGCTGCGTGGAAAGTTATACTGAAAGCGCCGGTGTCGTTTGCAGCTAACCCTGTTTCAATAATTCTCTGAACACTCGCCTCAACCTTATCTTCTTCTTTGGAATTAAGATTAACATAGAAAGGTGCGTGGGCTGTCAGAATAAGATTTTTGTTTTCCCGTTCTTGCTTAACGAGTCTGCGGGTTTCCTCAGACATCCTGACTCCGTGTACAAATTCAAGTTCCATACCGTCGAGGTTGAGTTCATTTAATATTTCAAAAGCTCTATTGTAACTTGCTTTCCCCGTACTCAACGGCATTCCGGCTGTTAGAAAATTCAATTTATCAAATACAAAATTTTGCACAATACGCTCCTATCATTACACCGATTAAACCGACCGCAATACTCATCACCACATAGATAAGTGCAAGAATGTAATGGGCGGTTCTAATCATCTCAAAAACTTCCACTGAAAATGTGCTGAATGTGGTTAAGCCGCCGCAGAAACCTGCAGTCAGTGCAAGTTTCAACGGAGCATTCAAATCGGTTTTATTTATAAATAAAATGTACAAGAATCCGAGAATAAAACATCCCGTAATGTTAACGGCAAAAGTTGCGGCAGGGAGATTTGTCTGGAATGTCCGTATAAAATATACTCCCGTTAAATATCTGATGACAGACCCGAGTCCGCCTCCCGCAAATACCGCAAGAAGATTAAGCATAACTCTTAACCTTTACCGCATCTTCTGCAATTTCGGCACCGTCTGCAACCATTTTGGAGCAGTGAGCTTTTCTTTCTGCACCCTCTAAACCTGCAGTTAAAACTTTACAGCAGGTAAATTTATTCCGGCGTTTAAATTCTTCTATAATTTCTTTTGCTTTTGTCCTTGCTTCATTCGGGTTGCCTTTGGAATTACCGCGCCCGTAGTTAAACCCTGCAACAAGCTGTGCTCCGGCAACGGCACCGCAAAGACAACCTGATGACATTCCGCCAGAAAATGCCGTTGCACAGGCTAATACGGATTCATCGCATAACCCTTCGTCTATTGCAGCTTTTACAACGCTTTCAGAACACGAATAACCCTGATTTATATAATAATCAACTGCTTTTTCTTTCATCTTGTATAATCCCTTTCTTTCTTCATTTTACCACGCAAAAAACAGCCTGTTGGCACAGGTTTGTAAAATTATGTAACAAGCGTCTGAAATTCCTTAAAGTTTTTCAGAATTTACTCCGATAAAAAATTTGTTATCAGTCACAAAAGGAGTGTGTAATGAAAAACAAAAAAGTTCTGGATATGGATGAATTAATGGTAGATTACGCTGAAATGACAAGCTTTGATTTCAATTCGCTCGACTACAGACAAATGCAGGATTTGCAGAAAATTACGGGCAGCGAATACGACGAAAAACCAATGCCTTTCAAATACGGAAAATTTGATTTAATTGATTTGTTCCACTCATTCATTTCGCAAAAAGATTGAAGAACCTCAAAAAATAGAGGAATATATTATTATGAACGACAAAGAATTATTTGAAAACAATTGCCTTCCGATGAACTGGACGGTTGATGATACGCCGCCGTTTATACCGGAACGCAAAGAATTATCTGTACTGCTTGCGGAACTCGCGGAGATTGAAAATCGTATTGAGGACATAAAAGCAAAACAATGGAACCTTGAAAAACAGGTAATGTTCCATCAAGGAGGTCTTGCAGCAGAATAACATAATTCAGCCGGGATTATGGATAGTTGAAAACCGCTCTCTTGTTTAAGAGGGCGGTTTGTGGTGTGTGAAAATTAAGGACGATTACCCGTGGTTTTGATACTACAATATTTTTAAAAAAGTGTCCCGTCAAATATTGTGGCAAATAGTGTAGGGGGCTAAGCAGACTAGAATTTTTTGAGCCTTGCATAAGCGGCGTCCATGGCTTTTTTGCCCTGTTTGCCAAAGTCAATGGTGTACATCATGCTGTCGCCCACTTTTATAACATCCGTGATATGTCCTATGCCGAGTTTGTCGTGGAACACTCTTTCACCTACATTGAAAACGTATTCGACTGTGGAACTTCCCTCAATGGCGTGTTCCCGCTCACGGGCTTCAAGTGCCTGCTGCTGCTCTTTTTGACGTTTTTCCTCCAGCATACGTTTTATGGCGTTATCTTTCAGAAATTCCTGAACCTTCTGTTCATCGCGTTCTTTATTGGCTTTGGATTTCACAAGAATTGTGCGCTGCGGTGTACGCTTCGGAGGTTCATAGCCGTAGGAGGATTTTTTAGGCGAGGTGTTTGTCGAAAGACCTTTTGTCGGCGCCACAAAACCCTTGCCAAATCCCGACGACGGTTTAATATAGCCGTAGCTGTCAGCCTGAGCCGCTGAGTATGAGTAATCCGATTTTCCTGTTTTTGCTTTAGAAACAGCGTTGCGGAAGGTTGATGAGTCTGATGTGCTTCCTTCAAATGAAATCATATTCAACAACTGGCGCGGAATTTCTTCAATAAACCGTGACGGGTTATAGTATTTGAATTCACCCCACATCTGGCGGCGTTTTGCTGATGTCAGGTATAATTTTTCTTCCGCGCGGGTGACGCCGACATACATAAGGCGGCGTTCTTCCTCCATTTCGGAAGGAACATTTAAAGATCTGAGGTGTGGGAAAATACCTTCATCCAGTCCTGCCATAAATACGACCGGAAATTCCAGCCCTTTTGCGGCATGGAGTGTCATCAGGGTGACGTTATTTGCAATTGTATCCATATTGTCAATATCAGATACAAGTGCTACCTGCGCCAGAAATTCCCCGAGGACATTATCTTCTTCTTCGGGCACAAATTCTTCCGCTACGTTTACGAGTTCCTGAAGGTTTTCTATATCCGCTTCGGCTTCAGGGGTATTTTGAAGCTGGAGTTCTGCAAGATAGCCCGACTTTTCAATTACAAGGGTCACAAATTCTCTCAAATTATAATTCGGAATTGCTTCTTTAAATTTTGTAATCAAATTCACAAAATCTGTAATCTTTGCGCGGGTTCTCGGCGGAATTTCGTTATCTTCCTGAATTCTCTGCGCTGCTGCAAAAAGGGAAATATCTTCTCTATCTGCAAAATCCTGCAGGCGTTTCAACGTTGTATCTCCGATTGAACGTTTCGGAACATTCACGATACGGCGAAAACTCTGTGAATCGTCCGTATTATAAATTAATTTCAAATAAGCTATGACGTCTTTAATTTCTTTACGGTCATAGAATTTCAGCCCGCCGTAAATTCTATAAGGAACACCTGCTGCCATGCAGGCTTCTTCTATTGAACGGGATTGGGAATTTGTACGATAGAGAATGGCGTACTGATTGTAATTTCCGCCGCTGTCCTGTTTTATACGGCTTACGATAAAGTTTGCTTCGTCCGCTTCATCCTGTGCCTCAAAGTAGTCTATAAGTTCGCCTTCACCCTTATTTGAGTAAAGAACTTTATCTACACGCTCTGTGTTGTTTTCGATAATCGCGTTTGCAACATTCAAAATATTAGCGGTCGAGCGGTAGTTTTGTTCAAGTTTGATTAATTTCGTGTTTTTGAAATCCTTCTGGAAGTTCATAATAATCGTATAATCCGCGCCGCGCCAGCTGTAGATGGATTGGTCAACATCGCCAACAACGCACAGTGAGCGTTCAGGCGGAACTTCCGCGAGTTTATTTGTGTAAAGCATATTTACAAGGTTATACTGTGCAAGGTTTGTGTCTTGGTACTCATCGACCATAATATGCTTAAATCTTTCATAATAGTGGGTTCGGATTTCTGTGTTATGGTCAAGGAGTTTTACCGTCAGCATAAGCATATCGTCAAAATCAATTGCGTTATTGTTGTTGAGCGTGTTTTCGTATTCTTCATAAATTGCCGCAATCTTCTGGGATTTAAAATCTCTTGCAAAAGTAGCAAAGGTATAGGCATCCTGCATTTTGTTTTTTGCATTGGAAATGACGGATTTAACGAGTTTTGGCTGATAAATTTTATCATCAAGGTTCAGTTTTTTAATAGCCTGTTTTAAAACCGCATTTGTATCGTTGTCATCGTATATGGTGAAATTTTTATCGAGTTTTTTACCTGACGGAAAACTGTATCTGTCAATATTTTCGCGCAAAATTCTGCCGCAAATTCCGTGGAAAGTCCCGACCCACATATATTTAACCGTGTTTTCGCCAATCATACTTCCAAGACGCGCCTTCATCTCCTTTGCCGCCTTATTGGTAAATGTAACTGCAAGAATGTTCTGTGGTTTTACACCCTGTTTTATCATATAAGCAATTCTTGTTGTGAGCACTTTTGTCTTGCCGCTCCCTGCTCCCGCCAGTATCAATAACGGTCCTGTCACCGTCTGAACAGCCTCTTTCTGCTCCTTATTAAGATTTTCCAATAGATTTTCCATATACCCTATTCCCAAAATTAAAGTTTTGTGTTATAATCAGCATAATCGAAAAAAATATTTATTGCAATTAGATAGTCATAAGTTTTTCGCAACTTCCGATACCGGAATTATGCGGAAATACGAAAAGACCGGTGAAACAGAAAGTAGGAAAAATGGCAGATAACGAAATTTTTATGGGTGCTGATGATAACAAAGAAGAACAACAATCAATTATGGTTCCTGTAGACGATTTAGACACGGTAAGCGCAGATTCTCCGCATACGGTAGACGAACTTGCCCAGGAACTTGCGACCATCAGACAGTCTGCCAAAAGAATTGCAATAATCGGAAGCCGGAACCTTCCGATTACGCACCAGCAAATGATTGAAACCCTCGCAACCGCACTTGTTATGCAAGGGAATACAATCATTACCTCAGGCGGTTCATCAGGTACAAACGCTGCAGCTATCCGCGGGGCTATGAAAGCTAATCCGGATAAATTAAA
This sequence comes from Candidatus Gastranaerophilales bacterium, assembly GCA_944324285.1. Taxonomy (GTDB): domain Bacteria; phylum Cyanobacteriota; class Vampirovibrionia; order Gastranaerophilales; family Gastranaerophilaceae; genus Scatousia. Next base: position 11,182 of record CALUVR010000005.1, on the reverse strand, counting down.
GGTTATTCTCCCGCAGACTATCGGGCAACAGCCGTCAGATGTTCAAAACCAGCTTATCGGTGTTCCGAATATCGTTGAACACGCTGACCGCGCTATGATGACACTTGCTGACGCTTCGCGCGTATGCAACAGAGAAATTATCGACGATTGCAACCAGCTTATCTGCTTCCTTTCTCACACAAGCAAAACCCTTCATAACGCGGTTCAATACGCCGAAGAAGGACACAAGGTTATTACTGTATTCTATTTGGATTAAAAGATTTCAACTATATTTTAATATAGTGCTGTATCAGTTTTTTATCGTCCTTGTAAGACGCGTAGCGGCAGCAATCAAGGATTTGAATTGTTGTCGGGCAGGTATGCCCAACCGACAATGCCGAAATCTTTGATTTCGATGAGGTGTAGCAATGGAAAGGTAACAGACACGTGTAAAGTGGAGCTGGGGAGTTGAATTTTATCATTTTTCTATTTACCGCCGCCCCCTGACCCTAACCCTCTCCCGTAGGGAGAGGGGATAGAACACCAGTTTAAGGCGGCAGGGGGATTTTGGTCATTGCGAGGCTTTAGCCGAAGCAATCCAGACTTTTTTAAGTGAATAGTAAGTGGTGAGTAGTGAATGGTTCAACAAAAATTAGTCCCTTCACTCTTCACTCGTTACTCTTCATATTCCAAAAGCTGGATTCTTTCGGGCTGCGCCCTCAGAATGACGTAAAATTTTTTCTTAGCGACTTAGCGCCCTAGTGGCTAAGTAACTTTTTCTTCCCCCTCACCCCTACCCCTCTCCCAAAGGGAGAGGGTAATAGAGCCCCCCCTTCACCCTTCACGCATCACTTTATTGCTCGTATCAACATATCATCCCTTTTTGTGCTAAAATAATTGTATGAACGATTTAATTAAAAAATTAAGCGGCAAGAATAAAACCGATTACGAACAAGTCGCAAAAGAAATGATTGATAATGCAGATGTTGCATTATTCAAAGAACTTGTAGCAAATGATGATTTTCTGTTTGATTTTGTCAAACAAAATGTCGCAGAACGTCTTGCAAACGCCTGCAACGAAACAAATTACAAAAATCTTTTGAAATTTTTTGTCTGCTATTCGCCTTATTATGACGATTTCATTATCTCCACTCTTGCAAAATATGCTGATGAAGATTTAACAGATGAAATCCTTGAGATTTTTGAAAACGGCACAAATGATGAAAAAACATATTGCGCCAAGTATTTTTTCTATATTCAGGATCCTCTTGCGCTTGAACTTTTACGGGAGAATTCCTACACGGACGACGAAAGCCTTAATGCAAACTGCGCCGCTACATTAGGTAGTTTTCAAGATTCTGTTTCTTACAATCAGGCGCTTGAGAAACTTAAATCAACAGATGAATTTGAACAGCTTTCCGCGGTTAAATTTCTGGTGCTTTACGGAAATAAAGACGCAGTGTCTGAAATAATATCAACGATGAAAACTTCCACACTCGCCGAAAATATTGCAGGCGAAATTCCATATCTAATTCCTCTTTCTGAGCTTCTTGATAAAAATAAAGAGGACGGGCTTCTTGTAGTTAATTACATAATAAACGGACTCGGAGAAATTCTCGGGCTACCGTGTGTGTTTGATTATGAACTGTATGGAGTGTTTGAATACCTCATCAGACAGTCTTATGACAGCAAAACCGCCGTGGTATTACTTAATGCCGCAGAAACTTTCGATACTCTGACAGAAAATGATGAATACCTTTTTGATGAAGATAAAAATACCAAAAACGAAGTTCAGGATATAAAGAAATTGCTGGGTTCAATAAATAAAAAACAGTTGAAACAGGCTGTTCTGGCTGAACTCAATGAAAACAGCCCGTTTGTATATACCGCGCTTGATTTTGCAGAGGATGTTTTTGCAATCCGTGAACTTTTGAAATGCAATAACCAGACAATCATCTTAAAAACCGCAGAAGTGCTGAAAAAACTCGGAAACCTTGACGAATCAACAAAAACGGTTGCGCTTTTAAAAGTATCTGATGAAAATATAAAATCCATAATCAGAGCATTGTAAATTAAGTGTTCCTATTTCCTTGATAGTGGAGGCTTTAATGTGAAGAGTAAGGCTTGTAGTCTGGCAGGTATGCCCAACTGACCTTTATCGGCTTTTGAAATGTGAGAAGTGAAGTGTGAAGAGTGAAGTGACATATTATTGTTGAACCATTCACTACTCACCCCTCACTATTCACTTAAAAAAGACTAGATTGCTTGCAACGACGTCCATTTCAAGCCTCTCTTATAAAGGGAGGTGGCACGTAGTGTCGGGTGAGGGTAAAAGAAAAGTTACCAAGTTTTTAAGGAGAAATGTTACGTCATTGCGGGCTGTGACCCGCAATCGCATTACCGCCGCGTTCCACGATTTTGCGATTCTGCATAGCTAGAAAACCTTGATTTCACCTTTCGTTCAATCAGTTTTCTACGCTTCCAGAATGACTACATGCTAATGTGCTGCGTCATTCTGAGGGCTTTAGCCCGAAAGAATCCAGCTTTTGGAAAAGTGAAAAGTGAGGAGTGAAGTGTGATGAGACTTATTATAATTTTTCGGACAATTATAAAATCGGCGCCGGCTTTTGTTAAAAAAGCCGGCGCCGCATCTTCAATACTTATATAAAACTTATTCAGCAGCAGCTTCCGTAGTTTTTACAAAACATTCCTTGCAATAAACTTCTTTGCCCGGAATTGGTTTGAACGGAACTTGAGTTTGAGCTCCGCATTTAGAACATACTGCGTCATACATTCTTCTTTGTCTTCTGTTTCTCTGTCTGCGTTGTTTTCTGCATTCAGGACATCTTTTGGGTTTGTTTACGAGACCCTTTTCTGCATAAAACTCTTGTTCGCCCACTGTGAAGATAAATTCAGCTCCGCAATCTTCACAAATCAGTTTTTCATCTTGGTACATTTGTGTTCTCCTGGTTTAGTAAATATCGGGAGGGTTTTCAATCCTCCATTTGACTATTATACACTATTTTTGAAATTATGCAAGCGGATATGTTTTGGAATAAGCCGTTTCAACTCATTAGAAAGTAAATAATTTGCATAATACCAAAGATAATAGTACAATTATGAATAAATCCAAGAAACCGGCGAAAATCGGCGGCACTAGATTATCAAAAGGAGATATAAATGAACGGATTGGGCATTCTGGACGAACTGGGGCTTAAATATAATACTGATAAGGCTTCCAAATACACAATACGCGGTAATGTTATTGACGGGCATGATTATTTAAGGCAGTATGAGATTTTTCTTGCACCGCTGAGAGATGAAACATTTACCCTTGTCGAACTAGGATGTTTTACCGGCGCATCTTTAAAAATGTGGAAAGAATATTTCCCTGCAGGACATATAGTAGGTATTGATTTAAATTCAAAATTATCTTCTCTTGAAGAAGATAGAATTTCATTTATCTGTTCAAACGCGGTTGCTGGCGATTTGCCAGAAAAGCTTGCTGTATATAATGATATTTTATGTATTATTGATGATTGTTCACATGCGTGGGGCGACCAGCGGCGATCTTTTGAAATGCTTTTTCCTATGTTGAAATCTGGGGGATATTATATTATAGAGGATTTGGAATGCGGAGCGGCAGGTGCCTATCCAGCTTATCCGCCCGAAGTCATGGACGCTCAGGTGTTCTGGGATTATGCAATGGATAGGATGAGAATTTTAAGAGTTTCAGAAAACCGCAACCCTGAAAAATACAGACCGTTTTTCGGACAGCTGCCTGTTCATATTCAAGAGCTTGAAAAACAGATAGATATGGCATTAATAGTGCCGGGTTCAATTATTTTCAGAAAAAAATAGCCTAAATGCTTGTGGATAGTGACGGAGCTATTGATATAAAATGCCGTACTAAATCTTTATCCCAAAATTTTCCTGCGCCGTCTTTAAGGATTTCGCATGCCTTTTCAACACCGAGACCTTTTCGGTATGGTCTGTCGCTTATGAGTGCGTGGAAAGCGTCAGCTACTGCAACAATTCTGGCAGAGAGCGGAATTTCTTCACCTTTAAGATGTTCTGGATAGCCGGAACCGTCGATATGCTCGTGGTGGTATTTTACCATCGGAATGAGGTCACGCAGGGCTTCATTCGGCATAAGAACTTTTTCTGCGCCTATCACAGGGTGCTGTTTCATAATTTCCCATTCATCATCTTCAAGTTTGCCCGGTTTTTTGAGGACATTCTCAGGAATTCCGATTTTTCCGACGTCATGTAATAATGCACCTAATGTAATTCTCTGCACCTCATCTTCAGGAAGATTTATTGCGCGCGCAAGTGCTTCAGAATATCTGGAAACAGATGTCGAGTGACCTTTTGTATAAGGATCTTTTGCGTCAATTGCGCCTGCAAGCGAATTTGCAAGTTCCATCAGGTGGTTTTGGGAAATAATTTGTTCGTTATTAAACTTATGTACAAGTTCCTCTTCAAAGTTGATACCGAGCTGCGCGTGCCGTTTCGCAACTACTTCTGCAAAAGAATTGAGCGCGGCATCGTCCCAAAAATCGAAATCAGAAGAGCTTATGATAGCGGACATTCCTTCTTTGTACCCGCGTGCCTGAGAGATATACATTGCCTGTTCCGCAAGGATAAGCAATTTTTCCTGATTGATTGAACAGTCAGGATATGTTGAAATTCCGACAGACACCTTTACCGGTCCCACATCATCCACAAAACAGCAGGAAAGGGTGTAAGTTATATATTCTGCAAGGTATTTTGCGTCTTTCGTGCTTGTGTTCGGGAGGATTATCGCAATCTCATCCCCGCCATAACGCCCTGCCTTATCAGTTGAACGCATATTCTGCTTCACCTTTTCCGCAAGAAGTTTTATAACCTCGTCACCTTTTGCGTGTCCGAGTTCACGGTTAATTTTTGAGATGTTATTTATATCAAACATTATGATGGAAAGTTCTGTATGAGTATCTTCAGCAAGCTTTAATTCATTAGCCAGAACCTCCTGAAATCCTCTGTGGTTATAGAGGGTTGTGAGGGTATCAGTGTTTGCGAATTTGTTGGTTTTTTCAAGCAGCTCAACGTTTTGCGCAAATATTGCAACATAGCTTGCGACAAATGATAATAATCCTGTATTGCAGTCAGTGTTGTCTTTTCCGAGAATAAGAACTCCCATATTGTTGTTAATTGAAACAAGCGGGAGAATAATAGTCGAAGATGGCTGCATATACGGAATATTCAGGAATTTATTATCTTTTAAAAGCACTGTAGAAGCGTTTTTAAAGCATTCGACAACAGGATTTTGTTCATCAGAGAGGAATATTTTTGAAGAATAGGTGCTGCCCATTTTGGTTGTGAGTTTCAAATTAATACACTTTGATTTTTCGTGGAAAAGTCCAAAGCCTGTAAATGAGCAGTTAAGTTTATCCGAGAATAATTCATGCAGGACAGTATAAAGTTCGTGTAGAGTTTTTTTACCTTTTAAAGCGGTATTCATCTCCAGAAGCATTTCCACATAGTCAACAGGTCTGCCGGCAGCAAGCGGGTTCGTCAAATAGCCGGCATACAGCTTGTTGGTACTTTTGCTCAGATTAAAATTATTTAAACGTGCAACAATTTCTGCATTATTGACAATAGGAGATATTACAGGTATTTTTTCTTCTTTTTCTGAACTCTTCTTTTTGATTTTGGCGGAAGTTTTGATTTCAACAGGAGATTTTTCCCGTGTGATAGGATTTGAAACCTTCTCTACGGTTCTGCGCCCAGAACGTTTGGTTATTGATTCTTTATTTTCTTTTTTTAAATTTTTTTCCAAAATTTCCGCCTGCCTGTTTACCTTCTCAAAAACCGTCAAGATAAATAATTGTCAAATTTGCATGCAAATTTAACATTCCTTAAACAATTTTACTTGTCAGTACACCAAATTACAATACGTCATATAGATGGCAATATTGTTTATATTAAGTTAAAAAATAAACCCTTTCTACACATATTACATTTGTAGTATAATTCAATTTTTATAATTTTTAAACCCTTTTTACATAAATTTTTACAAAAATTGTGAGTATTTTGCGAAAAGACCCTTACGATAACTTTTTCCAGTAAGGCTAGAGTGAAAAAGATACCTCCTTTAGGATTTAGTAAAATTCAAGTACTGTCGCGTTAAGAAAGGTGTTTTTTATTTTCATGACATGTTGCAAAAATATAAGCGGTATGTTATAATAAAGAATAGGGTTGCAACTAATATTGAACTGACGGAAGAATTATTTTAAAGCTTTAGGACACGGGCAAGACAAAGCTAAACACCGCTTTGCAATAAGAATGGATATGGAATGTTTGATATCATAAAAAATGAAATAAAACAGATACGCGCAAGAAAATATACATTTGCCTACACATTGGCTGAAATGCTTCTGGTAATGCTTATTGTGTCCTTAATGGTATTGGCGCTTCCTCCCGTAACTAAGAAGATATATGCAGAACGAACAACCCGCGGCGCTCACGGAAGATACGAATGTTACAGAAATGCCGCAAACCAGATAGTAGAAGCATCCGCGATGGAAGGCGGCATAACAAACGAACCTAAAGTTGTAGATAAATGCCGGTTTAAGGTGCCGACATCAAGTATTTATGTATTAATTCACGCAGTCGGCGGCGGGGGCGGCGGTGCTTATGTAAAGAAAACTCCGACGAATACTTCGACGGTGTTTACAGCGACTGATTATTATGGAAACTCTGCCCCTCAATTGTTTGCAGATTGGGTAAAAGAGCTGCGTGACGGCGGATATCAGTTCCCGAACAACACTCCTGATAATATGTCTAATACTGCCGTTGTAACGGTAAAAGTTGCCGAAATGCAATTTGGCTACGGTGGTTTGCAGGGAGAAAGAATTTCAATGTTCTTCACAAAGCTGGATTCTTCCAAGGAAGTTGAAATGATTCCAGGAAAAGCCGGTTTTGCAGGGACTTCAACAGGTGATTATAAAGGTAAAGACGGGACTGATACGGTTGTCAATTTCATAGAAACAGATGAAACAACGGGTGCAAAAACAACGGTAGAACTTATCAGAGCCAAGGGCGGTAAAGGCGGTGCTGTCGCAGGTGCTTCCAAACTTTGGCTGTATGGAGGTGTTCCGAGTGATTACGGACTTGCCGATATCTCAGCCCGCAAGCGTCAGGCAGTTGATTTTGTAGAAAATATTGAAGGAAATGTTGACGAAACATTGAAATCATTTATCGCTGAATCCGGACTTCAACCGGGAGATGGCGGCGGCGGTGCATACTCTTATATAAATAACACTGCATCGACACTTAAATATACTATAGAAGGAGTAAATCTTTCCAGCAGAATTTCTTTCAAATCGTATTTATCAAAAAATCCGACGGCAAACAGCGATTGTTCAAGGAGCAGCACGCAGCATTCGTGTCAAAAACGCAGCGGCACGTATAATTGCGTAGACGGTCAAGTAAAAGAAGGACTTCTTTGCAAACCTCAAAACGGCGGAACCGGAGCGGTGGTAATCTTATGGTAATGAAATTAACGTTAAATCGATATAAAAAGCCTGGCTTCTCATTATTTGAAGCTTGTGTTGTAATGCTTGTAGTTTCAATATTTATGGCAGTCAGCGCATCAGTTATCCCGAAACGTAATAAACCGAAAGCTGAAGCCGACGGTCATGGCAGATTTGAATGTTACTATAAAGGCAACCAGCTATACCAGCAATTGTTCCAGGGTTCCAGTTCAGGCGGAGCGCAGGCAGTAACTGAATGCAGGTTTAACCCGCCTATATACGCCAAATATATCGTAATCAATGCAATTGGCGGCGGCGGCGGCGGCTCAGGCGGTAACGGCGGAGAGCCGGGACAATTCTACAGTTCATTCCATACATCAGCAAGAACAGCATTTGTTATGACTCCTGGTAAAGGCGGCAGAGTTGGTGCTAATGGTACATCAACGAGTGTTTATTATGAAGATGATAAAAAAGGTGGCGGCGGACCTATCTTTACGGCAGAGGGCGGCAAGTCCAACCGTGAACTTAAAGATACAACCGCCCGTGATATAAAACAGTGCGCAATTACAGAAGGTACTTCCTCCAGCGGTATGGATATTGCGTGCGGTTCTATACCGTTGTGCCAGATTAGAGATGACAAAATTGAAGTAAGTTATTGTTTTTCGGCATCAGTGTATAAAACAAAATATTTGGATTTGCAGAAAGATATAATACAAAGAAGTTCGGATGAATGGCTGAAACCTCCTGTCCTGAACGAAAGAGAAGCCACCATAACATATTACGATCAGGGGCTTCTGGATGAATACAATTTGGATTTGGCTGCATTTTTGGAAGCATATAGGGGAACTGAATTTTTCCAGCCGCTGCTTGTTGCACTGGAAGAATCGTACCCTATACTTTTTACAATGGTCTTGACATTTGACCTACACCGCAGCGACACGGTTACACCATCGCTTATTATGAGTTATCTTGAAGGGATGGGGATTGAAACAGGTATCGCGGAATACAAGCCGGGTCAAGGCGGCGCTCCGGGCGGAGCAGGAAATAACGGCGCAGTATTTATAACTTGGTAAAAATTAGGATTACAGATAAATGAGGAGGATATGAAATTGACAAAACGAATGAGAAAAGCATTTTCAATGGTAGAACTTATGCTTCTGCTCTTATTTGTTTCATTGATTACAGCGGCACTGACGCCTGTTGTAACCAAAAAACATTTTAAAATGCCGCGTCCTGCAAATCATGGCGCATATATGTGCTACTATGACGGCAATCAGCTTCATGAAATTCGTCTTTCAGGGAAAGCTTTGTCTAAAGTAGTATTTGACAGGAATGTATCGCAGTGTAAATTTGACCCTCCTGAAAAAGTGTCATACTTCCATGTTTCTGCTATCGGCGGCGGCGGGGGCGGCGGTGATTCCGGATACACAGGTGGTACCTATACAAGCCTCGGTCCTTTCACTGAGCAGCTTGACCCTATCGGTATCACTGAATATATGGTATCTACTGCACAAAGAGATATCACAAGAAAAGATTTTCAGGACTTTGGCGGTCAGATATACGGGTTTGTAATCGGTGCAGGTTCCGGTAAAGGCGGTGACCAGTTATATGCAAACAGAAGTGATTCATACCCGTGTACCATCAATCACCGGGAAACTTATACAACTACAACTACCTATAGAAGGACATCTTGTACAAGCTGGACAACTTATACTTCAACATATTATCACAGCAGTGATTCCAGTTCCGGAACTTCTACATCAGGATCTTCGCATGATTCTGACAGAGGAAGTTCAAGCTCTTCTCACACCCCGGGAAGTACTCCGAGCAACCCTACAACATCAGATAAAGGTAGCCATTCGGTTAACCACAATGATAATAGCGGGTATTATAACGTTAAACCGAACGGTTCCGCAACATCTACAGGTAAACAAAATCCAGGTCAAAGCGGTCTGAATGGCGGTATCAACGTTTTCTTACCTAAGCCGGGTCACTCAGGAAGTGATTCTTACATTCTGAAAGATAAAAAATTGAGATTAGATTTACCTAAATTCAGATTCTATAATCCGAATAACGAAGTTGCAATGCTCCATCCGAATAATGCATTTTTATTCTCAATAAATAATGATCTTTTAGCATATTCATATACTTATACGTACAGCAGATGTACTAATTACACGACAAATTATTACACAAGATCAGTTGTAAATTACTATACCGTTTGTGATAAACATCAAAACTATTATTCATACAGTACTGCAACTCATACAGGCGGAGCCGGTGCCGGCGGAGCTGTTTGCCGCAGTAACATCAAACATGGCGGTATCGGTTTGGTTCACGAGGTTGTGAGTATGCCTGCAAAAGGTAGAGATGGTAATGATTGTTATCCTACTTATAACCTTTCACCGGAATATGATAGCCCACACTACTCAAATAGTAAAACTTGTTTCACATGTAGCGGGCGTCCTGAAAACGGAGAAGCTATTGCCGGAAACAGTACAATCAAATTCGGAAGTTCAGAACAGGGTATTGATACCGTAAATGCGCAAAACTCTCCGAGAGGTGGAACTGCCGCAACTTGTAACAGCAACGGTGTTGCAGGTACCGCAGGAACACAATGCAGTCCTGCAAAGGTTACGGAAGGATGTTCACCGGGTCGTTACGGTTACTGTCTTAAGAGATGGAACAGTTCAACCTGGGAAGCTAACACTACTTATACCTTCAAATTCACCTACAGCCAGAACTATCTGCAATACGGTTTACCTGGCTTGCAGGGACAATACAAAACAATGGTAATCAGATCCTTCAAAGACAAAGATACTGCGATTATCATCGGTAAAGGCGGCGCCAAAGGTGTTGACGGCGGCAAAGGCGGAGATGGTCAGGAAACCATTTTCGGCGAAATCATCAGAGCTAAAGGCGGCGAAGGCGGTGAAGGCGGTCAGACAACGGCTCCTGAATGGCTTGAAGGCTACAGAGAAGGCGCTACTGCTACCAGAGAAGAAGGTGGGGTTAAACCTGAAAAACCACAGCCTGACAACGCTTCATCTAACATCATGAACTTCCTTGCTCCGCAGGACAGTGAAAAGATTGCCCAGATTATGGAAACCAAACGTATCGGATACGGTGGTCAGGGCGGAGGCTCGCGTCATAACTGCTGGTTAGGCGAATACAGAAAATGGCTTGACGGCGGCGAGCTTGAACACAGCTACGAAATGCCTCCTGCAAGCTGTACATCGGATTATGAAACAATACCTGCAGAAGAAGGACACGCAGGTGCGATCATTATCCGCTGGTAACGCTGGTAATTAATATCGGTAAATAAAAAGCAAACAAGGACCTCGCTTTAAATAAAGCGAGGTCCTTGACTATTCCCCTCGCCCTACGGGAGAGGGCTGGGGTGAGGGGGCGAAATTTATGTAAAGAGTGTATTTAGGTGAAATGTTGAGTTGGTTTCTTTTATTCCCTCTCCCCTTGAGGGAGAGGGTTAAAAGAGAAAACCCACCGGCACATACGTGCCACCTCCCTTACAAAGGGAGGCAAAAAATCCTCCCTCCCCCCCTTTTACAATTGGGGGTAAACCTTCATACCCTCTCCCCTTGAGGGAGAGGGGTAGGGGAGAGGGGTAAAAAGAACATCGTGAAGGGCACGAGTGTGGAACCCGGCGGACACAGGAAGGTAAAAAA
>CALUVR010000004.1 GCA_944324285.1 Candidatus Gastranaerophilales bacterium | reverse complement strand
AATGAGATTCTTACGTTTCTGTTCGGATCGTACTCAATAGTTTTTACTGTTGCAGGAACTCCGAATTTTTCACGTTTGAAATCAATTACACGGTATGCTCTTTTTACACCGCCGCCTTTATGACGACATGTAATTCTACCTGTATTATTTCTTCCTGCTGTTTTCTTTAAAGATTTAAGCAGTGATTTTTCCGGTTTTGAAGTTGTTATTTCCTGGAAATCGCTTTTGGTCATTCCTCTTTGTCCCGGAGATGTTGGGTTTAATTTTCTGATTGCCATTTTTATTTTCTCCTTTGTTGGCTTTGGTAATTCTTTAGGGACTTGTGCCTGACGCCCCTATTTCTTGTTGGAGGTCTTGGGTTTATACCCCTCACCCGAATTTCTAAGCTCGCATCGCTCGCCAAGAAATTCTACCCTCTCCCTCAAGGGGCGAGGGAGGAATGAGTTATACTCCTACAAGTTCTTCGATTGGGTCGCCTTCGATTGTAACGATGGCTTTTTTAGAACTGTCTGTTCTTCCGAATTTATATCCCATTCTTTTTGCGTGTGATGGCATATAAACTGTTCTTACTTTTTTAACTTTTCTTCCTGGAAAAGCTAATTCAACTGCCTGAGCGATTTCAATTTTTGTTGCTGATTTATCAACTTCAAAAGTATATTGACCCATTGCAGTAGCGCCTACTGATTTTTCCGTAATTAACGGCTTTTTAATCAAATCGTACAGCTTTTCCGTATTTGTTCTTTCTTTACTCATTATTGTAACCTTTCCGTTAATTCGTTAACTGCAGATTCTGTCATGATTACAGATCCTGCTTCCAGTAAATCTTTTACATTTAAGTTTGACGGTAAAATCAATTTTACGCTCGGAATATTTCTTGCAGAAAGTTCAAGGTGCTGGTTTTCAGCAGCTTTAGTATCTGCAACGATTAAAACTTTACCGCTTACTTTCAATGATTTAAGAGCATTAACCATTAATTTTGTTTTAGGTTCTGTGATAGCTGAGAAATCTTTAACAATAATTAACTGGTCTTGTCTTGCTGACAATGCAGATTTAAGCGCCAATTTTCTTGCTTTTTGAGGCATATTGAAGCTGTAATCTCTCGGTTTTGGACCGAATACAACACCGCCGCCTGCAAACAATGGGGAACGGAGAGAACCGGCTCTTGCTCTGCCGGTACCTTTTTGTTTCCAAGGTTTTCTGCCGCCGCCTGCAACTTCTGCTCTTGTTTTAGCGCACGCTGAACCCTGACGGGCATTGTTTAATTGTCTTCTTAATGCTAAGTGCATTACGTGTAAATTAGGCTCTACACCGAAAACAGCTTCGTTTAAAGTGATTTCGCCTAATTTTTCTCCATTTGTACTTAATATTTCTTTTGACATTTTGTTTTTCCTTTATCTATTAACCTTTACTGCTTACCCCTTGCGCTATTGCACTTTATATGGCAAGTCAGGATTTTTAAAACTTGGTCTGTTTATAATTTTCGGTTTGAGATTTACCCATCACCTGAATTTCTAAACTCACGTTGTTCGTTAAGAAATTCTTTCCTCCACCGCAAGGGGCGAGGATTTATTCCGCTTAGTTCCATTTAGTTCTTGTCGGAACGATTGTTACCAGTCTGCCTTCGCAGCCAGGAACTGAACCTTTTACCAGAACTAATTTCTTATCAGCGTCAACTTTAACTAATTTCAATTTAGTAATGGTAACTCTTTCGTTGCCCATGTTACCTGCCATTCTTTTGCCTTTGATAACACGGCTAGGAGTTGTACCTGCACCGATTGAACCAGGTTCTCTGTGGTTTTTGGAACCGTGACCCATAGGACCTCTGCCGAAGTTCCATCTTTTTACAGTACCCTGGAAACCTTTACCTATTGATTTGCCGGTAACATCAACTTTTTCTACGTTATCAAGAACTGATAATTCAATCTTGTCGCCTACTTTGTAGTCTTGCGGATTATCAACTCTGAATTCTTGAAGATGTCTGAAGTTTTCAAGATTATTCTTTTTGAAGTGACCGATTTCTGCTTTTGTCAAGTGTTTTTCTTTAGCAGGAATTGTGCCGACCTGGATTGCGTTGTAGCCGTCTGTTTCAACTGTTTTAACCTGAGTTACAACAATGTCGTCAACTTTAATAACGGTTACAGGGATAGCTAATCCTTGTTCGTCAAAAATCTGTGTCATTCCAAGTTTTTTACCTATTACACCTAGTGTCATATTTTTACCTTTCTAGCTCCCCCTACTTGGTGCGGACAATATCCGCCCCTTATTCGGGTTTGCATTTTCACTTGCGAGCGCTACGTCTTGCTTAATTACTTTACCTCTCGGGGACTTACACCCCACAACCTTGCGGTTGTTCCGATTGTTACAGTTATCAAGAGCCTTCACCCTTCATTCCGCCCAACCGGTCGCAGTTCACATTATATGCATAATGCTTATTTAATTTTCAAATGCCGGTTACTGAAATTACAACTTAACTTCAATATCAACGCCGGCAGGTAAATCTAATCTGCTTAACTCTTCAGTTGTCTGTTGAGTCGGTTCGTATATATCGATTATACGTTTATGAGTTCTGAGTTCAAAGTGTTCACGAGATTTTTTGTCAACGTGAGGTGAACGAAGAACGCAATATATACGTCTTTTTGTAGGTAAAGGAATCGGGCCTGCGACTTTAGCGTCTGTTCTTTTTGCAGTTTCAACGATTTTGTCTGAAGATACGTCAATCAATTTATGATCGTAAGCTTTTAAACAAACTCTGATTCTTTGTCTTTTTGTGCTAGCCATTTTTATTCCTTTTCTTTTCTGTATTTACTACACAATTCGGGGTGTTTATCAAACAGGCTGCCCCAGCCCTTGCCTGAACCTAGCTATTTATAAAATATTTCGGTATTTGTAAACATACTATTCCAAGCATATAGATAGTAGTATAAACATAAATGACTGTCAACCGAAAATTTGCGCCTTTCTTTAAAATTTGTAACAATATCTTGCGGTTTTTTGTAAATTTTTATTAAATACAGACAATCTTTTCTAAAAAATTATCTTTATTAATATATATGTGAAGTAAATATGAGAGGGCATCTTATGGATGGAATGAACATTACAGGCACACCAGCAGACAATACACACGATATTAAAAGAAAAAAATTTAATCTGCCTGAAGCAAAACTCCCGAGTATTATGATGGGACAAAAAGAAACATCTTTAAATGACAAGCTTAATGAGCCTCTCGCAGGTTGGACGGTTGAAAAATCCGGCGAAACTATTGCGGGACAAGAAACTGCAACTGCTGCATCTGCCGAAACTCCTGTTTCCGATAATAAGCCATTCACCCTTGCCGGACAAAAGACTCAACCGGAAAATATTCCGGAAAAAACTCCTGCTCCAACAACACCAATAGAACCTGAAACTAAAACCGGCAGTGAATTCACAAGAATTCTTGAAGATGACAACGAACCCGTATCCGGGGATAAATATAAATTGAAAGATTCAGATTTACCGTCTGACGATACCTACTTCTACAATGGTTCTTACAGAAGCAGAACCTTTAACGTCGACGATTTAGGCTGGTCTATATTAAACAGAAGAAACAACAACTGGAATGATAAATTTGCACTTCTTGACAGTACTGTGCAGGATATTGATGTCAAAAATAAAGACGGAGAAACTATTGCGGGCTTTAAAGACGGGAAATTTTTTGTAAAAGATAAAGAAGTAAGTATGGAAAAATTCCAGAGGTACACCCGCCGAAGAGGGGACACTCTTACTGTTAACTACAACCCTGTTCTAAGCGAAATTGAACAAAAAAATACGATACCAAAATTTGAGATTAAAGACATGAAAGATTTAACTGAGGCACCTGATTTAACAAAAAATTTACAGGAAGCAGCACAAAGAGCACTGGAAGAAGCTCGTCCAAAAGGTCCGACAAAAAAAATTACGGCAGAAGTTGTAAATAAAATTAAAGAAATATCTGAAAGATTACATTGTAATCCTCAGGATCTTATGGCTGTAATCAATGCAGAATCAGGGTTTAACCCGCAGGCAAGAAACAAACGTTCCGGGGCAACAGGATTAATTCAATTTATGCCGAGAACTGCAAGAGGACTTGGAACTTCCACAGAGGAACTTTCTAAAATGTCTACTCTTGAACAGTTGGATTTCGTTGAAAAATACCTGAAAACTATTAAGCAAAGTGTATTTTCAAAAGACCATGAGTTAACCGGGGCGGAACTTTATGCGCTTATATACCTTCCAAAAAATGCGGCAAAAGATGCTCTCGCACATGAAGGCACTGCTTACTATAACCATAACCGCGGACTCGATAGAGATAAGGATGGTGTTATTTCAAAAAATGATCTTGCTATGGTTATTCAATCCAAATATATTGATGTTGAAATCGTTTAAAAAAAGCGGGCTTTTAACCCGCTTTTTTTATAAATCAAATTCATCTATTGAATTAAAAAATTCTTTAAATGTTTCACGGGGAACAGTGATAATTTTTGATGTATCCCAAGGATTTATCAAATATACATTTTTTTCATCGGAACCTTTAACCGCATAAGCGTGATCCGTATGAAGTGTAACATCTCCGTTGCCATCTGGAGATGAAAAAGTCCGATCATCTTTAAAATACGCACCAACAACTGCAATATGGTTTTCTTTATTGAAGTTGTCGATTTGGCTATCGGTAAACCACATATCTGGAATTTTTGCATAAATACAATTGGTTAAAAAGTTTCTACCGCCTTGCCCTGTCAAAATCTCAAAGGCAAGACTCGCAGTATTCGAATTCAAATCATATTTTGTAGCCGGATTAAATAAAACCCAGTTATTTATCCCGCGTTCTTCTATAAAATATCTATCCATGGCAATTTCTATTGCCCTGACATCAGCATCCCCGCTGCTAAATTGGTAATTTCCCGCAAGTTCTTCCGGGGTAATGAGATAAGATTTGCCGGCACCCTTTAACGTAACCGTTACGTTGCCTTCTTCATCAACAGATACACTATCATTTAAAATTTCTAAACCTTTAGGGGTCTGCGACAGTGCCTGAATTGACGAGAGTAACCAACAGTCCCCAGTGTTACCCTGGCTGAATGTTCCGTCAATTTTTCCGTTAGGTTTTGTTATTTTGGAATCATCTTTATTTTCTATCCTGTCATTTAACTTAACAAAAAATGAATTTATAATATTCGCCCTTGCAAGTCCGAATTTCTCCATTTGATAGGATATTTCTTTGTCAAAATCTTTCGATATATCATCGACATAAATTCCTTTTTGCTTCACTGCTGTAATGAGCGCATTTTTCACGTGCATTAAATATGCGGTTCTATCTTCTGTTGAAAGCCCTCTTTCTTTAAGAATTGCTTCCATAAGGTTTTCACCGTCGCCGTTTATTTTTTTGTATACTGCCATAACTTCTTCTACATTATCAGGAGTTATCTCTGCAAGATGTTTTTCAAAATCTTCTCCTGTCGTCGGCAGCCCGAGAATAGTTTTTGCGTAGATATCATCTTTCAAAGATTGAGCTATATCCTTTGCAGGACGTGGTTTACCAGGGGGAGGAGTTAATTCGGGAGCAACAGGCGCAGAGGCTTCCGGCTCTGCAGTATGCGTCTGAGTATCAGCCGTATCCGATTCTGCAACAGAAGGCTGTCCTGTAGATTCCACAGGAGCTTCAGTTGGAGCCGGCGCTGATGTCGAGGCTGGCACAGATGTCGGTGCCGGTGCTTCCGTTGGTGTCGGAGAGCTCGTAGGTACAGGGGTTGTTGTTGGAGTTGGAGTTCTGCCATTGATTCTATCGACATATTTTTCAATTTCAGCTTTATTGTCGACTGTTAACCCTTCTAAATTTACTTTTTCTTCCATGCCGGCAGGAATTTTTACTTCGGCACCTACCAGGAACCAGCCTTTTTTCGCTGCTCTTGCGTTCAATTCTTTAAACTTTTCATATTCAGGAGTTCCCTTTTCTATACCTAGTCGTTTTGCAGTCTGTGCAAAAGTTTCACCCTCTTTTGGATGAGAAATTATATTGCCGTCGTCATCATAATGAAGTTCAACGGGTTCTGAATTTTCATTTTCCTGAAGAGTCACCTTAACTTTCCCGTCATCAGTTTCTTTGATTGTTAAAAGCCTTCCGTTGTCAAGCTTTCGAGTATTTTCCGCAAGTTCTGTATTTTCCGTATCAGGCACCAACGTTTGAGGGTTTTCATCGGATGGCGCATCATTGACTGGAACCTCTGTTCCGTCAGGATTTACTACCCTTTTTACCCCGTTTTCTTCAACAGTTATTGTACCGTCGGCATGAATCGTCGTTGCTTTATACGGCTCCGTGGAATTTTCCTCATATTCATACTGAGTTATATCAATAACACCTTCCGCCTTTTGAATTTCACGGCGGAAAACTCTATTCATTGTATCTATATAATCTGTCTGAGTACCTTGAGAAAGTGTATAATAAGCAGGTGTTTCTCCATCTGCTTGATAATATGTCGTTGCTTTTGCATAATTTTTATCCTGAATGGTATCGCTTATTTTTACACCTGTATCCGCGTTATATAATGAGGAGAATATATTACCTTCTGAATCCGGCTGATATTCAATATTTATCCCGACGATTTGACCGCCGCTATGAATAGTTTTGGAAGAGCGGATGTTCTGACTCTGCTCTTCAGTAATCCTCAAAAATTGATACAAGTCCTGCACATTAGGTCTTTCAATCCCCATTTTCTTCATAAGACTTGCGGCTTCGCTGTTATCCAGCCCGGAATCCTTTGCCTCATCTTGAATATTTTTGGTAAACAGAGCCATTTCATCAGTTTCTATTATGCCGTTATTATTAGCATCAATCTTAGTAAAAATCTGCTGCAATCTTTTGTTATTGATATCCGACTGCTTTATGCCGCCTTTCAGCTTATCAATATCCACACTATCTTTCTTGCCAAAATTGCCGAGTTGAATTTCACTCATTATATATCTCCATATAAAAGTTACCTACTAATCTTGTATCGGTACAAAATCAAAAAACTTTATTACAGTTTACAAATATTTACATAACAACCATCTCTGCAAAATCTCAACACATCTTTTGCTCGATATAATAAACAAAAAAACGGTCTAATAGACCGCTTTTTTTATTTTATAATTTTAATATTAATTACTTTACGTTTTCTTCTGTTTTTTCCGAGTCATCCAAAGCTTCTGACTCTGCATCAACTTCAATGTCAGATTCAGATGAACATTCTTCTTCCGCCTCTGTATCAGAAGCTTCGACTTCGGTTTCATCATCTTTCTCTGCCGGTTCTGTTTCTTCGGTAGATTCTGTTTGTGATTTTTCCTCTGTTTTTTCTTCTTCAGCTTCTATTTCAGCTTCCTCTTTCGCTCTTATCACAGGAATTGAAAGCATTAACGCCATCTGACCGTCTTCTTGATCAAAGTTGAGTTCAAGAGCGTCTTTATCCATTTCTACATATTTCGAAAGCAGGTCAATTAATTCCTGACGCATTCTCTGTAAAAGTTCAGGAGTCAGATTTGTCCTATCTTGCATAAGAACTACTCTTAATCTGTTGCAGGCAACATCTTTTGCATTTTCTTCTTTCTTTTCTGTCTGGCGGAAGAAGCCTAAGATTGTATTATAAAAATCTGTAAAAATATCTTTCATCTTACTTCTCCTTACCTATTAGCCCTGAAAAGAACTTCTTCACTTTTGCCATAACACTTGTATCTTCTTCAAGGTTTAAGAAAGGAACATCTTCGCCGATAATTCTTCTTGCAACATTGTTGTATGCCTGTCCTGCAAGAGATTTTTCATCATTTACAATAGGTTCACCCTTATTTGTTGATGTGATAATTCCTGTATCCTCAGGAATTATACCTATTAAATCGGCTGAAAGAATTTCAACAACGTCTTCGACACTCATCATATCATTTGACTTAATGAGATTCGGACGGACTCTGTTTATAAGTAATTTATAAGATTTAATTTCCTCTTTTGCTTCCAAAAGTCCGATAATTCTATCAGCATCGCGTACGGCTGACATTTCAGGGGTTGTAACGACGATAGCTTCCGACGCGCCGGCAACAGCATTCTGAAATCCCTGTTCAATACCTGCAGGACAATCAACAAGAATAAAATCAAAATCTTTCTTTAATTCTTCACAAATATCTTTCAACTGCTCTTCCGTAACTGCAGTTTTATCTCTTGTCTGGGCTGCTGCCAAAAGACAGAGGTTCGGATTTTTCTTATCCTTAACAAGTGCCTGCTTAAGCTTGCAGCGTCCTTCCACAACATCGACTATTGTGTAGACAATTCTATTTTCAAGACCCAGCAAAAGATCCAGATTTCTCAATCCCAGGTCAGTATCTATCATAACGACTTTTTTGCCGGCACGGGCAAGAGCTGTACCAATGTTTGCATTGGTAGTAGTTTTACCTACACCGCCTTTTCCGGATGTAATAACTATTACTCGACCACTCATGGTTTCTCCTTTTATTTCTTTCGCTTGCGATTGGTTTGGTTCTACGCACAGTTGCATATCTTTATCCTCCCTTGCCGCTTACGCTTCATGTAATTTGTAAATTATAATATGTTTTTTGCAAACACGCGCTTCTTCCGGAATGTAATACTCAGTTCTTTGAATATACGGAGTATTAACCGTATCAGGACGTCTTGCAAAAATATCACCTATTCTTAATTGAATTGCATTAAGTTTGAGAGCACGAATTCGGGAATACGTATTTCCGTCCGAACCTGCGTGCGCTATTCCGCCTAAGATTCCCCAGACTGTTATATCACCTTTTGCAATAATTTCAGCTCCTGGATTAACATCACCGATTATTACAATGTTGCCTTCCGAGGAAATACTCTGACCTGAACGTAGTGTTCTATGGATATATAATGTCGGAAATTTTTCAGTTTCTTTGTTGTATTTTTTTATTTCTTCTTTATCAAATCCATCCTCGATTTCAAGAACTTCGACTTCCTTTGGCGGCTCTGTTTTCTTAGGTTCTTCATCTTCTTCAGGGTAGCGTTCTTCAAAGTCGCCTTCTCCAAAAATTTTATCCAGCGCACTTTCTAATTCCGCGTTGACAGTTTCGTTTTCTTCCTTTTTAGCGTTTATATCAAGCGCCGGAACAACATTTTCTATCTTAGAAATCTTTATATCCAAATCTTTTGCGGCTTCTTCTGTCATCTTTGAAGATGTCTGAATAAATTCAATCTCGGAATCCATGGTTTCAATAAGTGCTCTTATGCTTATTAATTCCGTAATATTCAAATCAATGCTTCCGAGTTTAAGACAGACTTTTTTGTTTTTAGCTTCCTGCATATCAAGAATTCTGCTTAATTCATAGATAATTTCAGAAGTTTTTTGTGCATTGGCTAAATCAACAATAAAACCATTTTCTACATATCCCTTTTCCATTAAAACTATTCCTTCCTGAAAATCTGCGTTCTAATTCCGGTTTCCTGTTGCAACGGGCGATTTTTAATGCCTGGCTGCAGGGGAGAAGTTCGTACAGTACCGCAGAATTCGCGAAACTCATTCAAACTTAATCATGAACATACACGAAAAAAATTTCAACTTCAACGAAATATTTCAAATTGTAATGTTACTTTACGCAACAACAGATACTCTAAAGTGATTTACTCTGCTTTCCAATTCCGATTTCGTAATTTTTCCGTCTTTGTTTATATCAAGCCCGACGTTACAGTTATAATAGTTTTCGCCTCTTTCGCTCAGAATATCTCTATCTGCACGTCCGGGGAGAAAAACTATTGCATACAAATCTCCTGCCGAAAGCTGTTCGTTTTCAGAGAATTTATAAGATTTCGCTATTTTCAAATATTTGCCCACATAATCGAGTTGCTCTAATGCATCCATATTTTTAAGCTGCTCTTTCGTAACGTTGCAGCCGTGTCTGTTTAATTCTTCAACCGCAACATCAGTGAACTGAATTAACCCGACAGCCCCGCGTCCTGAAATATTTTGAGCCTGAGCATCAAGCCCTGATTCCGCATTCATAACAGCAAGTAAATCATCTGTATCACATTTCAATTCTGCTGCAATTTTCTGGACTTTATACATAAAATCAGGATCTATTTTAAGTTCACTTCCTTTAATGTGTGATGAACTTCTACCCTCAGACGGATTATTAGAGGCTACAACCTCATCGTTACTAGAAGCAGATTGAGAAGAGGTTCCGCTCACAGCCTCCTGCAAATCCGACATGGCTGAACTTACATCATCAAGCAGTTCAGAAGAAGGAAGTGCCGTTGATGAACTTTGATTATTCTGAGAGGACTGAGCGCCTTGAGGGATTGACTGAAGCATATTATATGAATACACCCCTTGTGAATACGGCAAAAAATTGTTCATATTAAAATTGAACAATGACGGGAGAGAGAACATCCCTCCCATCATTGAATAAGCACACATCGCAGAACTGTATCCGCGCATTGCACCCAACATAAAAGGATTAATCATCGGACGGCAAAAACAATTACAGCCAAAGCCGCCAAATCCGAAATTATTTCCGAATATAAAATTCATTCCGTACATAATTTTCTCTTTTAATCCCCTATATATTAATAAAGTATTTATCTCTTTCAAAATTGACTTTTGGGAATAAAAGATGTAAAAAAATATTAACAATCAATATTATTAACTTATGTAAAAATTTATTTTTATAGTATTATGAATTTGGGTAAGAGAATATTATGTTTAATGAAACAAAAACACACGAAATCACAGTCGACGTAGTAATATTGACGATTATTAACAATGCAATTCAGGTACTGCTTGTTAAAAGGCTCAATGAACCTTTTAAAGACAAATGGGCAATACCGGGAGGTTACGTCAGGTTATCCGAAAACCTTGATCAGGCTGCATTGAGAGTATTAAAAGAACGTACAAACGTAGATAATATCTACCTTGAACAGCTTTATACATTTGGAGATCCTCTCCGTCACCCGAATTCAAGGGTTATTACGTGTGCATATTTTGCACTTGTGAGAGCGGAAGATATTAAAATCATATCCTCCCCGGAACTCGGATGGCATAAAGTTTCTAACCTGCCTCCTCTTGCGTTCGACCACAAAGAAATTATTGAATATTCTCTCAAAAGAACCCGCGAAAGATTGGAAATTTGCCCTGTCTGCTATCAATTATTGAATGAAAAATTCACGCTGACCGAAATGCAAAAATCTTATGAACTGATTATGGAGAAAAAGCTAGACAAAAGAAATTTCAGGAAAAAAGCACTTGCAACCCCGGGATTGATAGAACTGGATGAATACACAAAATCTTCATCAAAACGCCCTGCAAGACTTTATACATTTGAAAATATTCAGTTAAATTCTAAACGGGCTCATTTCATTTCAAACAAGAAAAAGGAGAAAAAATAAGAAATGGTTACATTTATCTGGATATTACAAATTCTTTCCGCAATAATGTTAGTAATATTAATCCTGCTTCACTCTCCGAAAGGTGACGGAATTGCAGGGATTGGCGGAGCATCTCACTTATTTTCTTCACAGAAAAGCGCTGAAAAAGGACTCAACAAAGTAACGGGAATTTTTGCCGGAATATTTGTTGTATGCACTTTCCTTTTAGGATTTGGAATAATCAAGTAAGAAAGAAGGTTTCCCTTGGAAATCTTTTCACGTAACAGCCTTTTTTGGGGTGAAGAAAATCAGAATATTTTGAAAAAACAACACGTTGCAGTGTTCGGACTCGGCGGGGTTGGCGGATTTTGTGCGGAAAGTCTTGCACGGGCAGGAATAGGCGAATTAACTCTCGTTGATTTTGACGTAGTTTCCAAAACGAATATCAATAGACAAATCGTGGCACTGCATTCGACCATCGGCAGAGAAAAAACAGAACTTTTTGAAGCCAGATTGAAAGACATTAACCCTGAAATAAAATTAAACATTATCAACGATTTTTACACAGAAAATCTTAATTCCCTCTTCACATCTCACTCTTCACCCCTGACCTATGTAGCCGACGCAATAGACACAATGCGTTCAAAGATTTCGCTTCTGGAAACCTGTGTAAAAAATGGAATTCCGGTCATAAGTTCCATGGGTGCCGGAAACAGAATTGATCCGACGAAATTGTATATTTCTGATATTTCGGAAATAGAAAATAAAAACGCACCGTTTGTTTCAAACATAATTTATCAATTAAAAAAACGCGGAATTGAAAAAGGGATTACTGTTGTCGCGAGCAGAGAAAAACCATTTTCCAGAGAAAAGATTTCCGAAACAGAAAGCATTACGACAAATGACGGAAAAAATATTGAATTTGTAAAAATAACACCTGCGTCGACGCCGTTTGTTGCAAGCTGTGCTGGAATATTTATGGCGTCATATATTACGCAGTCATTTTTAAAGGAGTATAAATCATGAACATACTTGTAACAGGTGCATCAAAAGGAATAGGTCGAGCCATAGCAAAAGAACTTCTGCCGCTCGGGAATGTATTTGTAACAGGAAGAAACGAAGAAGCACTGAAAACTATTGGTGCACAAGGATATTGCGTATGCGACCTCTGTGGAAAAATTGATTTGCTGACGGATTTTATAAAAAAGAATAAGATAGATGTACTGATTAATAATGCAGGCGAATACATATATGGAGCAATAGATTCAGCCTCATCTGATGAAATTGACAGGATATTCAAAACAAATCTTCTCTCGCCCGTAAAATTAATATCCGCAGCAGGTCCATTTATGAAAGAACAGAAATGGGGCAGGATTATAAATATCGGCTCAATCTCAGGCGTTATGGGAGAAGCTTATGCAAGCCTATATTCATCAAGCAAAGCCGGACTTCTCGGACTCACAAAAGCGCTCGCACTTGAACTTGCCCAATTTAATATTACAGTCAACACGATTAACCCTGGCTGGGTAGAAACAGAACTCGGTGAACAATCCATAGAAGACAGCGAATTTTCAAAAGAAGAAATCATTGACTGCATTCCGCAGAAACGTTTTGTAAAACCCGAAGAAGTCGCAAAACTCTGTAAATATTTAATATCAGATGATGCAAAAGGAATAACGGGGCAGGGGATAAACCTTTGTGCAGGCTTGAGTGTCGGGATTTAGAATGAAAAATCGAATAATGTTTTTACCTCAATTTCCAGAGCGTCTGCCAGAACCTTTATGGTCTTTATAGTGACGTTTGCTTCCCCGCGTTCTATTTGACCGATATAATTAAAATTCATATCTACTTTCTCAGCAAGTTTAATCTGGGAAAGTTTTTTAGACTTACGCACATAAGCGAGTTTCGCACCAAAACGTTTTTCCAAATCTTTATTCATTTCCATACCAATGGATAGTATATACTATTGACAAAGACTATTCTAATAGCTATTATTAAATAAATACTTGTTATTAGCTATTATAAGGAAGTAAAAATGACTAAAACAGGATTTACTCTTGCTGAAGTATTGATAACACTCGGGATTATTGGAGTTGTTGCGGCAATGACTCTTCCCGCGCTAGTAAATCAGACCAACGGTATCCAATATAAGGTTGGACTGCAGAAGGCATACAGCGTTCTTTCCCAGGCAATCCAGAGCTTAAACGCAGAGCAGGGATACATTGTAAATCAGGAAAACTATGGAAAGCACAAACTTGCACCGGCTTTGAAGAAATATATTATACAGGGTAAAGATTGCGGATTTAAGGACTGCAAAAATAACGGAACTGACGAAAATGTAGGGGATTTACTTTCCGATACATATAAAACATATAACGGAAACCGCGGGTATAATGCTCAGTTTGATGAAGGTCAGGCAATACTGACAGACGGAATGTTCGTAATGATTGATAATGACGGCAGCCACCCTATATGTATTTCTGTCGACGTAAATGGCTACAACAAAAATCCAAATAAATTCGGTCATGATGTCTTTATGTTTCAAATTGATAATAAAAGCGGGAAATTGCTTCCAATGGGGATTGAAGGAACAAGATTTCCATATCCGGAATATTGTTCAGCAACATCAACGGCTAACAGAAATGGATTTGGCTGTACAGAAAAAGCATTAACTGACGAAAATTATTTTAAAAATCTTCCGAAATAAAAAAACGCCCTTATAAAAGGGCGCTTTTTTATTTTTTATAAATATTCAAAACAGAATTCGATTTTTTATTTACAACTTCTGCAACAAAATCTTTATCGTTCTCAGCATGAGTTTTTAATCTCACTTCGCTATGCAGTTTTTTTGAGAAAAAATCTTTAACTTTTGCCGTAAGACTCTTTGGTTTAATATCTTCAAAACGTAAAGCAAGCTGTTTTTTGTTTGGCTCTTTACTGCTGAAAAATGAACCTACAGATAAAGTAGCATCGTAATTTTTGCCGAACTTTTTAACTGCAGGCGCTTGAGATAAAGCTTCAAACATTGATTTTGACATAGAAACAGGATCACGTTTCAAGCTGCCAAAAGATGTCGAAACTCCGATTGACTGTGTTTTCATTAATTTATTCCTCTCTATAAAATGGGGTACAGGGAATATTATATTACAAAGACATATTATTTACAACATCCTGCGCCGTAATTTTCAGACAATCCAATTTATCGCAGGTCGTTAATCTGCGTTCCCAGAGGCAAGGTTTTAAAGGACATTTGTCATCAGCTTTTACAGGGACAACGAGTTCTGATTGAGGAATTAATTTTTTATCGTCAGTCGGACCGAAAATTACATAAGTTTTTGTTTTTAGAGCAACCGCAATATGCAAAGGCGCAGAATCTGAACAGATGAATTGTTCAGCCTTGGCAATTAATTCCGCTAAATCTTTTAAGTTTCTAGTTTTGCCGTAGTAATCCTCAAAAGAAAGCCCTTTTTGAGAAAGGTAATTTCTGATAATTTCAATACATTCACTATCATCAGGACCGCCAGCCAGCATAAGTTTTTTACCTTTTTGAATTAAAAGTTCCGCAGTTTCTGCCCAGGTTTTCGGAGGAATGGTTTTTATGCACCCTTTTTGTACACTGATTTTGCTGACACCCGGATGGATAAGAACAGAATTCGGTAATTTTGCCTGAGATTTTACGTTGATTTCAGGCAAAATAGTTTTATTATTTGTTAATGGCGAAACCAAATCATGATACATCGCGCAGGCATATTGATTTTTATTCAAAGGAACAGCTTTTGTTAAAAGTCTTTCGCTTAACGCGCCGGTATTGTATCCGTAACGCTCTTTTATACCTGTCAGCCAGAGCAGAATACTTATAAATTTATTTCCGCCGGAAGATATTACAATATCAAATTTTCCCGCACGGGCTTTAAAAATCAATTTCACAAGTTCTGTGTATTTGTTTTTCCCTTTAACATCTATCAAAAACAGATCATCAATTATATCCGTCAAATCTTTAACACTCTTGCTGCGGGGTTCCAGCGCAAGGGTAATCTTAGAATTCGGGAATTCTTTTTTCAAAGAAATCAAAGCCGGCAGAAAAAAAATCTCATCACCAATTCCGCCAAAATTTATTGCCAAAATATTTTTCATCTTTTCCATAAGATTATTATAATACAAAAATTTGTTGTATAATTGATTTATGGTAAATAAAGTCAATACTGCAACAGTAATCGGGTTAAACGCATATATAGTCGAGGTAGAAACGGATGTTATAAATTCACTTCCGGGTGTTACAATCGTCGGACTTCCTGATCTTGCGGTTAATGAGGCGCGAACAAGGGTTCGTTCGGCAATAAAGAATTCTAATTTTACATTTCCAGATAAAAAAGTCGTAATCAACCTTGCGCCTGCTGATTTGAAAAAAGAAGGGACAAACTTTGATTTACCGATAGCTGTCGGAATTTTAGCGGAAGAAGAAGCAATAGATAAAGAAAAAATAAAAGACTACGGCTTTATCGGAGAACTTTCGCTGGACGGAAGCCTGCGCGGAATAACAGGGGTTCTGCCGCTTGTTCTCGGGTTTAAAGAAGCAGGGATAAATAATGTTATAGTTCCTGCCGCAAATGTAAAAGAAGCCGCGCTTGCAGACGGGGTTAATATCTACGGAGCGGAAACATTAACGGATGTGGTTAACCATTTTATAGAAAACCCGCTTCCCATAACAAAAATTAACATAAAGAATTACCTTGAAGAACATTCAAAGGAAGAATACATCTATGATTTCAAAGACGTAAAGGGTCAGCAAAAGGCAAAACGGGCACTGGAAATTGCGGCAGCCGGAGGGCACAATATACTTATGACAGGATCTCCGGGCTCGGGAAAAACAATGATGGCAAAATGTCTGCCGTCAATTCTGCCTCCGCTTGAACTTGAAGAAGCGCTTGAACTTACAAAAATTTACAGTATCTCGGGACTGCTTTCAGACAACACGCCATTAATGTGTAAAAGACCTTTCAGAACAGTACACCATACAGCCTCTGCCAACGGAATTATAGGAGGAGGTGCCAACCCGAAACCCGGAGAAATTACGCTTGCACATAGAGGAGTCTTGTTTTTAGACGAAATGGTAGAATTTCCGAGAAATGTCCTTGAAGTTTTAAGACAGCCATTAGAGGACGGCGATATCGTAATTTCAAGAACTAAGCATTCAATAAGGTATCCCGCAAAATTTATGCTTTTAGGCGCAATGAACCCGTGCCCGTGCGGCTATCTGGGTGATAAAGAAAAACAATGCACCTGTTCGGAATTTCAGATTAATCGGTATCTTTCAAAACTTTCAGGACCGCTTTTAGACAGAATAGATTTGCAGATAGAAGTCCCGCGCCTGACATCAGAAGAACTTTTAAATTACAGTAAAGAAGCTGAACCCTCGTCAGAAATTCGTAAACGCGTAATTGCCGCAAGACAGCGACAAAAAGAGCGCTACAAAAATGACGGAATTTTAACAAACTCTGAACTTACCCCAAAACTAATCAAAAAATACTGCAAACCCGATACTGCGTGTGAAGCTATGCTTCGCGCAGCAATTGTCAAATACCAGTTATCAGGCAGACGTTATGACCGAATACTAAAACTTGCAAGAACAATTGCAGACCTTGACGGTTCACAGGATATAAATCAGCAGCATCTTATGCAGGCGCTGCAATACAGAATGTTTAACTCCACAGAAAGTAGCAGGGTGTAAATCAACAATGCAAGTGAATAGTGAATTGTGAAGGGTGAATGGTTCGACAAAAATAAGGCTCATCACGCCTCATTCTTCGCTTAATTGCACTTAACGTCTTTACCCCTCACTAGTCCTGCGGACACTCCATTCCAGAAGACGAGGGGATGTGACGTCATTGCGAGGCTTTTGCCGAAGCAATCCAGCCTTTGGTTAAGATAAAGAGTGAAGAGTGAAGGGTTTATTTACTATTTACTATCTTATTATACACCACCCCATCAGCACAAGGCATAAAGGGTCGCAAGACTCGTTACCTCGTCTGCACCCTCTTTGTATCCTTCAAGGGGCTAGAGGATATGACTTACCCACTGTAAAGCGGGGCTGGGAGGATTGTTTGCCTCCCTTCGTAAGGGAGGTGGCACGTAAGTGCCGGAGGGTTTTATCTTTTACCCCTCTCCCTTCCCCCTCTTCCTCAAGGGGCGAGGGAACAAGTCGTCATTGCGAGGCGTTAGCCGAAGCAATACAGCTTTTGCATTATTAGTTGGGCAGGTATACCCAACAGACCTTTTATATCATAACTATCTGCCTTAACATCTTTTCACAGTACAGTTGGATTTATTTCGAACCCATAGCGCGAGCAGGGCGGAAGCGTGTTGAGAAAATAAATTCAACTATACTGAATTTATTATTAGTCTTATTCTCATACAGCCCCCTCACCCTAACCCTCTCCCGCAGGAAGAGGGAAGAAAGCCCCCCCTTGTAAAGGGAGCATAAGTATTGTATACACGTCATTGCGGGCTGCGACCCGCAATCGCATAGCTGTTATACAGTATCAATAGTGTAATGATTTTACGTCATCCCGGGCTTGACCCGGGATCACATAACCGTAGCTACAGACAATAATGCGATTCCGCATAGCTTGAGAAACTCAATTTCAACTTCCGCGTCTATCAGTTTTTCTAAGCTTCCGGAATGACGCCGACTTTTCTACACTCACTCTTCACTTTATTACCCTCACCCGCCCTTCGGGTCCCCTCTCCCACTTGGAGAGGGGATTAGTTGCTACCACGGATAATCGTCAGCTATCGTCCAGCCGTCTTTCATAATCTTTGCGGCGCAGCCATCTCCGGTCTGTCTATTACATCTTGTAGATATATCTTCCAACTCTATCAAATATGGATTGATTAATCCGTTATCATATCGAATAAAGACAAACAAATCCTTACCGTAACAATTTGGGGCTTTTCCTCCATTTATATCAACATATATAGCTCCAGAGACTTTATCATCAACGAGATTTCCTTCTTCATCCGCTTGACCTCCCATTGATGTAAAATTAATGACAACTGTACCGTCAGGAAGTTTAAAAGTTGTTCTAGCCGTTTCTGAAATCAAAACAGCTCCTGCATGTGTTCCGTTTATGTCAGAAAAAGGCTGGTTTGATTTATAGTTACATTCTTTGTATGTGTGACAAATACTTGCACCACTTAGATAAGGTTTCCAGTATTTATCAAAATAAGCAGTTGCGCCCATATCCTGCCCGACAGACCAGTACTTATATTCACCGTTGTCAACCTCAGAACGCCTCAAAGCCTGGTTCATACTTGTATAAAACTTTTGCAGATGAGCAACTGTTACTTGTTTTTGATATTTCCCAACCAACACCGGCAATGTGATTGCCGCAATAATACCGATTATACCGAGGGTAATTAAAACTTCAGCTAAGGTAAATCCTGAGCGAAACCGTTTATCTGAAAGGAACTTATACCGCCCCCCCCCCCAAAAATGCAGTCATACCAACAGTTTTCATACATTCCTCCTTTTTTATAATTATAAACTATATTTATAAAAAAATCAACTTAGATTAAATGAAAGACACCGGCAATAATCCCGACTATCGCAGAAATACCGAGGTAAAACAAGGGATCGCGTTTTTGTTTAAACGTCATACCTAATAAGACTAAAAAAATTACAAATGCAAGGATACTGTGAACATTGTCTTTAAAAATATTCAAAGCTACTGCAGTCAAAAGCCCGCAACCTGCCGGCTTCAATCCGTAAATTGCAGCCTGTACTTTTTTATTCTTTTTAAATTTTTCAAGAAGTTTTGAAATTATTATTACAAGGAAATATGAAGGCAAAATTACTGATGTCGTCGCGATTAACGCACCTAAAAGCCCTGATGTTGTAAACCCTGCAAATGTCGCAACGTTCACGCCGACAGGTCCCGGTGTGATTGAAGAAATCGCAAGCATATCCGATAATTGTTTCGGAGTATACCAGTGGTGAACATCTGAAATATGATACAAGAATGGCAGCGTCGCATACCCGCCGCCAAATGAAAATAAACCTATCCTAAAGAATTCCAGAAAAAGCTGAAAGTAGATTAACATTCCTTACCACCTTCCGCCTTATCCGTTTTCAGTTTATAAATTATCCCTGCAATCGCTGACGCAATAATTATCAAGGCAGGCGAAACCTTCAAAATCCCTGATAATATAAAAGCGCCTAAAAAAATTGCAAAAGAAAATTTATCCACAACACTCTTATTCCACATTTCTTTTACGGCGAGCAGGACAAGTATAACAACCCCGATACCTACCCCCCAGAATATGCTGTTAATAAAATGGAATTTTATCAGTTCTTCCAGAATTTCCGCAATCAAAACAATCGCAAGAAAAGCAGGCGTCACAATTCCCGTTGCGGCAGCAAATGCACCTTTTTGCCCGAGGAGCTTATACCCGACAAAAATAGACATGTTCGCGGCAATAATCCCGGGTACACTCTGCCCGAGAGCATAAAACTCGCACAGTTCATCATCGGTTGCCCAGCCTCTTTTTTCATTTAATTCACTCTGCAAAAGGGGCAGGATTACATATCCACCGCCAAGCAAAAGCGTTCCGACCTTAAAAAAAGTCTTATATATATTCCAGAATGTCTTTTCCATACATATAATTATACTTCAAGCAGAAGTTATATTACAATATGATTTCAAAGGGACTTATATCGCAGTTTACACTAAAAAACGCAGAAATGTCACCCTGAACTTGTTTCAGGGTCTAACAGCATAGAGATGCTGAAATAAATTCAGCATGACACTTTTGTACATCTGGTGTAAACTGTGATATAAATCCCATTTCAAAGTGGATAAATAATTCATAAAAAACGCATCCTTGTTTAAGGATGCGTTTTTTACTATAAAAATAAAAATTATTCATTCATAGTTGCTTTGAGTCGAGCCATAGCACGGGCAACTGCAGCTTCTGCGCGTTTTGCGTCGATTTCCGCGTTATGTTCGGCAAGTCTTGCCTGTGCGCGTTTCAGAGCGTCTTTTGCTCTTGCGACGTCAATCTCATCGCCAGATTCAGCAGTATTTGTTAATATAATACCCTGATCATCCTTAAACTGGAAAACACCGCCCATTGTTGTAAAACAGCGGGATTTATCTCCCTGAGTTACACGGGTTACGCCTATATCAAGCGCCGACATAATCGGAATATGACCTTTCAAAATTCCAAATTCACCGTCAGTTCCCCGGGTCTGAATAGAATCCACATCTTCGTCAAATACAACTTTTTCATGTGTAATTATTTTTAAATGCATAAATATTACCTTCTAATCTGGTGTCACGCTTTATGTAGTTCAATACTGTCAGCAGCAACTTACCTTTTAAAATTCCTCAAACATCCGGCGTTACCGCCAAATTCTATGCTTTGAGTGTTTTAGCTTTTTCAACAGCTTCTTCTATAGTACCAACCATATAGAAAGCCTGTTCAGGAAGATCATCGTGTTTACCTTCGATAATTTCCTTAAAGCCTTTAATTGTATCTTCAAGTTTTACGTATTTACCAGGAATACCTGAGAACTGTTCAGCAACAAAGAACGGCTGTGACAAGAATCTTTGAATTTTTCTTGCACGGTTAACTGTTTCTTTATCTTCTTCAGAAAGTTCATCCATACCGAGAATTGCGATAATATCCTGCAACTCTTTGTATTTTTGAAGGATTTCAAGAACTTTTCTTGTAACGTTGTAGTGTTCTTCTCCGATAATATGCGGATCCAAAGCTCTTGAATTTGATTCCAGAGGATCAACAGCCGGATAAATACCCAGTGATGCGATATTTCTTGATAATACGGTAGATGCATCAAGGTGGGAGAATGTTGTAGCAGGAGCCGGGTCAGTCAAGTCGTCTGCCGGAACGTATATTGCCTGAACGGATGTAATTGAACCGTCTTTGGTTGAAGTAATTCTTTCCTGCAATTCACCCATTTCGTTAGCAAGTGTCGGCTGGTAACCTACCGCGGACGGAATACGTCCGAGAAGTGCAGAAACTTCCGAACCTGCCTGAGTAAATCTGAAAATGTTATCAATAAATAACAATACGTCTTGTTTTGAAAAATCTCTGAAATATTCAGCGGCGGTCAAAGCTGAAAGACCAACTCTCATTCTTGCTCCAGGCGGCTCGTTCATCTGACCGTAAATAAGAGCAACTTTATCAATAACGTTGGATTCTTTCATTTCGTTCCAGAGGTCGTTGCCTTCACGGGTTCTTTCACCAACACCGCCGAATACGGAAACACCTGAGTGCTCAAGTGCGATGTTGTGGATAAGTTCCATAATCAAAACGGTTTTTCCAACACCTGCACCTCCGAACAACCCGATTTTTCCGCCCTTTTGATATGGCTGGAGCAAGTCAATTGCTTTAATACCGGTTTCAAGAATTTCAATATTTGTATTCTGATCCACAAGGCTTGGAGATTCTCTGTGGATAGGCAGATAAGTATCTGTTTCAACAGGTCCGAGTTCATCAACAGGTTCGCCGACAACGTTTAAAATTCTGCCGAGAATAGATTTTCCGACCGGAACTTTAATAGGTTCACCTGTGTTAATAACCTTCATGCCGCGTTTCAAACCGTCAGTGGAAGCCATTGCAACAGTTCTGACTCTGTTTGAACCTAACATCTGCTGAACTTCCGCAACAATATAGGTTCCATCTTCTTTTGTAATATGTAACGCTGTGTAGATTTCAGGCAATTCGCCGCTTTGAAATTCCACGTCAATAACAGGACCAATAATCTTAGTGATTAATCCTTCGTTTTTTGCTAAAGTCTCCATTCACATCTCTCCTTTAATAATTTTTATATTATAACAAAGCAAAAAAAATATCAAATATTACCAAAAACCCTCTCACTACAAGCATAATTAAAAAATAATTAATTATTTTAAGATTTCTCAAATTTTATATTATTATAATAAATAGGAGATACTATATATGGAATACAAAGATTATTATGAGATATTGGGTGTAAAACGTGACGCTACGGAGGCAGAAATCAAATCCGCATACCGTAAGTTAGCGCGTAAATACCACCCTGACGTAAATAAAACAAAAGAAGCTGAAAGCAAATTCAAAGATATAAATGAAGCCTATGAGGTTCTCGGCGACAAGGCAAAACGCCAAAGATACGACAGTCTTGGTTCAAACTGGCAGGGCGGGCAAAGTTACACACCGCCTCCGGGATTTGAAAACTTCAACTTTGGCGGAGGCAATGGTGGATATCAGAGCTACACATTTAACGGACAGGATATGGGGGCATTTTCCGACTTTTTTAGTTCTCTGTTCGGTGATATGATGATGGGCGGCGGAGCCACACGCGGGGCTCAGGGCATGAACTTTGGCGGCTTTGACTTCGGAGGCGCCCAGCAAACATCAAGAGCACAGAGAACAAGAAGAGCCGCACAACCGCCAAAGGTTGATCTTGATATCACGAAAACCTTGAATATAACGGCAAAAGATATCTTTAACCAAAAACCGATTAGTGTAACTTTCTCAGAAATGCAAAGGTGCACCCAATGTCCTCCGGGCGGCGGCTACTGTTCGGCATGCGGAGGAACAGGGTTTACTAACGTGTCAAAATCAATCAAGGTAAAACTTCCTCCCGAAGTAAAAGAAGGACAGAAAGTAAGACTCAAAGGTGAAGGAAAAGTTGACGCTTACGGTCAAGCCGGAGATTTGTATTTAATAATCCATTTTCAGGATAAAGAATACGAAATCGACGGAACCGATTTGACTAAAGATATTGAAATTACACCACCGGAAGCTGTTCTCGGAACTAAGAAAGATATCCAGACACTCCACGGAAAAATCGGGATAAAAATTCCGCCAAAAACCTCATCCGGACAAATGCTAAGGCTCAAAAACCTAGGGCTTCCGAAAAAAGCCGGCGGTTATGGAAACTTGAACGCAAAAATAAAAATCATAATTCCAAAAGATATTTCGGAAAAACAGATTGAATTATACAGAAAAATTCAGGAAAGTTAAAAAAGCGGGCATTAAAAAGCCCGCTTTTTTTAACCCCACACCCATCCGCCAGTCCCCGCCATTGATGGTACTGGCACCCTCTCTTAGAAGGAGAGGGACTGGGGCGTCATTGCGAGGCGTTAGCCGAAGCAATCCAGCCTTTTTATATGTGAATGGTGAGTAGTGAATGGTTCAACAAAAATTAGTCCATTCACTCTTCACGTTTCCAAAAGCTGGATTCTTTCGGGCTGAAGCCCTCAGAATGACGTAAATTTTCATAGTGCCTTAGTTTGGCAGGTATACCCAACCGCCCTCCCTTGTAAGGGAGGCGGCGCGAAGCGCCGGAGGGTTTTCTCTTTTACCCATCTCCCTCTGAGAGAGGGCAAGGTTAAGAGGAGAGCTGTCATTGCGAGGCGTTAGCCGAAGCAATCCAGCCTTTTTATATGTGAATGGTGAGTAGTGAATGGTTCAACAAAAATTAGTCCATTCACTCTTCACTCATTACTCTTCATATTCCAAAAGCTGGATTCTTTCGGGCTTGAAGCCCTCAGAATGACGTAAATCTCCATAGTGCCTTAGTTTGGCAGGTAAGCCCAACCGACCTCCCTTGTAAGGGAGGTGGCGCGAATGCACCGGTGGGTTTTTCTCTACAACCCAGCACCCGAGCCTTTGAATTTTTGTGGGGCAGGTATGTCCAACCGACAAAACCTCTGACGACTGAGAAATTGCTTTTACGTCATTGCGGGCTACGACCCGCAATCGCATTGTCATAGCATTCGACGATAATGCGATTCCGCATAGCTTGAAAAACTTGATTTCAGCTTCCGCCTCAATCAGTTTTTCTACGCTTCCGGAATGACGACTACTTTTCTACCTCTTACCCTACCCTCAAGAGGGGAGAAGAGTCATTGCGAGGAGCAAAGCGACGAAGCAATCCAGCCTTTTAAAAAAGTGAATGGTGAGTTTTGAGTAAGGTTCAACAATAAAAAGTCCTTTCGGGCTTCGTCCTCAGGATAACGTAAAAATTCCATTAGCACCTTAGTTGGGCAGGTATGCCCAACCGACAGAACATCTGACGACTGAGAAATTGATTTTACGTCATTGCGGGCTACGACCCGCAATCGCATTGTCATAGCATTCGACGATAATGCGATTCCGCATAGCTTGAAAAACTTGATTTCGCCAGAAGTCTCAATCAGTTTTTCTACGCTTCCGGAATGACGACTACTTTTCTACCCCTCACCCTACCCGCAGAGGGAGAGGGAATTAAAAGAAAGCCATTCAACTTTTCAATTAAACTGACTCCTCACCCTTCACGTTTTTAAACTCTTACCGTATTCTTACTTTGGTAAATTTTTAAAATAATCAGGCTCATTAATCGCTCTTGCTGTACATCCATAACCATTTGTGGCTGCAGTCGACGTCAATGAACAATATTCATCTTCAGAATAGCTTGTACTGTCTGCGCCCATAGGAAGTAATTTACCCTGTTTTGTTATCTGAAACAAAAACATATCATGTCCCCAGCGATTTGGTTTTTTCTGCCAGCCGTTTACGTCAACCGCCATAAGTATATTTTGGGCAGTAATCCCTGTTTCATTGGGGCCAGGAGCATCAAAGTAAATAGTAGTACTGTCAATAGTATTTGAAATAGCGTCATTTCCAACGCAGCCTGCCTGCGGTTTCCCATTATAAGTTTTATAAGTATTTTGCATAAATGTACAGTAGTTACTTGAAGCATTACTCGGACAACCATTTGTCGCAGATTTACCATTACAGATAACACTGTTTTTGTAATATTTAACAAAATATGAACTTGCTGACATAGCATTCGTTACATCTATTACACCCCCGAAATCTTCTTGCACAACAAGCTGAGTTACTTGTCCTAAGTTTGAATATGCCTTTTTCAAAGCCGTTTCTAATTGTTTATTCTGCGTATTATTGATAACTGCAGGCAGTGTCATGGCGGCAACAACACCGATAATTCCGAGGGTAATAAGAACCTCCGCTAATGTGAATGCCTGGCTACGCAGCTTGACGCATCGGGGGAAAAATTTTTCTGCTAATGTAAATACACGTTTGTATACCCAAAACCTTTGGGCAGAAAGGATCTCAGATGCCCCCCCCCCCCGAGATTCCGTAATAATAAGTGTTTTATGCTGCTTCCTCCATTTTATTATCTTTATTATAAACAATTATTCAAAACATTTCAAGCTTGACAATTCTGATAAAAAAAACGACAATAGACGCATAAGGGGGAGATTATGACTAAAGAAACTTATTTACACGACAAACACGTTGCACTCGGCGCCAGAATGGTTGATTTTGCAGGCTGGCACATGCCGGTACAATATACATCTATTATTGAAGAGCACAAAACTGTTCGCGAAAATGTCGGACTCTTTGATGTTTCGCACATGGGAGAAGTTTTTGTCTCCGGAAAAGATTCTTTAGCCTTCTTACAAAAAATAGTTCCTCAGGATATTTCAAAACTCGCTTACGAAAAAGCGGTCTACTGCCAGCTTCCGAATAAAAAAGGCGGGCTGATTGACGACTTGATTATTTATAAATTAGGGATTAACTATTATCTTATTATCTGCAATGCAGCGAGAATTGACGAAGACTTAAACTGGATGGTAAGAAATAAAAAAGGATTGGATGTAAAAATTGACAACCAGTCGCATAATTATTCCCTGCTTGCTGTTCAGGGTCCGAAAGCTGATGAGCTTTTAAGAACAATGGGACTTGATACCCATCAGGATTCTTTCACCATAAAACCCGCAACAATTTGCGGCAGAAAACTTCTTATATCAAGAACAGGCTACACGGGGGAGGACGGATATGAACTCCTTGTTGAAAACGAATTTTCTGAAGAACTCTGGGACAAAATCCTTGAATACGGCGCCGCATTCGGAATAAAACCGATAGGGCTCGGGGCAAGAGATACTTTAAGATTAGAGGCTGCTCTTCATCTCTACGGAAACGATTTGGACGAAAATACAACCCCGATAGAAGCTGGGCTTTCGTGGTCTGTTCCCAAAGATAAAAAAGAAGATTACAACGGAAAAGAAGTCATTATGGATCAAATCAAAAACGGCACGACAAAAAAGCTTGTCGGCTTAAAAATGCTGGATAAAGGGATTGCGCGCCACGAATATGAAGTTTATAAAGATGGAGAAAAGGTCGGAGTTATTACAAGCGGCGGGGTTTCGCCTGTCTTAAACGCAAATATTGCGCTTGCGTATGTAAAAAATGATAAAAATATTTGCACAGGTTCAATTGTTCAAGTTATGATAAGGGAAAAATTGTACAATGCCGAAGTTGTAAAAAGACCTTTTATAGAAAAAAGAAATCGAATTAAAATATAGGAGAATAAAATGAGTATTACTGAAAAAATTTTATGTTCAAAAACTCACGAGTACATCTTAAAAAATGATGACAATACTTATACCGTGGGTTTGACGGATTACGCAGTCGAGCAGCTCGGCGATATCGTTTTTCTGGAACTTCCGGATATAGGAACAGAATACAAAAAAGGAGATACCTTCGCAACAGTTGAATCAGTTAAGGCAGCTTCTGAA
The DNA here is from genome assembly GCA_944324285.1 of Candidatus Gastranaerophilales bacterium. Lineage (GTDB taxonomy): Bacteria > Cyanobacteriota > Vampirovibrionia > Gastranaerophilales > Gastranaerophilaceae > Scatousia. Next base: position 85,595 of record CALUVR010000004.1, on the reverse strand, counting down.
ATTTATATGCCGATTAGCGGTAAGATAATTGAAGTAAACGAACCTCTCGTAGACGCTCCTGAAACCTTGAACGAGGACAGTTACGAAAAAGGCTGGCTCGTTAAGATTGAAGCAACTGGGGATGAATCCGAACAAAATGATTTGATGGAATACGAAGATTATAAAGAAGAATTGGAATAATGAAAAACTTTTTGGTACACGATGAAAAAACAAGAGCAGAAATGCTTGAGAATATAGGGCTTAAAAATATTGAGGATTTATTTGCGCAAATCCCGACATCAGCAAGAATTCCTGAATTAAAACTCGAAAATCCTTTGAGCGAAATGGAAGTTCAAAAAAGGATTAAGGCGCTTGCAAAGAAAAACAAAACCGAATACATAAGTTTTCTCGGCGGAGGAGTTTACAATAAATTCATACCTGCCGCAATTTCACAGGTTGCAAACAGGTTTGAATTTTTAACCGCATACACGCCATATCAGGCAGAAATCGCGCAAGGAACCTTGCAGATTATGTACGAATTCCAGACAATGATAGCAAGGCTCACCGGAATGGATATTGCAAACGCAACGGTTTACGACGGAGCCACAGCCTGCGCAGAAGCAATTCTTATGGCTGTCAGAATAAAAAAATCCAATAAAGTTCTTGTATCAAAAAATATTAATCCTGAATATCTGGACGTAATAAAAACTTACACCTGGGCAGGCGATATTGAAGTTGAAATATTTGATGAAATTCCAGAAAACACGGCTGACTATGCGTGCGTTCTTATACAAAATCCTGATTTTTACGGGGAAATACGAGAGATAAAAACAGTTGAAACTTTGCTTATCGTCTGCACTGATATCTCAACATTATCAATCCTGAAACCGCCAGTTGATGCGGATATTGTGGTTGCGGATATCCAGACGCTAGGAATGCCTATGAGTTTTGGCGGTCCTCATGCGGGAGTTATCGCGTGCAGAGAAAAATATATGCGACAAATGCCGGGGCGTCTTGCTGGACGTACTGTTGATAAAGACGGCGAACAAGCCTTCACCCTCACAATCCAAACCCGCGAACAGCATATTAAGCGCGAAAAAGCCACAAGCAACATCTGTTCAAATCAGGCGCTTATGGGGCTTTGGGCAAACCTTTATTTGAGTCTTTTAGGTGAAAAAGGCTTCCGTCAGGCAGGATATTTATCCGCTAAAAATGCACACAAACTTTCGGAAAAACTTTTATTACACGGCGTCAAAACTCTCAATAAAAATTTCTTTAATGAATTTGTTATAGAAGTTCCGGATGCGGATGTTTTCCTTGCAAAATTACAAGCGCAAAATATCCTTGGCGGTTTAAAACTTAACAGTAAAAACGTCCTTGTCGCCGCAACCGAAATGAATACAGATGAAGAAATTGATTTATACGTAAAAAGCCTCTCTGATTAAGAGAGGCTTTTGTTTTGCCATTTATCTTCTTCTAGTTTATAGCCTTATCAAGCGCTTTTATGCCGATACCTAAAAATCCTATAGTACCATAACCTAATACAGGATGGTCATCAAGAGCCTGCGCAGCATTGCGTACATTGTCTTTCATTTGTTGTTTATTTGCGTCGTGAACAGAATTAAAATCTTGCTTTACTTGCTTTCCTGCATCATATACATTTTTTCCGCTAAATAATTCTTTTGTAAAAATTGCTATAGCAGACGGCAGTGGTGCAAGTGTAACTGCAACTCTTTTTGTAGTACTTGGTTGTGCTTGATTAGCACCATTAACTGCTTGAACTTCATTTCCCATAATTAATTTCCTCCTGTTTGATATAAACTTAAATATCCCCTATGTTTTTATAAACAAATTTCAGATAAAAAAATTGCTTTATAATAAAAACGCTATACCCTCTCTAAGAGCACTATAACTGGATTTTAAGCCTTTAAAATTCTTTTTTACATTTCGTTACAATTATTTTGTTGTAGTATTCACCACTTACTTTTCACTTTTTACCACTCACCCCAGCCTCTCTCCGTAGTGAGAGGTGATATGACGTCATTGCGAGGCGTTAGCCGAAGCAATCCAGCCTTTTTATATGTGAATGGTGAGTAGTGAATGGTTCAACAAAAATTAGTCCCTTCACTCTTCACTCATTACTCTTCATATTCCAAAAGCTGGATTCTTTCGGGCTGAAGCCCTCAGAATGACGTAATTTTCCATAGTGCCTTAGTTTGGCAGGTATGCCCAACCGACCTCCCTTGTAAGGGAGGTGGCGCGAATGCGCCGGTGGGTTTTCTCTACAAACACTCACCCCAGACTTTGAATTTTTGTGGGGCAGGTATGCCCAACCGGCAGCACCTCTGACGACTGAGAAATTGTTTTTACGTCATTGCGGGCTACAACCCGCAATCGCATTGTCATAGCATTCGACGATAATACGATTCCGCATAGCCTGAAAAACTTAATTGCAGCATTCGCTTCAATCAGTTTTTATACGCTTCCGGAATGACGTGTTTTGCAGAAACTTTTTACCATCCCCCCTACCCCTCTCACACTGGAAGAGGAAAATTTCCCCCCTCACCCTTTACTCTTCACATAAATGCTTCCATTAGTGTCTTAGCACCTTAGTATCTTTCTATATTGCTTCTTCAAACTGCATGTAATCTACGCCGCCTACGGATTTATAAATATTTATGGCAGATATTACAACATCAATTTTATTTGATATATTTGATTTTTCTGAAATCAATAATGCTTCTTTTGCCATTAAAATTTCAAGGTTAGAAGAGGCTCCAATATTGAATTTTTTATCTGAAAGTTTATACTGTTCTTTTTGTAAATCAAACCTTTCAGAACTGCTGTGGAAATTGTTGCGGGCTGTTTTAGCACTCACAAGGGCGTCGTTAACTTCCTGCAGCGATGTCAAAATTGTTTTTTCGTACATCTGCAAAGCTTTTTCGTATTCGTATTTTTTATATCTCAGCATTGCCATTTTTCTTCCGCCCGTAAATAAATCCAGCGACGGCAGAACTCCGACATTTGAAAGGAATGAATGAGAACCGAATATGTCTGAAAGCTGATAAGCATTAAACCCTACCTGCCCGAAAATTATGAATTTCGGCAAAAAGTCTCGGCGTGCAACACTGACATCAATGCCAAGTTTTTTAATATAAAATTCACTCTTAATCAAATCCGGACGGTTCTGGATTGCTTCTGATTTTATATCAAGCGGAAGATCTATAAGTTTTACGGAATCGTATGCGCTTCTTTCAATTTTTGTAATATCTCTATCGCCGAGAATTACCTTCAACTGGTTTTCCAGAACGTCCTGTTTTTCCTTCAAAGTATTAAGTTCTTCAGTAAATACGGTTAACCACTGTTTTTGAGATAAAACCTCATTTATTGAACACAGACCGCCGTCGTATTTTTTCTGATAAAGGTTCACAACTTCGTGCTGCAAATCAACGAGTTTTTTCTGATTTTCAATAAGCTTATCCGCCTTAATAAGATTAAAATAATTCGACGCAAGAGATGTTGTAATAAGAATATAAGAAGATCTTTCATCCTGCTCAATCATTTTTAATCTCTGTTTAACACTCTTTGTTCTCATATAATTTTCGCCCCAGATATCAGCTTCATAAGTCATTGTCAAAGGAAGCAAAAACCTGCTCTGTTTATAATCCGGAATCAAAACATCTCCAAAATAAACATTAGATGACGTAAATTCTCTCCCTATCTGAGGGTTAAATGTCAATTGCGGGAGCTGGTCGGAAAAGGATAATTTCACAACCTGCTGAGCCTGCTTTGTGGAAGCCGTTGCGATTTTTAAATCTCTATTATTTTTATAAGCATAGAGCATATAATTATCCAAATTTTTATCCTCAAACTGTTTCCACCAGTCAAGGTTCATAAATTCAATTTTATCTGCATCAATGGTAATCTTCTTTGCCTGCACACTCAAACCAGTGCACAGCAATAACATCAGGGTAATAAGTATTTTAAAAATTTTCATGCTTCACATTCCTTTTCTTTGTGTTATCATAATAACACAAAGAAAATCATGGAACAACTGGAATTATTAAAAAGCCGAATAGGAATGAAGTTGGTAAGAATCGGGAAAATGACCCGTGCAATTGCAACGCAAAAATTCACTGCAAATAACTTTGAAGTAACCCCGGAGCAATTGACGGTTCTTGCCGCTCTCATTGACCATGACGGACTTTATCAGAGACAAATCGGTGCACTTACACTGAAAGACCGCCCAAATATTACAAGAATAATTAAAATTCTTGAGAAAATGAAACTTGTTACAAAAACGCCTGATGTTAATAAAAGAAAGGTTTACAAAATAGCAATCACAGACGAGGGCAGAAAAGTTTTTGATAAAGTTATACCGACCGCTCTGGAATTGTGGCAGAGAACTATTGAGGGCGTGCCTGAAGATGAATTGCTCATAACCCTGAAAGTTTTACAAAGATTTAAAGAGAATTTAGAAAGTGAATTAAATATACAGTTATAGAAATAATAGAGGAAAATACACTATGGACGAAAAAAATAAAAACACCCCGGAGGAAGATGATTTTAAACCTCTAAATCAGGAAAAAATTCAAGAGAAAGCAAAAGCAAGAATAAAAACAAGAAAAGAAAAAGCTAAAAAAAACCGACACGAATATCAGAAAAAAAGAGTTATTGTTCCTACAGTAACAGCAATTGCGCTGGTTCTTCTCGGAATAGGAGCAGCAATACATTCAACATATTTTCAATCAACGGATGACGCGTTTGTTGAAGGCAGACTTATCACAGTAGCACCCCGTGTATCAGGACCTGTTATAAAACTTCTTGTTGATGATAACGATGACGTTGAGGCAGGTAGGTTGTTAGTAGAAATTGATCCTGCCGACTACGAAGTCAAATTGAAAGAAGCAGAAGCAAAGCTTGCTCAGGCAAAAGCAGAATTAAACGTTACGGAAAAAGAAGTTGAACGCGGTGAGGCAAACGTTAATCAGACATTTGAAGATATTTCATCAACCCAATCCAAACTTAATTTTGCACAAAAAGATCACAAGAGATACACGGCAATGTATAAATCCGGAATAGTATCAAAACAGGATTACGAAAACAGCAAAACAAAGCTTGAAGTATCCGAGGCAGAAAACAAAGCCGCAGCAGAACGCTCCGAAGCTGCAAAACATGCGCTTGCTTCAAATCAGGCAAAAACAGAATCAATGGAAGCAAACATAAAACGTCTTGAAGCAGAAGTTGAACAGGCAAAATTAAACTTGAAATACACCAAAATCTATGCGCCTCAAAGCGGAAAAGTTTCCGCAAGAAGCGTTGAGAATGGGAATTATCTGCAGGTAGGGCAGCCTTTAATGCAGATTGTTCCAAAAGAAGTGTGGGTTGTTGCAAACTTCAAAGAAATTCAGCTTACGCACATGAAAGAACATCAGCCGGTTTCTATAAAAATCGACACCTATCCCGGCAAGCGATTCAAAGGAGAAGTCCAGAGTATACAGCGTGCAACCGGCGCTAAATCCAGCCTTTTCCCGCCGGAAAATGCTGTCGGGAGTTACGTCAAAATTGTACAAAGAGTTCCTGTGAAAATCATATTTAAAGAAGATATTTCAGACTACAACATAGTACCAGGAATGTCTGTAGTACCCAAGGTAAAAGTGAAGTAAGTTGAATGGTCGATGGGATGTCTGGTTGAAAGAAAGATAGTAGGTTGGGCTTTCAGCCCAACAACAAAAATTCGAAATGATTGGTAAGTTTCAACCAGAACGAGGTTTCTAATGTCAGAAAACACAATTACAGAAAAGAAAACAAACCCTTATATAGTTGCACTTGCTGTTTTGCTGCCGGCATTTTTGGCGCTTGCAGCATCTTCCGCCACAAACGTAAGCCAGCCGCATATTGCAGGCTTCTACGGGGCAACTCAATACGAAACTAATACAGTAATTACCTGTTACATAATATCAGGCGGATTAATGCTTCCGGTCACAGGATATCTTGTAAGAACAATCGGGAAAAAACTTCTGATGTATTACAGTATCTGGGTATTTTGCCTCGGGTGTCTTTTATGCCTGCTTGCACCGAACCTGCAGGCGCTTATTGCCGCAAGAATTGTACAGGGTATCGGAAGCGGCTGTATTCTTCCTCTGTGTCAGGCAATATTGCTAGAAGTTTTCCCCGAGGAACAGCGCGGAGTCGCTATGGGTTTATTCGGGGTTGCTGCGATGTTCTCGCCGCTTGCAGGACCTTTCTTCGGAGGATATTTAACCGATAACTATTCGTGGCAGTGGATTTTTATTATAAATATTCCGCTATGTATGCTGTCATTTTTACTGGTGAAACTTTTCGTCAAAAGCGACAAACCCGAAAAACAAAAATATAATAAAAAATTTGATTATGTCGGATATTTTTCTATAGTAATAGCAATGGCGTGTATGCAGATAGTTCTTGATAAAGGTCAGCAGTGGAACTGGTTTGATACAACGTGGATTTGCTGGCTCACAGGAATTTGCGTATTCTCATTCGTGCTATTTTATGTATGGGAACTTGAATACAAATATCCTGTTATTGATATAAGAGTATTCAAAGACAAAAACTTCTTATTCGGAACTATTGCAAGTTCTTTCATAAACGTCATGATTTATTCTACACTATTGCTTGTTCCGATGTTTGTACAGAGCCTGCTGGGTTACAGCCCTTCAATGTCAGGATTAACAATGTTTCCGCGTGCAATAATCTGCCTTATCGGGCTGCTTGCTGTCGGAGAGATTTCTCGATTTATAGACAGCCGTCACCTCGCATCAATCGGACTTGTGACAATTGCGGTTTCTTTATTAATGTTAACCCAGATGAATACAACATCATCTATGGAAAGTATCATTCTACCGAATATTTTGCTTTGTATCGGTGTTCCGACAGCATTTGTCCCGATTACAGCGCTATCATTTCAAACACTTCCGGCAAGCAAAAACGCAGACGCTGCAGCCCTGCATGCTTTATTCAAAAATATTGTAACAGCAATTGCAACATCAGCGTCCGCAACATTTATCGCAAGAGTTTCGCAGGTTCACCAGAATTATCTTGTCGGTAATCTTTCACCGCATAACCCTGTATTCCAGTACAAATTTGCAGCATTAAAGGCGAAATTTATGCACCTTTATCCATCTGTCCTTGCGGCAAGAAAAGCTGACGGGATGTTATACAGGCAATTACAGCAACAGGCAAGGCTCGCATCCTTCTTCGATGTATTTACTGTGCTTGCGCTTTTGTGTATTATAATAATCCCAATTCTTTACATACTGAAAGTCAAAAAAGCAAAGGCTCAACCTAAAGCATCGTAGGCTTTTTTAATTTCTTTAATATCCTGCCACATTAACCATTTCGGGCTGCCTTTTTCGTGGGAATCGTTACGTAATAAATAAGACGGATGAAAAATCGGCATCATTTTGCTGTCAAAAGGTCCATCAAACCATTTTCCGCGGACTCTTGTAATTCCTGTTGAAGTATTCAACATTGAAGAAAGCGCGACTTTTCCGCAAAGTAAAATAATTCTCGGCTTTAAAATTTCAATCTGAGCATCAAGATAAGCTCTGCAGGCTTCTTTTTCTTCCGGCAGAGGGTCTCTGTTATCCGGAGGACGGCATTTTAAGGTGTTGCAGATATAAACATCTTTTTTTCTTGAAAGCCCGACAGATTCAAAAATTTTATCTAAAAGCTGACCGGCTTTTCCGACAAAAGGTTCACCTTTTTGATCTTCATAATACCCCGGGGCTTCACCGATAAGCATCATTTTATGATTAGGAACGCCGCCGGAAAAAACAATATTCGTACGAGTCTTGCAAAGCGCACACTTGTCGCAGTATTCACACATCTGGCGAACTTCTTCTAAATCCGATTCAATACTCATATAAATCCTTAATCTTCAGATAAAAAATAACATAAACAATTATTTTAAACAAATAATTTTTACATAAAATATGTTATCGGAAGAAAAAATCCCCCATCCCCCTTTACAAAGGGTGTACCTCCTATCCTCTTTCTACCTTTGATGGAACCTGCTCGATATAAACGCTCCCCCCATTACCCCTCTCCCTATGGGAGAGGGTAGAATTTGTTAATGAGCATGAGCGAATTTACAAATTCGGGTGAGGGTTATACAGCTATAATATTTATATTTGGGGCTTATGCAGCCCCAAACCCTGCACTGACATTCTTTTTCTTTTTTGCGAAGAAAAGAAAAAGAATGTCAGCCAAGAAAAAGAAACACGCTTATTTAAAAGCGTTGCAAAGCAACGCAAGACCAAATGGATGTAGTTAAATGCTGACGCATTTAACCTTTCTAGCCTCACTATTGCACTTCGTGCACGTTCGGCGACCGACCGCAGGTCGGTTTTAATGCGAGCGTGCGGCTCTGCCGCGATAGCGAGCAAGAGAGGTGAAAAGCTTTGCTTTTCACAACAGCCATTCTATCTTGCAATGCGCTAGCATTGCTGTTTCTTTTGCGTGTTTTTCTTTTTCGGTTCACTTTTTCTTTTTTCTTCGCAACAAAAAAGAAAAAGTGAACATAAAAAAGAAGTTGGATAACTTCTCTCTCCTTCCGATAACATATTTTATGTTTTTATACTACAATGTAATTACAGGTTATCAAAAAAGGAGAGAACTATGTTAACTAAAAATTCATCAGTAAAAACAACGTTTTCAGGTGTTGATTTCTCTAAATATTCATCAAAAACATCTGAATTTGTAAAAGAATTTTCTAAAAGAGCAAACCAGAAAGGTCACTTCCTCAACTGGGTTAACCTGCCTCAGGAACAGTTGAAAAGATTGGATGACCTCTATTCTATGGTTGACAAATTCAAAAAACAAACAGGCGCTAAAAAATTAAGCGTTATGGGTATCGGCGGTTCAAAACACACCGTTGAACACATGCTTGGTATCAATGGGCTTAACGTCCGCCACGACTCTGTAGAATTCTATTCAGACGTCGATTCAATCAGCCTTGAAAGATTTCTCTACAGACTTGGCGATATCACAGAAGCTAACTTTATGATTGCTTCAAAATCCGGTTCAACTTTTGAAACCAAAGACGGCTTCTTAAGAGTTCAGGAAATGATGATTGACGCATATAAAGCTAAAGGTCAGTCAGATGAAGAAGCTAAAAAATCTGCGGCAAAACACTTTATCGCAGTAACCGACGCAAATTCAGAAAAAAGCGAACTTAGAAGAACATCAAATTCTGAAGGATGGATTGGCGATTTATACATTCACGATGACGTTGGCGGAAGATTTTCAGCATTCGACGACCACGCTTTATTCACACTTATATGGGCAGGGCTTTCTAAAGAAGATATGACAAAATTATTGAATGCCGCTCAGGAAATTTCAGAATTGTCACTCTCTGACGACTTAGAACTCAACGACGCATTGAAAGAAGGTATCTTCTGGGCTGATGCTAAATTAAATGGCATTGAAGCCTCTGTTCATCAGTATATGGGATCAATGTTTGAAAACACCGTTTACTGGCACGCTCAAATGCAGAATGAATCAGTAAAAGATACATTGAAACAGGTTGCAAAAGTTCCTGACGCTATGCACCACAGCGCGGAAGCTCACTTCAACCCTGCAAACAAACTTGTTTTTGCACTCACGGTTCCTGTAGATAAAGGTGTTTGCAGAGAAAACGCCGAAGCCTACATCGGTGCATTAACAAAATCTTACGAAATCACTGGCGCATTCTTCAGAGAAGATGTTGAAACTTCTAAAATGGGCTTAACTCCGGAAGCTGCAGGCGCAATGACTCAATTGCGAGCATTCGCTACAGTTTATCAGGAAATCGTTACAGCCGTTATGACAGGCAAACAATTGCCGGAAGTTCTCGACAGCGTTCTCCAGCCGCACGTTGAATTCTACAAAAAGAACCTCAAAGGCGGAGTTGTTGTACCGGGAAGAATTTCTAAATAGCCGTTGCTAATTCCGCACAAAATGCGGGCTTACAGAAATTTCACGGCGGACTTTTTTACAAAAAAGTCCGCCGTTCTTATTATTGACATCAAATTTCGCACAAGGTACCATTAAATCATTATGACAACAAATTTTGATTTCTTACAAAAAGTAGACAAAAATTTATACGAAATAATAGCGGAAGCCGAAAAACTTTATAGAGATGAATATTTTGAACAATGCATGACGCAGACTCGGCGTTTTGGTGAAAACGTCTGCCGAAACGTACTCGGAAAAGATCGAATGCCTGATGCAACTTTTGATGAAATGTTGGCAACCCTTAAAGATAAAACCACAGGCGAAGAACAAGAAAAAGAGTTTCTGGATGATTTATATTTTCTGAAAAAAATCGGGAATAATTCTGTACACTCATCAAAAGTGAATAAAGATGGGATTAAGGCGCTTGAATGCCTTCAAAGGGCTTTTGAAGTTGCAATAAATTACTCGGTATACGCAAGAGGCGCAAACCAAAATATTCTAAAAAAACGTTACGATACTACGCTCCTTGTAACCGGGCAAAAAGATAAAAAATCACTAGCGGAAAAATACACAGAAGAAAAAAAGAAAGTTTCAAAACCTTCACGCTCCGGAAATAAAACTACACCTGTAAAAAAGAAAAAATCTCAGGTTTATTCAATGAAAACCTCCACCCCTAAGAATAAAATCCCGTTTTTCTGGATTTTTGTTGGGTTATCATCAGCGGTTTCGCTAGGGATGATAATAACGCTTTTTATAATAGTGAAATTTTAAAACTATTTCTATGGCAATGCAGGAACTTATCATCATTACTGAGTCCGACCCGTTATCGCAGAATCGTTACATCCAACGGTACTGCGATTCCGCATAGCTAGAAAAACTTGATTTCAGCTTCCGCTTCAAGCAGTTTTTCTACGCTTCCGGAATGACGTTTATTTTCTACCCCTCTCCCTCAGGAGAGAGGGAAGGGCTATTCTTACCTCTGACGATTGGCAGATTATTTTTACGTCATTGCGGGCTTGACCCGCAATCGCACAGTTGCTACAAACGACGATAATGCGTCATTGCGAGCGGTAGCGAAGCAATCCAGCCTTTGCTGAATTAAATAAAACATTTTCTCAAAGTTAAAGAAACAACAGAACTTCCCTGCAATAACATTAAGCACTATACAAAACTAAAGTATTGCTTTCTTTTTGGTTACTTTTCTTTCAGCTAAAGAAACAACAGAACTTCCTTGCAATAACATTTAAACACTATACAAAGCCTAAAGTATTGCTTTCTTTTTGGTTACTTTTTCTTTGGGCTAAAGAAAAAGTAACTGGGCGATACAAGGCTCGAACTTGTGACCCCTTGAATGTCGTTCAAGTGCGCTACCAACTGCGCCAATCGCCCACGATTTTACTTTATTAAGGTTTTTTGGCTTGTTGGTAGCTTGCGCTACCTTCCCCTCCATTTTTCGATACTCAATCGAAAAACGGAGTCCTTGCCAATCGCCCGCGCTTTTTACTTGGTTGCTCGCATTAAACGGGTATGCTGTCGCTTCACCCTCTGCTCGCAATCCGCAAAGCTTAGCAAAAAACTTTATTATGTTACGAGTTTCGTTTTTCGCTTCGCATTTTCCGTTATCTTTATTTGATTGTCAATTCTTTGGCTTGCAGTCAGCTTACGCCACCTCAAGCTTACACCAGTTTAACATTAACATAGTCAGGCGTCAAGCTTAATATCTCATTGCGTCTAACTGTCTTAAGATATCCTGCAAGACGGATACAAGTTTTGCCGAAATTTCACGGATTTCCTGTTTCCCGTATACGTCCTGCTTTTCTCTAATTTTTGCCATTTTCACAAGGAGGTTGCAATCTAAATCCATATAATTAGCAGCCTGTAAAATCACGTATTCAGAAGCCTCAGGCACCAAATCGCCCTTCAATCTTATAACTCCCCTGAAAATTACAAGCAGAGTTTTTATCACATTGTCTGCAACCTCACGCATCTTTCTATCGGAATTCATATCCAATAAATAATGATTTCTAAATTTTAAATATAAACTCTTTAGTTCAGATTCACACTGCAGACGCAAATAATGTTTGTCTACATTAATATCTTTAGCTAAATTCGTTCCATATACTACACGATGCTTATCTTTTATGTCGGAATATTCCAGTGCATACACATCAAAAGAAGAATACCATTCAGCCTTTCCCATAACAACCGGGATAGGGTTTTTAGCTTTTACCCATTTCTGTACAGGTTTAGAAATATTTTTCAAATCATCTGAAGTTAAGTGCTCCAAAACTATCATTAAATTTATGTTGGATTTCAAATTTTCAGGTTCTACTGATACCTGCGATCCAAACATGATAACCGATAAGAGGTTATCTCCGAGTATATCTTCTAACTGTTTAACAAATTTATCCAATTTAACCATATTTACCAACTCCCTGAACATCCGCTTCCGCCAAAGCCTCCGCCTCCGCCAAAGCCGCCGAAACTACCGGCATTAAAGTGACCTCTGCGTCCGCGACCGCCGCCAAATAATGCACAAATAAAGATAAACGGCCAAGCCCAAAAAGGAATGTCCTCTTTTTTACCTGAAGAAGCAGACCTAGCCGGAACATTTCCGTATCTTGTAACTTTAACGTTTTCAGATACGGCAACAGCCCTTGCTAACATATATGCACCGCGGAAAATACCTTTTTCATATTGCCCTTCACGATAATAAGGCAAAATATCATAATCTCGAATTTCTTCAATTTTTCTGACGCCGACAGATTGCTCCAGTCCGGCTCCTAATTGAATACTCATCAAACGATCGCCTGTTGAGGTTAGAAAAACTACCCCATTATTTTTTACTTTATCGCCGAGCTTGTATTCTCTGCCTATCTGTATGGCAACATCATTTACGTTCTGCCCGTTTAATGATGGCAGCGTGACTACCGCAATATCAGCGCCGGTCTTTTTTTGCAAATCCCAGAGCATCATATTTATATCATTTACACTCTGGTTGGATAAAACCTTAGCCTCATCCGCTACAAAACCTGTAAAGTTTAATTCAATAGCGTTTGCCCCGAGGCTTCCGAGCAATAACAAACTAACGATAAATAACCAGCACTTTTTTAGCATGGTTTTATATTAACATTTTGATATATATCTTGTCAATATGAGTTATTTATTTTTTATAAGGATGGCAAAAATGTGCCATAAGTTTCCCGAACCCGTTACGCATTTTGATAAACGGATTTGAAGTATGTTTCTTCTCTTTTGATATAAACTTATCAGTTATATCAGTATTTTTAGGGATAGGTGTACCGTAATCTTTAGGCGGCACAACTCTTAATGATTTTATAGCAGAGCCTATCGTAGATACAGGATTATCACAAATACCAAAAATTTTACCCATATAATAACTCCTTTAATAAAATAATAAAAAAGGCGACACCCAGATTCGAACTGGGGGATAAGAGCTTTGCAGGCTCCTGCCTTACCACTTGGCCATGTCGCCTCAACCTGTTCTTTTATGATAAAAAAGACATAAGATAATGTCAAGCCGCCACTTTACTCAAAGTCAAAAATATCTTTAAATGGAATATCCAGCGCATCCGAAAGTTTTATTAATGTTTTTAAACCCGGCTTATTTATATTTACTTCAATTTTACCGAGGTAATCTAAACTAATGCCGGATTTTTCGGCAAGCTTTTCCTGTGTCAAATGAGCGTTTTCCCGCAATATTTTTATACGTTTCCCCAACTTTTTATAAAATTCAGCCTCATCCATTTGTCAATTTTACTGGATATAACATCGGGTTATTACTGGAAAAACTCCAGTAACAATTCTCAGGAACATAATTTATCATGTGTTAGGAGGATGTTTATGAAAAAAGGATTTACTCTTGCTGAAGTCCTTATAACTCTTGGTATTATCGGGGTTGTTGCAGCTATGACACTGCCGGCTTTAATTCAAAAACAACAAAACATTGCAATACTAACAGCCTTAAAAAAAAGCTACTCCGAATTACAAAATGTTGTAAATTTAATAGCAAACGAGTACGGTGAAGATATACTTGACATTGTTGCAGAAACAGATGAAACAGAATTGAATAAAATTTTCATGAGTTATTTTGACAACGCAAAGGATTGTACCGATAACAGCTGCCTCAAGAACCGCACGCTTAACTACGTGACATATACAGGAAACCCTATTGGCAGTGAACAGGTCCCTATAAACGTTTATTTTTATAAAAACAGATTTATAACAAAAGACGGCAGATTATTTGTATTCGGAGGTCGTCACAAACTCAGCAATGGCTCTGAAGTGTACTATGGACAACTTTTATCTGTTGACGTCAATGGACCGTTTAACAAACCGAATGCCTGGGGACGTGATATTTTCTCATTTCGGATTATGAAAGGTCAGATAAAACCTTGCGGGGGTCCTGTATCATGTTCAAACCTATATAATTACAACTGTAACGCTTCCGAAAAAGGTGACTATTCTGGAATAGGGTGTACATATTATGCACTGACCAAAAAAAATTTTTTGGACAAAAGATATTATTATGATAGTTATACTGGTAGAAGTTCATTATAAAATCTAACAGGCACAATAAACTATTCTAAAATTTTAGCTGTAACAGGGTAAAATAACAATGATAAAAAAGAACCGCCATTGCTGACGGTTCTTCTTTTTATTGTCTAAGCAGGCACCGCTGATTTCCACCGGCTCTGCCTTGAACTATTTTTTAGTATCGTAGTAATCTCTTACAACACCTTCGTAAGCGTCTTTGTAGATTGCTTTAATATCTTCCATCAACGGATAAGCCGGGTTTGCACCTGTACACTGATCGTCGAATGCCAATTCAACCATTTCGTCTAATTTAGCATTGAAGTCAGCTTCTTTAACACCAAAGTCTTTAATAGAATTTGGAAGGTTAATAGCTTTCATCAATTTATCAATAGAGTCAATCAACAATTCTACTTTTTCATCATCGTTCTTACCGCCTAAGCCAAGTTCATCCGCAATTTGAGCATATTTAGCTTTTGCGTTAGGGAACTTGTACTGAGGGAAGATACATTGTTTTTTCGGACAGTCAACAGCGTTGTATTTAATTACCTGTCTGATTAACAATGCGTTAGCAACACCGTGAGGTACGTTGAACATAGCACCTAGTTTATGAGCCATAGAGTGGCACAAACCTAAGAATGCGTTTGCAAATGCCATACCTGCAATAGTTGCTGCATAGTGCATTTTTTCTCTTGCAATCGGATCGTTTGCTCCTTCTTTCCATGATCTTTCAAGATATCTGAATACGAGTTTTGTTGCTTCCAATGCATTTGAATTTGTGAAGTTTGTAGCCATAGCAGATACGTAAGCTTCGATTGAGTGAACCAGAGCGTCAATACCTGATGCAGCTGTCAAGCCTTTTGGCATACCGTCAACAAAGTTAGGGTCGATGATTGCCATATTCGGAGTTAATGCATAATCAGCGATTGCGTATTTTACGTGAGTTTCATCGTCTGTGATGATTGCAAACGGTGTAACTTCAGAACCTGTACCTGATGTTGTAGGAATTGCAACCATTGTTGCTTTCTTACCTAATTCAGGAATTCTGCAAATTCTCTTTCTGATATCCATAAATCTCATAGAGATATCTTCAAATACTGTGTCAGGCTGCTCATACATCAACCACATAATCTTAGCAGCATCCATAGGAGAACCGCCGCCGAGTGAAATGATTACATCAGGTTCATAAGGTCTGATGATTTCCATAGCCTGATTAATTGTTGATAATGTCGGATCAGGTTTTACATCAAAGAAAATTTGGTGATCAATACCGATTTCATCCAATACATTAACAATACTGTCAACCGCACCAGAATTGAACAAGAATCTGTCAGTTACAATAAAGGCACGTTTTTTGCCTTGAAGTTCACGAAGAGCTAAATCAACAGCACCTCTTTTGAAGTAAACTTTAGGCGGAACTTTAAACCAGAGCATATTTTCTCTCCTTTCTGCAACTGTCTTGTAGTTCAATAAGTTTTCAACGCCGATATTACCTGAAACAGCGTTTTTACCCCAGGAACCGCATCCGAGAGAAAGTGACGGTTCAAGTTTGAAGTTGTATAAATCACCAATACCGCCCTGTGCTGATGGTGAGTTGATTAATACACGGCAAGCCGGCATTTTTTCTGCGAATTTGTCAACTCTTTCCTGGCTGCGGGTATCAGTATAAAGGTCAGCAGAGTGGCCTGCACCACCTTTTGAAACGAGTTCATAAGTCATTTCCGTGGCTTCTTCAAAATCTTTTGCTCTGTACATAGTTAATACAGGAGATAATTTTTCTCTTGAGAACGGATCATCCCAGTCAACTTTCGGTCTTTCAGCAAGGATGATTTTTGCAGTCTGAGGAATTTTAAATCCTGCAAGTTCTGCAATTTTGTGAGCCGGCTGACCTACGATTGCAGGGTGCGCAGTACCACGTTTCGGATCAATGAACGGAAGATCAATCATTTTCTTTTCTTCCGCAGCATTGATGAGGTATGCACCTCTGTATATGAATTCTTTTTTAACTTCTTCATAAACACTGTCAACAACAATAACAGATTGTTCAGATGCACAAATCATACCGTTGTCGAAAGTTTTTGACATCATGATTGAAGAAACAGCCATTTTAATATCAGCGGTTTCGTCAATAACAGCAGCAGCGTTACCAGGGCCTACACCTAATGCAGGGTTTCCTGATGAGTAAGCCGCAGTCACCATACCAGGACCGCCTGTTGCCAAAATGCATGCAATATCATGGTGTTTCATTAACTGGTTTGATAAATCAATTGACGGAACATCAATCCAACCGATAATATCAGCAGGAGCACCCGCTTTAACTGCAGCTTCGAGAACAACTCTTGCAGCTTCAATTGTACATTTTGTGGCTCTCGGGTGTGGAGAAAAGATAATTGCGTTTCTTGTTTTCAGAGCAATTAATGATTTGAAAATTGCAGTTGATGTCGGGTTTGTTGTAGGTACAATACCTGCAATAACACCGAGAGGTTCTGCAACGACTTTAATGCCGTTTGCTCTGTCTTCTTTGATAATTCCGCAAGTCTTTACATTTTTATGTTTGTTATAAATGTATTCTGATGCGAAGTGGTTTTTGATAATTTTATCTTCAAGAACACCCATACCTGTTTCTTCAACAGCCATTCTTGCAAGAGGAATACGTGCTTTATCTGCAGCGGTAGCAGCAGCTTTGAAAATTGCATCCACCTGTTCCTGAGTAAAATTAGAATAAATTTTTTGAGCCTTTTTAACTCTTTCAATAAGCAATTCCAATTGCTCTGCGTTGTCAACCAGACTGGACTTATTTAAAGTCTTTTCCAGATTTTCAACCGTCTTTTTACTTTTTGTTGTCATAAGTTTTTTCTCCTTTAAGTAACTTATTAAATTTGCTATTTATTTAATTCCGCTTTGCTATAATGATAACAAGAGAATGAAAGAATTTCAATTCGTGATTTATTTCACAATTACATTTTATAGCAAATATTCACAAAAAGCAAGTGTATTTTTTACAATCTTTATTTAATTTTAATATTTTTATTCTTATGAAAAAAAAAGAGAAAATACTTTAGGATACTGGATATACAAGAACTTCTCTAATTATAGACTTTTCAAACATTCACCTTTACCGCCTATTCTTACTTCACACTTTACCCACCTCTTTTTGTTGCACTTAACTTTTCTTATTAAATTATCTAATCATTGTACTTGACTACACTCCTTTTTTCTTAAGCTGGCGCACGAGTTTAAAGCCTTCACCCTTATTATCATTAATTATATCTATGGCTTTGCTTAATTTGATTTCTTTACCTTTTGCATTAAAGAACTGACCGTCTTTCATTGTCATTATCAAGTTACCGTCTTTGTCATGGATTTCCCCGCCGCTGCCAGGTTTGCTCATTCCGCTTATGACAGTATAACCGGTAGTCGCTCCTGTTTTAATCGAATCAAGCTCTGTCGTTTGTGTGCCGTTACGGTAATCTATAGCACCATCGCCTCCGCGGTACCCAAGCCCTTTACCTTCTTGATACAAGACTTTCTTACCTTCTTCATCAAGAATTCGTTTGCCGCTTATACCGGTTTCTGTAATAGTACCGTCCTCATTTCTTTCAAGTTTTACATCTTCTCTTGAGCCGGCTCCAACACGTTTTCCGCGCCATTGAGTACCTGGTTTTGAGGTATCCATCTCTTTCTTTTCTTCCTCAACCGGTTTATCTTCAGCTTCTTCTGCTTCTCTGGCTTCCTCTGCCCCCTTTGTTTCCTGAGAATTACCTACAGAAACTGCTTCAGGAGCCTCATTTGCTTCGTTTTTATTACTTACAGGAGTTTCTTGCGGGGCATTTGCAGCTTTTTGTTTATCAACTGAAACAGAAGGTTTTTGTTTTGCTTTATTACCCTGTCTTAATGCTTCCATTTCTGCTTCTGAACGTTTTTTAGAATCAATACCTCTCATTGCAGAGTCACCTGCATTCATGGCTGCAGATTCTCTATCTGTATATTCACCGGCAGTATCATTTACATGAATTGTACCGTTTTCGTCCATTGTATATGTATCCGCACCGCATTGAATTGTCTGACCCGGCTGCATATTTTGAATATCCTGACGAGCCTTCAAAACTTCAGCTTTTTCTGCATCTGAGTATCCTTTTCCATCCATAAGCTCATTTTGTTCGGCAAAAGGATCATTTTGCTGAGCATTACCATCTTGGACTTTGCTTGGCTGGTTAGGATCTGTACCATAAACCTGTTCCTGCATTTGCCCTTCATGAAGTTGTCCTCCGTCCGCACGCGGAGGTTCTGATTCGGTACCATAGACCTGCTCCTGTGATTGAGCTTCTAATGCCTGCATTTTCTGCTCGCCTTGTTGAATACCCTGTTCTATCTCATTTCCTTGAGTTTCGGTATTCTGAACCGTGGATTCTGCCTGTTCCGTATTTGCTGCAGCATTTTCAAGTTTTGACTGCGCCTGAGTATTCTGTTCTTCTGCTGTTTTTACCTGTTGTTCCGATTTATCAACGTTACTTTGGGCTTCAGTTTCTTTTTGTTTTGCTTCATCCAGTCGTTTTTGCGCAGCCTCTTCCTCTGCTTTTGCAGCTTGAAGATCACTTTCTGCTTTTGCTATTGCCGCAGTATTCGGATTTTCCGGCGTTGCCGCTGCTTTCGCTGCATCCAGTGCATTCTGGGCATTACTTACTCCGGTCTGTGCAGATTTAAGCCCTTGTTCTGCTTGCTGAACTTCCGTTTGAGCTGCACTATGTTCTTGATTTGCCTTATCAAGCCCCTGATTTGCCGTATCGACCCCTTGCTCGGCTTTATCTGCGCCTTGCTGAGCCTGTGTTTCCTGATTTTGGGCTGCTTTTAAAGTATTATTATCCGCCTTAAGCTGATTATCTAAAGACCGGCTGTCGCTATTTGCACTGTCTATTGCTTGAGAAAGTGTTTGCTTATCCTGTGCATTGTTAATTTGGTCTAAGGATTGCTGTCCTATTTTACCGGCACCATCCTTCTTGCCGTCAAAAATCTTACCTAAGAAATTATTCAACATTTTCAACGTGGAACCAAAAGAGGACCCTGAGGATTTTCCCGTCGAAGCACTTTGATTTTGGCTCTGCACAGAATTTAACATCGCAAACCTATTATCATATTGAACTCCATTAAAAGACAGAGAACTTGTTTTGGAAGACTGCGCAAACATATTAGTCTTACCGGTCGTAAACAGACTGGAATCCATATTAAACCGCTGCATTCCACCCGCAGGCTGGCGCACTGATGCTCCAAACTTGCGCAGCCGTTGCATCTGCTGGAAATTCGTTACATTCATACCAAATTGTGAATTAAATCCAACACTACACATAGCCCCTCCTTCTCTCTTTTAAGGAGCAGCTTAAAATTTCACAATTCAGTTTTTGAATAATTCGTACCAAAATTATTCTCTCTCTTTTAATAATCTATAGATATCTTTAAATATATAAAAACTTCTCAGCAACACTTATTTCAAAATTATTTAAACTGTTAACATTCTTAACATTCTCAGATTTCACCTACTCGGAGGAAAACTTTTAACCTTCTTTAAGCTATACTCGTTTACATGAATAATTTTTCTAAAAAATTCAAATATTTTATTCTCGGTTTGCGTGAAAAATTCCTTCACTCAATGCTTTCCAGACACCTTGACACAAGCTTCACAAATTCTACCTCAAAAACAATAATTTCCGGCACGGAAACTGTCAATTTTTCAACTGAAACACAAAAAAACATTAAACTCGTTAAAGAAAACGTAACAGAGATTATGAAATCCTGCGGCAACAATCCACAGAAATATTTAGAATACATGGAGGCAGAAGGAACAAAAGTTTTCAGAGTTTCAAACGCAGAAAAAATATTACAAAAAATAAATGAGGATGAAGGACTGATTACTGAACTCAAAGGAAGAAAAGCTTTTTATTTGAATTTCATACTCGGACAGGGATTTTCTACAAACTTTAAGCCCGCTGTCGTTATGGGTATAGGCGAAATTGAACCATATTACATGTTAAGAGAATTCTATAAATGGTACTCTTTAAAAAAGGGGCTTCCCGGATTTAATTATACTGCGCAGGAGAATTTTAAAAAATATTTAAAAAATATAAACGACCCGTCGCTAAAAAAACTTAATTACAGGGCTATGCTTGAACTAAAAGAAGCAATTGCACGTGACAGCGAAGCAAATGAATTTGTAATTAACGCAGTAAAAGCTGACGAGGGTGCAAAAAAAGCTTTCAAAAAACTCAACGACGGCGGTGCGGAAGTTTAACCGATAAAAATAGCACGTTTATTTTATATTGAACCCCTCACTCTTCACTTTTTACGTAGAAACAAACCGGAAATCCTCAGTCCAAGTCTTGAACCCTCCCTCTAAAACCATGCAAGGATAACCGTAATCTGCAAGTATCAATGCAGCTTCAATACTTAAATGACACTGGTCATTATAAGAATAAACTACCGTAACGGAATTCTTATTAAGCTTATCCAGATTATCTGCAAGTTCAGATTTCGGAATTGAAACAGAATTCGGGATATGAGAAATATCATAATCTGCCTTTAGTCTGACATCAAGTAATGTAACATCCTCTTCCTCCATAATTTTTTTTAATTCAACGGGACCTGTCGTATATGCCAAACGTTCTTCAAAAAAATTTCTTGCACGTGCGCTGTCAAATCTAATCTGTTTAATCTTAGCATCCATAATAATTATCCTTTCTCTTTTTGTGTTCCGCAGAAACTTTAGACCCTTCTAAATTTCATCAGGGGTAAAATGGGTGTGAAATTTATCAGATCCTTTAAGAGAAAGGATAAAACAAGTTATGGAAATTGTTATTTAGTAATATGGAGTATATTACCATCAGTGAATTGGGGTAAATGGAATATAAGTATAACAGAAACAAACAAATTATGCAAGAGTATCTATGCTTTTTGCTTTTCCGTTAGGGTTAGCTGATTGAACAGCGATATTATAAGTCTTGACAAATTTATTGATTACTGACGTAAAAAGGTTATTTCTAACAGCATCAGCCTTCTGGGAAAGATGCATGTTACTTGTAAAGCCTCTTTTGGCATCCGGAGCCTGGAGTGATAAAATAGCCATGCTCGGAGTAACGTTATTTGGATTAGCGTCTCCGAAAGAAACATATTTTTTTGTATTTAAGTTTACTGAATTAATTGGATTGATTGTTAACATAATTGTCCTCCTCTCGTGAGGTTTTCTTATTAAGTGTTCATTTAACACTTCATCTAACACTTTTACTATAAATCATAAAAAATATTTTGTCAACCCTTATTATAAAGTTTTATTAAGAGGACTGAAAGCTAGCATTTAAGTGCATTTTAGCATAAAGTGCTAGAATTACACTTATTGGTATGTTTCAGAAAATTATTCTGCTCTAAAAATATACCCGATCGGGTAATACTGCAAAAATATCTTAAAATTCTTATACGCAGCAAATTACCCATGCCGGCAATTGTAAAAAATACACTCATTCTGTTTAATATAATTAAATCTTTTTCATACTTCCAGCTATTCTTAATTCCAACGAGCCCCTATAAAGGGCTCTTTTCTTTTCTGCTAATCCAGTGTCGCCGCTTTCCAAACGCCACTCAAAATTTCGTTTTACAGCCTTATCGCGGAATTTTTCGGACAGCTAGAATATTTGAGCATTGCAAAAAAATAACGAGCGGGAACAATTCATTCCGCCCGTTATTTTACTTATGTGAAAATTTATCTACACATCTGGCAGGTCACCTTTAACTTCCGCCATCTCATCACAATTTAAACCAAATACATCATGCAGTGCTTTTACGGCTTTTCTAGCATCCTCTTTTTCTACAAGACAGCTTATTTTAATTTCACTAGTTGAAATCATTTTAATGTTAATACCTTGTTCTGCAAGAGTTTCAAACATAGTTGATGCGATACCAGGTCTATCAATCATGCCGGCACCGACAATGGAAACTTTTGCGATATCTTTATTTAATTGGATTTCCCCACAGGCAAGTTCTTTTTTTAATGAATCTAGAGCCGCCATGGTTTTATCAGTATCAGCAGCGTCTATTGTAAAAGCAATATCATTGGTGTGAGAAATTTTTCTGGCATAAGACTGAATAATCATATCAACCGAAATATTATCTTCAGCAAGTTTACTGAAAATTCTTGCTGCCTGCCCCGGAACATCTGGGACATCACATACAACTATTCTCGCCTGCGACAAATCTGCCGCAACGCCTGCCACAGGTTTATAAATTTCCATATTGTCAACTCCTAAAATTAAAGTACCTTTATTCTCCGTTTTAAAACTGCTTCTGACGCGCAGCGGAACATTAAATTGTTTTGCGGTTTCGACACTTCTCGGATGAAGAACGTTTGCACCCGCATGCGCAAGTTCAAGCATCTCTTCATAAGAAATCTCATCCAAACGGGAAGCCGTTGGAACAATACGAGGATCTGTCGTATAGACACCTTCAACATCCGTATAAATATCGCAGCGCTCTGCGTTCAAGGCTGCTGCCAGCGCAACTGCAGAGGTATCAGAACCTCCGCGCCCGAGGGTTGTAATTTCGCCGTCTTCTGTTACGCCCTGAAAACCTGCAACAACAATAATTTTACCTTCTGCGAGGTTTTTCTTGAGTTTATCCGTTTTTATATCTATAATTCTGGCTTTCGAATGCACATTCTCAGTCATAATCCCGATTTGCATGGCATTAAAGCTTACAGCATCATATCCAGCCGCCTGTATTGCCATTGCAAGAAGCGCTATTGAAACGCCTTCACCCGTTGAAAGAAGCATGTCCATCTCTCTCTCAGACGGTACAGGGCACAAATCTTTTGCCATTTTGACCAGATAATCCGTTGTATGCCCCATAGCCGAAACTACTACAACTACGTCATTCCCGTTCTTTTTTTCTCTTATTACGGTTGAGGCTACATTTTTTATTTTATCGGTATCTGCTACTGAGGTTCCGCCAAATTTTTGGACTATAATCTTTCTCAATTTCTTCTTCTTTCTATAGTTTATTCAAAATCTCGGTGAGTTCTGCCTTTTCTTCAGGGTATTTAAAGATTTCCTGGTCAATTTCATTTATCTTATCTGCAATCGACAGAACTTCCTTTACATTATATTCACAAATGTTGTCTTTGACAAGTATGTAACTCACATAAAAAAGAAGGTTCAAAATCTCCGTGTTATTTTCTTCAATTTTTAAGGCTTTTCTAAGTTTTCTTTGCGCCTCTGCGTATTCTTTTTGAGAAATTAAATACTTTGAAAAATCTATGTAAGAATTTATATATGTTGGAAAATCTTTAATTGCATTTTCGTAATATTCTTTTGTCAGTATATCGTTTCCGAGATTTTCGTATGATTTTGCAATATAGTAGCTGCAAACATAATCCGTTTTATCTTCCTGAAGAATATGCTTAAAACTCTCAATTGCCTTATCAAAATTTCCGGTTTTAAAAGCAATTATAGCACTACCTTTCACAGCCAGATAATTATCCGGTTCTTTTTCCATAACTTCTGATATAAGTTTTTCTGCCTCATCTAATTTTCCAGCAGCCGCAAACGTCAGTCCCAGTCCTGCTTTTGCATAATCTTCATCCGGAGAAAGTTCCAAAACCTTTTCAAACATAACTTTTGCTCTGTCATAATGCTCCAGATACTGTTCCATTAACCCCCATTCGTAATACAAATCAGGCTTTTGTGAATTATGTATTTCGGCATGCTTAAAGGTTTCTTCCATTTTTTTATAATCAAGCTGCTCCCTATAAACTCTTGCAAGTATAAGATAAGGATTTAGCATCATTGGATTAAATTCAAGCGATTTTTTCGCGTAATATTCAGCGTTTTTATAATCTTTTTTTATATATTTTAAATGGGCATATTCATAAGTATTCGAGTCATTCGGGGCAACAGTCGAGAGAAAATTAAGCTTTAATTCAGCGTCCTCATATCGTTCCAGCCTCATCTCCATAATGGCGGCAAGAAGCATTGCCATAAAATTGTATTTATTAAGCCGTGTTGCCTCGATAAATTT
The DNA here is from genome assembly GCA_944324285.1 of Candidatus Gastranaerophilales bacterium. Classification (GTDB taxonomy): domain Bacteria; phylum Cyanobacteriota; class Vampirovibrionia; order Gastranaerophilales; family Gastranaerophilaceae; genus Scatousia. Next base: position 61,034 of record CALUVR010000004.1, on the reverse strand, counting down.
TTCATGGGCGTCAGAATACCTTTTCTGTTTCATTAAAGCCATACCCCAGCCCGTAAAAACATCCGTATTTGAAGGATTTATTTTATTTGCGTTTTCAAAAGCTTTTTCAGCATCTTCAAATAATTTGCACTGAATTTGAGAAAACCCGAGTTTACACCAGATTTCTTTATCCTGAGGATTTATATTGGCAGATTTTTTAAACGCTATCATAGCATCGGAAAACCTGTTTGTTTTCTCTGCACAAATTCCTAAATATTTATATACGAGCGAATCCTCCTGCGGGAATTCAACAGCCTCATTCAGAATGCTTTCAGCCTCTGCGTAATCCTCTTTATCTATATATTTTTTAGCACGGTTTACGATTGCCTTTGTCGGCAGCGACTGCACTATTGAATCCTCTTTATATTTATCAATCGAAAAACTGAGTTTTTTTATATATTCTAAGATTTTTTTAAGCTTATCAAACAATCTGCCACCTCTCTAAATGCTCCGTCGCCGCCATCATGTTTGGTTATTTGTATTCCTTTTATTTTTTTTATTTTATCAGGGGCGTGCGGAACTGTTATTTTATATTTTGCATAATTCAAACACTCCAAATCGTTTACATCATCTCCGATATAAAGATATTCGTTCTGTGTAAGAGAATATTTTTCCACAATCGACTGAAGTACATTTATTTTAATTCTTATGTCCTGATGAACTTCTTCTATTAAAAATTTTCGTGCAAGTAAATCAATTGCGGAATTTGCTTCTCCTGAAATTATTCCGATTTTTATATCATTTTTTTTCAATAGAGAAAACCCCATTATATCTTTAAAATTAACTTTTCTGCTCATAGAAAAATCTTCGCCGATATAAACACAGTTGTCAGTAACAACTCCGTCAAAATCCGTTATAACCATTTTTATTGTATCGGGCAGTTTAATCTTTCTCATTTCTGCTTCCTTTTCTAATCTGATCTGCAAATTCGATTAATCTTATTTATCTTTAAGTATTAACATTAAATCCTTTGTCTGCTATAATTGTATCATAAAATAAAATATAAGAGGAAATATGCTCTGGTATCTTTTAAATTTAGGAATTATTGCAGTATTTATAGGTTTATTCCTTATAACAAGACAGGCAAATAAACGCTGGTCAAAGATTAACGATTATCTGGGAACCGTAACCAATACGGTCAACTCAATCCGCTACGGAAATCTTTCAACAAAAATAGAAAAACTTGAACATCCTACATATCAGAATGTTACAGATAGTATTAACAGGATGGTGGAAACCCTTAATGACAGAGAAAAAATGATTATTGAATATCAGGCAGAACTCATGCGCCAGAATAAGCTTCTGGAATCTGTCATCAACTCTTTGTCTGACGGGATTTTAATCGTTAATGACCAATTACATATACTAAGGGCAACCCCGCAGATAAGCAGCTGGTTCGGTGTAAAAGGTCACGATGTTATCGGCAAAAATATTCTGGATTTTTTGCAGATGCCGCCTCATTTTAACCTTGAACGACTCCACAATAAAGATGTCTTTATAAAACATACTCCGACAAATAATTTCACAATCAGCTCAATCAGGTTATCACTCGACGATAATAAAAAACGGTATGTACTCATTATAAAAGATGTTACTAATGAACGAGAAATCGAAACACTTAAAGAGGATTTTGTAGCAACCCTCACACACGACCTAAAGGTTCCGATTGTTGCGGAAGCTAATATTCTTGATTTTCTGCTTGCCGGAAAATTCGGCGAGATTAACGATAAACAGGAAGTTGCATTAAAAAATATGAAATCTTCCAACAAAGAACTTATTGAACTTGTACAAATCGTACTTGAAACCTACAAAATAAAAGAAAAAGGGATAAAACTTCTCAAAGAAAATATCAAACTCAATGGATTTATTAACGGTATTATAGAGGATATTACACCATTTGCGGCAATACATGGACTTAAAGTAAATTTTTATCCGCCGCGCGACATCAAAGTAACTGCAGACCCGATACAACTCCAAAGGGTTATAAAAAACCTTATAAATAATGCGCTTGCCCATAGCAACACGAAAAAAGATATTGATATAAAAACAGGAGAAATCCCGGGATTTATAACAATTTCCGTAATTGATTACGGGCAGGGTATTCCGCCAAAAGATATTAAACTTATATTCAATAAATACTACTCTGCCGCAAAAAAATTCCGCAAAATCGGAACCGGCTTAGGGCTGTATCTTTCCCAACAGATAATCCGTTCACACGGCGGCGAGATTACAGTTGAGAGCGAAGAAAATGTAAGAACTGAATTTTGTATAAAAATTCCGTCATAATGTCTAATCCAGTGTCGCTGCTCTCCGTCGGCTTCTTAGATTAGTAACCGGTAAGAGGTGAAATATTCTCTAATCCACCCTCTCCTGCAATAGGCGAGGGTGGCGCGAAGTACCGGGGGAGGTTTATAATAACATATACTAAGTAGGATACTAAGGAGAAATGTTACGTCATTCTGAGGGTGAAACCCGAAAGAATCCAGCTTTTGGATAAGTGAAGGGTGAGGAGTGATGGGTGAGGGGTGAGGGGTGAGGGGTTCAATAAAAAATTTGTCACTTCACTTTTCACTCTTCACATAGTAAAAAGCTGGATTGCTTCGCTAGTGCTCGCAATGACGTCAAGTGGATTCACTCTCCGTGCAGGGACCTGTTCAACTAAGATACTATTTCCCCTCGCCCCTTGAGGGAGAGGGTGGCACGTAGTGCCGGAGGAGGGGTTTTAGAGGTCCACTCGTTTCCGTGGTATAATCTTTTTATGAAAGAATTTTTAATCGGTCTTTTAGACTGGATTTATAAGAAAAAATGCTACTTTTGCAAAAGTTCTAAAGAATGCTCCATTATGTGTTCTAAATGCTATGACGAAATGGATTATCTCCCCGTCAAAGTAAACAGAATTATTGAAGGGAAAAAAGTCTACTGCGCAGGAATTTATGCAAAAACTCTCCAGAAAATGATTCGCGCCCTCAAATACCATAACAAAAAAGATTTAGCTTATTTTCAGGCAAAATTCATGTACGATTACTGGCTAAATGTCACGGAAGATAAAAATTTCCAGATAGTTCCGGTTCCGATTTTCCACAAACGAAAAAAGAAACGCAAATACAACCACATGGAACTTGTCGGAATGGAACTTGCAAAACTCGGCGGCTATATTTATAACCCCGACATAATAGAAAGAATTAAAGATACAAAACCGCAATACAAACTCTCAAAACCGCAGCGCGCAGAAAACCTTGCAAATGCTTTTAAAGTTCATCCTGAAAGACTTCAAAATGGTAAAATTCTCCTCATTGACGATATCTGCACAACGGGTTCAACTTTCAATGAAATGATTAAGGAATTTCAAAAGTATGGTATTGATGATATAGTATGTCTTGCAACAACAACCCCGTTTGAGGATTAAAATGATTTTAAAAGAATTTTCAAAATATCTACAAGCTCGTAACGATGATTTAATAAAAAATAAAACAACCGCAACAAAACTTCTCTGTGAATGGATAAAAGTTGTAATCTACAAAAACCCGAAAAATCATGTTGATAAAATTGTCCATAGAGAAATTATGCTTGCGGAAAATTCCACAGGAGATTTCTTCATTGTCGGAAAATCCGACAGCGGAAGAGTTCTTGTAAACGCTCTTTATAACTTTGCCCTCAGCTATGAACACTATATTATGAGCAAATGGCTTCAGGATAAAAAAGCTAACGACTTTTCAGATAAATAAATACCCTCTAAATAATACCCGCTCAGGTAATTTCAATAAAAAATTGTTATACGTAAAATGATTTTAAATTAAGGGGGATTTAAAAATGAAATCATCAATTTTTACTGCGCCAATCAGCCATCTTAAAAATTTAGACAATCTTTTTATAGAACTCACTGAAAGAAACTGTAACCTGCGCTGCAACCACTGCTATATTGATTTTCCGCTATCCAAAAAAGTAAAGGACTTTATCTCAGTTGATATCATAAAAAAAGCTCTCAACGATACTGTACAACAAAACCTGCAGTGCATTTATTTAACAGGTGCAGAACCTATGACCCATCCGGACTTTAACAGTATATTAAGGCTTTGCCTCAAAAGATGCAACGTCTGTATTTGCACAAACGGCAGTTTTATAAACGAAAAAAAAGCCCGATTTTTAAAACGCGTTGAGGATGAAAGTCATTTTGAAATTATATTTAAACTAAGTATTGACCACTACAACGAAATCAAAAACGATGATATCCGCGGCAGAGGAACGTACAGACAAACTCTGCACGCAATTAAAAACCTTGTTAAATATGAATTCAACCCGATATTATGCATTACAAATTATTATAATGAAGATAAAACCGTTCTGCTCGAAGAATTCAAAAAAATATGTGACAAAATAGGGTTTGAAACCCAGCCGCATAACTTTGTCATAAATGATTGCTATTCAAAAGTAAAACCTCAGGAAATCAGGAATTTATTCTGGGAAAGTCTTGACTGCGAATACGGACGGATTTTAACCTCAAAAGGCATTTATACTTGTCCATTTCTTTCAAACGACCATAGAGGACGCTCCGGAGCTGATTTTACAGATTTTTCAGATAAAACTGTTCTTGAAACTCCTCAATGCGCAAACTGTATTAATAATAAAAAACTCCTTTTTGGAATAAATTTTTCAGAATTCAGCGAATAATAAAAAGCCCTCTTTACAAGAGGGTTTTTTATCATTATTTTTATTTTATTAAACTTTTAAAGCATAAAGAGTTAATTTAAAGTTTATTAAAAGCATGGTTTTATTTTTCTCATACGGGATAATTTCAATTTTCGAAATATCAAGGAAATGTTCGTGCTTATACAAATCCTTTATAAAACCTTCAAAATTTTTGTAAGTAGCAACCATCTGCATATCCAGAGTGCAGGCGCTCAATTTATCAGCAGCACTCTTCACAAACGGATCGTCCATCGGGTTGTAATTATATTTAATAGATCTTGTTTTAATAGAGTTAGCTTTGAGAAGTTTTAAAATATCATCAAACTGTGCCGCAACAACGCCTTCAGCATCTAAACCGCTTTCAAGAGGTTTATACATTTCTTTGCTGCCCGTAAGATTGGTATCAGTAGCCTTCATAACAGCCTGTTTCTTAGTATCAAGCAAACGCTCCTTTTCAGCAAGAATACTTGATTGAGTTTTATATTCAGCGGCAGTCTGCCCAATAGCCTGAACTGTCGGTATCAGTTTTGTAAACAACAAATATACAAAAACGAAAATTAACAGTCCTAGTATTGCTAATGCATTTTTAAAGAGTTTTAACGTTTCTTTATCCATATAAAAAATCTATCCTTTTATATTCTACTTTTTGCTGATATCCGGAATCGGGATTTTACTTAATAAACCGTTATCCTTATTACCACCTGCGTTCTGTTTGGCTTCCGGAGAATTCGGATCAATTTCTTCACCATCTTTACCGAGCAATTTACCGAACAGTGCAGCTAACTGATCTTTAGTCATGTTTGTAATCTCAAATTCATACACTTGAGAATCCGATGATGACAGCAACTCATCAACAGAACCTGCCTGCATTTCTAACTTTTGGAGTTTTAAATTTTTACTGATTAAGGAATCTTTTAAAGTTCTGAAGAATGAGTATACATCTTCAACATTTGTAGCCGCCCCTTTAATATCAACCAGCCCGTCGCCTTGAGTCATAAAATAAGTAATCCAAACCGTTTCCGGAATTGTCTGCCCGATAGCTGAATAATTCATAAGCTTGGTTCGATTACTCTTAAGAACAACATCAACTTCCTCTTTAAAATCAAAGCTTCCCGTAGTTTGTTGTTCTTTATCAAGTTTGGAAACCTGGGCATCAATATCCTGGTTTTTAATAGTAATATCATCTAATGCCTGTTGTCTGGTGGCAGCTACTTTCGGCAGCAACACGAAAGAGAGAAGAGCCATAAAACCGCCAATAACAGCTAACAGAACAGTAGACAGAGTCGTAGCCATTGTCGGTGTAATCTCAAATGTTTTATCCCCGATAGTAATCGGAACCGGAACTTCTTCCGAGGCTCCGGCAAGGAAGCCGCCGCCTGACGATTTTGCCTGCTTAATAAAATGGAATTTCAGCGGGTAATTTGAATAATTCGTAGCCGCAATACCGACTATCTGCATAGAAATTTTCAAAACATTATCCGGCAGTACATCCAAACTTACCGGCATAACTTCATGTTTTTTGAATGTGTTATTTTCAAAGAAATCAACCGTACCGGCACCCTGGATTTTAGAAGCAAGCAATTCAGCACTTACCATATCTGTTTCGGAGATGATATACAAATAATTTGCGGGGTAACTCATTAAAGTAATCTGAGCGGAAGAATTAATTGCATTATAGATATCATCACCTTCAAAAGTTTTAATAGCGAGAGGTTCTTCATAATAATCAACAACAGTTTTTCCAACAAGAGATATAAGAGAATATCCTGTTGAATTAACAATCATAAGGTTCCAGGTAACATTATCCTGCATCTGGGTTGTTGTAAGCCCGGTAAAATCCAAAGCTCTCAAATAAGAAGCAACCGAAACATCAATATCAATAAGAGTACAACCTAACGTTGCAAGAGCAGCTTTGATATTTTCAATAACAGGAGCCTGAACAGCCGCATACAAGATTTTTCTGCTATCTGTTCCCTGATTAACGTTAACATCCTGCCAGGCAATTGTAGGTTCCATCCGTCTGAAAATATACGTTTGTTCAACCTCAGACGTAACGCTGACCAGAAGCTGATCATCCGACAATATCAACGGAAGATTCATTGTCCCCATTGAAACAAGCGGAATATTAACCAGAACGTTACACTTAGGATTAATCTTCAATTCATCAAACATTTCAGATACCGCATTTTTAAAAACTTCATAATCCGCGATATCTTTCGAAGTTTCATTGTAAGCCAGTTCTCTGACCGCATAAGATTTAACAGACTTAGGAGATGTTGTAATATCCAGCTGGCACATTTCCAAACCAACCCCTGGTGTCACAGAGAGATATACATACTCTTTACTTCCACCGCCGCTTATTTGCGACAAAAATTTACTTAAAAAATCTTCACTCATCTTCTTAATTTTTCTCTATAATGTAACTAATTCTTATTTTTATTATACAATATATTTACAGGATTAGCCAAATTTAACAAAAATTTACACTTTATAGAGGAGAAGCCCTTAAATGAATTCAATTGTAACCGAAATAAGAAAGCTTAAAAAAGAAAAACATGCAGTTATTCTTGCGCATTGTTATCAAAATGAAGAAATTGACGAAGTCGCGGATTACGTTGGGGATTCTCTTTACTTAAGCCAGATGGCAGCAAAAACAGATGCGGAAATTATCGTATTTGCAGGAGTATATTTCATGGCTCAAACCGCCAAAATTCTTAATCCGAAGAAAAAAGTCCTTCTTCCAAGACTTGAATCAGGATGTCTTATGGCTGATATGATTAATTTAAAACAATTGAGAGAATTTAAGGCAAAATATCCTTCAATACCAGCTGTATGTTATATTAACTCCACTGCAGAAGTAAAAACGGAATGTGATATTTGCTGCACCAGCTCAAACGCACTAAAAATAGTAGAAAGTCTTAACGCTCCGAAAGTACTTTTCCTGCCTGACACGTACCTCGGCAAATGGGTAGAATCAAAATTAAACGGAGTCGAAGTAATAACCTACCCGGGATACTGCCCGACACACCTGAGAATTAAGCCTGAAGATATTCTGAATGCGAGAAAAAATTATCCTGAAGCCAAAATTCTTGCGCATCCGGAATGCCACATGGAAGTCACACGGCTTGCGGATTATGTAGGAAGCACTACGGGAATTATGAAATATGCAAAAGAAAGTAATGCAAAACAGTTTATAATCGCCACAGAAAAAGGGGTAGCTGACAGACTAAAACGCGACTATCCGGAAAAAGACTTTATTCTAATTAAAGATAATATTATCTGCCCGAATATGAAATGGCACACATTAAATGACATTTATAACGCATTAGCAAAAGAGCAGCACGAAATTAACATAGATAGCAATACCGCACAAAAAGCTCTTCTTTGTATTGATAGAATGTTAGAGGTTTCAAAATAATGGATGACATAATTTTCGGAAAAAATTCAGTAACGGAAGCACTGATTTCTGGTAAACGTGAAATTAACAAAATTCTTATATCAAAAAACATCCACACTGATAATAAAATTGAAAAAATAAAAGAACTTGCAAAAGAACGCGGAATAGTATTCCAATTTGTTGCGAAAGAAAAGTTTGCGGAATATGCAGAGTTTAATCATCAAGGAGTCATTGCACAAGTTTCCCCGATAAAATACACGGATTTTGACGAATTTCTTGAGCTGCCGCATGAAAATTCCTCCATCGTAATCCTCGATGGAATTGAAGATTCACATAATCTCGGAGCAATAATAAGAACATGCGTTTGTGCAGGAGTTTCCGCTATCATTATCCCCTCAAGACGAAATGTTCAGGTAAATTCAATTGTGGAAAAAACAAGTGCCGGAGCAATCAATCATATACCCGTCATAAAAGTCAACAGCCTTATGAATGCAGTCCAAAAGCTAAAAGAAAACAACTGGTGGGTAATTGCAGCGGACGCTTCAGCAAAAGATAATTATTATAATGTTAACTATACTGATATGAATTTTGCGATAATAATGGGCGCGGAACACGCGGGAGTTTCAAAATCCCTTTTGAAGGCTTCTGATTTTATTGTAAAAATTCCTATGGAAAACAATTTTAATTCGCTGAATGTTTCTAACGCACTTTCGGCAATTATATTTGAAACAGTGAGACAAAAGTTAACAAAAGGACAAACCAGAAAATAACAGTTATAATATAAACGGAGAGTCTTTATGAGAAAAGAAATTGAAAAACTCGGAATGTTGACAGACGACATCTCAGAAGAAGGAGTTGACTTTGCACAGCTTCAAGAGGAGGAAGATGACGATATTCTTAGTTCCGTAGAGGATCCTAAAGTACAGGAGAGTCTATCCTCCGTAACTTCTGATGACAGCGTAAAAATTTACCTCCAGCAAATTGGGAAAATTCCGCTTCTTTCGCCGGAACAGGAACGGGAACTCACAAGACAAATATATGAAACCCAGTCTGAATTTGCAAAAAACCTTCTTATAAATGCTAATTTAAGACTTGTTGTAAGTATTGCAAAGAAATATATAGGACGCGGTCTTTCGTTTCTTGATTTGATACAAGAAGGCAATTTAGGTTTGATGAAAGCTGCAGGACGCTTTGATTACACAAAAGGCTACAAATTTTCAACCTATGCGACCTGGTGGATTCAGCAGTCAATATCAAGAGCTATTGCAGATAAATCAAGGATTATAAGACTTCCTATACACATGATTGAATCTCTCGGCAAAATCCGCCGCGCAACGATTGATTTAACAACGGAATTAGGACACTCCCCTTCAAAACAGGAAATTGCATACAGACTCGGGATTTCCGTCAGCAAACTGAATTCCATTATTAAATCGGCTCAATTAACAATAAGTATGGAAACACCTGCAAATTCTTCAGAAGAATCCGCAAAAATTGCAGATTTTATTGTTGACGACACCTCAGTTTCTCCTGACGGCAGAGTCACTCAGGAAAATTTGTTTGATGATATAAAAAAAATTCTTAGCCAGCTTAGCCAAAAAGAACGCGATGTACTTATTCTTCGCTTCGGGCTTGATAGCAACGGACGAAAAAAAACTCTGGATGAAATCGGCTCCCAATACGGAGTTTCCCGAGAAAGAATTCGCCAGATTGAAAATCGTGCAATCGCTAAGCTCAAAAAATTATGTAAAAACAAAAAACTTACATTCGGCTTAAAAACATATTTTGGAGAATAAAAGAGGTATTCAAAAAGCCTCTTTTATTTTGTATTATTAATTAAAACCTGCATTTCAGGTATAATATCAACCAACAACTTTTGATGATTCCTGCACTTATCAGATAACAGTTCAGCAAGACACTGAATTTTTTCAGTTCCGCCGGATACTTCATCGCTAAAGTTTCCAAAATTTTTTATTGTATCAGATAGCATGACAATTTTTTCAAAATCAGTCGCCAAATCATACAACCTTTTCATTAATGCATCATCATTTTTATTCATTTTACAACTCCAAATTAAAATTTATCAATAATAGTTGATAACAAATCAACTATACTCGATAAAAATTTGAACGCAACTTATTTATAATATGGATAATATGGATGATAAAAATGTTTCTATAATGTTGAGAAAACGGCTCGCCGCGAATATAAGAAAATACAGGGCTATAAAACAGTTGACACAAGAACAGCTTGCAGAAGCTGCAAATTCAAGTCAGCAATATATTTGTTTAATAGAAAAAGGAAAAGTGAAAATTAGTCTGGAAGTAACATATAATATAGCAACTGCCCTGAATGTAAAAATTGACGATTTAATCTGTGAACCTTGATTTTTTTGCATATTTGTAATTTAATATACATACAGCGAATTTTTATTCGTGAGTTTTAAAGAAAGAAGACAATTTAAAATTGCCTAAACAAATTACATTAGCAAAATTTGCGGGTTTCTGCTACGGGGTAAAACGAGCCGTTGAAACCGTAAAAAAATTAAAAGCCGAAAATCCCGATAAAAATGTCTCGGTTCTTGGAGAGCTTATTCATAATACGGATGTAATAAAAGAGCTTGAAGAACTCGGGATAAAAACGTTGAAAGAAATACCTGAACACGGCGACGGAATTTGTGTTGTAAGAAGCCACGGAGAAAGTCCTGAAGTTATAGAAAAAATTAAAAATGCAGGCTTTACTCCTGTGGATTTGACCTGCCCGGACGTTAAGAAGGTTCAGCAAAAAGCCGTTGAACTGGCAAAAGACGGGTATTACGTCGTAATCGTGGGTAAATCCGAACACCCTGAAGTTATTGCAATTAAGGCAAACGCAAAACTCTGGAGCGATAAGGTTGTAGTAGCAACTTCCATTGACCAGCTAAAACCTTTTGAGCCGGAAATTAAAGCCCACAAAAAAACCGGAGTCGTAGTCCAAACAACGCAAAGAATTACAACGCTTAATGAAATCGTTGAATATTTAACGTCAATCTCAAAAGAACTCCATATTGCAAATACAATTTGTCAAAGTACTGCAATGCGCCAGAGTGAAGCTAAAGAACTCGCAAAAGAAAACGACCTTGTTATAGTTGTCGGCTCTAAAAAAAGTGCAAACACAACTCACCTCGCAGAAATTCTAAAAGATATTACCCGTACAATCCATATAGAAAATGATACCGAATTAGATAACTATAAAGATATAATAGCAAAATCCGAAAAAATCGGGATTACAGCGGGCGCATCAACCCCGCAGAATATTATTGAAAACGTAATAAAAAAAATTGAAAAAGGAGAATAATACAAAATGACAACAACATTAGAAAAAACAAACATTGTAGATGAATTTGAAAGATTATTAAACGAATCTTTCTCAAAATCATACTCAGTCGCTGATATTGTAGAAGGCACGATTATGAAAAAAGACAGCGAAGGTTACCTGGTAAGCGTTCGCGGAGCAAAGACAGAAGCTTATTTACCTAACAAAGAACTTCCGTCAGGAGAAGCTGAAACTCTCGAAGTTGGCGATGTTAAAGAATTTTATGTGTTAAAAGAAGAAAACGACTCCGAAGGTATGCTTCTCTCACTGAAAAGACTTGCATTTGCACAAGCCTGGGCGCAGCTTAATGATGCTAAAGTTCAGGGTGATACAATCCTTGCAAAAGTTGTTTCAGTTGTTAAAGGCGGAGTTCTGGTTGACGTTGCAGATTTAAAAGGATTCATACCGTCATCACAATTGAGAACAGGCACTCCGTTTGACGGAATTATTGATACAAAAATTGAAGTCAAAGTTCTTGAAGCTGACCCTAAGAAAAACAAATTGATTCTTTCTCAAAGACTTGCAGTAGCTGAACAGAGAGATCAGGTTGTAGATAACATCCTATCCTCACTTGAAGAAGGTCAGGTTGTAAAAGGTGAAGTCGTAAGAATTGCAGACTTCGGTGCATTTATTGATATCAATGGTATTGACGGACTTCTTCCGATTTCTGAAATTTCCTGGCAGAGAATTAAACACCCATCTGATGTTATTTCGTTAGGAGAAACTGTTGAAGTTAAAATCATTAAAATTGACACTGAATTAAAGAGAATTTCGCTTTCTTTAAAAAGAATGGGCGAAGATCCATGGCAGCAGATTGAAGGTCAGTTTGAAGAAGGACAGATAATCACGGGAACCGTTAATAAAGTGACAGGATTCGGTGCATTTATCAACATTTTCCCTGGAGTTGAAGCTCTTCTTCCTGTATCGGAAATGGCTGAAGAAAACGTTAATCCGTTTAACAAATACAAAGTCGGCGACAGCATAGAAGTTCTTATTAAGAAATTCACTCCTCAGGAACATCGAATTGCACTAAGCGTAAAAGACATCAACAAAGACGCTGAATAGAAACATTTTGATATATAAGAACGCCGGCTGATAAATCAGCCGGCGTTTTCACTACAAATTTCGCACCTTTCCTCTAAGCTTTAAAAAACATACTTTTCCTGTCTGGATAAATAGCACTCATAGAAGGTTGAAGCGCAGATTGAACACCGCCGCCCATCGGAGCGGACGTATAACTCATATTACGTTTTGTTCCTTCAAGGATTTCTTCGCATCGTTCAAGAGTTGATTCCGTAAAGAGAGCCTTATGATCGACAACGTATTTTGCGGCATCGTTTTTATCTTTAGTTCCGCAGGTAAGCATTGTATTAATAACTTTGTAAATTACATCGGACGGCATGCCAGGAGTTTTAAGGATTTGTTTGCCGTAACCTTGTTTAACAAGTCCTGTCAGAAGATTCGGGCAATACTGACATATTTTTGAAAATACTGTACCCTGCCAAGCCTGAGGGATCTTACTGAGCAATTTATATTGTTCCTGAGGAGTAGCATGGAGGAAGTTTTCCACGAATGCAATCTTTTGTTCATCCGCATCCGGAAGAAGATTTTCCTGTGCCGAAGTACCGGTAAGTTCCTGATATTTCTGGTTAAATTCAGCGACCTGTTCAGCAACTTCCTGTGCGTAACGGGTTTCTGTAGCCCGAGTTTCGCGGGCGACAACATCTTCACCTACTGCTTCCACGGCTTTTGCATCACATTTATCAAGCTGGGCATTAGCAGCATCAATAGCCTTCTGATTTCCTGTTTCATAAGTAATCTGAATTGCTTCAGATTGAACAGACTCATCTAACTTATAGATATTAGAAGAAGCGTATTCAAGAACTTCGTCGTATTTAGAAGTCATGGTTGTTTTGAACATATCGCCCTGAACTGAGGCGTCGCACTCCGGAATTATATCATTCCAACCCTTCTGGGCTTCGATTTGAACATCTTTTCCTTCGAGGTTTTCAGTAGCTTTAAAACCGATTTCAAAGTATTCACTTGCAGCATCCTTTGCGATAAACGGAGTTGCATCTTTTAAAGCCTGGTTAACAATAACACTTTTCGGGTTAGCAGCCAAAGCAGCCTCCTGCTGCTTTAACTGAAGCTTGCCGTCAGGTTTTTCACCTTCTGCAGGTTTCATAGCCTCGGTAATATCTTCTTTAAGTTCATATTCTGCAAAAACAGCAGTACTTTTAATCTTAGCTTCCGGTAATTTAAAGGTTCTTACAGTTTTACCTAATACGCCTTTACCTAAAGCTCGCGAGAAATTAGTGTTGCGAGCATACCTGTGAATTGTTTCAGTATGATCTTTTGTAGTTCCTTCCAATTTTTCGAGTTGTTCGCGTGCTGCCTTTGTATCATCTAACCCCATAGCTGTATCTGCAAGGTTTGCAGTGGCTTCAGCATTATCATTTTCTTTATCGGTAGTCTCAATAGCTGCATTCAAAACATTCTGTACTTGCTGTTTTTCATTCGCTTGGAGATTGGTTGTATTACCCATCCGGCTCATAACATCCGTCATCTCAGTGAAATAAACCTGATCTTTACCGGCAAGTCTCATAGCGTTAACTAAGTGCATAAGCTGGTCTTTATCCCCGCTATTATTAAGTATCAGCTCCTTATAAAACGCATCACGCTCTTCAGGTGTTTTATCTTGCAAATCTTTTTCCAAAGCTTTAGACAGTTCTTTCTCATATTTTCTTTCAGCTTTTATATCGCCAGGTTTTATATCAGAACTTTTTAGACCGGTTTCTTGTTCAAATTTATTTAAGTAAGAATTCTTTTTAATATTTTCTGCAGGCGCAACTTCTGATTTTACGGTATTAGCAGTTTCAATAATAGCATCTGCAACAGCTGCACTATGAGTATTTACAGCAGCAGAAGCTGCAGTCCGTCCGACTTCATCAACTACATATTCATTTAACGACTGGTTTTGACTGAATTCAGCAAGCGCATCAACGACATCCATGCTCTCTTGCTGTTCCTGCATTTGCTTATCAATTTTTTCATATCTTTTTAGTGTAGCCTGGTCTATAGAAGCACTGTCAAACCGGCTAAGAAACGAAGTCTTCAACTCATTATATGCTTCAAGTTCCGCTTTACTTCTTTCGTAAGAAGAAAGATTTTCGAGATCTTCTCTTGTGTAACCCTTTTTAATAGCAATAGCAAATGAAGTTCCGTATTTCAAACGATACTTTAATTTTTTATCATCAGAAAAACTATCCCATTTTTCATCAGACAAACCTCGCTCTTTCTTGATTTCATTATCAATCAAGCCAATTATAACTTCAGAACGCTGTTTACTATCCATGCCCTTTAATTCTTCTTTAAACTGATCGTCCAAAGAATCCATCAATAATGTCAAGCGCTGTTCTTCAGAATACTCTTTCCAGTGTTCCTCTGGGATACGTCGCATAATATCCATTTTTTTAATAGTGATTTTTTCAAGATTAGTTTGAGGAGCCAGCGTTTCCGTAAGAGAAGGCATACTATCCGGATCAATTGGCGACAGGGCATCTCCTGGCATCTTCGCAGCAGCACCTTGTGTCTGAGGTGCAGCAGATTGGGTTGCCGCATCAGGTGTATCAGCAGTAGTTTGTGCCGACGTTGGGGTCGTCGGAGTTGTTGCTGCAGGCGCTGCCTGTGCACTTGGAGCTGTTGTTCCATCCTGCTGTGTCGTCGGTGCTGCTGTTTGCGTAGTTGCCTGTTGGGAAGTTTGTGTTGTTGCAGCCGGCGTCGTTGGTGTTGATACAGAAGTATCAGCTCCCTGTGCTGCCGGTGTTGCAGAAGATTGTGCAGAAACATCAGCTTCCGGTGTGACTGGAGAAGAAGCTGACGGCTGAGGTGTTGTATTTTGCGGAGTTTGAGGCGCTGTACCTTTATCTGCTTCCGACTGCATGTAATACTGGTTAAGCTGTGCTGTACGCTGCTCCTCCGGTAATGCCCGCCACTGCTCGACTGCGGCTGTATCATTAGGATCAATTCCTAATGATTTTAACAATTTTATTTCTTCTTGTGTTAAATCTTTCTTTTTGGTACCTGCGAAAATGGTGTTGTCACTTTTCGACGCGGAACTTGCCCCCGATGTTGTAGAGGAAGAGGTTCCGGTTGTTGTTTGACTTGTGACTATTCTTTCAATTTCTGACATAACCATTTCTCTCTTAGTTTTTGTACCTATCCATGTAAAAACATACTAAATTTGCTGATTTCAACATGCTTATAAAAATTTACATTTGTTAATATAAATTTCTACTTTGTCAGTCCTTCCTGATAATTAAGTTTTGAAATCAAACCTGACGGCATAACAAGGATGTGTTCAATGTTTGAGTCAACTTTATACGCATTATTAAATTGAGGTGCTCCCATAGCATTACGCAATGCCTTCACAAGTCCATCATCCATAATTGCGAATTTGCCGACGCCTTCTTTACTTATATTAACCTGACTATAGTCCATGCTGTCAAAAATATCATAGCTGAAGAATTGTGAATTAATATCTCTTATGCCATCCACTTTCATTTCAGGACCAACCATAGCTCTGATACCTTCGTATTCACCCAGTTTTCCTATCGTCAGAACTTCAAAATCGTCATCATTTCCGTCTGTTGAATATCCGACAAGCTGGTAAGTACCGTAATCACCCTGAACTTCCGCTGTCACAATTTCTTTTCCGAAATTTGTGAAAGTTTTTTTGGCTTTTTCCATCCAGGAAGGATCGGTCGGAACATTCTGAAATCCAGTACTTACAGACGGTCTGATTTTACGTGTTAAATTTAAAGTTTCTATACCGGTTTCGTATTTAGGGTCATTAACAATTGATTCAATATAATCAGAAACCTTTGACGCAGTCACATTGTAGATATCACCCGGATTGTTCTTATCCTCTACCAGAAACTGTCTAATTCTGAATTTTCCGTATTCATTTCCGTCATCACCGTAAATTTCATAAGTGACATTTACAAGACCTCTTACCTTGCCTTGCAAACCGCCTAAATCGTATATTCTGTCATCCTGACTTGAAACGAAAACTTCAACACTGTTTTTCGTTTCAGCACCTTTCGGATTTTTTATCAAGTTAACATCCGCGCTCAAGCCCAGATCAGTTGCATCTTCAAACTCTTTATGCGAAATGATATTTCCGGACTGTCTAATATCGTCAATAGCATTAGCATTATTGTTATACACAAGTGTTGTATGCGCAGTATTTGGAAGCTTATCTAATGCCTGAATATTTTGTGTTGTCAAAGGACTCATCGCAATAACCGCCGCAAGAGGTGCCGCTTTTACAAACGAAGTCACATTATGTGAAACATTATTTCCTCTGTTTCCTGATTTTTTATTATTCCCGTTAAACCCTACATTATAATTTCTTGTTAATGCATTACTGATAGGTGATATAGCCATATTCTTACTCCATTTTTAGCAAAAAAATATACGATTATGCATATAAAAATAAGGCATTCAAAATTTTGATACCTAAAGATTATATACTTACTTCATCTTCCCCTTTTTTGCTTGATTATATCAGGCTTTTAGTGTTTTGTAAAATAGTATATATGATTTTAATCTTTCTTAATATTTACTATAAAAGTAGCACCTTACACGCCATCTTGTATTAATTCTTTTTTTGTTGTAATTTACATGTGTGTATGATATTTACACAGACATTAGCCTCTGGCATAAATATAAAAAAGTCCGACATTATCGGTAAATGAATAAAAAAGAAGGAGAACTCAAATGAGTGAAAGAAAATTAGTTGGAACAGGAGAAATGTTCAAAAAAGCACTCGCAGGCGGTTATGCTATCGGTGCTTACAACGTTAACAACATGGAAATTTTGCAGGGTATTGCAGAAGCTGCTGAAGAAACTCAATCACCTATTATTTTACAGGTTTCTGCAGGTGCAAGAAAATACGCTAACCAGACTTACTTAATCAAATTGGTTGAAGCTGCGTTAGCTACAACTACAGTACCTATCGCTTTACACTTAGACCACGGTGCTGATTTTGAAATTTGTAAAGCTTGTATCGATGGCGGTTTCTCATCAGTTATGATTGACGGTTCAAGATTCCCATTGGAAGAAAATATCAAATTAACAAAACAGGTTGTTGATTACGCTCATCCGCGCGGTGTTTCTGTTGAAGCTGAACTCGGTAAATTAGCCGGTGTTGAAGATGATGTTAAAGTTCACGCTAAAGATTCAACTTATACAGATCCTGAAGAAGCTGCAAGATTTGTAAAAGAAACAGGCTGCGATTCATTGGCTGTAGCTATCGGTACTTCTCACGGCGCTTACAAATTCAAAGGCGAAGCTAAATTAGACTTTGAAAGACTTGCGGCAATTAAAAAAGCTGTTAATGAAGCTGTTGGATATGACTATCCGCTCGTTTTACACGGCTCATCTTCAGTTCCTGCTGAATTTGTTGCTAAATGTAATAAATATGGCGGACAGCTTCCTGATGCACAGGGCGTTCCGGAAGATATGCTTAACTACGCTTCTAAACACGGCGTTGCAAAAATCAACATTGATACTGATTTAAGACTTGCAATGACTTCAACTATCAGAGAATTCTTTATTGAACACCCTGAAAAATTCGACCCTAGAGAATACATGGGTCCTGGAAGAACTGCAGTTAAAGAAATGGTTATGCACAAAATGCGCGACGTTCTCGGAACTGCAGGTCACGCTAAAGACTAGTTTTAGAATAAGTCAAATTTTAAAAAGGCTGCTTCTGTCGAAGCAGCCTTTTTAGTTAAACAAAACCTCTATTCATCGACAACTTTTATTCTGCCGTCGTCCACTATATCAACTGGTTCCGGATGCCGGCGGAAGTAATCCTCTACACACTTTGTCAAATCGTAATCAAATACTTTCTCTGCCTGCTTAATCTTATTAAGCATACTAAAATTGTCCCCGCCTGCTGCAATATAATCGTTCACGGAAACCAGATACTTTTTATCTTTACGAGGATTGTTTACATCTATATTCTCTTCTGTTCCGTCTTTTCGGACAAATTTAATCTCCTTTATTTTACCATCTTTTGAAACGGTGTATTTTAAACCGGATACGTATATCAGCCCCGGTTTATTACTCTGATTTGAGAACGAATGCGCTGCAAATTTTATAGCGTCAACAAGTTCTTTTTCAGTATAATATACATTTACAATTTTATTTTTAAAAGGAGATAATTCAGAAATCGTCCTAGTATCAACCCTTCCTTTTTCCAAACTTCCGCGAAGGAGAGCAGCTGAAATTATAGCAACTTCAGCACCTGTATCTTCCCTCACGGCATCAAGCACAAAGTTTGCAAGAGGACTCGGATCTATCAAATCATTTTGCATTATAGGAGGTGCGGTTCTAACATGTCCGACGACTTCAGGTTTACCTAATATCATATCAAATACGTGTCTTGCCGGTGCGTTACGGCTGAATATTCGTGTTGTCGCAACGTTATTCTGAGCTTTTGTGATAATTCCGTTACTGTCAAATTCAAGGTTTAAAACGCCGAAGTTTCTGCCGTCGCGACCCGCTTGCGTAATAATTACAGGCTCGCCGCTTTTTGATTTCAAAAGATTTATGTTTTCCTTAATATCTTTCAAAAGGTTATGGGAATGCCCGCCAAGGATAACATCAATACCGTCGGTCTGCTCTGCTATCTTCATGTCATATCCGTAACCGCTATGGGATAAAAGGATTATTTTATTTACCCCCTGCGCCCTCAATTTATCAACTTCTGATTGAACCATTTGTATGGTTTCTTCAATACTCGCAGGTTCTATATCCTTCTCTCTCAAGACATCCGCATACTTTAATCTTGTCAATAAATCAGACGGAATAGTCCCGATAATCCCGTATTTATTACCATTATGCTCTTCTATAATTGAGGACTTTATATATTTATGAAAATCGTCGTTTTCATCTTTTGACTTCAAATTGCAGGCAAGAAGGGTATATGAAAGATGAGGAAACAGATTGTTTATTTCAGCAGGATTAGTATCACATTCGTGATTTCCCACAGCAGACGCCGTAACACCGATAATTCTTAAAAATGTTGCTGCGACTTTATTTATCAAAGAATCTTCTCCAAGCATAATATCGCCGGATGCCAGTTTAAGCTTATCTGTCGGCTGCGATGGGACAAATCTGTCAAACTCATTTGAAGCCGTTATTGTTCGCTCCATATTTATTGCTCTGCCGTGATAGTCGTTAACGTAAAATATACTTGTGCGGGTATAGTCTGAACTAATCGGCGGATTTTTTGGGTTGGAATAGTTCTGCCTGTTATTTCGGGATATTAAATTTGACGATTGTGATGTAATCAAAGGATTAATCATTTTCAGTCCCTTAACATTAAGGTTCCTGAAAATTATTTTTTGCGCTTTGGTTTACAAAGATTTACAATAATCCTTCCACGCTTTAGTGTATGCATCTTCCACACACTTTGCAAACCCTTTGGCGTCACGCCTCAGTGGCGATTTATTCAAAATATCCCGCAAATGATGACGGTAGTAGTCAAGTTTTTTGATATCATTGGCAAGTGCCTGCGCTTTTATTATATATTCACTCTCATTTTCGGCAATCAAATCATTCAGTTTTAATTCGTGGTTAATATGAGCGCAGCCGCGTGATTGCATGCTCTGCCCGACAAGAGTGACTACCGGAATCCCCATAGATATCAATTCAAGTGTTATTGTAAGACCGTTAAACGGAGTTGTATCAAGTGCTATATCAGCCATTTTATATGCATTAAAATGAATTCCTTTACAATGTTCATTTTGATATATCACACGATTGTCACCTATACCGTACTCAGCAAACTTCTTTTTAAATTTGTTAATAATTTTTTCCGTCATCTGGGTTCTGTAGATAAGAAGCTTTGAATTCGGTACATTTTGCAGAACTTTTGCCCACAGACCTATTGTGTAATCATTTATTTTAGAAGGACAGTTAAAACTGCCGAATGTTATATAGCCGTTTGAATAGTATGGAAGCTCATTTATATCTGGAAGCTGTATTCTGGCATTATTAAAATCAAATCTGTGCATTCCTGATTTCAAATAAAGAGGTTTTTCCGTATAATATTTAGCAATATTTTTCGGAATAACAAATTCATCCGCAAAAATATAATCAATCTCTTTCATCCCCATTGTATTTACAAACCCCAGATACTGCATAATCAGAGGCGCAGGTTTATAATACAGAGCAAAGCATCTGCAGTGGGTATAACCGCCTAAATCGACGAGAATATCAACACCGTCATCGTGAATTTTTTGGGCAAGTTCTTTTTCCGTTAACTTTGAACAATCTTCAAACCTCATTCCGGTACGTTTAATCCGCTCTGTAGTGGAATCCTGTTTCGGGGAACATGCATAAAGCGTAAAATTAAATTTCTTTTGATTATGATATTCCAAAAGCGGCAAAATAAACTGCATCATAGCGTGACAGTGAAAATCAGAGGACATATAGCCTATATGCAATTTTTTATTTGGATTTTGCGGCACAGAATATTCAAAAGGTTTATCGTCCTTTAATACGTATGGTCTATAACGGTTTATTTCGTATTCTATGGCTTCTTTCAGCTCTTTCTGGGAATATTTATCTGATTTAAGCATAGTAAGGCAGATACTTGAAACACAATTCGGCAGAGGTTTTAGAGAAAGAGCTTTTGAATAATATCTGATGCTTTTTTCATTATCTGAATAGTAGCACATATAGCCAAGCATAGAATAGACGCTTGCGTTTGTTGTGCAATATTTAAGGGTATTTTCAAACGCTTCGCAGGCTAAATCCCTATCTTTCAGGCGGTAATAGCAGTTACCGATTTTTCTATAGAGTTCACATATATTATATTCATAAGACTTATCAATTTCTGACAGAGCTTCTTTAAATACGTCTATAGCTTCTGTGTACTTTTGTTCCTTAAAAAGTTTATCTCCATTTGCGATTTTGTCAAGCAAAGGCTGGTAGGTAAGCTTTTTTTTCAAACGTTCTGCTTCTGTTTTCATACGTACTATAATAGTTTATAATTACATTTTAGTCAAATTGCATAGTCTTGACTTCCCAGTGCTCGGAAAGTTCTTTTATTAAATCAGTAGCATTTTCATCGAGGTCAAGAAGCACAATGCCGTTATTTGTGCAAACTCCGTTTTCTGTATGATGAAGTCCGATACGGGTTCTTATTGAACATCCGTACTTAGTGAGAATTTGTTGAAATTCAAGGGAGCTTTCGGCTCTGTCTGTTAATTTGACACCGATAATTGTTGTCATATTTTCTCCTTTCTGTATTCTTATCACATAATATATGTTATTTGTATGTGTTCATTTCTTTCTCTTTTATTGCGGGTAAAAGAGAAAGAAATGAACCAAAGAAAGAGAAAAACGCAATCGTTACAGCGTCGCTTTGCGACGCGAAATCAAATGGTTGTAGTTGAAGGCAGAGCCTTCAACCTCTTTTGCTCGCTATCGCGGCAGAGCCGCACGCTCGCTTTAAAACCCTCCGGCGCTTGGCGCCACCTCCTTTACAAGGGATGCTTTTTACCCCCTTTGTAAAGGGGGGCAGGTGGGATTCATACCTGCCGTAGGCAGGTTGCCGAACGTGCACGAAGTGCGGTAGTGAGGCTAAAAGGTTAAATGCGTCAGCGTTTAACGACATCCATTCGGTCTTTGCGTTGCGAAGCAGCGCTGTAATATAGCGTATTGTTCTTTCTTAGCCGATATTCTTTCTTTGCTTGCTTGCCGCCGTTAAACGGGCACGCATACGCATAGCGTATGCTTCTGCCCTCTGGCGGCAATGCGCTTTTCATCGACAAAAAGAAAAAGAATGTCAGTGCAGGGGTTGGGGCTGCACAAGCCCCAATTATAAATATTGTAGCATTATACCCCTCACCCGCCCTGCGGTCACCCTCTCCCTCAAGGGACGAGGATTAAAAATTTTTCCGATATAATATATTATGTTTTTCAATGTACCGTTTTTTATTTTATTGTTTTATATAAAAAAATAATACCCACAGCCGGGGTATTATCTTTTATTTTTATAAGGGATTTTCCTTATATAGTGACCTATTCAATGTCAAGGTCTTCAGTGGCTTGAAGCTGTTTTTTCTTTAAATTATGCATCACTGCATCGACAAGTAGCTCATAAGATTTCATATTCTCTATATTCGGGAATTCTTCTTTGAGCTGTTCTCTGACCATTGCTTCCAGCCTGCGTTCGTCAGAATTTGTTTGAATATCCTCAACTCCGCTAATCATTTTTATGTATTCAGGCGACGATTTATCAATGCCGCTTTTTGAAAAATGCAGCCAGCGTAACTTTGGGCTGATTGATTCATTCAGCTTCTTTACTATTTTTAAATTTTTCAATCGGTCTAACATAATTACCTCTACATATTTGATTGTCGGATTTGTTTTGTAACCTTCTTGTACTATTTTAAAGTATCATCAAAAAAATAATTTACTTTTTTAAGTGAATTGTTTAGATTTTGTTACAATACGTCAAAACCTGCATTATAACTTACTAAAATCTGTCAGCCTTTCATATTTTTTCTTTAACATTGTTAATAATGCAAGACGGTTTTCCTTAACTTTTTCATCCTTATCCATCACAAGAACATCTTCAAAGAACTTGGCAACAGCAGGATTGATTAAAATTAGCTGGTCTAAATATGTTGCATAATCAGCGTTATCTTCAACATTTTGGATTTCACGGTAAAGCATGCCCTCGGATGCTTCTTTGAATAAATCTTTATTTACAGGATATTTAGCATCCTCTTTCAGAATTCTGATAACACGATTTGCGCATTCCAATAAGTCAGGATTATTAAGAGTTGAAACAACTTTTACGCGTTCAATGTAATCTGCTAAATTTTCCATCGGATTTTTATTTGAAGCGCAGGATTCTAAGACATTTTTACTGTATTTATCGCCTAAGAAAATTATCAATCTCTGGACAAAGAAATCGTTAATTTCCTGCGGGCACTGCGCCGGAACAAGTCTTGCAACATTTTTCTTCACTGAATCAGCTAACTTTTGAAGTGCGTTTTTATTTTCAGAAGTTTCTATTGATACAGGTAAAAGAAGCATGTCTTTTTTGATTAAGTCAGCAACATTAATCTTCAAATTGTTATCAAGAATTGTTCTTATAATACCTAAAGCTGCGCGGCGTACACCGAGCGGATCAGAAGATCCCGTAGGTTTTTTACCGTCAGCAAATACTGCACAGATTGTATCAACTTTATCCGCAATCCCGACAATCTGACCTTCAAGCCCTTTTGCGGTTTCGCTTTCGGCATTAAGCGGGAAGTAATGTTCTTTAATACCTTCGACTACATTTTCATTTTCACCTGAGACTCTTGCATAGTCAGAGCCGATGTATCCTTGAAGTTCCGTAAATTCAAACACAAGCTGGGTCACCAAATCTGCTTTACAAAGAAGCGCGGTTCTTTCAATATCAACAGACGGAACATTCAATTCTTTTGCGATATCTTTTGAAAGTGAAATAATTCTCTTTGTTTTGTCGTAAACAGAACCCATGCCTTTCTGGAAGGTTACGCCTTTCAATTCTTCCACGTAATCTGCAAGCGGCTTTTTGGTATCTTCATTAAAGAAGAATACGGCATCATCAAGACGAGCCTTAATTACGCGGACATTACCGGCTTTGATGTTTGCGAATTCATCGCCGATATAGTTTGTCATTGTAATAAATTTATTTATTAATTTGCCGTCTTTATAGAGCGCAAAATATCTCTGATGAACTGCCATAACAGTAACTACCAGTTCTTCAGGAAGTTTTAAGTATTCTTCTGAGAATTCACATGTAACAGGTACCGGATATTCCGTAATAAAGGTAACTTCATCAAGCAAATCCTCCGTGTAATAAGGTTCAGCCCCGAGTTTTGCGGCTTCTTCTTTTGCTTTTTCAACAATAATTTGTTTTCTTTCGTTCTGGTCAACTATAACACAACAGTTGCGCATAATTTCAACATAATCGTCCGGATGTCCTATGATTACGTTCTGCTGTGCAAACCTGTGACCGCGTGAAACATTTGAGGATTCTTTATCAATAATCTTAATTTTAACTTCTTCTCTATCAAGAATTGAAACAATCCACTTTATAGGGCGGGAGAATTTCTGGTCATTATAGCCCCATCTCATAAAGTGAGCGCCCTGAAGTTTAGAGAAAATAACAGGGACATTTTCCTGTAGAAGTTCAACAATGGATTTGCCTTTAACAACGATTTTGGCATGAACGTAATTATCTTCAACATACAAATCCGAAGGTTCTACACCGTTTTTCTTAGCGAACCCTTCGCCGGCTTTAGTAAGATTTCCGTTTTCATCGTAAGCAATCTTTGCAATCGGACCTTTAACTATCTTTGTTTCATCGCCGCTTTTTTCAACAAGACCGCTCACAATAACGGCTAAACGTCTTGGAGTTGCATAAACATCAACCTTTTCAAACCCGATTTTATTGCTGTTTAAAAAACTTTCAAATCCGCTATGAAGCTGTTCTATAGCCTGCGGTATAAATCTATATGGTAATTCCTCTGTTCCTACTTCTAATAAATATTTACTCATATCTCACCTGTTGTTAAATCAATTCAAAAAGAATTATAGATAAAGCAAGCGTTAATGTAAAGTAAATATTAATAAATTACTTATAAACCTGACGAAAATCCGGAGTAAAATACATAGAAAGAATATAGTTATTTGAGGCGTTTTTATTTGTCATATCCATAAGAACTCCCTGCTGAACATCAAAAAGATATTTTTTGCCGTTTGACAGTTTAATTTCATTCCAGATATGAGCGTTTTCGCCGACAATATCATTAAGATTTCCTCGGATAAGCCGCGTATTCAACCCGAGTTCATCTCCGAGAAGTTTTGCCAGAATTGATTTATGCCTGCAGACAGCACATTCGTGTTCAAAGATTTTACCCAGAAGAACTTCCTGAGCCTGACGGTTTTTGGCAAGCATGTTGGAACCTTTAAATGCTGCTTTGCTGTCTCCGCCAATATCGCGGATGAGTTTAAACAGAAACTGCATTTTTGATTTTTCGGAAAGTGAGGTTGCACTTTTTCTGACGTACTTCAGTAAATTCTGCAGATAGACATCTTTTTCCAAATCAACAGTAATGACTTCTCTATCCGCATACAGAGTATCGCCAAACTTTGTAAACGAAGCATTTCGTCCGCCTTCCCGGAACCCGTTAACTATTCTGTCATTTTCTGAAAGATAACCGTATTTCAAATATTTGTCAGATGTTTGGACTGATTTTACGGAAGCTGCATAAGGACCTTTCGGAGTATGCGAACCATCAGCGAAACGCTTAGGATTAATTTTTTGTCTTAAACCAAAAATTTTTTTTATTCTTTGCAGTAATGAGGGTTTTCGAGTTGAACACGAAAGCTGTGTCCAATCATGCCCGCTTGTTTTTGTTCTGAGAACCGTTCTCTTAAAGGCACTACTATTAACCACATAATTTACATTCGACACAATAATTTTCATAAATAAATAAAAACCATTTCTATAAAATAATTGCGCATAAAAACGGACTGCCGATCATAAAAGACAGTCCGTTGCAATCTTTAAAACGAAAATATTATTATGACTTGGTTTTTCGATAAACAAGCTCACCGTCAGGTGTATATTGTTCAGTTACTGTACCGCTTGTGAGAATACCTTCAACATAGTTTTCCGAATCAGGAGTCCCAATTCCGTATTTTATCGGGATATCAGTATCTGTTTTAACACTGACAGAGCCGTCCGGATATGTAGTTGTCATTATGGTTAACTTAGGGTCATCCGGATTATCGTAGACAGTTTGAACGACAGCTCCGTTTTGATAATTTTGAACAACGGTATTTTCATCAACCATTTGAGCGTCGCCGTCTTTTTTGCCAAGCTTTGAACCTTTTACGGCATCAAAATTTTTATTTTCTTCATTCCTGTTATCAATTTCCTCTTTTTTTACAGTAACAGTATCATAACCGGTCATCTCAAGAGTCGCAGAATGGTTTGAGTCTTTATCGTCAAGTTCGAATTTATCTGATTTTGTTTCTTCAAACCCCTGTGCTTTTAAATCATCCACTTTTTCTTCATAACTTGTTTTAACATAATTACTTGCTGTAGTAGATACACTTCTGCCAGGTTCTTTGTAACTTCCGGTTACTGAAATTGTAGTACCGTAACGGTATCCTTCGTTTTCCAGTTTTGTCTTTAATTCTGCAGACTTTGACTCTAAAATTTCATCAATATCAGCCTCAGACTTTACAACCCCGACATTAACATTACCGTCCTTGCCGCCGATTGTATAATCTATTGTATTCTGGCGGTATTCCATCTGGCTTTTTAGTTCTAAAGCCTTGGCAGCTTTATTATCGGCAATCATATTTTGGATAGCTGATATAGTAGCTTTTCCCGCACTATACCCTATCATAAATCCGATTACGTTTGCTGCAGTGTTGCCGGAACGTTTTCCGACCGGCACAACCGGCTTGCTTTTAGATCTGGAAGTTGTCAGATTTTTCCGTTTTGACTTATCATCCGGATATTGTACTGATCCGTTTCCGCTGATTGATTCAACCATATTTAAATTATCCTCCTCTCTCGGGTAAATTAAGCACACATAGCTTGTATACTTTAAAAAAGTTTTTACGCAGATAAAAATTGCCAATGAAAAAATGTAAAACCTCACATAAACCTCCTGATAGTATAAACTTACAGAGGTTTAAACAGAAGTTTACACTTTGTTACACTTGTTGACTGATTACCATAATTTCATAACCTTGATTATAAATCTGTCTTTGTGTATAATATTCTCATAGGTTATTAAGGAGAGATAAACA
Source organism: Candidatus Gastranaerophilales bacterium (assembly GCA_944324285.1). GTDB lineage: Bacteria > Cyanobacteriota > Vampirovibrionia > Gastranaerophilales > Gastranaerophilaceae > Scatousia. The sequence goes on along the minus strand of CALUVR010000004.1, from coordinate 33,667 downwards.
ATGGGATATAAAATTTTATCAAAAAAAGAAATTTGTCCGAACCAGTATGAAATAACAATCGACGCGCCTTATGTTGTAAGAAATGCAAAAGCAGGACAGTTTATAATATTCAGAGCAGACGAAAACAGCGAAAGAGTTCCGCTCACAATTGCCGATGTCAATAAAGAAACAGGGGCTTTAACCTTAGTATTTATGGCTGTGGGATATTCTACAAAAAAATTAGCCACTCTCGGTGTGGGCGATGAAATTGCAGATATTGTAGGTCCTCTCGGCAAACCTACCGATATCAAAAAATACGGAACAGTTGTTTGTCTTGCAGGCGGCTACGGTGCTGCACCGTGTTACTTAATCGCAAAAGCCTTTAAAGAAGCAGGCAATAAGGTTTACATGATTATGGGTGCAAGAAATAAAGACCTAATTTTCTGGGCTGACAAAATGAAAGATGCTTGCACTGAATTGTTTATTACAACCGATGACGGCTCACTGGGTGAAAAAGGTTTCGTCACTCAGGTAATGGAAAGATTGATGAAACAGGAAAAAATAGATTATGCCATTGCCGTAGGACCTATGCCAATGATGAGAGCTGTTGCAGAACTCACAAGAGATAAAGGAATCTATACCGAAGCCAGCATGAACCCGATTATGGTTGACGGAACCGGTATGTGCGGGGCTTGCAGAGTTACTGTCGGAGGCGAAGTTAAATTTGCATGTGTTGACGGTCCTGATTTTGACGCTCACAAGATTGATTTTGACGAAGTTATTAACAGAACTAAAATCTATAAAGATCAGGAAAGAAAACGCGACGAAAATTGCAACCTTTTAAAACAAGCAGCAAAAATCAGCAAATAGCAGGGAGATTACGAATATGGCAGAAATTAAAGAAATTCCGTTTTGTCCGCTTCTCAGCGTAGGGCAGAATGTTGATATGGTTTGTACGCAGGAAAGATGCGCATGGTATATGCCTAATGTAAAAAAATGTTCCGTATACCTGGTAGCATATAACGCATTAATCGAAGCAAACTCAAGACAGGCTGCCGCAAAAAAACAGGGATAACCGGTATAAATTCCGCATAGTATTGAAAGACTGCTATGGAATTTGTGTGCAATTCTGTAGTAAATTATACTCTGGCTTAACAGGTAAATTTTTCGAAACATTCCAATAATGAGGGTTAAATGAAAATCGTTTTATGCATAAAACAGGTTCCTGATACATCTGACATCAAATGGACAGAAAACAATACTATCCAGCGTGAAGGTCTTGAAAGTATCATGAACCCTTATGATGTCTATGCAACAGAAGCCGCACTTAAATTAAAAAATATGCCAGAAGGTACTGAAGTAACAGCACTTACAATGGGACCGCTGCAGGCTTCTGAGATGCTAAAGAAAGCTATCGCTGTCGGCGTGGATAAAGGAATTCTTTTAAGTGATAAAAAATTTGCAGCCGCAGATACCTACGCAACAGGAAAGACTGTAGGAACACTAATTAAGACTAAAATACCCAATTTTGATTTAATTATCTGCGGTCAGTTTGCAATTGACGGCGATACTGCACAGACAGGTCCGAGTATTGCAAATACATTAAATATCCCGCAGGTTACTTACGTTCAGGAAATAATTTCTTATGACGATGGCAGCCTCACTGTCCGCAGAGAACTCGACGACGGAACGGAAATCGTTAAGGTAAAACTTCCTGCATTAATTTGTGTATTAAAAGATTACTTTGAACCGACAAGGGCAAAAATTAACGGAATTATAAAAGCGCAGAATTCCGAAATTACAACTTACGGTTTTGAAGATTTGGGCTTGTCCGTTGATGAAGTAGGATTAAAAGGCTCCCCAACGTATGTCAGCAAAGCATTCCGTCCCGCACCGAAGGATGTTCAATGTGAAAAAATTACAGAGATTGCAGCTTTGGCTGAAAAAATTAAACTTTGCGGAGGATTAAATGGTTAAAGAAATCCTTATTTATGCAGAAGTCACAAGAGATAATTATATCCATACTGTATTTTTCGAACTTGCGAATAAGGCGCAGGAACTCGCAGAAAAACTCGGCGATGCGGAAGTAAATGCGCTATTGATTTCAAAGCCTGGATTAGCAGATGAATACAGAGAAGCTTTTATTAACAGCGGAATAAGCAAAATTTATGCCCTGGAAGATGAGAGATTTGACACATATTATACAGAATATTTTGCAAAAGCCGCAGTTGACGCTATAAATGAAATTAAGCCTGAAATTATGCTTATCGGAGCTACAAATCAGGGAAGGGATATTGCGCCGAGAATTTCGACAGCGCTTCATACAGGTTTAACAGCAGACTGTACAGGTCTTGATATAAACGAAAAAGGACAGCTTGCCGCAACCCGTCCGACCTTCGGGGGGCAATTAATGGCAACAATTCTCTGCAAAAATATGCCTCAAATGGCAACCGTTCGCCCGAAAGTTTTTAAGCCTGCGGAAAAAGATAATATTAAACCTGCCGAAATAATCTATAAAATGGTTAACCTCAACGATATAGAAAAAAAAGTCGAACTGCTGGAATTTCATAAAAAACTTACAACTGAAATAAACGAACTTGACAGCGCGGAAATTATCGTAGCAGGCGGCAGGGGAATGAAAAATGATGAAGGTTTTAAACTCTTAAAAGAATTTGCGGATAAAATCGGGGCAGCTGTCGGCGCAAGCAGGGTCGCGGTTGAAATGGGGCTTGCGTCACATGATATGCAGATAGGACAGACAGGAAAAACCGTTACTCCGAAACTCTACATAGCCTGCGGAATTTCCGGAGCAATCCAGCACACAATAGGTATGGACAAATCCGAAAAAATTATTGCAATTAATAAAGATGAGAAAGCGCCGATATTCGAAATATCAGACTACGGTATGGTCGGCGATGTCTTTGAAATCCTTCCGCAATTGATTAAGCAGTTTTAATTATAAATTTATGCTACAATGGAATTCAAGAGGAACTTATGGTTTTAGAAAACAAACTTGGTATTACTGAATCTTCGGAACTTGCAAGAGTAGAAGAAAAGCTTAGCAAGAAAAAAGCTCTTGAATTATTTGAAAAAGGAATTCTTGATACTCTTGAACCGGGAAAATTTCTTTCGTTATCTAAAATCAATAAATATCTTTTTGATGAAATATATAAATTTGCAGGTGAAATAAGAAAAGTCAATATCGCAAAGGGAAATTTTCGTTTTGCACCTGTAATGTATCTGGAACCGGCACTTGAGCATATTGATAATATGCCGCAGTCAACATTTGAAGAAATCGTTGAAAAATATGTAGAAATGAATGTTGCGCATCCTTTCAGCGAAGGAAACGGACGCAGTACCAGAATTTGGTTAGATTTAATTTTGAAAAAAGAAATCGGAAAAGTTGTGGACTGGAGTAAAGTAGATAAGGAAGATTACCTTCTTGCTATGGAACGCAGCCCGATAAAAAGCGTTGAAATAAATGAACTGTTACGCAATGCCCTGACTTCCGATATTAATAACAGGGAAGTTTATATGAAAGGAATTGACGCAAGCTACAACTATGAAGGATATTTCAACTATACAATCCAAGATTTACACTAAATGCTTACATTCCTTTTAACACTCTATAAAGATAAAGAACTGTTTTATCATTTTCAAGAGATTTGATAAGTTCTTGCCGCATAAGTTCATACGGAATATCATCTTTAAAAACAAATAATTCATAAATATCCACATTTAATGCGTTAGCTATGGAAGTAAGAGTTTCTGCAGACGGATAATTAATACCATTTTCAATTTTACTTACATTTTTCGGATCAATACCTATAAGTTCCGAAAATTTTTCCTGTGTAAGTTTTTTAGATTTTCTCAAATCCTGAATTTTCTGGCCTAATTGCTTTTTCAATGACATAATCTGACTCCTTATTAATCATTGCGTCTACATCAAAGCAATATAACCATCTCATAGATATAATTTTTTGAATTTTATATCTATAGAGTTGAAATTATTCTACTTATAGGATATAATTATATTATATTTCGATATAACAGATGGAGGAATTATGCAGAAAAGAAACGCATTTACGCTTGCAGAAGTACTGATAACATTAGGCATAATCGGTGTAGTTGCCGCAATGACATTGCCTGCATTAGTTGGAAATTATCAAAAAAAACAGACAGCTGTACAGTTAAAAAAATTTTACTCAATCATGCAGCAAGCTATAACAAGAGCCGAAGTTGACCACGGCGAGGTAAAATACTGGGATTTTCGAATTGGCGGGAATGAACATACAGAAATGTTTACTGATAAATATATAAAACCGTACATAAAAATTATAAAAGAATATTTACCCGGAGATTTTCCTACAGACATACATTACAAATGTTTGAAAGGCGGTAATTGCGACAGTTACGGGGAGGCAAAAACAAACAATCCTAAATTAGTACTTGCTGACGGTACAATGATAGTTGCTGCAGATTTAGTTGAAAGTCTGTCTGATCCGGACACAGGAGAAAGGCATGAGGCGATGAACCTTATAATTGACTTAAACGGCTTTAAAAAACCTAACCAATATGGACGGGATGTGTTTGCATTTTCAATTCAGCCTGAAAAACGATTTGTTCCAGCAGGGGTTGGGTATACATCCGCAATAGAAGGCTCAACGGACTTTGACAGAGACTGGTTTCTAAACGGAGGTAACGGCAGGGGCTGTAATAAAACTCAAGACGGATTTTATTGTGCGGCTTTAATTATGGTAGACGGCTGGGAAATTAAGGATGATTATCCATGGTAAAAAAGATATCTTTTCTTTTTTGTGCTAAAATAAATCAGTAAATGACCTTTTGTCTGTAAGGATATTTTTCGCAGACAAGAAAAAAGAATTAAGTGAGGATATGTTATGAATAAAGTTGTAGTCGGCGCCCAGTGGGGCGATGAAGGAAAGGCTAAAATTACTGATTTACTGGCACAGGATGCGGATTTAATTATCAGATATCAGGGCGGCTGTAACGCTGGCCACACAGTTGTTGCACACAATAAAACCTTTAAATTTCACCTGATTCCGTCAGGGATTTTGTACGGGAATAAAACCTGCTTTATCGGTGCCGGAACGGTTATTCTGCCAGAAGCTTTTGAAAGAGAAGTAAAAGAACTCATTGAACAGGGAATTGATGTTTCAGGATTAAAAGTCAGCCCGCTTGCATCAATTACAATGCCTTACCATACGGAAGTCGACGGCTACAGCGAAGATAACGCGAAAAAGGGTAAAATCGGAACAACTAAAAAAGGAATAGGTCCGACTTACACTGATAAAATGGCTCGTATCGGGTTAAAAATTGAAGATTTATATTCTCCTGAAGCCTTAAGCGAAAAACTTGACGTTATATTACCATTAAAGAATAAAATGCTGGAAAAAGTTTACGGACTCCAGCCTTATACAAAAGAATGCATTCTTGCCCTCTGTGAAAAATATGCAGAAATTTTTAAGCCTTATGTATGTTTTGACTGGCAGGAAATGCTGAACGCCTCAAAGAAAAAACAAGTGCTTTTTGAAGGGGCGCAGGGGGTAATGCTTGATGTGGATTACGGCACATATCCTTTTGTAACCTCCTCAAACCCGATAGGCGGCGGTGCTTGTACAGGTTCAGGCTATGGACCTAAAATGATTGATGAAGTTATCGGGGTGGCAAAGGCTTACGTTACCCGTGTCGGAGAAGGACCTTTTGTGACTGAATTGACGGGCGAAACAGGCGACAAAATCCGCGAAATAGGACACGAATTCGGTGTAACCACAGGACGTCCGAGAAGATGCGGCTGGTTTGATGCTGTAACGATGAAATATGCAGTGCTTGTGGGAGGGCTTACATCAGTTGCATTAACTAAAATTGATGTATTTGATACATTTGATGAAATTAAACTCTGCACAGCATACAAAGACACTCGTGACGGGAAGATTTACACATCCTATCCGACAGATGTATTCATTCATAAATACTTAGAGCCTGTTTACGAAACTCACAAAGGCTGGGAGGAAGATGTTACTGGAATTAGAGAGTACGAAAAACTTCCGGGAAACTGCAAAAAATATCTCTCGCGTCTGGAAGAACTTCTTGAAGTTCCGATTTCAATTGTGAGCGTCGGACCGGATAGAGAACAGACTATTTTCAGAGGGTAAGACATTTTCGCTGCGTTCCGCGTTTCTGCGATTCCGCATAGCTTGAAAAACTTGATTTCGACTTTTGTCTCAATCAGTTTTTCTACGCTTCCGGAATGACGGCATATTTTGCAGGAACTTTTTACCCTCACCCAATCTCCAGAGAGTTTGTTAACTTTTCATTGCTACCCCTCCTCGAAATCAAAGATTTCATAGCAATAAAAAGCTAACAATGCCATCTCCAGGGGGAGTTGGAATGTTGAGTCATTGCAAGGCGTTAGCCGAAGCAATCCAGCCTTTTTATATTGAAGGGTAAGCGATGAGTGGTGAATGTTCAAGAATAATAAGTCCCGTCACGCTACACTCTTCACTTTCCCAAAAGCTGGATTCTTTCGGGCATCGCCCTCAGAATGACGTAAAATTTTCCTTACAAAGGGAGGCTTTTATGTCACACTCTTATAAAAGGAGGTCTGTTATGTTAGCAGTAGTATTTATTTTCGAAACGATAGCGAGAGCAGGGCGGGAGCGTATTGAGAAAATAAATACTACTGCGTTTTGGTGTCAGGGGGTAAACCCTCCGACGCTTTGCGCCACCTCCTTTATTAATAGAGGCTTAGGGAAATACGCCAGCTCTTAATTTACTCATTACTAAGGCGCAATTTTTTAATTGTTTGTGTTTTTATAATATTGTAGGTAGTTATGCTCAATATTAACCATTTATATAAAACAGGCAATATTCATTTTCGTTCGGCATCTCCAAATTCCATGCCGGAAAACGGTGATAAACATGCGCAAAATAACGAAATTTCAAATGTTACCCCTGATTACAACGTAAAAAAGCCGCTTAGTTATAAAAAAATCGAAGAAATAGAGTTACCGTTTAACACAAAGGCTTATCTTTATAAACTTTCGAACGGTCAAAGAGTTGTGGTTATCCCAAATGACGGTGCAACTGTTGTGAAAACATACGTAAATACCGGTTCAATGAACGAACCGGACAATTTACGAGGTATAAGCCATTATATTGAACATAATCTTTTTAACGGTTCTGACGGTCTGGAAGCCGGCGAATTTTTCAAAAAAACTGACGAAATGGGCGCTGATACCAATGCCAGTACAAGTTTTGCGGAAACTAATTACTACATTAAATCGTTCCTGCTAAACGACGGCGATTTGGAAAAGAAAATAAAAATCCACGCCTCAATGATTGAATCCCCGAGATTTGCAATCAATATGCTGGAAAAAGAAAAAGGCATTGTTAATTCAGAAATAAATATGATAACATCAGATCCAGAAAACATCGGATTTAACAGAACTCTAAAAAATCTTTTTAATATCCAATCAACATCAAGTGACCTAATAGCAGGTTCAACCAATAATATTACAAACCTGACAAAAGAAGCCGTTACCGACTACTTTAACAAAAACTATTACCCTGCTAATATGGTAACCGTTATCTCTGGCGATGTTAAACCCGATGAAACAATAAAACTTGCGGCAAAATACTTCACCTCAACCAAATCACCGCAAAATAACAGGTATTTTGAAACTCTTACCCCGACAGATAAACCAATCCGAGAAGATATTCTCTCGGATAAGGCAACCTCCACATTTGTCGCTATGGGGTTCAAAGGTCCCGAAAACAGCAACACTAAAGATAGAATTTTGCTGCAAGCATTCATAGAATTGCTTTTAACCTCCCCTTCCATCACTAAATATACAAACCCGCTTAATATAAAACTCTTTGCAAATGATGAAAAAGTAAGCACTCAAAATGATGCTCCGCGTGCAATTATTATTTCCGCGAACACAAATGAAGAAAATTCAGAAAAGTTATTGAAAATTCTATACCAACAGATTACCAAAAGACAAAATACAGATTTAAGTGATGAAGAGATGCAGGTAATCAAAAAAAGAATGCATAGAAGTCTTTCTACAGCGTTTGAATATTCGGAAGATATGAATAATCTGATAGGCGAAGCTCTTCTGGAAAATAATATAAACCTTATAAAAGATTATGAAAAAATCATAAACGAAATGACGGCAGATGATATCAAAAATATTGCAAAAAAATATTTTGATATTTCAAAACCCGCAATAACAGTAATTCATCCGAAAGACGCACATAATATACAGGAAAATTACAATAAAACAAAATCTATTTCGTTTACGGGACGCAGCAACGCCGTAAATATGAATAATGTCGAAGAATACAACCTGCCTTCCAACAATCTGAAAGTTATACTGAACAATACTAAAACGCCAAATAGTTCATTCACAATCACTTTCAGCACGGAAAAACCGGTGAGTACAGATAAAGCCGCAACTCCATTCCTGCTTTGCGCACTATTAAACGAAGGTTCCATTTTCAGAAGCAAAACAAAATACTCAACAGACAACGCTAAAAAAGGAATAGAACACGACTTTATCGCAAGCGATAAGAATATTGTGGTTAATACAACGTGTGATGCAGCGGATTTACAAGCTGCACTTCAGAACGCAAAAGAAGTGCTTCTGGCACCAAGGTTTACCGAACACGTATTAAAAAAAGTAAAAAACAATCTTAAAGATGACCTTTTGCGAACCGAAAAAAATCCTTACAACAAATTAAACAAAGAACTCCATAACGGAACAATACTGGGCTATACGAATGAAGAAATCCTAAATAGCATTGATAACGTAACTCTTGATGACCTGAAAAATTTATACAACGGTCTTATAGGGTCAGCTAAAACCTCAATGGTGGTATCAGCACCTTTTGAACAGAAACCGAATTTGAAAAACATTGTATTTAGTGAGGCAGCAGCATACCCTAAAGTAAAAGAGTTCAAGCCTGTTATGTACCAAAATTTCAAGCCTCAGACGCAGACAAAAGTTTTAACAGATATTCACACCAAAAATCAGGCAAAAGTCGTTATGGCATACAAATTTAAAATTAACCATAACCTCAAAGATACTGCGACACTTGAACTTTTAAACGAAATTCTCGGCGGAAGCCCAACCTCAAGACTGTTCAGTGACCTTCGCGAACAGCAGAAACTCGCCTATTCCGTACGTTCTAATCTCCGCCACATCTATGACACCGGAGATTTGGAACTTACAATTAGCACTACGACTGAAAACAATGATACCGGAGAAATAAGCTACGACAACCTTCAAAAGTCAATAGAAGGCTTCAAAAAGCATATCGGGAAATTAAAAACCGAAAAAGTTACGGATAAAGAACTTGAAAGCGCAAAACTCGCTTTAAAAAACAGAATTTTCTCACAAAACGAAGGCGGAGAAGATAAAACCTATACCCTTGATACAGGGATTCATTCTCCGTATGGTTTGAAAAGAGAAAATGAACTTCTCAAAGCGATAGATACCGTAACCTCTGAGGATATTTATAATGCCGCAAACTATATCTTTAGCGACCCCCCTGTCTACTCAATAGTTGCGACAGAAAACACCCTCAAAGCGAACGAACAGTATCTTAAATCTCTTGAAGTTTAACAGTTTTTGTTCTAATCCCCACTGGTTTGTTAATATCTTTCAAAAATTTCCCTGAAAGTTGTAGCAATTGAAACAATTGCAGCAAACCCAATCACAACATATATAATGCGCGCAGCCACAGACATTTCGCCAAACAAAAATGCTACAAGGTCAATATTAAAAATCCCGACTAAAGCCCAATTTAATGCACCGATGATTATCAGAATGTAAGAAATAATTTTTAAAGCTCTCATAACAATATCTCCTTTCGTCAATATTTTCAGAAAGTTTTGTAAAATACACAAGAACCAACCGGCTAGTATACTGACCGATTTAAAACAGCATTTTATAAACCAGTCTGACTAAATCATCATCTTTATCAAGCTTTTGTAAGATTTTTTCTTTTAAAAATGCTGTATCCTGCAAATGTTCTGTACGAAACAAATCCGATGCACTGATTTCAAAGATTTCCATAAACTTTTCAATGGTTTTTAATCTCGGAAAAGTCTGCGAATTTTCTATCTTTATTATATTTCGGGTGTCTATATCTACAAGTTCCGCAAGCTGCTCCTGTGTAAGATTTTTCTCTTTGCGCAGTTCTTTTATCCTTTTGCCGAATAGCTTTTTTACACTTTGCATTAAAAACTCCTTTAAATAAATCATATACTTTAAATAAAATACTTATGATGATTTTTAATATCAGTTATAATTGACAAAAGTGACAAAATAATTCATAATAGTGATATAATAAATCATATTGAGGAGTAATATATGAATAAAAACCACAATAAATGTTTACCACAAAACTCCGATAAATCAGCGTTTACGCTGGCGGAAGTTCTGATTACACTCGGGATAATCGGAATTGTTGCAGCCATGACGCTTCCGACACTTATTCAGCGCCATCAGGAAAAAGTTATCATAGCAAAATTAAAAAAAAATTATTCTACAATGCAACAGGCTTACTTAATGGCAATTAACGACAAAGGATCGATTGAAACCTGGGGACTGGCTAATTCTAATGATGGGAGGGACTCGAATGAGGAACAGGACACCTCACTTTATGATGATACAGAAAATATACTATACCATTTAAAAGACTATTTAAAAATTACAAAATACTGCGGATTAGAAAAAGGATGCTGGTATTCAACACCTATATATTCTTTAAACGGCAGCGTATTTGGTTATCCGGACAGAGGTTATTTTTCAAAAGCTATACTTGCCGACGGCAGCATGATTATGACATACAGCGACAATTCTAACAGCGGTTTTTACAGGATAGATGTTAACGGGGCAACTCCACCGAACACTATGGGGAAAGATGTATTTTCATTTTCCATTCAGAAAAATAAGATAATTCAATGGGGAGTTTCAGGCTACTATCTGTTTGATAACTATTGCAATCCTAAAAAAAGCGGGGTAGACCAGGGCAGGGGCTGCACTGCCTGGGTCATTATAAACGAGAACATGGATTACCTGCACTGTGAAGGACTTTCCCTGAACAAAAACACTAAGTGTGAATAAAAATTTTTTGTACGGATTTTAGAACAAAAAAGACCTCTCTTTCGAGAGGTCTTTTTAATTACAATTTGAAATTATAATTTTGAAGCAACCATCAAAGTAGTTTCAGCCAATCTTGTAGAATAACCCATTTCGTTATCATACCAAGAAATGATTTTAACCTGATTGCCGCCCATTACACGAGTTAATAAAGCGTCAACTGTAGATGATTGAGAAGTACCAACATAGTCAGAAGATACAAGCGGTTCTTCAGTGTAGCAAAGAACGTGACCGTCAGCACCTTCTTTTAATGCTGCGTTAACTTCTTCAACTGTAACGTCTTTTGAAAGTTCAAATACAACGTCAACCAAAGATACGTCCGGAGTAGGGACTCTCATAGCGAAACCGTCCAATTTACCTTTTAATTGAGGTAAAACAAGAGCAACAGCTTTGGCAGCACCTGTTTTTGTAGGAACGATGTTCAAAGCGCCAGCTCTAGCACGACGAGGGTCTTTGTGACCGGCGTCTAAGATTCTCTGGTCACCAGTGTATGAGTGAACAGTTGTCATCAAACCTTTAACAATACCGAATTTTTCGTCGATAACTTTAGCTACAGGAGCCAAGCAGTTAGTTGTGCAAGATGCCATTGAAATTACATTGTGCTTAGCAGGATCGTATTCTTTGTCGTTAACGCCTAAAACGATTGTAATATCTTCGTTAGTAGCAGGAGCTGAGATGATAACTTTCTTAGCACCAGCAGTGATGTGAGCTTTAGCTTTTTCAGCATCTGTGAAGAAACCTGTTGATTCAACAACAACTTCAACGCCTAAATCTTTCCAAGGCAATTGAGCAGGATCTTTTTCTGCGAAGAATTTAATTTTTTTACCGTTTACGATAATACCTTCATCGTAAGCTTCAACTTCACCGTCAAATTTACCCATAACAGAGTCATATTTGAAAAGTCTAGCTGCATCAGCCGGTTTCAAACCAGGGTCATTGATTGCAACGTAATTAATTTTGTCAAAAATACCTTCTCTGATAGCGGCACGTAATGTATTACGACCGATTCTACCAAAACCGTTAATTGCTACATTTACCATAAGTATTTACTCCTTCTTATTCTGTAAATCTATAACATGTTTTTTATATCATTAACAAAAAAACTAATCAATAGGTTTAGACCGCATGAATTATTAAGAAAAAGTTAATTATCTTAAATTATAAATAATGATTAAATAATATAATACATTTTACAAGAGTTAATCAAAAATGCAAAATTTAAATATGATTAAAAATAAACTCTCGGAAATAATGGGCAGGCGAAGGCTTAATATGGCAGAAGTCGCACGGATTGCAGGACTTACACATGTAACAGTGTTCAGGATTTACCACGACAAAACAAAAACAATAGAACTTGAAACTTTAAACAAATTGTGTAATGCTTTAAATTGCAGAATTCAGGATATATTTGAACACATTCCTGATTAAGATTAGGGAAAAATTTATGAGAATACAAAAGATTAGCACCGCCGAATTTAAAGGAAACACGCAAAAGCAACGGGAAAGCTGGCTCGACAAAATTCATGAAAAGACAAAAAATTCGTCTGATATGACAGATACGATTGTGGTACCGCGGACGATTTTCAAGGGTTATCTCGGAATAATGACAGGAACAACTCTTGTAACGTTAGGCGGGCTTGTAAATAAAACAAAGCATCAAAAATTATTCAAAGGCACAATGACAGCGGGATTATTGACATCACTATACGGAACCTGGGCATTTGTAAGACCGTTTATAGTAAAAGACGCAAAAGGCGTTCAGAAACAAAAATAATTGCTTTAAGCCATCCACCTCTAACGCTGTCACTCTCCATTTTCAATGCAGGTAATACTCTTCAAATTTTACTTTCACTTGCTGCCAGCGAGGGAAACCTCCATTCACACTTGCACTGAGACACAGGCAGCGATGGCATCCATTAAGCGTTTTACTTTGACGATTTCTATTTTCTTTAAGTCCTGAGGAACATCGTTTGCGTACGGGATAATAGCTTTTTTAAAACCTGTAGCAGCAGCTTCATTGAGGCGTTTTTCAATATTATTTACGGGGTGAATTTCGCCTGAAAGTCCGATTTCACCGATAATTACAGTCTGACTGTCCACGACAACATCACGGGCGCATGTTGCAACCGCAAGCGCAATTCCTAAATCCGCACTCGGTTCATCGACATCTATTCCGCCCATAACGTTTACATATACATCCTGCTTGGAAAGATTAAGTCCGACACGTTTTTCCAGAACCGCTAAAATCTGGTGCAGACGGCTTATGTCAACCCCGTTGGTAACCCGCCTTGGCGTCGGGTATGAAGTCATTCCGACAAGCGCCTGAATTTCCACCATCAAAGGTCTTGTACCTTCATTTGTTACAACTATTGCACTTCCCGGAGCCGCTACCAGAGAGCGCTCGTTTAAAAATAGTTCATTAGGGTTTGAAACGCACCTGAGACCCGTTGCAATCATTTCAAAAATTCCGACTTCTGAGGTGTTGCCAAAACGGTTTTTCATAGAACGGAGCATTCTGTAGGATTTGTATTTGTCCCCTTCAAAATAAATAACCGTATCCACCATGTGCTCAAGAACTTTCGGTCCTGCGATATTTCCGTCTTTGGTTACGTGTCCGATTACAACCGTTGTAATATTTTTACTTTTTGCAATATGCATTAAGAGGTTACAGCATTCACGAATTTGAGAAACTGACCCTGCTGAACTCGGGACATTGTTTGAATATATTGCCTGAATACTATCTACAACGACAAAATCAGGTGAGATTTCTTCTATTTGGGATTTGATATTTTCCATATTAGTCTGGGGGTAGATATAAAGATTATCAGAATTAATTCCGAGGCGTTCGGCACGGAGTTTTAATTGAGCTGCGCTTTCTTCCGCGGAGATATAGAGAACTTTTCTGCCTGATTTACAAAGTTCACCACAGGTTTGCAGAGTAATCGTGGATTTCCCTATTCCCGGATCGCCTGCAAGCAGAACAAGCGACCCCTGCACAAAACCTCCGCCTAAAACCCTGTCAAATTCAGGAATATTTGTTGAAACTCTGACGCTTTCATCCACTTTAATATCTTTCAAAAGGGTCGGCTTTTCAGTATTAATAAATTCGTTTGCCGCAGCATTCGGAAGTTTTTCAGAGAACTGAACCTCTTCAACTAAACTTCCCCATGAACCGCATTCAGGGCATTTGCCTAAATATCCGGCTGTTTCATATCCGCATTCCGTACAAACCCATTTCGATTTAACCTTAGCCATAAAGTTTACCTGTTTTCTATTTTCTGTTAAGCTTTATCTTTAACGTAAAAATACAGCGCAAGCGCCCCGAGCATTGCAAATTCAATTATATAAGACTTGTGCGAGCCTCTGTGGCGCACACGGGCGTAAGCCGGCTGCAAAACAACCATAAGAGAAACAAACACAAAAAACAACCTATTAAGAAAATTATGCATCCTTATTCCCTTTTAAAATTACGACAATATATTAGTTACTATTATATATTTTTACAGGATTATGACTATCCTCCAAAATTTGTATTATTAATGTGATATAAAGCCGGAGGTTTTATAAAAACCTCCGACTATATTTCGATATTGTTTATTTTCTTTCGGTTTTGTTTATTGCGGCAACATCTGTTACCCTCATTGCAAAATAAGGTTTGTCTTTGCCCTGTTCCTGCAAAAACATTACAAATGTATTATCAAAATAGAATTTTCTAGGTTTAACTTTTTTGGCAGGAAGCAACGCTGACATTTTAGTTGCAATTATTGCCTCGCTTTTCAGTTTTACACCTTCATTATCCATTTTGAAATCAACTGTCTCCAGAGCTTTGTCAAGCTGCATATTTGTACCTTTAATAGGTCTGTTGCACAGTTCATCAAATGATTGTTCTTTATAGAGTGCAATATTCGGGACTTTTAACAGATCTTTTTCTGTAAAATCCGTTGTACCGTCATATTTTGCTCTTTTCATGAACATATCTGAATATAATTTGTCAAAAGTTTTGTCATCATTTGTTCTGTATAAATAAAGAACATCATCTGTCTGGGTATAAATTACAACAGCAAAATCTTTTGAAGAATTGTAGAACATGACATGAACCGTTTTATCAAGGATTTTGTCACTGTTTTTATCTATACCGAAATACTGAACTTTTTCTTTATTTTTGCCGAATTTTTCCTGTTTTAATTTATCAAATGCGGTGAGGAATTTGAAATCTTTTTTCAGCATAGCATAGAGGGTGTATTTTTCAGCCCCCGGCGTCCAGTCAGCAGAATCAAGAACATCGCTTGTTTCATTGAATTTTTCTTTTATGCCTTCTTCTATTGCTTTTTTAAGTTCAGGAGAGGTTTCTCCGTATTTTGTGTAGTAAGAATTTTCAGAAAGCATTTCCTTTGTAAAGTCCTGTTTGTTAAGCTGTTCTGCCGCAATAGATTTTTTGCCTTTGAATTTAACAGGACCTTTAACAATGCCGTCCATCAAATCATTCCATACAAGCTGGAATGTACCGACCCAGATTCTATTTTGAGCCGTTGATTCAGTATTCATTGTCGGAAGGAGAGCCAGAGTTTCAGCATGCTTATCAAGCGCCGATACTGACAATCCGCCTAAAAGAAACAATCCGGCAAGCAGTGCCGTTATTTTTTTCTTCATTTAACATAACTCCTTTCATTTCAAACCCTGCACAAAGGGTTTATTGTAAAACGTTTTTTATAATGGAAATTTTATCATCATCCCGGGTTTTTATCAATAGAGTTTTTTCTTTAGATGTTTCACCGCGGAGAATTTCAATAGAAGATTTCGGGATTTTAAAATGTTTTGACAAAAATTCAATCAAAGCTTTATTAGCTTTGCCGTCTATCGGCTGCGCCGTAATCTTTACCTTAACCCCTTCTTCCGTTTTTATAATTTCGTTTTTGGAAGCATTTGGTGAAATTTTTAATTTTATAATTAAGCCGTCTTCTTTTGACATCTGTAATCCTTATGTATGAAATTTACCGTTTTTTCTTGAAATTAAGAAATAAAATTCGTAATATTATTATATCATGTCAGAAAAATCGCTATTTGATGAAATCAAACAAACACTAATCGCGCAAAACAGAGAAGAAGCGGATATTGAACAAATTGAAGAAGCCTTCCATTTTGCGGAGAAACTTCACGATGGTCAATACAGAGTTTCTGAAGAACCATATATTATCCATCCGGTTGAAGTCGCAAAAATTCTTGTCAATTTAAAAGCTGATACTCATACGGTTATTGCGGCATTTCTGCATGATATTTTAGAAGATACTGATACCAAACCTGAAGAAATTGAAGCAAAATTCGGCAAAGATGTTCTGACGCTTGTTCAGGGGGTTACAAAGCTCGGGAAATTGCAGTTTAAATCTAAGGAAGAACGTCAGGCAGAAAATTTCCGTCGTTTATTTATTGCAATGGCTAATGATATAAGGATTATCTTCCTTAAACTTGCAGACCGCCTGCATAATATGCGGACACTCAACTTCATGGCAACACAAAAACAACAGAAAATTGCAAGAGAAACTCTTGATATCTTTGCCCCGCTCGCAAACCGCTTAGGTATCTATAAAATAAAAGCAGAACTTGAAGATTTATCACTCAGGTATCTTGAACCCGACAAATATTTTGAAATCGCACAGCTTGTTTCCCAGACAAAAGCAGAACGAGAAATGACGGTTCAACTTTTAATAGATAAGATTTCAAAAGACGTCAAAAAAAGCGGGATAAACGCTCAGATTACGGGACGCGCCAAGCACTATTACAGTATTTACGCAAAAATGAAGCGTCTGAACCTTGCCTTTCACGAACTTTACGATATTACTGCAGTTCGCGTAATTGTTGATACGGAAAAAGAATGCTACGAAGTTCTAGGGCTTATTCATTCTCAATTTAAGCCGATTCCCGGGAGGTTCAAAGATTACATCGCAATGCCAAAGGGCAACATGTATCAATCACTGCACACATCAGTAATCGGACCGCGCTCAAAACCTCTGGAAGTCCAGATTAGAACATGGGAAATGCACGAAGTAGCGGAATACGGGGTTGCTGCTCACTGGAGATACAAAGAAAAAGGCTCCCAAAAAGCGGACGCCCAATCAGACAGACAATTCTCCTGGATGAGAAAACTCGTTGAATACGATAAAGATATGACGTCCGCTCAGGATTACGTAAATTCCGTAAAATTAGACCTTTTCTCTGATCAGGTGTTTGCATTCACTCCGAACGGCGATGTATTTGATCTTCCGAAAAATGCCACTCCCGTTGATTTTGCCTACCGTATCCACTCGGAAGTCGGCAACAAAACTGTAGGCGCCCTCATAAATGGCAGAATTGCCCAGCTTGACACAAAACTCAATAACGGAGATATAGTTGAGATTTTAACCTCAAAAACGCCTGCCCCGCGGCTTGACTGGCTTAACTTTGTTGTCACAAAACAGGCAGCCTCTAAAATTAAACAGTGGTTCAAGAAAAATAACCGAGAAGCCCACCTTGAAACAGGAAAAGCTAATCTTGAACACGAACTCACTAAAGCCGTCTTTGACGACTATATGAAACAGGGCGAATTTGATAAAGTCGCAAAATTAATGAATTATCAAAGCGCAGATGACCTTTTTGCCGCGCTTGGCTATGGCGAAACAACAGTTAACAAAGTTATAAATAAACTTAAAAAGCCGCAGCAAAAAACAGTCGAAAATGCTTTCCATACCTCAAACAGAAAAAAATCCGAAAAGGATATTGTCGGACTTGAAGGTTTAATGTATTCATTTGCCCGTTGCTGCTCTCCTATTCCGGGTGAACCTATCGTCGGGGTTGTAACGCGCTCAAAAGGAGTTTCCGTCCACAGAATTGACTGTAAAACACTCGAAAACGTACAGCCTGAACGTTTAATGGATATCCACTGGTCAGGACAAAATATTAATAAAACATATTCAACCACAATCCGCATTGAAACAGGCGAAAAAATGGGTCTTTTAAAAGACATTATAGCTGCCGTTTCCGATAATAATATCAACATTAATTATGCAAACGTGAAATCAAAAAGTAACCGTATCGGGGTCATAGAACTCGGGATAGAACTTGATAACGTCGAAACCCTGAAAAAGGTCATCAACTGCATACAGGCAATCCCCGATGTTTATTCCGTTAAACGTATCCAAACGTCATATTCTGCACATCCCCACGCCCAGCAGCAGCGTAATCAGAAAAATTCAAAAAATAAAAAGAAATAATTAATCCGATATCGCCGCTTGCCGTTGGTTTCCTGGATTTGCTCAACGCTGGAAAAATTTTCGATTTACTGCCGGACACGAAAAATTTCCGGATAAACTAAAAAGCCCCCGAAACCTCCGGAGGCTTTTCTAAGTTTTATAATCAATTTTTCACTATTTTTTCAGAAAATCAGGGATTTCTATGTTTGTGAAATTAGATGAAGCTCCCTGCTGGATTGAACGTCTTACATTTGACTGCTGGACGCCTGCAGAGGTATTAAATGAACTTGCAAAGAAATCAGAGGCACTCATTTGTTTGATTGCATTTTCGTTCTTTGTAATTTCAGGAGATTCATTTTTCAATTCAAATCCCGTAGCAATTACAGTTACCTGAATTT
This sequence comes from Candidatus Gastranaerophilales bacterium, assembly GCA_944324285.1. GTDB lineage: Bacteria > Cyanobacteriota > Vampirovibrionia > Gastranaerophilales > Gastranaerophilaceae > Scatousia. The sequence goes on along the minus strand of CALUVR010000004.1, from coordinate 14,875 downwards.
CATTATTGATATTTTCATTTACGGCAGTACCGATAATAACTGTTGCATCTTCTGTTACAGCATCGTGGATAATATTGGCTGCGTCAGAAATTTCATGGAGAGTCATGTCAGGACCACCGGTGATATTAACGATAACACCGGTTGCACCGTTGATTGAAGATTCAAGCAGCTGCGAATTAATAGCGATTTCAGCAGCCTTAACAGCTCTGCCTTCGCCGGTGCCGCGACCGATACCCATAAGCGCAGAGCCTGATGCCTGCATTACACATTTAACATCAGCAAAGTCTACGTTGATAAGACCAGGAACCGTAATGATATCAGATATACCCTGAACACCTCTCAAAAGAACTTCATCAACAATAATAAAGGATTCCATAAGAGATACTTGTCTGTCAACAACTTGAAGCAATTTATCATTCGGAACAACAATCACTGCATCAACAGCTTCTCTAAGTTTTTCAAGTCCCTGTGCAGCCTGATTTTGTCTTTTGCGCCCTTCCCAAGAGAACGGTTTTGTAACTACAGCAATTGTTAAAATACCGAGTTCTTTAGCAATTTTAGCAACTACAGGAGCCGCACCGGTACCGGTTCCGCCACCCATACCTGCAGTGATAAATACCATATCAGCGCCATCAAGTGCTTCTGTAATTTCCTGCTGAGCTTCTTCTGCAGCTTTTTCACCTACGGAAGGATCTCCTCCTGCACCAAGACCTGCTGTAGATTTTGCACCTAACTGAATTTTATTCTTTGTCTGACCGTATTCAAGAACTTGTAAGTCTGTATTCATTAACCAGAATTCAACACCTGATAATCCTGATTTAATCATTCTGTTAACTGCGTTCCCGCCGCCGCCGCCGACACCTACAACTTTTATTTTTGTCGGATTTACCGGTGAACGCGAAGGAGTCTGTGCATTTGATTCATCTTTCTTTGCAAAGATATCTGATACGAAATTTTCCACTATGTTTACCTCTTTTATTATATATTTACTTTTGCCTTCTTTAATTTGCACCTTTATTAAAGTGCACCCCAATGGTATATTACCATACTATTTTAAATAGGCAAAAAGTACAATAATTTCGCAACAATTATGAACAAAAATTAATATATTATTTTATGTGAGCCGGAGAAATTCCCCAGTGAAGCTTATCTCTCAAAATTGAATAGAAATCTGTATTGTCTAAAAGTGCTAGTTTTGCCGTATACAGGGATTTAGAAATAATTATATCTGAAGAAGTTTGAAAATACTCCTGACCGTCTGCAGATATCACATAGTTTTTTTCTCCGGAACACGAAGATATTGATATAACCTCATTATCCGGAATTACGAGCGGACGCGCAGCAAGCGTATGAGGGCAAATCGGAACCACCACAAACGCATTTAATGACGGGAATACAACAGGTCCGCCTGCAGAAAGCCCGTATGCCGTTGAACCCGTAGGCGTTGAAATTATTATCCCGTCCGCAAGATAGTCGCAAACAGGTTTATCATTTATCTTCAGCGTAAAACGCGATGTTCTGCCCGTTACAGAACCTTTTACCACAAAATCATTTAATGCAAGGGAATTTTTATACTGCAGCATAATCCTGTTTTCAACAACAAACTTTCCCTCCATTATCAATTTTACTGATTTTTCGATATTTTCCTCAGAGGATTGAGAAAGGAAACCTAAACGTCCAAGATTTATTCCGAATACAGGGGTTTCGGTTTTTGAATAAAATCTCGCCGTTTTCAAAATCGTACCATCCCCGCCGATTACAAATACAAAATCATACCCGGATTTTAAACTGTCAATATCTATGATTTCCGCAAAGATATTATATTTTTTTAATACAGCTTCAAGCTTCAAACGCACCTGCAAAGAGCGTTCAATATTCGGATTACAGGCTATCGCATAAGTTTTATTTTTCATAACAGATAAACCATATCATAATTCCATAAATTGCACAAGGCAAAAAAAAGGAACGATAAAATCGTTCCGTTATTTTAAAAACTATCCTCTTTCTTCTTATCCCATAATTGACTATTGCAGAGGTGCTCTCCACAATGAATCATTAAATTTATTCTGATTTGTCTTTATATCTACAGACAAAGTTACGTTGCTCGGTGTGAATACAAATACCAAATCGCCGACTTTTTGAGGCTTGCCATTAAGGGCATGAGCAGCGCCGCAGACAAAATCAATAGTTCTCTGGGATTGTTCTTTATCTAATAAATGAAGGTTAAGAACAAGTGTTTTTCTATCTTTAAGGTGTTGGACAATCTGGGCAGCATCATCAAATGAACGAGGTTCCATTACAAGAACTTCATATCCGCGGTAATTCGGATGATTAACAACTTTTAATTCATTTGTTTTATCCTGTTTAGGCTGGTATGAATATGCAGGATCAATCGCAAGATTATCCTGAACTTCATAAGCTTCTTCATTCATTTCATCTGCCAAATCTTCAAAAGATTCTCTCGGCTCAAAGCCTTTTACCAAAAAATCAACTACTGATTTAATTTTGTCTGTAACAACTGCCACCGTTTTTCCTCCGTTATTAAATTTATCTTACTTTAACTGAATAATTTTCTGCCTATTCTGAGCATTGTAGCACCGCACCGTGCCGCAATAACATAATCCTGACTCATTCCCATCGAAATTTCGGGGAGTGAGCAGTTAAACTTTTCCTCCAAAGTATTTCTTACAGATACAACCTCCGTAAACAAACATTCCAATTCGTCCTCAGAAGCTCCTAAAGGCGCCATATTCATTAGTCCTCTAACATCTATTCCTTTAAGGGCTTTTATTTCGCCAAAAGCTTCATACAATTCCGATTTATCAAATCCAAATTTTTGTATTTCGTGCGCGTTATTAAGCTGTAGCAGAACTTTTTGCTCCTTTCCAAGCTCAAACGCTGCATTTGATACTGCTTTTGCAAGTTTTACGCTGTCGATTGAATGAATATAATCGAAATGTTCAACAACCCTTTTGGCTTTATTTGTCTGTAAATGACCTATAAAGTGGAATATTGAATTATTTCTTATCTCAGAAGGGAGTTGATTAATTTTTTCAATAGCTTCAATAGCTCTGGACTCTCCAAAATTTCTCAGCCCTGCCTGATAAGCAGCGATAATGGCATCTTGCCCGAAGTATTTTGTAACTGCAATAATATTAGGTGTATAAGGTGCGATTTCTTCCTGTATACGTGTAAGATTTTTTTTTACTGTTTCAAACATAAATAATCTAACCCTCTACAAGAAATGTCTCATTTACGAGCATATTTTAATTGTACTCTTATTCCCATGCGCGGACAACTATTTTATATTAAGTGTACATAAGCCGACTTAATAATCTCCAAAACCATGATGTTGACATGATTTCAGGCATATTAACATAACTTAAATTTTAGTTACATTTTGTAATACTAAATACAAAAAGCATGCCCTTATTCCCCAAGTTATAAAAGTACGATAGAATATCTCTACAATCAGGATAAACTATCTTCTTGTAAAGTAACTCCTTCAAATAATGTATTTTTATTAAACAGTTAAATCAGCCTGCCGCATAAAATTATTCACAACTAACCTGACACATTGTATAAAAATTTTCGGAAGTACGCAAAGTAGCACTATTGTATTTTACTGCATTTTTACCATAGGTTACTGCAAGTGCGTACTCAGGGCTGATTTCTGTATTTCCCCATATAGAAAATCCTTCTTCGGACGCTTCCGGCATATACAATTTTTGAGCAATATCCGGTACATAAATCAGATCATTAAACGACATATTGTCAGTTCCGCTGGGCTTTTCCGAAAATTTACCATAAGCCTTAATCTGAACTTTATCTTTCTCGCTGATAGCAATACTGTTACTTGAATAAAGAACACGCGCAAGCGCAAGTAAATCATCCATTGTAGGCATCCTGCCTATTCCGCCGCAAGTTCTTACGGCACCTGCCCATTCATCTTTTACATCTTTTAAAGGACAAGCGTGAAGTCCGAAAAGAGTTGCTACCTTGCTGCATTCTGTATTCAGCATAAAAACAGTTTTTTTAGGAGCGGCAAAACACTTCTCTCCGACCCTGAGAATTTTTTTAGGTTCTGCTGGTGCAGCTTCTTCTGCGGATGAGGTATGACTTTCAAGGGAAGAAGTACCCTCAACTTCCGTTTTAGTAATATTTTCGCTGGTTTCCGGTTCGTAATCGGGAGCAGCCACAGGTACAGAAACTTCAGGGGAAGCTTCCGCTTCAGGTTCTGATTGAGTTACACTCTCACTCATCCCCCAGGAATCAAGCATTTGTCTTTCCGGTGAAACAAGGGTTGAGGAACCTTCTGTTGACGATGATGCTTCATAATTATTCATACCGGAATTAGCAGTTGCAGAGCCATTATTTGTTGAAGCTGTTGAACTTTCCTGTGTCGTAACTGCTGAATTGTGAGAATTACTGCTTACTTTATCAGAATTCATGCCGGGCGCCATCATCAGTATCACTCCGATAATCACAAAAGCCACAATTATTGTCAATCTTCCGTATCTATCCTGAAGCATATTCATCTCCTTATATTTAAAAAATAACCATAATAATTATATTAACATTTTTTTCAAATAAAAAAAAGACCTCTTTATTTTTGATTATCAAGAGGTCAAGGTTGGTTATTTTGGTTATGTTATAGTATTGTTATGGTATTTATAATTCGGTAGTGTTACGTACTTATAAATACCCCTGAAAAAATTCTTTTGCGGGTAGGGAAATGAAAGATTTACAAATCGTTACAAAGATAGAAAATTTTATTCTTCCAATCAGAAAATTTATCCTTTCAAAAATTCTGAGGCGGAAATATTACCGCACAGGCAAATGCAAAGCCTGCGGTAAATGCTGTACAAAAATTTATGTAAAACACTACAAACACGTCATTCAGGACGAAAAAGAGTTTGAAAAACTAAAATACCTGCACAGGTTTTATACTTATTTGAAGGTTATAGATAAAGATGAAACAGGGCTTGTGTTTGAGTGCATGAATTTAGACCCAGAAACGCATAAGTGTAAAATCCACAAAACTCGCCCCGGGATTTGCAGAAGATACCCGCAGGAGGAACTTTTCTCTATGGGCGGCGCCTTATCTGACGACTGCGGATATCAGATGAAACCGATTGTTTCATTTGAAGAAGTCCTGCATAAAGAAATGAAAAAACATTAACCTATAGCGGCAAATCTCTGTGGTGGAAAGTTTTTTCGCCTGATGCGTAATCAGCTACAATATGTCCGTTTCCGACGAGTTTGTATTTGTAAATAGTTAAACCTTCAAGCCCGACAGGTCCTCTTGCGTGGGTTTTGTTTGTGGAAATTCCCACTTCCGCGCCGAAGCCGTAGCGAAAACCGTCTGCAAAACGGGTTGAGGTATTAAAATATACCCCTGCCGAATCCACTTTGTTCATAAATTTTTCTGCATTTTCAATATTTTTCGTAATAATACTTTCCGTATGCCCGGATCCAAAGGTATTTATATGTTCAATTGCCTCATCGACATTACGGACAGTTTTTACAGAAAGAATTTTATCACCGTACTCGTGCGACCAGCTTTCCGGGTTGAATTCCAGTTTAATTTCTGCAAGCTGCAGGGCGGCAAGTAATTTATCCTTTTCTGTAAAGTTTTCATGGATTAGAAGGGTTTCCACGGAATTGCAGGCGCTCGGATATTGAGTTTTGGCGTCAACTATAACTTTTTCTGCCATCTCCAAATCCGCACTTTCATCGACAAAGATATGGCAAATTCCGTCGGCATGCCCGAGAACAGGAATTTTCGTATTTTCTTTAATAAATTTTACAAGACTGTTGCCGCCGCGCGGGATAATCAGATTAATATATTTGTCGCATTTTAACATTTCCGCAACGTCGTCACGTGAAAAAACTTGATTTAATACATTTTTCGGAAAACCGTCCACTTTTTCAAGCGCGGAATTTATTATTCCGAGAATTGTACGGTTTGTGTTTTTAGATTCTTTTCCGCCTTTCAGAATAACAGCGTTGGAGGATTTAATTGCAAGCGACGAAATCTGGGAAATAACATCAGGACGCGCCTCAAAGATTATCCCCAAAACCCCTATCGGACAGGAAACCTTATATAATGTCAGCCCTTCATCCAGTTCTCTTACAAGAAGTTTTTTATTCACAGGATCGTCTAATTTTGCGATATCGCGTATTCCTTGAATCATATCGCGCATTTTATTTTCGTCGAGTTTAAGACGGTTAAAAGTGGATTTATTAATTTCGCCGGACTGCACAAGGGTTTCTGCGGCTGCCAAATCCTCTTTATTTGCCGCAAAAATTTCATCTTTACTCGCCTCAATTGCATCTGCGACTTTTAAAAGTGCTTTATTTTTAATATCAGCCGGCAAATCTGCAATTTCCAGAGAAGCTTTTTTGGCAGCTTTTGCAATTTCAATAAAATCCATAATTACCTCTTTTCAAAATTTCCGCAGTTACACAGGCAGGGTTCCAAGACGTAGCCTGCGCATTATAAAATAGTTATATTATCACGGGTTATAATCGCGTCGTAGTTTTTAAAATTCAAAATCTTCATAATATCGTCGGAATGGTTGCCCATAACACGTTTACACGAAACCGAATCATAATTCACAATACCGCGTGCAAATTCGTTTCCTTCTTCATCAAGGATAGATACAACATCGCCCTTATCAAAGGTATTAATAACACTTGTAACACCGATTGGAAGAAGGCTCTTTCTTTTTTCGCAAAGAGCTTTTTTGGCGCCGTTGTTGACGACGATTTTTCCAATAATATTTGTGGCATAGCCAATCCAACGTTTTTTATCCGAAAGTCCTTCATTTTGCGGGAGGAACATTGTACCGTAATCCTCTCCATTAAAAATCTTTTTAATAATATAAGGAACAGTACCGTTTGCAATCAGAACTTTCCCGCCGAAACGTGTCACCATACGCGCAGCTTCCAGTTTTGTTCTCATGCCGCCTCTGCCGCCTTCAGAGGCATCGGTTCCCATTGCACAGATTTCATCCGTAACCTCATCGACTTCTCGGATAATTTTGGCATTCGGATTTGTTTTAGGATTTTCGTTGTACAAACCATCCACGTCAGACAAAATCACCAGTAAATCCGCATCAAGTTCGCTTGCAACAAGCGCAGAAAGTTTATCGTTATCGGAAAAACAAACCTGCATATTTTCGTAACGCGGAATTATATCAACGTTTGAAACCGTATCATTCTGGTTAATAACAGGAACCGTCCCAAGTTCAAGGAGTTTGTTCAGGGTTGTACGGAGGCTTAAATATCTTGTCCTTATAGAAAAGTCGTCTTCCGTTAAAAGAATTTGAGCCGCAACAAGCCCGTAGGAATCAAAACCGTTTTCATAAATTGACATCAGTTTACTCTGCCCGATAGCGGCACACGCCTGTTTTAGAGCGGTACCTTTAGAGCCTTCAAGCCCGAGACGCTTCCTGCCAAGCCCCACGGCACCTGAAGTTACGATAATAACCTCTTTCCCTGCTTTTACGAGTGCTGCTATGTTTTCAATAAATGAAAACACTCTCGGCAAGGAAACAGAGCCGTCTTCTCCTCTTAGAATATTAGTGCCGAATTTAAATACAATACGCTTTGCGTTAATAAAATCTTGTCTATCCATAATTCTATTATATATCAAAAATTCTAATTCAATTTAACTAAATCTTTCTTAATCAAATCATAAAAATTTTTATCAATAGAGTTGTAATCCGTAAAATTCAGAACATACGGCAATCTGCTTTCGTCAAATTTAAACTTCAATTCAGATTTAAACTTTTGAAAATCCTCACATTTTACAAGGATATCTAAATCTGAAAGAGGTGAGAAACCTCCTGTTACACGCGAGCCATAGGCAAAAAATTCTCCGGTATAATCCTTCAGGATATTTTTAATAATAGAAATTTCTTCTTCAGTAACGCCCGCTATCATTCTTTTATCTCATCAAATTTTTCTGATAAAAAATCCGCATCTTTTATAAATTCAGGAATTATTTCAACCAATTTTCTTGATTTTTCGAGATTATATTCATGAGCGGTATTATTACGTTTTTCATAGTATCCGCGCCAGTTTTCCCAATCCTGAATAAATCCGTAGCCTTGCATAAACCTGAAAACATTATTAACAGTAAGCTCTTCTTCAGATTTACCGTAAACCTTTTTGAGAACTTTTTTCATTAATTTGCGCGCAATCTCAAGAGTATATTCAAATCTTTTTATGCAGGAATCTTCCAGCATATCAGCAAGGTCAGTATCCTTATTTTTATTAAGAATCACCATACCCGCTTTCAAAGTTTTAAGCGCGGATTTAAAGTTTGAAAAATCAATACTCATAAAAAAATGATACCATATTTTTATGGTATTTGCAATTTTTTAGGGCGGAATTCTTGAATTCCGCCCTATGTATCTATTACAATTTTTTATTTTCTACAGGAGGTTTTGTCATTCTGTTAAGTGCGTACCCTCCAAATATACCAACTGCAATAAGCAAAATAATTTGAAGCATTCAACCTTCCTCCATTTGATTAAGATATTCTTCAATCAGTTTATCTAATTTTTAAGTTCTGAATTATTCACCCTGATTGTTGTCTAAAAGACTTGTCTGGGAAACGTTCTGTTCAGCCTCTGCTGCGTCAGCAGCCGCATTGTCTTTTATAATCGTTTCGTCATTATCAGGGTTTACGATTTTGTTAACCGATACAACAACATCGTTATCAACAAGGTTCTGAGCACGGACGCCGGTTGCCGGTCTGCCCTGACAGCTTATCGAGCCTGCGTTCAGTCTTGAAACAACTCCGTTTGCCGTAACCATCATTATATCATCAGAATCTTTTACGATAGTCAGTGCAACAAGTCTTGATGTATTTGATTTGAATTTTGTTGCGATTAATCCGATACCGCCTCTATTCTGGGTTCTGAATTCGGAAAGTTTTGTACGTTTGCCGAAACCGTCAGACGTTACGACAAGCAAATCAGCGTCATAGTCGCGCGGAACAATGTCACATCCGATAATTTCATCGCCTGTTCGAAGTTTCATTGAAGTAACCCCTCTTGCGCTTCTGCCCAGAGGTCTTAAATCTTCAATCGGGAATCTTATTGCCATACCGCAGGAGGTTCCGATGATAATTTCATCGCGTCCTGTCGCGAGTTTAACCCATTTGAGTTCATCCCCTTCTTCCAGACCGATTGCGATAATACCGTTGCGGCGAATGTTTACAAAGTTATCAAGTTCAATACGTTTGATGTAGCCTTTTTTCGTCAGCATAATAAGGTTTAATTCATGCGAGAAATTGCTTACAGGTACAACGGCCGTAATCATTTCATCCTGATCTATAGGCAGAACGTTAATGATAGGCAATCCCTTAGCCTGACGACCGCCTTCAGGGAAGTCGTAGACATTCAGACTGTAAACAGTTCCTTTAGATGAGAAGAACAACACTTTATCGTGCATCATTGCTGTGAAGAAGTGCTGAATATCGTCATCTTCTTTAGTCTTAATGCCTGATTTTCCGCGGGTTGCACGGTTCTGGCGTTCAAATGTATCAAGAGAAATACGTTTCAAATATCCCTGATGAGTGATAAATACAGCCATCGGAGTGTTAGGGGTTAAGTCCTCAATCGTCACTTCGCCCTGTTCCGGAAGAATTTGAGTTTTTCTGTCGTCACCGTATTTTTCTTTATCTTCTAACAATTCAGTTTTAATAATATCAAGAATTTTCTGGCGGCTTGAGAGAATTTCTTCGTATTCCGCAATTTTCTTCAAGAGTTCATCATATTCAGCCTTAACCTTATCCTGCTCCAATCCTGTCAATCTTCTCAATTGCATTTCAAGGATTGCGTTAGCCTGATCAGCGTCAAGCCCGAACCTCGACATCAAGCCTTCTCTTGCTTCATCGGTTGTTTTGGATTTTTTGATAAGTTCAATAACTTCATCAATTGAACCGAGTGCAATGATTAAACCTGCCAAAATATGCGCGCGTACTTTAGCTTTTTTGAGGAAGAAGATTGTTCTTCTTGTGACGATTTCAACCCTGTGTTCAACAAATTCCGAAAGAACTTCGTACAAATTCATTAATCTAGGCTGTTTACCGCAGAGTGCAAGCATATTTACACCGAAAGTCGTGGCAAGCTGGGTGTATTTAAATAAGTTATTTTTAACAACATCAGGTTTTGCGTCACGTTTAAGTTCAATAACAATTCGCATACCTTCGCGGTCGGATTCGTCGCGGATGTCGGAAATTCCTGTAATTCTCTGATCTTTAACAAGTTCCGCAATTTTTTCAATAAGCATGGACTTATTAACCTGATAAGGGATTTCGGTTACGACAATTGCCGTGCGCGCCTGACGCCCGCCGCCGCCTGCAATTTCTTCAAACCCTGCAACCGCCTGCATTTTTATAGAACCGCGGCCGGTTTCGTATGCCTGTTTAATATCATTCAGCCCGATAATTGTAGCCGCAGTCGGGAAGTCAGGTCCTTTAATATATTCCATTAATTCAGAAACCGTAATATTCGGATTATCAATGAGGGCGATTGTGCCGTCAACGACTTCCGCAAGGTTATGCGGCGGAATGTTGGTCGCCATGCCGACAGCAATACCGGAACATCCGTTCAACAAAAGCATCGGCAGTCTTACCGGAAGAACTGAAGGTTCCTGCAGCGAACCGTCAAAGTTCGGTTCAAATTCAACTGTTTCGCAGTCAATATCTGCAAGCATTGAGGTGGTAATCTTGTGCATACGGGCTTCCGTATAACGCATAGCAGCCGCGCCGTCGCCATCAACCGAGCCGAAGTTTCCATGCCCGTCAACAACAAGGTATCTGGTGTTAAAATCCTGAGCAAGACGAACCAGCGCTTCGTAAACGGAACTGTCGCCGTGCGGGTGGTATTTACCGAGAACTTCACCGACGATACGGGCGCATTTTTTGAACGGTTTATCAGGGGTCATTCCGAGTTCGTTCATTGCGTAAAGAATACGTCTGTGAACAGGTTTCAGCCCGTCGCGAACATCCGGAAGCGCACGCCCTACGATTACTGACATCGCATAATCAATGTAACAGCGCTTCATTTCTTCTCTAATATTAACCGGAACAATCTTTCCGTCCTCAAAAATATTTTGCTGGCTCAAAATCTTCTCCTTATTATCCAAGTCATTCTATATCAATAGTGTAGCATAAAAACAAGAAAATTGGTATTTTTAAATTTTGTTAAGAGGAGAGGAGTGAAAAGTGAATGGTGAGAAGTGAAGGGTTCGCTATTTCCCTCTCCATCTTGGAGAGGGATTAAGGGTGAGGGTTTTCCTTCAAAATCCTCAAGCACTTCCGTGTCACCTCCTGCCTTTGAGAATGTAGTAGTAGGTTGGGCATACTTGCCCAACAAAGTAGAACCGGTGAATATTTGAAGAGGGTAGGTTGGGCTTTCAGCCCAACAATAAAGAAGGTAAAGTCGGTTGAGCATACCTGCCCAACTAAAATACTAAGGCACTAAGATACTAAGACGTTAGGACGATGAGACGTTAAGAGCAATAAAGTGAGAAGTGCGTGGTTCTCTTCTCCCTCTCCCTCTGTGAGAGGAGCAAGGGAGAGGGAAGTAAAATTCCGACCCTTCGTCTTTTCAGCTAAAAATTCCTTTTACCATTTCAAAATCTTATGCTGAACCTTTCACTCCTCACCATTCACTTAGAAAAAGGCTGACATATTATCTATTTTATGATATAATAGTTGTCAGAAGAATTAAGGAGCCTGTATGCCGTTTGAATTTGAAAGACAATCTATTCCGGATGTAATCCTTGTAAAACCGAAAGTTTTCGGCGATAACCGCGGATTTTTTATGGAAACTTATAAAAAATCAGAATTTGCCCAAAACGGAATTGGCGTTGAATTTAATCAGGATAACCATTCAAAATCCTCGGAACATGTTCTAAGAGGACTGCATTATCAGGCAAAACCTTACGGGCAGGCAAAACTTGTCAGGTGCGTCCGCGGCAGAATTTACGATGTCGCAGTTGATATCAGACCAAATTCCAAAACCTTCGGTCAATATGTAAAAGTCGAACTTTCTGAAAATAATAAAAACATGCTTTATATTCCGGAAGGATTTGCCCACGGGTTTGTTGTTCTCTCTGATGAAGCGGAACTCTGCTATAAAGCAAGCGGAGAATACAATAAAGATGCAGATAGAGGCGTTTTGTGGAGTGACAAAGATATTAATATTGACTGGGAAATTAATTTTGAACCAATTTTGAGCGATAAAGACAAAGTTCAACCTACATTAAAAGAAATAAATAAAGAGGAGCTTTTATGAAATTATTAGTCACAGGCGGCGCCGGATTTATCGGAAGCTGTTTTATAAGATATATGCTTGAACACCATCCGGATTACCATATTGTAAACCTTGATGCTCTAACTTACGCAGGGAATCTTGAAAATTTGTACGATATTAAAGACAATCCTAACTATGAGTTCATATATGGAGATATCTGCGATAAGCATCTTGTAATGCAGGTTGTATCGGGAGTTGACGCGATTGTAAACTTTGCGGCTGAAAGCCACGTTGACCGCTCAATCGCAGGACCTGAAGTGTTTATTGAAACAAATATTAAAGGAACATCAATTCTCCTGCAGGCAGCTAAAGCTTTTCATATAGAAAGATATTTACAAGTGTCCACTGATGAAGTTTACGGAAGCCTCGGAAAAGATGGCTATTTCACAGAAGAAACTCCGCTTGCGCCAAACAGTCCTTATTCAGCATCAAAAGCAAGCGCGGACTTAATCGTACGCTCATATTTTGAAACTTTCGGGCTGCCGACATTGATTACAAGATGTTCTAATAATTACGGACCTTATCAGTATCCGGAAAAACTCATTCCGTTCTTTATAGCTAAATTACTAAAAAATGAAAAAGTTCCGGTCTACGGAGATGGCATGAATGTACGGGATTGGATTTATGTATATGATCATTGTTCGGCAATTGACACGGTGCTTCATAAAGGTACACCGGGGCAGATTTATAATATAGGCGGTCATAACGAAAAAACAAACCTTGAAATTACACATCTTATACTTGATGCGATGAATAAAGATGAAAGTTATATAGAATTTGTAGAGGACAGACTCGGTCACGACAAACGGTACGCAATCTGCAACGATAAGATTACAGGAGAACTCGGCTGGAAACCTGCGGTATCCTTTGAAGAAGGTATACTTCTGACAATTGACTGGTACTTAAATAATCAAAAATGGATTAAGTCAGTCGAACAGCGGAAAGGACAGCTTATCTGATGAAAATTCTCGTAACAGGTGCAAACGGCATGCTCGGGCAGGATTTATGCCCTATACTGGAAGATATGGGAGCTTTTGTTATAGAAACTGACGTTGATTCGCTTGATATTACAAAACCTGCTGATGTTGAAAAAATTCTGACTGCAGAACACCCTGATACAGTAATCCATTGTGCTGCATACACAAATGTTGATAAGGCAGAAGAAGATTTTGAAGCTGCAAAACTTATAAATTCAACAGGAACAGAAAATATTGCAAAAGTTTGCGGTAAATTAGATATTCCGCTTGTGTATATTTCAACGGATTATGTATTTGACGGCACCAAAACAGAACCGTATAAACCTGATGACAAAACTAACCCTATCAATAATTACGGTTTGACAAAACTTATGGGCGAAGAAGCAGTCAAAAAATACTGCAAGAAATATTATATAACACGTACAAGCTGGCTCTACGGGCATTACGGCAAAAATTTCGTTGAAACAATGATTACTCTTGCTCAAAAAGGCAGTATAAAAGTTGTGGACGATCAAATCGGATGTCCTACCTGGACTGTAGAACTTGCAAACGGGATTGTAAAATTATTCCAAAAACCGTACGGAACATATCACGTCTGCGGCTCAGGCTCTACAAGCTGGTACGGTTTTGCAAAAGAAATTTTCAAACAGTCTGATTTGAAAGTTGATTTGTCGCCTTGTACTACGGATGAATTTCCTCGACCTGCAAAGCGTCCGAAATACAGCATTATGGATAACCAGCACATTTGCCGTGACTGGAGAACAGCTTTGCACGATTATTTACGACTTCGTGATGTATAAACTATTTCAGCATAACATCTTCTGCTGACTGACCGCCTTTTTCAATAAGTTCGCAGACATTCGTAAGTCCGAGAACTGCAGACTTTTCATTTTGCTTATATAAATTCAAATAGAATAAATCATAACCCCATTTATTCGGTCCCTTTTTACCGTTCACATCAAAAGCGAAAAATAAAGAGTTATGATAGTTAAATCCATCAGAAGCTTTATAAAGATAAATCATTGAACCGTCGTTTAGATTATATGCATAATGAGAATCTATAGGAAACGAACAGTTTGTATTTTTAATAGTTCCGCCCGCAGCAATTACTTCTGCTTTCGATTTATACTTTGGTCTGCAATGTTTATTTTTCCAGTCACCGCACTCTTTCATGGCTTTATATTGTGCCAAAACCTTAGGCCAGAATTCATCGCACTCTGTGTAATGATAATTAGCCCCCGGAAGGGTATAACATTCATAAGAAATACCGTTTTCTGAATTTACGGTATTTATGGCTGTTTGAAGATTTGCATAAGCTTTTTTAAACTGAGCTTCAAGGGCCTTATGCTGATATTTTCCTGTTAAGGCCGGAAGTGTCATCGCTGCAACCACACCGATAATGCCAAGTGTTATCAAAACTTCTGCCAAAGTAAAGGCGTTTTTAAAAAGCCTGTCTGACAGCGAGAAAAAATTTTCCGTAAGGGTAAAGTCCGATTTTAGCTTTAAACTAGTTTGCCCCCCCCCCAAATCCAGATAAATCAAGAACTTTCATACTCTACA
>CALUVR010000003.1 GCA_944324285.1 Candidatus Gastranaerophilales bacterium | reverse complement strand
GGAATTAAAAAACTTACCGGCCGGTACAAAAACAAATTAAGGAGAAATTGGAAATGACACCAAGAAACTTTTTATTCACTTCCGAATCAGTTACGGAAGGTCACCCCGACAAAGTATGCGATCAGATTTCTGATGCTATTTTGGACGAATTTTTGACAAAATCACCGCAGTCACGTGTTGCAGCAGAAACTACTGTTACAACAGGTATGGCACTAGTTTGCGGCGAAATTACATCTGACTGCTATGTTGACATCCCGTCAGTTGTTAGAAATACTATTAAAAATATCGGTTATGCTGAAGAAGAAGGCGGCGGTTTCAGCTTTGAAACTTGCGCTGTTTTAACAAGCATTGACGAACAGTCTTGCGATATCGCGGGCGGCGTAAACAAAGCTTATGAAACAAGAAGCGATAATGCAGATACTTCAACTTCGGAAACAGAAAATATCGGTGCGGGCGATCAGGGTATTATGTTCGGTTATGCATGTAACGAAACTCCTGAACTTATGCCGCTTCCTATCAGCCTTGCGCATAAATTATCCTATAGACTTGCTCAGGTTAGAAAACAGGGGCTTGTAAGTTACCTCCGACCTGACGGTAAATCTCAGGTAACTGTTGAATATGTTGACGGAAAACCTTCAAGAATTGATACCGTTTTGATTTCAACTCAGCATGACCCTGAAATCAACGGTGTATCTGATAATTCCAAGGTTCAGGAAATTATCAAAAACGATATTAAAAAACTCGTTATAGATGAAGTGTTCTCTCACGAAACAATAAAACTTGACAGCAGAACAAAAATTCTGGTTAACCCTTCTGGAAGATTTGTTGTTGGCGGTCCTCAGGGGGATGCAGGTTTGACAGGACGTAAAATCATTGTTGATACTTACGGAGGTTATTCACGCCACGGCGGCGGTGCTTTTTCAGGAAAGGATCCGACAAAAGTAGATAGATCAGCAGCTTATGCAGCAAGATGGGTTGCTAAAAATATCGTTGCGGCAGGTTTGGCTGAAAAATGCGAAATAGAACTTGCTTACGCTATCGGTGTTGCAGAACCTGTTTCAATCATGGTTGATACTTTCGGTACAGGTAAAATTTCAGATGACGAAATTTCTGCACTTGTATCTAAAAACTTTGACCTTAGACCTGCTGCAATTATCAAACAGTTTGACCTCCGTGGTTTGCCTGCTAAAAACGGCGGTAAATTCTACCAGTTATTAGCAGCTTACGGTCACATGGGAAGAACTGATATTGATGTTCCGTGGGAGAAAACAGAAAAAGCTGATGCTTTGAAATCTCAGGCTTGCAGCTTATGTTCTTGCTCATAATATTGTAAGAAAAATACTTACCAAAAAGAGAGGGGGTAACCACCTCTCTTTTTTGGTAAAAAGCAAATTAGTTTTTTATTTTATTATTCTACAAAGTGTAAATCGACATCAAGGAGCAAAGGTATTTCTTCTGAACATTTGTATTTGTTTTCGAAATGATAGCGGAAGCAGGGCTGGAGGGTGTTGAGAAATTTAATGCAAATGTTCCGGCTTATCTAAGGAATGGAGAACAGCCCCCTCACCCTACCCTCTCCCGCAGGGAGAGGGTTTTATTACATTATTTTTTATTCTGGAAAGTATAAATCAGACTCAAGGGGCAAAGGTATTTCTTCTGAACATTTGTATTTGTTTTCGAAACAATAGCGGAAGCAGGGCTGGAGGGTGTTGAGAAATTTAATGCAAATGTTCCGGCTTATCTGAGAAATGGACTAACCAGCACCAAACATTGCTCATTTCAGGCTGCGCGTTGAGTAAAATTATAAGTTTGTAATTTTACCCATAACGACACGTTTTTTTGCGCCGGTACATTCCGGCAGATTATTCGGAATGCCGTAATAAGTACAGTAACCTAGTAGCGCAAATGCCATAACCTCTTTAAAATTATTTGATATTCCATAATCTTCATGTGTTTTTATATTTATATGCTTTGGCAGATAGTGACGCAAAAATTTCATTATAGCAGGATTATAAGCACCCCCGCCCCCTACAATTACTTCTTCAAGGTCAAGCTTCGGATAAATAAATCGTTCATAAGCCTGCGCTATTGTTTTAGCCGTAAGCGCGGTAATCGTAGCAATAACATCCTCAGGCGCTTTAGGAGCAAATCTTAAGGCTGTATCAATATACATTGGCGAAAAATATTCTCTGCCAGTTGTTTTAGGTGGATTTTTAAAATAATATTCATCCTGCAAGAGGCAGTCCATCCAGCTTTCACAAATTTTACCGGAATTTGCTGTTTCTCCGTCCATATCAAATGTTCTGCCAAAAAGTTTCAGCATACAGTAATCAATTATCACATTCCCGGGTCCCGTATCAAACCCGTATGTTTTATGAGAATTTGATATTACTGTAACATTAGAAATTCCGCCGATATTTTGTATTGCAACATTCTTTTTTAATTTCTTAAACCACTTCTCATCTGCAAAGCAAACAAGAGGCGCACCTTCTCCGCCGCTTGCTATATCTGCTTCCCTGAAATTTGAAATAACAGGACACCCTGTTTCTGCTGCAATCACGGAACTTTCCCCGATTTGGAGAGTACTTCTTAATTGTATTCCATCAAGCTTTTCTTTTTTGGGTGAATGAAAAATTGTCTGTCCATGACTTGCTATAAAGTCAGGCTTTCCGTGCTCAGAAATCAAAACATTACATGCGTCTGCAAAACATTTTCCAACAGCAAAATTCATCTGACAAACATCTTTTACAGTAGCATCACCTGAAAAAAGCCTGAATATTTTCGTCCTTATGTGATCCGGATATTGAAAATTAATTCCCTGAACAAGCTTACATGTCATATCAGGTTCTACAATACACAACCCCGCGTCGATACTGTCACAGGAGGTTCCGGACATCAGTGCTATAATCTTTTTACTTTTCAATTCATCCATACTAATCTATTCTATGATAATTTTCAGATTATAGCAAACCTCTTTACATATATTACAACTTAATCCCCAAATACTCCTCAAAATCTGATAATTCTTTTTAAAAAATATCCCTAATCACCAAAAATAAAAATCCCTAATCTGCTTTAAAAACACCTCAAATAACTTTCTCTCTTTTTCTTCAGTTTTCCTTAAATTGTTCTAAGGACTTTTGTGCCATCACCTCTTTTTCTTAAACTGTCCTCTGTAGGTTCTCCTCCCTCCCCCGGGCAGGTAGCCTTATTATTATCCACTCGGGTAATTCCCGATTACATTATTTAATGTAAAACTAAGTTA
This sequence comes from Candidatus Gastranaerophilales bacterium, assembly GCA_944324285.1. Classification (GTDB taxonomy): domain Bacteria; phylum Cyanobacteriota; class Vampirovibrionia; order Gastranaerophilales; family Gastranaerophilaceae; genus Scatousia. The sequence goes on along the minus strand of CALUVR010000003.1, from coordinate 120,132 downwards.
ATTACTTGACAAGTAAAAAAAAATTAATTATTTTTTACAATTGACCATGCCTCCCTTTACTCTAAGAAAAATTCAAGTTCTTAAATCTTAATGAACTTTTTTTAATGAAATTAGGTAAAGATTTGAGTAGATTTTTCTTGACATTATCCTGTTAGTGTATTTGCATGCACAATTTTGTAAATTGCCGGAAAATATAATTGGCACTGAACATTGAGCATGCCTGAATTAATTATTGGTAATTTTTGTTATTTTATTATAAAATGACAAATAAAGGGGAAGGGCTTTAAGTATGAAGGAATTTATAAAAAATAAAACCGTGACTTATAACCTGATGTCATTTACGGGGTTTAAATCACTTGTTGTTTTTGCTCTGCTTCTTGAAGCTCCACGTTCTTACGATGAAATCAACCAATATTTTAAACAACATGAATTTATAAAAGAGGCTGTTTCTGTTGATACGCTAAGAGTTTATCTTACATCTCTAAAAATGGTAGGGTGTGAAATCGTTAGAACCCGCAAAGCCGAAGGCGGCAAGTATAAGCTTATTTCCCATCCTTTTAAATTAAAAATTACAGAAGAACAAATAAAAAGTCTTGTGAAAGTTTACAAGACTGTTGCCAAAAATATTGAACTGCATGAACTTATTATTCTTGAAAAATTCCTAAGAAAAATTGCATCAATAATTAATAATCCGGATTTGACAGAAGCTATAGATAAAATGTCTTTATGCAACGGCATAAATCTTGACCTTGCCGGCGAATTAATCAGACACTGCAAAAACAAAGAGCAGATTACTATTTTATATAATTCACCAAAATCCGGAGATAAAGAAATTGAAATAATTACAGATAAAGTTGATTTTAGCAACAATAAACTTTATTTGTACGGAACAGGGCTTGAGTATAATCAATACGGATATTTTCCAATTACAAGAATAAAATCCGTATTAAGTGTCCAAATGTTTAAACAAGATGTCAGCAACCTAAAAACAATAACAGTCGGTTATGAACTTAGAATTAATCCGAATGAAGTCAAACTGACAGATGAAGAAAAGCTTATAGACATAAAAAACGGGAAACTGTTAATTGAAAGCACTTCCTCAAATCCGTTTATAATTAAGCAGAGAGTCTTATCACTCGGGGCAGGCTGCAAAGTTCTGTATCCTGAAAATTTCAGGAACGAAATAATAGACACTTTAAGAAAAATGCGTGAGGAGTATATCAATGGCTAGATTAAGTGAAAAATACAATGACTCATGCATAAAAATTTTCAAACTCTTAAAGCTTTTAATAGAAGACAAAGCTGATTATTCTGCTGTAATGGATATTTTTGCAGATGAGGCAGAAAAAAATCGTTCTGCGCTTCCTGTTATTTTAAACAAATATTTAAATACATTAAAAATTTTCGGAGTAAAGGTACAAAAAGTAAAAAATAAGTATCACCTTTTGAATATACCGTTTAATATTAATTTTGCAGCAGATGATGTGAAGGCTGTACATATATTAAAAACAGCTTCTATTCTTCTTTCTTCTCAAAAAAATAAAGAGGCTCTGAATGATTTTATAAAGGCAATAGAGGTTCGCTATAATGATGCAGCAAAATCTGTTGCAGCTTCACAAAACAGTGAAGATTACTGTGACTTAAGTTTTTACTATTCAAAATTCAAAGACCAAATTTTTGAATGTGAAAAGCTTTGTGAAGAAAAGAAAAAACTGGAAATACTTTATCTGTCCGGAGATACCGAAACTTCCATTATTTGCTCTCCGAGAGAAATTAAATATCAAAATAGAAAGGTTTGTTTCTGCGTATTCAACCAACTAAGCCGACAGACCTTTGATATTCCTATTGATAATATTAAGAGCATAAAACTTCTTCCGACAATATCTTCTTCAACAGACATAAGTGTTTCTGTTGTATACAAATTAAAAAGAAGGCTTGCGAATTCATATAGACTTAAAGAAAATGAATATTCAAACGGCTATGACAGTGACGGGAATTTAATTGTTGTAAACACTAAAGAAGAACCTGATATACTGCTATCCAGATTAATAAAATATGGCGAAAATTGTGAAATATTAACGCCGAAGTACATGAAAGACCGAATGGTTGAATGTATTGACAAAATTCTTGAGAATTATCAAAACTAATCATCAAACGGCTTATTTTCAGTAGTTTCAAATTCAAATTCAGGCTTTTCTTTTTGATTTTTAATTAAATAAGCACTTATTATTGCTGTCAAAGGAACACAAATAAGGATTGAGATACTTCCGATTATTGCAGATGAAATCTCTGTTGCGACCTGATTAAGGTTAAAGAATTTTTTCAAATCTATGTTATCCGAGAGCAGAACAAGAGGAAGCGCAGAGCCTAAATAAACCAAAATAAGAGTGTTAGACATTGTGCCGATAACGTCTTTTCCGATATTCATGCCTGATTTAAAAAGCTGTTTAACTGAAAGTGTTTTATCCGTTTCATAGATTTCGTTAATGGCGCTTGCGATAGATACTCCGGTATCCATCAAGGCGCCGAGTGCAGCGATAATCATTGAGGCAGCCAGAAGCCCCTGAAAATCTAATTCCGGATGCGCTGAATATAAAAACATACTTTCCTCTCCCGCAAAACCTGTGAGGTGCGCAAGATATATAGTAATTAAAGATGCACCTCCTGCAAAGATAAGACTAAAAGCAGTTCCTATTATTGCGGATGAACTTTTAGCATTTAAACCGCCGACAAGATAAATTGTTATAATAGTTGATAAAATTCCGACAAGTACAGCCGATGCAATAGGACAGAAACCATGCAAAATCATCGGCATAAGCATAAAGAAAATTAATGCCACCGTTGCCGCAATTGAAATTAAGCTGTACCCCCCTTTTTTCCTACCGATAATAAAAAGAAGTGCAACAAAAAATAGTGACGTCCATATTAATGCATCATCTCTTTTTATATCAGCAACAAAAAAGTCGACATCATCAGCTGTTATAATATCCTCAGTTTTTCTTTCAACGTGGAGAATTACTTTATCGCCTTTTTGGAGGTTAATATCATAAGCAGGGTTGCCGGTAAGCATATTATCAATTAAACGTTCTGTTCCTTTGAATTTTCCGCTCAAAACTTTTACAAGCGCAACCTGCTTAACACTGTTATCTCCCTGCTGCAAATCCTGAACATCTTCATACCGGATATTTTCAACGATGCCTGTTTCTGACGGGAGTTCAGTTTTTTCGTTTGCAAACGAAGGACACATAAATCCTAGCAATATAAAGCCAAAAAGTAATAGATTTTTCATTAGTACCTCTCCTGTTACCCTTTACTTTATCACAATTTTTACGGATAATTCTAATTGTAAATTTAATTAATTTCCGGAGGTTAATATGCAAAACTCAATTATAACTGAATTTTCAGTCAGGGGGGGGGGGCTGTTTAGCCTTATAGCAGCTGGTTTTACGCCTCTATTGGAGGCAGTATCATGAAAGTCGTAAAATTCCAGGGCAGATTAGGAAACAACATGTTTCAGTATGCTTTTGCTAAAGCCGTCGAGTATTATACCAAAGAAAAAGTTTATTTTGATAAGTGGATGTGGGGCTCACCTTTTGAAACTTTATTTAATGTAAAAATTGAAAAAGCTCCTACCAAATTACTAAAAAAGCATTTTAATATATCCAGACTAGAAAAATTTCAATTTGTGCAAGCGCATCCAAAATTCTTTAAATTTTTTATGTTTAATGGTTATACCTATGAGGATTCTGGATTCTTTGATCCTGAACTATTAACTAAAAAAGGAGATGTTTATTATTCGGGATATTTTCAGTGTGAAAAATATTTTAAAGAAATAGAACCACAAATCAGAAAAGATTTTACATTTAAACCGATAAAAGATGAAAATGTTCTGAGGTTACGAAAAGAAATAGAAAGCTATGAATGCCCGATTTTTATACATGTTAGACGCGGAGATTATATTACATATAAATTGGAATGCTGCGATATGACGTACTATCAAAAAGCAACAAAACTTATGGCAGAAAAATATCCGAATTGCACTTTTATTGCAATCTCAGATGAGCCGGAGTGGTTGAGAGAAAATTTAAAAATAGATTATCCGTTTAAAGTTTACACATCAGGAAATACAGATATTCCTTATGACATTTATCTGCTTCAAGGCTGCAAGCATGGGATTTGCGCAAATTCTTCATTTTCCTGGTGGGGTGCTTGGCTTATTGATAATCCGGATAAAACGATTATTGCACCTGAACCATGGTGTCAATTCCGTTATGATAGTGAAACAGTGCCTGATGACTGGATAAGATTGCCACGCGATGCGAAATCTTTAGCTTCAAAAAAGGAATTTATAAGTTCCAAAGCTTAAAACAGACTTTGCTGGTCAACGGCATTTTTGTAACCGAGGTGACGGTATGTTGCAGGCGTAACCCTTCTTCCCCTTGGCGTCCGCTGCAATAAACCTGCCTGCAATAAAAATGGCTCACAGACATCTTCTAAAGTTCTGACATCCTCCCCGAGTGCAGCAGCAAGCGTTTCAATTCCGACAGGCCCGCCGTCGTATTTTTCAATGATTAATTTCAAAAGGCTTCTGTCTGTCGAATCAAGTCCGTAGCCGTCGATTTTCAATGTATCGAGCGCTTTATTCGCAATTTTTTCATCAATTGTGCCATCTGATTTTACAAGTGCATAATCGCTCACTCGTTTGATTAGTCTGTTTGCAATACGCGGGGTTCCTCTTGAGCGTCTTGCAATCGCAAGGGCGCCGTCATCCGTAATTTCTATTTCCAAAATTCCGGCGGTTCTTTTTATTACCTGCGAGAGTTCTTCATCCGTGTAAAATTCAAGTCTGTGAATTATCCCGAAACGGTCGCGCAAAGGACCCGATAATTCTCCTGCTTTTGTGGTTGCACCGATTAGCGTGAATTTCGGGAGCGGAACACGCAGCGTTTTAACTGTCTGACTTTTTCCTGTTGTCATATCAAGGAAAAAATCTTCCATAGCAGGATAGAGAATTTCTTCCGCAACTTTATTCAAACGGTGGATTTCATCAATAAAAAGAATTTCGCCGCCTTTTAATGACATTAAAATCCCGATAATATCACGCGGTCTTTCAAGCGCCGGAGCTGATGTGATTTTTATTTCAACGCCCATTTGTTCTGCAATTACGCCTGCAAGAGTCGTTTTTCCAAGTCCCGGAGGTCCGTAGAAAAGCAGATGGTCAAGCGGTTTTTCTCTTTTCTTTGCCGCAGCTATTGTAATTTTCAGAGTTTCTTTAAGTGCTGATTGACCTATATATGTGTCAAAACTTTTCGGGCGGATAGAATTCTCAAAATTTCTGTCATAATCAATCTTTTCCGCTTTTGTATTCGGATTTTTTTGATTAATATCAATTCTTTTTGTTCTGTTCCCGTCGTCTGTAATAATACTCATTGTTTTTCCCTGTTTTTATGATAACATAAAATTAAGGTTAAGGAAAATATTTAACAATAGGGTCGGGGGTAAACTCCTCACCCGAAATACTAAATTTGTAAACTCATTAAGTATTTCTTCTCTCTCCCGCAATGGGCGAGGGTGGATTTGAAAGGGAGAAAGCATGAAAGTTTCAGAACGTTTGGAAAAGATTCCTCCGTATCTTTTTGCGGAGATAGACAGAAAAATTGCAGAAGCTAAAGCAAAAGGTTTGGATATAATAAGCCTCGGTATCGGCGATCCTGATAAACCGACATTAGCGCCTGTGGTTGAGGAGATGCACAGAGCTATTGATAATTCTAAAAATCATGATTACCCGCCGTATAACGGAACAGAACAATTCAGAAAGGCAGCATGTGACTGGATGAAGGACCGTTTTGGAGTTGAACTTGATGCGGATAAGGAAATGCTCTGTAACATAGGTTCTAAAGAAGCTATTGCCCATGTTTTCTTTGCTTTTGTTGATAAAGGCGATTATACATTAGTGCCAGATCCGGGGTATCCTGTTTATCATAATGCAACTATCTTTGCAGGCGGAACTCCTTATCACATGCCATTATTAGAAGAAAACGGCTACCTTCCTGATTTTGATAAAATTCCGGAAGATATTGCTAAAAAATCTAAAATCATGTTCCTCAATTACCCGAACAACCCGACAGGAGCTGTTGCAGATTTAGATTTTTATAAAAAAGCAGTAGATTTCTGTAAAAAATATGACATTCTTTTATGCTCTGATATGGCTTATTCAGAAATGACATACGACGGTTACAAAGCGCCATCAGTTCTTCAGGTTGAAGGTGCAAAAGATGTCGCAATAGAATTTTATTCACATTCAAAATCCTACAATATGACCGGATGGCGTGTCGGATTTGTCTGCGGTAACGCTGATGCCGTAAAAGCCCTCGGTACAATTAAAAATAATATTGATAGCGGCACATTCAAAGCAATCCAGCAGGCAGCCTCTGTCGCTTTTACAATTGATAAAAAATATATTGAAGATTTGAATAAAATGTATCAGGAACGCCGCGATGCCGCTGAAAAAGGTTTTGCAGAACTCGGCTGGAAACTAAAACCTTCAAAAGCAACATTCTATCTCTGGCTTCCTGTCCCAAAAGGCATGACTTCAGAAGAATTTGTAACCATAATGCTTGAAAAAGCTCAGGTGGTAGTACCTCCGGGCAACGGTTACGGTGAATACGGCGAAGGATACTTCCGCGTTGCTTTGACTAAAGACGTCGATACTATCAAAAAATGTATTGAAAGAATGAAAAAAGCAGGTATCCGTTACGAATAAATTCATTCGGGCGCGGCGCGCCGCGCCCTTTATTAATAAGTGTAAAAATTTGTCACTAACATATCGGTGTGGTATATTTAAGTTATGGAATGTCCAAAGTGCGGGTTAGAAATAGATGAAAAGACGATTGTATGTCCGAACTGTAAAAAGGTTCTGAAAGTCGTCTGCCCTGTTTGTAAAACTATTAATAAAGGTAATACCTGTAAAAAATGCGGCTACGTTATTATCGGCAAGTGTAATAAGTGCGGCAAAATCAACCTGACAGGCGATAAAAAATGTAAAAAGTGCGGATTTAGTACAGAACAGAGCGTTATTCTGAATGAATCCAATACAGATAATTTTACTGCACTGACTATTGAATTTCCGAATATGAGCGAGATGAAAGTTCTTCTCGGCTCTGCTAAACTTTTGAATAAATTTAAGGCTAACCTTGATAAAATTGTCGCTGATATTGCCAAAGAAGCCGGTGTAAGACGCCAGATTATCGGGAATACTTATATGATAAGATTCTATAAGGATTATACCTTTAACAGTTCTGCTAACACCGCGATGAATACAGCCATTCAGATTTTGACTGAAATTACAAAGATGAACTATCGTCTGACAAATAAAAAGAATGCCTCCGTCAGATGTAATATGTTTATGATGAAGCGTACGGTTCAAGATGATCCGTATGATGTCAGCTCCGGATTCAACATCAGCATGGTTAACCAGAGCACCGACGAACGCTCTAAATTAATGAATTCATTCCAGGTAATCGTCGATAACCATATTAATGAAGCCATCGGTTCTGAATTCAAATTTTCTCCTCTGAACTCGGTCATGGTAAAGGGAGAAATGGTTACATTTTATGAGGCAGATGTTTCTAATCTAATTATAATTAACTATGAAGAACTCGACGAAAAAGATGAGGAAATTGAAGTCCCGAACTTTGTCCAAAACCTTCTTGTAGAACAGGATAAACTTGACGGTGAAGCCCTCAGCAAGATGGAAAAGCCTTATGATCCTGATTCTGTATATGATTTGGAAACAATTAATTTTAACGAAATACAGTGCGAATTTATCAGAACTGAAAATATAGATGTATTTCTGCACGTTATAAATAAACTGCAAACTACACCTAAAGGAATTCTTGCAATCCGCACAGCACCTTTATATGTTCCGTATTCACTGAAACTTATTACAACTATAGAAGATTTACATCTGTACAAAAATATTATCACAGTAACCTGCTACGATGAAATGAAATATTCACCGTACTCATTCTTCCGCGACCTTGTAGCTGCAATTTTTGAATATACTGTTTCTCAAAAATTATTCTCGCAGAACGATTTTTCAATGTTTAAATCTATTGATACGGACGGATTAATAAAAGATTTAATAACATTTACCGAACGTGATATAGATACCTCTCGCGACACTCGCTACACGTATTTTGACATCTTTATGACACTACTTCAGGCAATTCCGAATACATTAATCTTTATCGAAAATTTTGAAAAGATTGATGCAAGTTCCTATGATGTTCTTAAGTATTTGCTGGAATCATTTGAAAAACTGGATATAAGTTATCTTATCCAGTATGATAAGGAATTTTCACTGCACAAAGACTTGCACTTCCTGCTTTCAAAAAATTATTACACGGAAATTACCCTCAAACCTACAGCATTTGAAAAAATGATTGAAGAAAATAAAGAATACTACAGAAATATTCTGGATAGTTTCTACTTTCAGCGTATTGCAAAGTATTCATTCGGAAGCATCTTATTTTTGGATATTGCAATTCAATACCTTATTGAATCCGGAGTTTTTGAGGCTACCGACGATGCGATTAATCTCGTTAACCCTAAAACAATTATAATTCCGTCCAGTCTGAACAAACTCGTCAAAAGAAGGTTAAATCTTTTGCAGGATTATCCTGATGCAATTAAATTCCTGGCAGAAGTTGTCCTCCTCGGTCCGAGAATAGATCAGGAAACAATTAAGAGCCTTAACGTTCCTAATTTGAATGAAGTTATAGAGCAATTATCAACTATGGGGTACATTTATTTCTACAATAACTGTATGTATTTCCCGAACTACAATATATTGAGAGAAAACCTCCTTGAAACGCTTTCTAAAGATATGCTGCAGGATATTGCTAAAGACCTGTTTGAAAAAGTTTTTGTAGAAACAATGCCTTCTCCGGAAAAGGCTTACCTTTACAGATTAATGGATGATTATCAAGCTGAATTTAAGGAGTGGGAACAACTCGCAAAAATTGATATTTCCTTGGGTGATTTTAACTCCTATCTGAATTGCGCTGACAGAATTTTAAAAATTCTTGATATGAATACGGATGAAGAAGCTCAGGAAGATATTGATAAATACAAACTTGAATTATACGAAAATATTTCAAACAACCTATTTGATTATGTTCCTGAAAAAACCTTCACAATTGCCGAGGATACTCTTGCTCATCTTGAAAACACAACCGATATGGATAAAATTATAAGCCTGTGTAATAAAATGATTCAAGGCTGCCTGCTTGCAGGGAATTATATGCACGCACTGGAACTCACTCATAAGGTTCTTTCAATGATGCCTAACGCATCAATTGACCCTGCCGCTACCGACTTTAACCATTATTTCTTCCTTATGACACTTGTTCACGTTGAAATTCTTTTCAATATCGGTGCCTGGGAAGATTGTCTTGATATAGGATATCGAGTCCTTAACGTAGTAAATCAAGAAAACCTTGAAAAACTCAAACCTGATTACATGACGGTAGAACAGTTTGAAGCCATTGTTATTAATACAATTGGCTATGTTGCCGCAGTGAATGTTCTGCAATTAAAAGGAAATGTTCAGGAATTTTTAAATATTGTAAGAACAGATTTGACAAACGTCCCGCATTCTTATGACATCTTCATAGGACTGCAGGATTTAATATCCGGTCAGCCGCCTCGTTATGACGGCTCACTTGCCTCGGATAATGATAAATTCTCGGCGGTTATCTTTCATATCCTGGAAGCATTTACAAAATGCTCGGAAGATTATAATATGTTCGCGGAACAAATTTATGAGGCAAAAATTGTCGCAAAATGCAACGGATTATATCAGTTTGAATTGTTTGCGGATTTGATGATTGCATATTGTTATATTAAATTAAATTCTATTCAAAAAGCTTCACTTATTATCTATAAAATTATTAAAACTGCAAATGAAAACGGCATGACGAACCTTCTTTACACCGCATGGTACATAATGAGCGAATTAAACCTCTCTCAAGGCAAATATATCGTTACTTATGGTATTGTAAACAATGCGCTTATTCAACTGGAAAAAACAGACGGTTCCAACGAATACCTGCTGTTATTATTCAAATACAATATGTATAAAGTCTTGAGATTCCGCGGGCAAAACGAAAGTGCACAGATTTGTCTTGCACAAGCTCAGTATTTTATGAATAAACACGGAATCACATTTAATTTTGACACGGATGACAGTCACTACATTCCACTGGAAGATCCCGATGCAGAAGAATTTGTTCCAAAAACTACACAGGGACAGGAAATCAGTATTGATGTCACAAACGGAGAAAAGAAATCTTCTGAAGAAGGAAACTCTACACATGAAGAATCTCCGGCTTCACAGGAAGAAGTTCCTGCAGCTAAGACGAACGAAAGCGAGGCATAATGAAAGTTTTATTTGCAGCGGCAGAAGTCGCACCATTTTCAAAAGCAGGTGGACTTGCGGATGTAGTAGGCAGTCTGCCTAAATATCTGGAAAAAGACGCTGAAATCGCAATATTTACACCTTTACACGGCGGGATAAACAAAGAAAAATTTGGGATTAAAGAACTTGAAAATTCTGAATTATGGCTCACTTTCGGAAATATGGGACATAAGTTCCGTTTATTTATGTGCAAACTTCCGGGAACTGATATAAACGTATTTTTTGTTCATAACGACTGGTACTTTACATGTTTTCAGGATGTTTATCCAAAATGGCTTGACCCGAGATATGAACACGAAAGATATATTGCGTTTTCTCTTGCGGTTATGGAGTATGCTAAACTTTTGAATTTCAGAGCGGATATAATCCATGCAAACGACTGGCATACTGCGATGATTCCTGTTTATCTCAAAAGCAACTACAGGTTTGACGATTACTGGAAAAATACAAAAACCGTTTTTGAAATTCATAATCTTGCATATCAGGGAGTCTGGTTTGAAGATGTCCTGGATTTTGCAAATATGCGAAAAGATATTGTCTATAACGAATGGGGGGTTGAGCATTACGGTAAAGTTAACTGGATGAAAGGTGCCATAAATTATTCAGATAGAGTTGTTGCGGTTTCGCCTACTTATGCAAAAGAAATTCTTACAGGTGAATACGGCGAGGGTATGGATTACACCCTCAGAGGTGCTCAGAATAAGCTCCGCGGCATCCTGAACGGAATTGATTACGATGTCTTTAATCCGAAAACCGATAAAACACTAGCCAAAAATTATGACATTAAAACTGTCAGCAATAAAGAAGAAAATAAAAAGAAAGTCTGCGAGGAATTCGGACTGAAATATAACCCTCAAAGACCTCTTTTCGCTTGTATTTCAAGATTGGTGCCTCAAAAGGGTTTTGATTTGATAAGGCAGGCTGAAAATGCTTTGAAAAATACAAATGCGGATTTTGTATTTTTAGGAAGCGGAAATTCTGATTACGAGAATTTGCTAATCTGGCTTTCCAATAACTCTTCAAATATCAGGGCATATATCGGATACCGTGCGGATCTGGCAAATCTTATATATGCCGGAAGTGATTTTTACCTTATGCCGTCCAAATTTGAACCGTGCGGTTTGAGTCAGTTAATTGCGATGAGATACGGCTCATTGCCGGTTGTGAGAGCAACCGGCGGGCTTGAAGATACTGTTGTCGGTTATCCTTTGAATGATTCCACAGGATTTAAATTCTGGCGTTATGACGGATGGGATATGATGCAGGCGATAAATGTTGCACTCGATGTTTATAAAGACAAATACACACTTAACGCGATGAGAAAATCTGCTATGGAAGCTGATTTTTCATGGAAGAAAAGTTCAAAAGAATATTTAAATATGTATAAAGAGCTTATGTCTTAAATATAAGGAGGATATTATGCAAAAAGCTAATATAGATAGAATTTCGGGGGGGGGGGGGGGGGGAGCAAAAAAATAATAAATAAAATAAAAAAACAGTATAAAAAAGGGTAGATGAAAAAGGGGCTGCCAACTAACAGTAAGAGTAAGCATTTCCGACTTAGACCTCCGATTAAAAGAAAAAGAGTAAAAATGTAAGCCGTGCCAAGTGACACGGTGAATTTTGGTATGAAAAGTGTTAAAATATGAAATAGTATATAAATGGAGGGAAAATGAAAATGAGAAACGCTTTTACTTTGGCAGAAGTTTTGATAACTTTAGGAATAATCGGAATTGTTGCAGCAATGACGTTGCCTTCAATAATAGAAAAATATCAGGAGAAAGTAACAGTCTCAAAAGTAAGAAAAATGTATGCACTGCTTCAAGAAGCCTATCTTCGTGTAGAAAATAAATATGGGCCGGCATCTAGTTGGGATTGTCCGAGTTCTGCTGGAAGAAATACTTCTTATACAAGGCTTTGGACTAGTTATTTTGTTTCTGAGTTCGCTAATATAAAGAAGTGTTCAAAGCAAAAATTTTATGAAAGTTGTTTTAATTCTGACTACTATAATCTTAAGGGGCAGCGTATATGGGGAATATCAGAAGAGGATACCGAATTTGGGTATAAACTACCTGATGGTGGTTCATTTATCCTCTTACAAAATAATTCTTTTCTTATGCATTTTTATTATGATATTAATGGCCCTAAAAAACCGAATATGTTTGGTAAAGATATGTTTAGTTTTGAGTTATATTGTGGTGGTAATGGTAATATTAAAAACAAAATTATGCCACAAGGTTATTCTTCATATTCAAGTGGATCAACGTATTTTATGAATTACTGTTTAGGAACTATTCCTGAATATTGTGGAACATGGGTTGTGTATGAAGGAAATATGGATTACCTTCATTGTAATGACTTATATAAAAATGGTAAAACAAGTTGTAAATAGGATTTGCTAAAACAAGCTTAGTTGTTTTTGTTTTTCAAAATGTTTCCGCAAAAAAGAGGGGCGGTGATATTCTGTAAGCCCGTATTTATCAATTGCGGCAATATGTTCTTTTGTGAGGTATCCTGCGTTTTTTCCCCAGCCGTACTGTGGATACTTTGCGTCAAGTTCTTCCATATACCTGTCACGCGTAACTTTTGCCAAAATACTTGCGGCTGCTATTGAGGCAGATTTACTGTCTCCTTTCACAACCCATTTTTGTGAGCACATGTCAAAATTTTTAATCATCTTATTGCCATCCACGAGCACTAAGAATTTTGACAAATTTCCCTCTAATGCATCAGTCAGTGAGGCACGTTTCAAGACATCTTCAACCGCCAGCTTCATTGCTTTTAAAGATGCATTTAATATATTTATTTTTTCAATTTCTTCTACATCAATGCATACTGTTGAATTAATCGTCTCATTCGAAATTATGTCATATAAAATGTCTCGTTTTTTCTTGGAAAGCTGTTTGCTGTCGTTTAAAATTGCAAGCTTTTCTATTAATTCTCGTGAGCGTTTGTAGAAGCATACTGCACTTGCAAATACACCTCCTGCCGCAGGCCCTCTGCCGGCTTCATCTGTCCCGATTACTATATGGTTTTTGTAATATAAATCGTATGCAAAAAGTTTTATAATATGTGAATCTTTTGTAAGTTCCACCTATTCCTCCATGTCATCAAGAATAAACTTTCCGATTTTTCCTTCTCGAAAATCCCGCAAAACATAGGCAGAAGTCCTTGTTATATCGGCTTCTCCGCCGCTAATAAGCCAATTCCTTTTTAATGCAATATTTTCCAGGCTCAAAGGCTCATCTTGAATTTTATAATATTCTCTCACTTCAGCCGGATAACGTTCATCCAGAGCTTCAAGAAGTTCCTGCGCTACAGGTTCATTTGTGTATGCGTTTTCAGATATTGAATTTACAAAAGCTAACTTAGCTGCGACTTCCTGATTATCCTGCCTCATCGGTATAATTCCGGGAGTGTCAAGAAGTTCAAGCTGCGGATTAATCCTTACCCACTGCTGCTGTCGTGTAACTCCTGCTTTTGCACCTATTTTAGTTTTTGATGAACGGGTTAATTTATTAATGATGCTGGACTTTCCGACATTTGGCATGCCTACAACCATAACTCTTGCTGGCCGTCTCAAAAGCCCCTTTTTCATTATTGCCTGAATTCTCGGTTCAGCCAATTCGATTGCTTTTTTGATTATTATATTAAGGTCTTTAGTATTTTTTGCATCACACAGGAGAACAGGCGCACTGTATTTTTCTTCCAGAAATTTAACCCATTTATTGATTTCATTGCGTTCTGTCAAATCTGATTTATTAAGCAAAATTAAACGGGGCTTGTCGCCTAACAGCCCCGTAATATTTGTATAACTGCTCGATAACGGCAGTCTTGCATCAATAACTTCAATCACTGCATCCACTAAAGAAAGCTGTTCTTTCAGTTTTCTTTCGGCTTTGGCTATATGCCCCGGATACCAGTGTATGTGAAGCTTATTTCTTTTCAATTTTTTCCTTAATTCTTGTAGCTTTGCCTGAACGTTCTCTCAGGTAGTACAATTTAGCGCGTTTAACATCACCGCGTCTTACGATGTTAATTTTTTCGATTCTAGGTGAGTGGAGAAGGAATACACGTTCAACACCAACACCCTGGAATACTTTTCTTACAGTAATAGTTTTGTTTATGCCAGAACCGTGTTTTTTTATAATTGTACCTTCAAAAGCCTGAATTCTTTCTTTGTTTCCTTCAACGATTCTGACAAATACTCTGACCGTATCGCCCGGGTTTACATCCGGAACTTCTTTTTCCATATAAGGTTTTTCTAATTCATCAATAATAGGGTTCATTTCTTTTTTCCTTTATATTTAACTTAATTACTATTTTTAAATTCCTTAATCGGCTGTAAATATTTTCCACAAAAATATACCGACGCACGCAAGTATTGTAATCGTAGTACAAAGTAGAAATTTTTGCAAGCAGCTATTAATAAATGTTTACTTTGTGGTAAAATGTTTTTATGAAATCTTTTATTGATAATATTATTAAAAATAAAATCAAAAGAAAACAACTCTGTAATATTAAGAATATGGGTGTGAATATTGATAAAAACGAGTATTACGAAATAAAATTATCAAATTCTGCTCACCCTGAAATTTTTGATAGAAAATAAATATGAGGTTAGATTTTATGAAAAAGATTATCCTTTTAATTTTAGTATTATTTCTTACATTACCTGCATTTTGTACAGATATTAAAAACAACAAACAAACAAAGGACGAAGTTTTGCTGAGGGCTATAATTAATTCAGATGCAGGCAGACTTTCAAAACATTACGTTTCTTTCAGGGAAGACTACCTGCTTTATAATGACAAAAATGATAAATCATCAGTATTCGCTCAAATAGTTTCACTTGAAAAAAAATACATGAAAGGTGATGATTTAAAAACTAAATTAAACCGTGAGTATTTACAAAAAACAAAAGATATGTATCTTTATCTTGCGGAATATCCGGCTGATAAATCAATGAGCAACGACTTTGTCAGGGAATTTAACGCTAAAAAGATAATCATTCCAGATTCTGATTATGACCAAATAGACGATGATATTGTTATGTTGATATCGTTGATAAATGTTTATAAGTAGATTTAAAGCGGCAGGTTAAATTTTCAACTTGCCGTTTTTAATTTGTTTGTGCAATTCTTTCAGACTTATTTTTTCAGCCTTTTCTTTCATATATTTTTCTACATTTTCTTTTAATTCAAACATATCAATATCCCTCATAAGAGAGATAAACTTATCTTTATGCTTGCCTGTAATAATATAATAGGTCTTTTCTTTTTTAATTTTTTTGTCCCAGAAAACAAAAGGTGATTCAAAGTTTTCCTTTATCTTGTCAGCTGTACGCGTAGCTGCCTGAGGCTTGCCTTTAAACTTTGCAAACCCTTGAAAATGTATAACTGATGGTGTGTTTTTTACTTGCATTAATAATTTCCGTATTTTTATCCAGTAATATAAAAATTCAGAAAAATTTTTTTTGCCATCATATTAAAATTATTATGGAGCGTAGGGGATTCGAACCCCTGACCTTGACACTGCCAGTGTCACGCGCTACCAACTGCGCCAACGCCCCATGCGACGGATTCGTATTTTGTTGTCAACTTTTAGGGGCGGGCGCAGCCCCCCTTCAAATTTGATACTTAATCAAATTTGCGGGTCCCTGCCAACGCCCCATGCGACGGGTTTGTTTTCGTTTCTAACTTTTGGAACAAAACCTGCTCCGCCCGCTTGACTTTTATAACATAAAAATTTAAAAATGTCTATTGATTTTTCAACTTTCATAAGTTAATATAATACATTAAAAGGGGATTTTATGAAGTGCTATAAAGCTAAATGGATTTTGACATCTGAGGATAGCGTATTAGAAAATCATGCAATTGTCGTTGACGAAGGTAAAATTGTCGATATACTTCCTAATACTGAAGTGAACTTTGAAGAAAAATATGTCAAAGAACTCGGCAACGCTGTGATTACACCGGGATTCGTGGATATGTTTACCCAGTTTCAATACACTGATGAGAATATCACAAAACCTTCAGGAATTAAAAATACCCTTAAAAAATTCTTTATTAATTTCAGCAGAAAGTACAATTTTGCTGGAGTTTCGCCGGATACATATTCACTTAAGTGGGCTACAATTCTTTCCAAATATTTTACAATGGATAGAAATGAAAAAATCAAATCTTTTGAAAACGGCGTTAATATGGCGATAAAAGCCGGTACAACATGCGTTGCCCAGGTTTCAAAAGAGTTTAAATATTTTGATGTTATCAATAAAATGCCGATAAAAACGTACCTATTTTTTGAAGTTTACGCAGACACTTCTATGAAAAGTAAAAAACAGTTTAAAGAACTGAGAGCTAAGGTAGAAGATCTAGTCATGCACAAAGGCGACAATACACACATTGGTATTATGCTGAACTCTATTTCAGGTGTTCATAAAAAATTATGGGAGCTTTTTTCAAAATATTGCAGAAAACATAATATGCTTCTAATGACGCGTTTTGCGGAATCAAAAGACGAAATGGAATGGCTTGAACACGGATTTTCCGATATTGATTTGCTGCATAAATTTATGGGGATGCGTAAGATTACTCCTTATGAAAGGGATTTAAGCCCTGTTGAATATCTGAACAATTTGAAAGTTCTAACAAAGAAAGTTATTGTCGCAAACGGGAATTACCTATCGGAAACCGAGCTAGAAAAACTAGCGGAAACCGGTGCTAAATTTGTATATCAGCCGTCATACAGTGAAGAAATCTGCAATCACAAACTTCCTTTAAAAACTGTTCTTAAATATTTCCCTGAAAACTTCGGATTTTCAACCCAAAGTTTTAAACAAGATAAGGATTACAGCTTATTAAAAGAAGCGGTACTTGCAAACGAAAATAAGGAACTTGATGTTGTTGAACTTATCAAATATTTGACAATTTATCCTGCAAGAATTTTACGTCTGGACAATTTTACAGGCTCTATTAAAATAGGCAAATGCGCAGACTTTAATGTATTTAAACTTGAAGAAGGCGAAGATTACAGAGATTTACTAAAAAAACACAGCCCTTATGCTACATACTCTAATGGCAGAAAGTTAGTCAAAAAAGGAGATATAAGGTATACGCTATGACAATAATTAACGAAAAATTTATTGTTCACACAAAAGGAAATACCGAAATCAAAGATATCACACGACAGGTTCAAAATGCGGTTTACAAACACTCGCTCCATGATGCTGTTGTGTACGTTTATGTTGCAGGGAGTACAGTTTCGATTACAAATATAGAATATGAACCTGGGCTTTTAAAAGATTTTCCGCAAGCACTGGAAAAAATTGCGCCCGCAGATATGGCATACCATCACGATGACACCTGGCATGACGGAAACGGATATGCCCATGTAAGAGCCTCGATTATCGGTAACAGCACAATGGTTCCACTCATAGACGGAGCCTTGCAACTCGGTCAGTGGCAGCAAATAGTTCTTGTTGACTTTGACAACAAAGCCAGAACAAGAACAGTTCATGTGCAGATTTTGTATTAAGTTTATTATTTTATAAGGAAAATCCCCCCTGCCCCCTTTACCAAAGGGGACAAAACCGTAGCCGCCCTTATTAAGGGAGTTTGTTAACTTTTCATTGCTACCCCTCCTCGAAATCAAAGATTTCGGTCCTCCCGCAAGGGGAGGACAAAAATCTTAAAATTCATAGCGATAAAAAGTTAACAATACCCTTTTAATGGAGATGGCGCGAAGCCAAACTAAGGTACTAAGTACGTCATTCTGAGGGCGAAGCCCGAAAGAATCCAGCTTTTTTATTTTCTAATCCATTCTACTAAAATACAAGACACTAAAACTTAATCATTAAACTTTAAAAGTGTTTCAATTTCAACATCCAGAGCATCCGCAAGTTCAAGAATTTTTCCGAGTGACATATTCTGCCGTCCGCACTCAATACAGGCGATATAGTTTTGACTCTTATCAAGAAGTTCCGCAAGCTTTTCCTGAGTCAAATCTTTTTTTATTCGCTCAATTTTAACATTTTTGCCAAACTTTTTTAACAGTTCCGACTTATTCATAAGTAATAATTATACAAAGATTGACTTATAACTTCTATTTACTTATAATGTTTAATATATAAGTTATAAGCTATAAACAACAGGGAAATAATGAAAGAGAAAGCATTCACGTTAGCTGAGGTCTTGATTACACTCGGCATAATCGGTGTTGTAGCAGCCATGACGCTGCCGACACTTACAAAAAAATACCAGGACAAAGTTATGCTCACTCAGGTTAAACGTGCATATTCTGATATAGAAAATGCATTAAGACTGTATGCCGCACAAAATTATTGCAGTGATATCACATGTATTTCAGACACATCAGGAACATCTGAAGAATTATTAAAAAGACTATACACGAGTTTTAATGGAGGAACATACTGCTCAAAAACCGAAAACAAAGGTATATGCAAATACACTCTTGTAAAGGGATATAGTCCGACAAATAACGGATACGGACAAACGGCATACTCTGACAGTTTCAGGGCTCCGTTTTTTGTCTCCGCCTCAGGCAGTGCATATCAGGTATTGCAATATAATCAATGTCCGAGAACAGTACAGGCTAATGTCACAGATGACAAAGGGAATTATGTGCTTGATGAAAACGGACAACCATTAACAGAAGATATTATCAATGACGTATGTGCAGTAATATATTTTGACGCTAACGGAGTAAATAAAGGTCCAAATCAATACGGCGCAGATGTTTTTCAGGTAAGAATACTATCTTCAAGTAAAAATTTGAGTCCGCATCAGCATCTTTCAAATGTGCTTGCAACAGAGAAATTTACATATACACCATACACGGTTGGCTCTGAAATAAAATAATTCCAAATATAAAAAACTCTTGAAATCGGATTATGTTCCTGATAAAATCTAAGCATTGTATAGAATCACTAGAGGGGATATAGATATGAGTAAAAGAGTTTTATTATGTATAATGGATGGCTGGGGTATCAGCAAGAACCATCCGGAATATGATGCAACAAAATTGGCACACCCTGTGCACGTTGACGAGCTTGAAAAAGATTATCCGTCAATTACAATCCACGCTGACGGGCAATATGTAGGACTTCCTGAAGGACAGATGGGCAACAGTGAAGTAGGTCACTTAAACCTCGGCGCAGGTCGTGTTGTTCATCAGGACTTGTCAAGAATTAACAGAGCAATAAAAGACGGCTCATTTTTCAAAAACGAAAGATTCTTAATGGCTGTTAACCACGCTAAAAAGAACGATTCAGCACTTCATCTTTTCGGGCTTGTTTCAACAGGCGGAGTGCATTCTTCTTTAGACCACCTTATGGCATTAATAAAACTCGCTGCTGATGAAGGCTTGAAAAAAGTTTACGTACACGCATTTTTGGACGGTCGTGATACGCCTCCTCAAAGTGCCTGCACTTTCTTAGAAAAAGTTGAAGCCGAACTCAAAAAATATAATCTTCCTCCTATTGCGACAATTATCGGAAGATACTATATAATGGACCGTGATAATCGCTGGGACAGAGTTGAAAAAGGCTACAATGCACTTCTTCTCGGCGAAGGCGAACACGCGGCAACTGCATGCGAAGGAGTAAAAGCTTCTTATGCAAGAGGCGATAACGATGAATTCGTTCTTCCGACTGTTATCGGCGGAGAAGAAAGCAGAATTCACGATAATGATGCGATTATTTTCTTTAACTACAGACCTGATAGAGCAAGAGAAATTTCCAAAGCCCTCAATTTCACAGATTTTGACGGTTTTGAAAGAAAGAAAGTTCTCAAAAACCTCTGCTATATCACAATGACAAGCTACAATGAAGATTTTACATTCCCTGTAGCGTTCCCGAAAGAACATCTTGTAAATATCTTAGGTGATGTTTTGGAAGCAAACGGCATTAAACAGTTCAGAACTGCAGAAACAGAAAAATACGCTCACGTAACCTTCTTCTTTAACGGTGGAATTGATGAGCCGCAGCCTCACGAAACAAGGGTTCTTGTTCCGTCACCGAAAGTTGCGACTTATGATATGCAGCCTGAAATGAGCGCACCTGCAGTTTGCGAAAACGTATTAAAAGCTATTAATAATCCTGAATACGGATTTATACTTGTAAACTTTGCAAACCCTGATATGGTAGGTCATACAGGGGTTATTGAAGCTGCAACAAAGGCCTGCCACGTTGTTGATGAATGCGTAGGAAAAATTGCAGATGCCTGCAAAAAACATGGGGTTGTAATGCTTCTGACAGCAGATCACGGCAACAGCGAAGTTATGGTTAACGCAGAAACGGGAAAACCTCAGACCGCACACACAACAAATAAAGTTCCGTTCGTAATCATCAACGGACCTGAAGGGTTAAAATTGAAAGACGACGGCGCTTTATGCAACATCGCACCTACAGTTCTTCAGCTTCTCGGAATTAAACAACCGAAAGAAATGGACTGTGAATCGCTAATCAAGTAAATTGGTAAATGAAGAGTGGTGACAGCAGCTTCACTCTTCATTTTTACAAAAGGACAACTATGACAGACACGAAAACACTAGATATTGATTTTTCACTAAAAAAGAATAATATTGATGAATTGTTTTTTAACCTTTCAGAAAACCCGGAAGGATTTAAAAACAAGGATTTCAGATATACTCTGAGCCTTATTTATCAAATAGTGGAAGATGAATTTAAAGATGTTTTTGTAAGCCCGATTTCACCTGCCAGAAACACGAACTTCTATCTGGTGAATGAAGGCGGCAAACTGTCATTTTTCATCACTCCGACCAATAACTTTGAATACTACCTGAAATCAAAAGGCTCTCTTTTCCGATTTAAATCAGAGGTTCTCGGGAATGAAGTCGGTTACGCAATGAGTCTTGATCTTGTTATGGATTACTTCGGCGGTTTCGGCGATATTGTGGATATGGAATCCCTCACACCGACATTTATCTATATGAATACTCTTGCCCACTTTGTAATGAAATTGATTGAAAAATTATATTTTATTCCGACAGTGAAACTAAAAGGCTCAATGTTCAAAATAGTTTATGAACCGATTATTCCAAACCAGCAGGTCGCAAGAATTATCAACCAGTTTGAAGAAAATATTCCGGAAAAACTCTTTATAAAAGGCGAAAAACCTCAAAATTTCGTAAATGACTTTATTCATAATTATATGAATTATGTTATTTATAAATTTTTATCAATTAAGGCATATAAGTTCAAAGACGTAAAGTCCGGAACATATATGATTAAAAACCTTGAACAAAAAGCCCAGATGCGCGGCGTTGATATTGCTGAAAATATCTCACAATGGTTTGACGAATTGTATTTAGGTAAATATGACGTAATTCCTTTCTTTAAAATTGAAAAAGTCGAGGATGAATTATTCAGACTGAAAGTATACATTAAAAACCGTAAAACCGATGAAAGTGTCTTGATTGATGAACTTTATCATAAAGATAAGATTTTTGACGCAAATTCCTCTGATATTGCAAAAATCGTAGAAAAACAGCTCAACTACGCAATCCGCTACATGCCGGAACTGGAGGATTTATTTGAGGATGAAGAAAAACTTGCGCTTGATTTGAATTTGAATGAGGTCTATAAGATTATTACACAGACGGCGTATTACCTGCAGAAGGCTCAGATTGAAGTTATTCTTCCGAAAGAACTGGTTAATATAGTTGTTCCGCGTGCCTCTATCAATGCAAAAGTTAAGGCGTCACGGTCTAAGGATCTTGCAGATTTGTTTAATAATACCTCCTCATCAAAAATTTCCCTAGATGATATTCTGGATTTTTCTTACGAAATTGCAATCGGCAACGAAAAGCTTTCACTTGAAGAATTCAACAAACTTGTGGAATCCAGCAACGGACTTATTAAATACAAAAACAAATACGTGCTTATAGATAAAGAAGAAAGCAAAAAAATCTTTGAACAGATTGCAAAAGCGAACTTCAAATCAATGTCCAGAATGGAATTAATCCACGCTTCTATGTCAGGACAGCTTGCACAGTATGATTTTGATTATGATGATGCTTTTGCCCGTGTAATTCAAGACTTTACTAAACCTGTTGATGTTGCGCCGCCTGAAAGCCTGAAAGGAGTCTTAAGACCTTATCAGCAAACCGGTCTAAAATGGCTCTGGACGAACGTTTCTAAAGGTTTCGGCGTCTGTATGGCTGATGATATGGGACTTGGTAAAACCATTCAGATTATAAGCTTAATCCTTAAAATGAAAGAGGAAGGTACTTTAAAGAAACCTGTTCTTGTCATCTGCCCGACAACCCTTATCGGTAACTGGATGAAAGAATTACAGATGTTTGCGCCGTCACTGGATGCGGTAATATACCACGGTGCGGAAAGAAAACTTGATGTAAACCACGATATCATCCTCACAACATACGCAATTATGAGAATAGATGTTGAAGAACTGAAAAAACACGCATGGGGAATGGTTATCGTCGATGAAGCACAGAATATTAAAAATCCTGATACTGCGCAGACTCTTGCTATTAAAACCCTGAAATCCGAAGTAAAAGTTGCTATGACCGGTACTCCTGTAGAAAACAGATTAACAGAACTCTGGAGTATATTCGACTTTATCAATCAGGGATACTTAGGCTCTCTCAGGGAATTCCAGAAAAGCTACGCTATTCCGATTGAACGCTTTAAAGAAACTTCCCGTGCCGCAAAATTAAAAATGTCCGTATCTCCGTTTGTATTAAGACGTTTAAAAACAGACAAACATGTTATTTCAGATTTGCCGGAAAAGATGGTTCTGAACGAATACTGCTACCTCTCAAAACCTCAGGCGGTACTCTACGAAAAGACTCTAAACGAAATGATGGCAAAGATAAGCGAATTCTCTGGCATCAACAGACGCGGAAATATATTCAAACTTATTACGGCGTTAAAACAAATCTGCAACCACCCATATCAATTCTTAAAGTCTGGCGAAATGAGCAGAGAGCTTTCGGGTAAAATGGATAAATGTATTTCAACCGTCCAGAGTATCTTAGATAACGGGGAAAAGACACTTATATTTACTCAATATAAAGAAATGGGCGATATCCTGACAAAAGTTATTGCAGAAGAATGCAGCACAGAACCTCTGTTCTTCCACGGTTCTTTAACCGTACCGCAGAGAGAAGAATTAATTAACAAGTTCCAGAATGAAGATGATTCTAAAGTTATGATTTTATCGCTGAAAGCCGGCGGAACAGGTTTAAACCTAACAAAAGCCACCAACGTAATTCACTACGATTTATGGTGGAACCCTGCTGTTGAAGATCAGGCAACAGACAGAACCTACCGTATAGGTCAGGATAAAAATGTTATGGTACACCGTATGATTACGCTCGGAACCTTTGAAGAAAAAATTGACGAAATGCTGAAATCTAAGAAAGAACTTGCAGACCTTGCAGTCTACGAAGGCGAAAAGATTATCACAGAACTCTCCGACGAGGAAATCTACGAAATATTTACACTCTCTGCGTAACTATCGCAGCAGAGGATAATCGTCAGGAACTTTCCAGCCATTCTGCATAATTAAAGTTGCACATCCCCACTGACGATCTTTAGTGCCACAGTCTTTAACCAGTTGCGAGTGAGAACTGTTTACACCGTATGTTGTTATTCTGGCCTCATCAGGAAGCGCAATAAACAAAAACGTATTTATACCGTCAAAACTCCCATTTTTACAACTTTTATAATCAATACAATAAAAAATATATAAATTACCTAATCCACCGGAACCGTCAGGCTTAGTTCCTGAATAATAACTGTTAAACCCGCTTCCGTCAAGAAATATCGCCTTATAGTACGTGTTATTTTTATCCGGACCTTCTTCGTAAATTGTTTTTATGTATTTTGTTATATTATCCCTGTACCAAGCAGTCAAATATTCAGAATCATTCAGCATTTCCTGTTCAAAAGTCAATTCACCTTTTTCTGCTTTTGACCTCTCTAATGCCTGGCTCATAACAGAATAAAATTTTGCCAGTTTTGTTCCAATCACTTGCTTTTTATATTTATTTATTACTGTCGGTAAAGTCATAGAGGCAACTACTCCAATAATCCCTAAAGTAATTAGAACCTCAGCCAAAGTAAATGCGAAATTTTTCATCAACACTCCTTATGACACCTATAGGTGGTAGTAACTTTGTAAACAATGTACCACAATAGGTGGTATGAGTCAATACAACCAAACACAGAAAACTTTGCTTTTAAAGCTGGGTAATAATATAAAGCAAATCCGCAGCCAAATGAAGATTTCACAAGAAGAATTGGCTTTTAAGATTAATTCCGCAAGAAACTTTATAGGCTGTATTGAAAGGGGAGAAAAAGCGCCGACAATATTAACTCTGCATCGGCTGGCACAGGCGCTTGGAGTTAAGCTATCTGAACTTGTGGAGGATATTGATTAAGTTAAAAAATATTAAATTGTAAACCTGTTTATACGTATGTAGATATACAATCAGCCATTCTTGTATTAATATTGTTTTAGTAAAAATGAGGGCTTACTAATATGAAAAAATCCGTTATTGCCATAATTTGTACACTTGCATTAATTCAGCCTGCATTTGCAGACTTTAAAGAACACTTTGACCTCGGACAGCAGTATTTATCAAATTATCAGTATTCCGGAGCCGTTACAGAGTTCAAAAATGCACTGAGAATTAACTACCTTGATAATTCAGCAAGAATAGGACTGATAAATTCATACCTTGCAAGAGGCGCCTATTATGCAAATAACGAGAAAAACTGGCAAAAAGCTGCAGATGATTACAGAAGTGCCCTTTTCTATATGATATATTACCCGACGGCAAATCAGGCAAAAAGTTCCTCTCAAGGCATATCACCTGTTACAAACAATTTGAACAGATGCCTTTCTGTTTTGAAATTCAACACAAGCCCGCAATCACGTTTTGAAACTGCAAAACAACTCAGAGCAGAAGGGAATTTTGCAGCCGCAGCTTATGAATTCAGCCAATCACTCGGCGATAAAGAATTAATAAAAGACAGCTATGAACAAATCGGCGATATTATGAAACTTCTCGGCAACGCTCCTAAAGCCGCTGAATATTACCGCCGTGCAGTATCTGTTTCACCGACAGATATTCCGCTCCGTCTAACTTATGCAAAGCTTCTTGACAAACTTGATCAGGAAGAAGCAGCCGTTGAAGAGTATAATTACATCTTAACCAGAAGTATAGACAATAAAGATGTTCTCTATTCTCTGGAGAGAATTTACAAGAAAAAACTCGAAGCTGACCCATCAGATTCAGACCTGACCTCAAACCTCGGCGCAATCCTTCAAAAACAGGGGAAACTCGATGAAGCTCTTGCATATTATAAAAAGGCAGAACAGCTTGACCCTTCAAATATTAATACAAGAATTAACGTCGGAACCCTGTACCAGCAAAAAGAAGATTACAAAACCGCTATTGTAGCTTATGATTCCGTCCTAATTCTCTATCCTGATAACCTTAACGCTAATATATATAAAGCACAATGTCTTTCAGCATTAGGCAACGGAAAAGAAGCTCAGGAAGCTTATAAAAAGGTTCTGGCACTCGACCCGTCAAATACCGAAGCTCAAAACGGCATCTTTGAAAATGCTAAGAAAGCAATGTCCGTCAACGAATACATTGATTATGTAAAGAAAAATACCTCCGGGCAAAATGTCGTAAATCTTCTATATTCATACGGGCTAGACCTGCATAAAGAAAATAAACTTGATGACGCCATTACGATTTACAATGAACTTCTAAAATCAGATACAACTGGTGAAATTTATATTAACCTTGCAATTGCGCAAAATCAAAAAGGGAATTACAATAACGCAATAAATACTCTCAATGCGGCAAACTCAAAATTCCCGAACAATTCGCAAATTTTAACAACTAAAGAGTCTATCGAGCAGGAAGCACTCAATAACAAACTTGCAAAAGCCGGGGAATTTCTTGACAATAAAGACTACAAAAAAGCAATTACGGAATATTTAAAAATACAGCCTGCAACAGTAGAGTCAATGCTCGGTGTTGCCTCTGCCTACCAGAATATGGAGGATATTCCAAATGCCATAGAATACTATAAAAAAGCACTAGCGCTAAAACCGACGGATTCTGAAATCGCTTATTACATAGGCGCTCTCTACGCCGATGATGAAAGATATGCAGACGCGGAAAGTTATCTGAATAAAGCGCTTACCCTGAATAAAAATAATGCCAAAGCTTTTGAACTTTTAACCCAAATTCAGGAACAAAACAAAGCAACAGCTCTCAACGACGCGATTGCTCTTTACGACGGACAAAAATATGATGAGGCGCTCACTGCCTTTAACAAAATCCTTGAAGCTGATAAAAATAATGTCTACGGGCTTTATTACAGAGGCATGATATATGATGCTCAGAAAAAACTCACAGATGCCATAACTGATTTCAAAAAAGTTTTGGAATTAAATGCGAATGATTTCTTGATTTTAAATTATATGATTGCGGCAGACTATGATACACTCGAAAACTATAAAGAAGCGTACAAATACTACGAAGTTTATATAAATTCTACTGCGCCTGACGATGAATATAAACAATACGCCAAAACACGTATGGAAGAATTGAAACCTTATGTCAAATAACAAAAAAGTCCACCCCCTTATCCAAAGCAAAGTATCCCTTGCGCCTATGGCTGGGATAACCGACTATGTATTGAGAAGTCTTGTGAGAAAATATACAAACTCCTGCCTTTTGACAACAGAGATGATAAGTTCGGAATTCCTTGCTCAGGTGAAGGGCGGCGATATAATAAAACGGGATACAAATCATTCTCCGATATCGTACCAGATTAGCGGTCATAAACCTCATTTGATGAAGGCTGCGGCTGAATATCTTTCTCCTATTGCGGATATGATTGACATTAATATGGGCTGCCCTGTAAACAAGGTGGTAAAAGGTCAGGACGGCTGTGCCCTGATGCGAAATCCTTCCCTTGCCGCAGACCTTGTGAAAGCTGTAAAAGACGGAACTGATAAACCTGTCAGCGTAAAATTCCGCCTCGGTTACACTTTTGATGAACTTAACTTTGTCGAATTCGGACAAAAAATGCAGGAGGCAGGCGCTGAATTTATCACAATCCACGGAAGAACCCGTTCTCAACTCTATTCAGGCACAGCTGACTGGAAAATTATAAGAAAACTAAAAGAAAATGTTGATGTTCCAGTCTTTGCAAACGGAGATGTTACATCAATTGAAACAGCCGAGGAGTGCCTTGAACAATCAAAAGCCGACGGCGTTGCAATAGGGAGAGGAGTACTAGGCGACCCGACACTTTTGCATAGAATTGAACATTATATTAATACAGGTGAAAAACTTCCGGTTCCGTCTTTAGAAGAAAGAATTTCCATACTAAAAACACACCTGGATGAAGAAATTAAACTCCGCGGGGAAAATGTCGGGATAAAATTTTGCAGGAAATTCTATCCTTACTATATTTCAGGCATAAAGAACGCCGCGAAAATCCGCAGCATTCTTGTTAGAGAAGAAAATTATAATAAAATTATTGAAACTCTGGATTTACTTTTTGCGGGTTCTTGCAATTAACAGACCGTAAAATTCTTTAGCCTCTTCAGGAGTGTTGAATGCGCGTTTAGGCACAATAAGAGCTGAAGTTTCCGCGACATAAACCAAAAACGATTTTTCAGATTCGTATACATCTATAATATCAGACCATCTGTAAATGAAAGAGGAACCTTTACCCGTACATTTCAAACCTTCATTTTCAACTGAAACCTCAATATCAAGAGATTGCTTTTTTAAGCCTTCATATATTTTACTGGATTCGGCATGGAAAATATCATTTTTAGAAATAATCCAAGCAAGGAAAAATATTACAGCCCAAACTCCGAAAACAGGAAGGTTCATGTGCCAGAAATGATCAGCAACCCCTTCAAACAAAAGAGCAGAAAAGTCTGATTGCATTAGCTCCGCAAACGTCATGGAATACTGCCCGCCAACGTAATCGAAAGCTTTTAAGAAAAATCTTATTTCCATAATTAAACTGAAAATAATCATAAGCGCAAAAATTATAAATAAAGGAATAAAAATTTTGAATCTGTATTTCTTTAATCGTGGAATAGTTCTCTGGTATTTGACGTAATCTCTGCAATCGTCTATCGTTATAGTGTAATTAATTTTATCCATTTTCTCACACTCCTCTTATTTTCCTACTTGATTTCTACCATTATTCTTTGCATTATACAAGCGTTTATCCGCCGCGTCAATAATCTCTGAAGCAGTCTGACCGTCGTATGGGAAAGTTGCTACTCCGAGGCTGATTGTGACAGAGGTTTCACGGTCATTTGCAAGTTTAAATTTCTTATCGGAAACTCTTTCACAAATTTTTTCCGCAGTAGAATGCGCAACATCTTTTCCAGTATTAGGCAAGATGATACTCATTTCTTCCCCGCCGTATCTGCAAACTATATCTGTTGCACGGACATTACGCTTAAGTGTCTGAGCAACCTGTCTTAATACAGCATCACCAGCCTGATGACCGAAGGTATCATTAAATTTTTTGAAAAAGTCTATATCAAGAATTATCATTGAAAATTCTGTTTCGTATCGTTTTGAATTTTCAATCTGCCGCTTCATCTGCTCCTGAAAATATCTGTGATTATACAGTTCAGTCAATCCGTCTGTTGTTGCCAGTCTGTATTGCTGTTCAAAATCTCTTGATTTAATGAAATATTTGACAACAAGTGCAGATATAAATGCAACTATTGCTAAAATTAACGGATAAACAAGCTCTATCCAAATATTTCCAAACTTCATAGCATAATAAGCCGACAAAACATATATTAAATAAACTGATAGGGATGCGAGTGAAGCTACAAATGCAGATGCAACCTTCATAACAATAATTCCCGTCAATACGGCAAGAAGCACCCCTGCTGCAACCGTAAATCGTTTATCTGCCTTTCTTATAAAATTATTATCAATAAGATTATTCACATAAGTTGCCTGAACTTCAACTCCGGGATAAATTCTGCTCACAGGAACAGTTTTTATGTCAAAAAGGCTTGATGCGGTTGTTCCAAAGTAGACAATCTTATCCTTAAAATCATAACCTTCATTTTTCAATTCTCCATTTACAATTTTGATAAGACGGTATATCGGAATATGCTCATAACTCGCAGTAGGTCCGTACCAGTTAAGAATTGCATTTCCGCTGTTATCTACATATATTTTTCTTTTTCCTAAAATTAAATTAGAATTTTTATCAATAACAAAGTCTTTGATATCAAGATTTTCCATATCTTTAAGATATTGAAGCCCAACTTTCAGCCCGAGCTGCGGATAATATTTGTCCTGATATTTCACAAAAAGCGGCATCCTTCTTAAAATACCGTCCTCTGCACGAGAAACATTTATCATTCCGATATTGGAAGTCGCGTCAAGAATTCCTTGCAATATGGCTCTGCAGTTTGTATAAGAGTGTCCGTCAAGATTAACATGTTCTGCATTATTTATAACGTTTATCGAGATTTTATCAGGCAGTACAGGCGGAATTCTCAAATCCTTAGATTGATTATCCAAATTCATTGCAGTAAAAATATTGTCATATTTTTTGAAAGAATTAACTAAAGCTTCGTCCGCCGACGCTGCACTTTTCATGGATTTTACAAACATCAAATCAAAGGCAATACTCCGGGGTTTTTGAGCCTCTATATAGTCAATAAGTTTCGCGTAAACATCCCTAGATAAAGGCCATTCACCGTACTTATCAAGAATATATTCGTAACTCGCATCATCTATCGCTACTATCACAATATTATTATTAACAGATTTAATCTTATTATTAACCATGATATTCTGGCGTAAATCAAAGGTTCTGTTCTCAATGACGTCAATAAAGGCATTAAAATTAGCACTTTGCACACTTACAAATATAACCAGACAAAACAAGAATAACCAGATACTATATAATATTTTTTTCAGCATAATTATATCATCCCAAATCTATATTATCAGTATAATTTATATTTGAAGATTTGGCAACAAAATTTTTTACGATAAAACGTTTTTCCAGAATAAAATTATTCAGCTTGAGAATTTCCGTAGAATAAGAGAGTTCATCGGGATTTTTAAGATATCTCAAAAGGCATTGTTCATGTAAATTCATATAATCTAAACCACCTGTAAAAATACGCTCAACGGCAACATTTTTATTATGTCAAATCTAGAAATTTAATACATCAACTTTTCATACAATATTCAGACGGAATACTCATGCGAACAGATGATTTAATACTTTTTCAACATGTCTTGCACTTTTATTTTTCTGTTGTATTATATTTATAGTCGAATGTAATTTAACATCAAGTTTGGAATCTTGAGAAAAAGAAAGAGGTAAAACAATGAAACAAGGTATTCACCCTGATTATAAAAAAACAGTTATCAAATGTGTTTGCGGTAACGAAATAGAAACAGGTTCGGTTGTAGACAATATTACAGTTGAAATTTGTAACAAATGCCACCCGTTCTACACAGGTCAACAGAAAATTCTTGACTCTGAAGGTCGTGTAGAAAGATTTAACAAACGTTACGGCAATAAATAATAATTGTTTTGTAAATAAAATTTTACATAATACCACTTTTTTGACAAAAGTGGTATTATTTTTGTATTATGCTTAACACGCCAGAAAAAAGTACTCTTGAGATAAAAAAAGAGTTTAAAAAACAATTTGTATCAGAAATCTCGCCAAAAATCAAAAAATTTAATAAAAAAAGATTTATACTGGCGATTGAAGGGATTATCTCTCTTATAATTCCTGTTGTAATGACATATTTACTCTTTGTAGTAGAGCACCCTGCTACAGAGAAAGATACAAACCTAGCTATTGCAAGTATTATTATTTGCGGCGCAATTTTACCTATAATTTCACTGTATTACTACTTTTGTCCTGACAAAATGCAGAGTGATAATAAAAAATTTTCCGAAGCTTTTAATAAAGTCATCAATGAAAAGGGAGACAGCTATAACAAACAGAGCTTGGAGCTTGAAGAACAAGTTCTTGCACTTTTCAGAATTAAGAAAAGCAATTATTTATCAAAATTAAAACAAAATCAGTTATGTGAAAAATTAAAAAATTCTTTTATTTTTCCAAAATTTGATAAGCTTGCAAAATTCAATGCAAGGATTACTTTCGGGGGTCTTTTTGTTTTAAAAAATACTAATGATTTAGGAGATGAATATAAAACCTCCAGAAACGGCAATAAGATTTCTCTGCGAGAAAACACTTTTTACTCTATGAAACCTAATGATTACTATCTGGTTCTTTTGTTTGGAGGATTTATTGTTCTTGCAGTTACAAATTTGATGGCAGCTAACATTACACATTTTCAAACAATTGTAGCTTATCTTTTTGCAATTACTTTATTAGCCTCTTACATTATTATGATATTTGTTAATTCTGCAGATCAGTACAAAGGAGTGATGGTAGAGATTAATACTCCTGAAAAAATCTATGACGGTCAGGCTGTCCTTATACCTGCAGATGATAAATATGTCAAAGAAACTCGTAAATATTTGCGCGAAGTTAAGCCGCCTACTAAAGATTTCAGACTACTCATAAGTAAGACTAATGAACCAAAAATTTTGTCGCCGGTATTTTTTGCAATAATTGAAAATATAAAAGGAAACTTTAAACCTAAGTATATACGAGTATCTATTAAAGATAACTCCATGCTATTTTTTATGGAAACTAATTCTCCGAGATTAAATATATTTGACTGGACAAAAGATATGGAAAATGAAAAAGCCTATGACCCGTTTTTAAACCGGCTGCTTTCAGTATTTAACATGGTTGATTACTTGTCCAAAAAACCAAAAGTGTGATATAATAAAAAAAATTTTGGAGGAATACATGGAAAAAACAAACCAGCCGGTTGTAAATCTTATTTCAAAACCGGATAACATGTTAAAAACGGTTTATACAGCTTGCAGAACATGCTATAGTGCGGATTATCCGATAAATATTTACGAAAGCACAGACGATAAAGAAAAAATGCTTAAACTTATAGAAAGGGTTGTATCGTCCGGGCATTATTCAACCATTGAGCACATTCAAGTAAGTTTTGCAATTTCAAATGTTTCGCGGGCTTGCACACATCAGCTTGTCCGCCACAGACACATGTCCTTCTCTCAAAAATCTCAGAGATACGTAAAAGAAAAGGGACAGTTTGATTACATAATTCCGCCGACTATTGAAAAAAATCCGGAATTAAAAGAAAAATTTATTTCATTTATGGGTGAAATTACAAAACAGTATCAGGAATTTGTGGAGGCAGGTATTCCAGCGGAAGATGCACGTTTTGTGTTACCTAATGCTGCTGCGAGTTCAATGGTGGCAAGCTTAAACCTCAGAGAGATGATACACCTTGCAAATTTAAGACTATGTACCCGTGCACAGTATGAAATAAGATTACTGGTAAAAAAAATGTGCGAGGAACTGACAAAAGAAGAGCCATGGCTGAAGCCGTACCTTGTTCCTAAATGCGAGCGCCTTGGATTTTGCGATGAGGATAAATCCTGCGGCAGAATGCCGGTAAGAAGCAAAATTTAAGTTATTACACGCCAACTTTTCTATGACATACTATCTCTCGGAGAGGATGTTTTGGATTAAACTGTCGTAACTTGCGAAATCGCATTGTCGTTATGTTGTAATACCTACACTCACAGGAGGGATAATTATCAATTGTGCAATCTTAATTTACCAAGCACCTGAAATTCTAAACTCTCCTGAGTTCATAAAGAAATTTATCCCTCTCATTCAATAGTCGAGGCTGGATATAATATTGAAATTAAGTCAACAGATACCTACTATAAACTTAAGATTTTTTAAGGAAGTTAACCATCTTAAGCACATTCAGCCAGAACAAATCTCTTGAAAGAACCGGCATTCTGTTTTGATGTGAAGT
The DNA here is from genome assembly GCA_944324285.1 of Candidatus Gastranaerophilales bacterium. Taxonomy (GTDB): domain Bacteria; phylum Cyanobacteriota; class Vampirovibrionia; order Gastranaerophilales; family Gastranaerophilaceae; genus Scatousia. Next base: position 86,651 of record CALUVR010000003.1, on the reverse strand, counting down.
TACATGTTCAACAAGGCTGTTCATATAAACTTCCAAATTCGTATAATCTCTATATCGACGGTTAAATTGACTTCCATCTTTTGCATCCTTCGGGTTGAGTCCGTGAGAGATTTCCCAGGCATCAGGAATTCCGTCCCTATCCGTATCTTTTATCTTTTCGGCTTTTGAATAAGGCTTATACCCTCCTACATCTTCAGGAGAATCAATTATCCCGCCCTTACTACCTCTTGAGCCGTCATGCGGAAACTTATTTGTTGTAATATTCAAAACAAGTCTTATATCTACATTATCCTTTTTCTTAGAAGCTCCTGCATAACGGAGAACACTTATAAACGCCCTATTTGCAGTATGGAGTGTTACAGGAGCATGGAAAAACTGCTTCCAAGAAAGATACTGATTTTGACCTTCTTTTATGTACTGTTGATTAGGATAAACTCCCATCCAGTTATCATTTGTATGCAAAGGGTTATTATACACAAAATTCCCGTACAAATATAAGTTAGGAGTAGGAGCACCATCCGCAACTTTTGTACTGTCTTGATAAAGCCGGATAATCTGGCTTCTTGTAGGTAAAAGAGATGCCGGTCCGCTTTTGTAATAGTTATTTACCATATTTAAACGACCCTGTAATATGCCTTCAGAAGAATTGTCATCCCAATTTATAATCACGTTATTTCTAAAATCTACAAGCTGTGCAAACGAACTGCTTGACAAATTCCTATATACAAAATAAGGATTCTGACGGGCATTGCTTACAAAAAGGTTATGGTGGAAAGAAGAAGAAAGACCTCCGAGTTTTGCACCGGCACCGTTATAGCCCTCATTTGTTCTATTCAGAGCTTCGCTGATTATACACCACTGCATTGTTAAAAGTGCATTATTTTGTATATTGATATTTTGCATTGTTGACCAGCTTATAGAACAGTGATCAATCATAATTCTTTGCCTGTTTTGAACAATTAGCGCAGAATTTTGACTTGCCTCTCCCAATCGCAAACGCAAAAATCTGATAATAACATTATCAGCATTAATTATCAGAGGATAGTTTTTTATACAAATACCTGTCCCCGGCGCAGTTTGTCCTGCAATTGTAATATTATTATGTTTAATCTCCAACGGTGCATTTAATGAAATTACGCCAGAAACATCAAACACAACAGTTCTCCTACCCGGCTGGGAAATTGCATAACGTAAAGTTCCAGGAGAGTTTCCATCTTTGAGGGTCGTAACATGATACACTTTTCCGCCTCTGCCACCTTGTATAAAAGCACCAAAACCTTCTGCTCCAGGAAAAGCAAAATATGTTTTCGGAACCAATATCATCATGCAGGTTACAAAAATCAGTACCGCTAAAACTCCAATGCCAAGCAATATTAATAATGCAAGATTTCGTTTTGAAATTTTATGTTTCATACTTCCCCCAAAAATTAATAATAATCTATTTTATAAATAATAGCCCCATACTGGCAAAATATTTACATTAATACATAATTATGCATTTTATTTCATATATAATAATAATATACATCTGATGAGGGGATTTTTTATGAATGTAAAAAAATACACAGCTTTTATTTTAACAACACTTGTATTGCTGAATACAACACTTTCTCCGGTATTTTGCTCTGAGAATATCTCATTGGCAAAAAAACAGAGCACGAATCTGAACTTCAATCTAAAACAGCGCGCAATCCCTGATTCTATTGAAAAAGAAATGAAAGAATGCATAAAAAAAATTTACGGTACAGCAAAAGTTGATGATATTTATTCACATATCTATATGCTTGCTCAAAAAGCCAAAGCAGAGCGTCCTGATTACCTGCTAAAGGATGATTTTTCAAGACCTTCTGACTGGTATAAAGATGAAATTATTTATATGTTTTATGCTGATCAATTTGGAGTAAAATCGACAATCCGCCCCAATACATTTAAAGATACTATAGGGATGCTCGATTACCTGAAAGATTTAGGTGTAACAACAATATACATTCTGCCGTTTGCGGATTCTCCTATGGGGGATGCAGGCTTTGACATAAGAAATCCACGTAACGTAAGGGCTGATTTAGGCGGGCTGGATGAATTTAAACAGTTTATTACTGCTGCCAGAGAAAAAGGATTTAAAATTAAGGCAGATTTAGTGCTTAATCATTTCTCAGACCAGCACGAATGGTTTAAACAGGCTCTCAAAGGCGATTTAGATAAACTTCATTACTTTGTTGTCAAAGAAGAGATGCCGCAATTTACCAAGTATAAAGATGATAAACTCGGTTGGGTTGTAGAATATAAAGAATCAGACGGAAGCATTTCAAAACGCAGATTAATATTTCCTGACCAAACGGAACACAACTATAGAAAAGTTACGATAAACAATAAAAACTACTATCTTTATCATACGTTTTATCCGTTTCAGCTTGATATAAACTGGGAAAACCCTGAAGTTCTCTACTATAACCTTGAAACAATTACTTTCTGGGCAAACTTAGGAGTAGATATTTTTAGAATGGATGCTATTCCATATCTTATGAAAGAAAATGGCACAAATGCTGAAAATCTTCCGAGAACTCACGATACAATCAAATTACTCAGTCTTTTTCTTCAATCAATAGCACCGCGTTCTGTCATTCAGGCAGAAGCTTGCCAGCTTCCGAACAAAATTCTTCCTTATTTTGGCAAAGAAAGAACTTTTACTGAAACTATAAATAATGAAGAAAAAGAAATCACCAGAACTGATGAAGTTCAGATTGCGTATCACTTCCCGTATATGCCGGCAATCTGGGCATCATTAATTACAGCTGACAATAGCTATTTCTGGAAAGCACACAAGCAAACTCCGGAAATTCCATCTACAGCCACATGGGCAATATTCTTACGTGTTCACGATGAATTAACACTTGAAATGGTAAATAAAAAGACACGAGAACTTATCTATGAAGATTTGGAACCTAAAGGCGCAGAATTCAGAAAAGGCTTTGGCGTCAGCGGAAGAATGGCAAATTTCCTTGATAATAACCCTGACAGAATTGCAATGGCTTTTTCAATTCTAATGTCGCTACCTGGAATTCCAATCATCTATTACGGTGATGAAATCGCAAGCCAGAACAATTTTTATAATGCAAAAAGATTTGCACGCCTCAGAGAAATGAGAGAGAAAAATAAAAATTCAAAAAACAGTACAGAATTACTTTCTTATTTTGACAGCCGCGACATTAATAGAGGCGCTATTAGAGCAAAAAACTTTTATAATGCGCAGGAAAACAGCAAAGTTTATAAAAGGGTTAAACAGCTTATAAAAGTCAGAAAAGAAAACCCTGTGATTTCACGCGGAACCTTCACTCAGGTAAAAACGAAATCTCCTGAAATCTTTGCATATACAAGAACTTATAAAGATGAAAAAATTATCATAATCAATAACCTTTCAAACGACAAAATTCAGGCAGAAATAGAATTACCGACGGATACAATCTGGACAGGCGATAAAGATGTTCTGTTAACTGATTTGCTGAATAACAGAAAACTTAAGGTTTCAATCTCTACTACAAATAAAAAGATGACGCTATTATTAAGACCATTTGACACAGCATGGTTAAAAATGGAAAATAATTAAAATAAAAGCAGACCTTTATACGTCTGCTTTTATTTTTGACCTTGGTGGGAGTCGAACCCACGACCACCGGTTTAGGAAACCGTCGCTCTATCCTACTGAGCTACAAAGCCATTTTTATATTTTATTTTTACTTACAGACAAAACGCCTAATTTTGATTTCCTCGTCTGCCTTATTCTTAAAGTACCAATTAATATCTTACCGGCACCCTTCGATTGTTTAAACAACCGGCTGTCAACCTCTCTTATCTTATCATCAGAGGATTTATTAGTCAAATAGAATTTAATCTTCTATCTCTGCTATTAACAAGGTTTCTAAGAATAAAGATTCTTCCGGTTTTCTTATTTTGAATTTGTAACCTAAATTCCAACTCTCTATCATTGGTTTTATGTGAAGGTAGTCATCTATATTATGATAAATACTTATTAACAAGGCAGGTTTTTGAGTCTTTATTGTCTGTTCTGCACCTTTTAAAAAATGCTGCTCATATCCTTCAATATCAACTTTTATTAATCCTACTTCAATATTATTTTTTCTTACAAAATCATCTAATGTAGTAGCCTCAATCACGGCTCCAGCTAAGCTTTTAGATGAAGGGGGGGGGGCTACCGTAACCGTTGACCCATCTCCGTTTATGTATAATTTTTCAGCAACATTATCTCCTAAAGCACAGTTTACAGGTACAACATTAGTCAGATTATTTAACTCAATTGTCTTTTTCATTAATTCAAAATTTTCTTTTGAAGGTTCAAATGAATATATCTTTTTATCCGTGTAATCTGAAAATACCAGAGCTGAATCACCGATAAAGCCACCAACATCTATAATATCTTTTTGCCTGATTTTATCGAGCCTAACCAGTTCATTTATAGAATGCTTATAATTAAATACACTCGGTTCAAAATGATTGAGCGGAAGCATATAACCATTATAGGAATACTTTTCAGCACCTATATTTTCAATACTTTTACTATATTCTTTACGAAACTTTCTAGATGAAAGAATCTGCCTTCTTAAATTTTTTAAAAAGGCTTTTGCCGAATTTTTATCATGAATTATAAATAAACCTAGAGTCAAATTTACATTCTCAACACTTTTTTCATCCATATTTTTTATCAAGGCAGCATAATCTGCGTTCAAATTTATATTGTTTTTAACGCCCCAAAAGTCTAACAGGAAATTTAATGAGTTTATGAATGATTTTCTAATTATCTTCTGAAAAAATTTATTAAAATATTTTCCATTACCAAGGCGAATTTTAATACCCAAAACAGTAAAAACTTTCCAAAAATCTTCGTTTCGCACACTAAAAACATACTCTAAAGGTCGCATAACATCTCCTTATCAACTTTGAATACTAATTGCGCCCGACGGGAGTCAAACCCGTGACCTTCGGCTTCGGAGACCGACACTCTATTCAACTGAGCTACGGGCGCACATGTTGTGATTATAATACCACAAAAAAGGCGGTTTAAAAAACCGCCTTTCAACATACATTTTTATTTCATATAATCCGCTGCATTTATTGCTTTTCGTTCCTGCTCATTTTCAACTTCAAAGAACGGAAGCTGTTTGATTGCAAGCATTCCTGCAATCAATGAACCCGGGAAGATTTCTACGGCATTATTTAATTCAAGCACTGCAGAGTTGTAAAATCTTCTTGCTGCGGCAATATGTTCTTCCTGTTCATTATAGGTCTGCATAGCCGTAATCATAGTTTGATCTGACTTTAATTGAGGATAATTTTCAACAGATACCATGAGTTGTCCCATTTTTCCGCTGATTACATTATCAAGCTGTAATTTCTGTTCTGCATTGTTCAAATCCGCAGGTAACTTTGCAGCCTGAGCTCTTAATTTTGTAATTTCTTCCAGCAAACCTCTTTCATGCTCCATAAATTTGTTTGCGATAAACAATACGTTAGGAATTAAATCATAACGTTTTTTCAATTGTACATCAATACTAGAAAACGCCTCTTTTGCCTTGTTTTTCTTTTTGATAAGCGATACATAAAATGAATATGCTACGACAATCACAAGAACGACAAGAATAAGGACAACCAATGACAACAAGTCGCTGAAATTAATAAAAACTTTTTCCATAAAACCTCATTTCTATTTTCCTGCCACAATAACGGTAAAATCTGTTTCACCACAATAATAGTTTACAGGTTCATAAACAAATTGATAACCTGCAATTGAAGGAGTTTTCTTCTTTAACCAGTTATAATATTCATTAGTAACTTTATTTGAATGTGCAATAAATTGAGTATGTGTTTTTGCTAAATTTCCTGTGCATTTTACATTTATGCCTGCAGCCTCAAGTTCATTTTTAACACTTTCAGCTTCGTCTGATTTTGCAAGTGAATACATAATGCCTGCGGACATAACCATATTTGCATCCGGCTGAATTTTTTCTCTGTAAATAAGTCTATCGACCACTTCCTGAGATTTTTGCGGGTCTAAAATCCAATAACTGATAACCCCTTTTTTATTTGGTTCACCCGGAAGAGTTGCAATCTCAATTTTATCCATATCAATATGCTTTGTGAGCGCTGCATACTGGGAAAGTTCATATAAAGACATATTTGTTTTCACATATTTTTTTGTTACGTCAATAATATCAGGAATTTTAGTAATAGTTTCAGGCTTTTGCAATTCTTGCAGCAACCCTCTGAGGAACCATTGTTGACGGTGGGTTCTGCCGATATCTCCAAGGGCATCGTGACGGAAACGGAGATATCCGACTGCTTCATCAGGGCTGAGTCTGTGGTTACCTTTTGAAAGGTCAATGTGTAACTTTCCGGAATAATCATGATAACGCATAGGTTTTTCTACATATACATCTACGCCGCCTAACGCTTCAACAATTGCTTTCACAGCATTATCATGAACCATAATATACTTATCAACCCGAACCCCGAGAGTATCTTCTACCGTTCTAATAGTCATTCCAATGCCGCCTATCGCATGTGCCGCATTAATTTTTTGAATTCCGTTATTATCAGGAAGATAAACTTTGCTGTCCCTTGGAATAGAAATTGCATTGACTGATTTTGTTTTAGGGTCAATGTTAACAAGAATAATAGTGTCAGTCCTTGTGCCCGTCCATAAATCATTGTCATTCTGACTTGCGTCAACTCCCAGGAGAAGAATATTCTGCCTGCGAGGACCAAAAGGCAGCGAGAATTCCGCTTTCTCTTTTACATCATTATCTTTATTCACATCATTAAACAGTTTAGTAATAAAAGAATTTTCTCCGAATTTAGATTTTATAAAGTCACTGTTACCTGAACAGAAAAGAATTGCAGCTATTACACAAATAAAAATTATAAACATAATAATTATTGCGCGTATAAAAGTTTCCTGTTCCTCCTGCTGCTGCTTTAAATGGTTTAAATAATCGTTTCTTCTGGTATTTTCATCAGGCTTATAATCCTGAGTTCGTTCCTCGTTCGGGTTGATAGTCATATTAAAAATTCCTCTGTAATCTTCTTATTAGAATATTGTATTATAAAATTTTTCCAGTGCCATACAATAAATTATGTATTTCCTGTTAAAATACCTTGATTAAAACAAGCGTAACAAGAGAAAAATATACAGCAAGTCCGACGACATCAATAGTTGTTGCAATAACAGGACCTGATGCAACGGCAGGATCTATGTTAACAGCCTTTAGTGCAAACGGGGTGAAGGTTCCGATAACAGTTGCCATAGTCATATTAATAGTCATTGCAGCACCGACGACAATCCCGAGTAATACGCTGTGCTGCCAGCCCCATGTTGCGAAAGTAACAAGTATACCAAAAAGGGCACCTATTAAAAAGCCTATAAGGGCTTCTCGTAAAATATGGTGAAATGCCGAACTTAACGTAACCTGACCGGTCGAAAGCCCGCGCACCATAAGCGTAATACTCTGAGTGCCGATATTACCGCCAAGTCCTGCAAGAAGCGGCATAAAAATCGCAATTATAGGCAACGCTGTCAGGGTATGCTGATAAAAATGAGCAACGTTAACCGCAACAAACTCACCAAGAAGAGTTATAAAAAGCCACGGAGTTCTTGCTCTGATTGCATTAAATATATTCCCTGTCAGGATTTCATCTTCATCAACAACCTCTGTTGAAATACCGGATGACTGGTAAATTTCTTCGGTTGTTTCTTCTTCAAACAGATCGTGCACGTCATCCCACGTAATCATCCCTTTTAACCTGTTATACAAGTCTACGACAGGCAGCGCGTTATATTGATATTTCATAAATTCATCAATAATATAATCACTGTAATCATCAACGTGAAGCTTTACTATATCAGAAATCATGATATCTTCTACTTTTTGATTAATCGGAGAAGTTAAAAGTTTTCTCAAAGACACAACGCCAAGAAGATGGTTTTGCTTATCCGTTACATAAACGTAATAAAGTTCCATATTGTCCTGTTCTGCCTTTATTCTTATATAGTTCAAAACATCCTGAACGCTCATATCGGAATTAACAGTTAAAACAACAGGGTTCATAATACCGCCTGCGGTATCTTCGTTATAGGTCAAAAGTTCTCTGACTTCTTCGGAAAATTTATGCGGGAGTTTGTCAAGATAAGTTTCACTCTCGTCATCTTCCATATCGCCGAGGACATCCGCCGCCGCATCGTGAGGTAATTGTGTAAGAATTTTTGAAGCGAGTTCTTCATCTATATCGCTCAAAAGTTCTACCTGAGTTTGAGCCGGCAGATATTCCATCAAATCTGCCGCCTTTTCAACTGCCAGAAGAGTAAAACATTTGAGTCTTTCTTCCGGTTTTAATTCCTGAAAAATATCCGCCAAATCCGCAACGTGATAGCCGTTCAACTCTTCTTTGAGCTGATCGGTCGTTTCATCATCCATAATCTCTCGGATTCTTTCGATTATATTTTCCAGATTAATCATATTAACATTATATTACAAATAAAAAATTCGGTTTCTTTAAGGCAAAAAAATTTTTCAGGCGTTTTAGATAATACATGAGAATTTCACCTGTAAATAATTTTATATCAATTGGTCAAAAAAATTCGGACCGCACTAAGAACATCAGAAGCACTTATAATCCTAACTTTAATGAAATTTCAAATATATATTATCAGCCAGTAAATTTCAGAGGGAATCCTGCAGGCATCGTGACTAAAACCTGGGAAGAACTTGCAAACGCTAACTTTGCCAAAAGCATAGACAAACTTAATTTTGATGAAAAAGAAATTTTAATTGAAGATAGTTTTCATAAACTTGACGGGATGAAAAATGAATTTGTCGATATATTTTGCAAAGAAACAGGATTTCCAAACCTTAAAAAAGTGACAGAAACTATGGAAGGGGAAATTCTTAAATGCGCGGAAAAATTAAGCTCCGCTATAAAAGCACCTCTTCTATTTGCGGGATATGATAAAAATTGTTCTATGGGCAGAGGATTAGCCCTTCCGGGAAGCGACTGTGACGGACTGTTTTTTGTATTCGGAAAAAATTCCGCACCTTCAATATCCTTACGTGCAGAAATTGGTTATACTATAGACCAGAAAATTATCAATATGCCGATTAATCATACTCCGGAAGTTTTTAATATTGATGAAATCCACAACGGATTTAATATCGCAAATCAAGCCTTTAAAGAGCTAAGAAAGGATTTAAGAGCAACTGATTACGAAAACTTCGAAATAAACATTCTGCGTAATGATAACGACTTTGTCAGAGCAGGGGATTTTAATATCAGACTTGGGAAATATATCAATCAGAACGAAAAAACTTTTATATCAATGATATCATATCTTGCGGAATACTTAAGAGCCGGAAAGGTACTAGCCAATAATCTTGACAATGAAACAATAAAACTCATAAAATCTTCCCCGCTGTATAAATACGGGAATATTACGCGACAGGAAGGGCTGCAATATTCTGTAAAATCAAAAATTGATGCCCGCAAAGAGTTAGAAAATGACTTTAAGAATAAAGACCTTGACGGAAAATACAACCTCATAAAAGACACCCTTTTATCTGTTTTAGGACATCCTGTAAGCGCCGAAAACGCAAAATATTTCAAAAACGCCGGCAACGGACAGGATATGAACACCGAACTCGGTAATATTATTGAAATGTATAAAAAACTATTTGGGATTGATGTCATTCCCATTTAATCTTATAATCAAGAACTTCGGCAATAAGTTTTGCATCAGAATACCTGAGTGACCCTCTGGCTAGTTTATTATTTATACTCTGTGCGGTACAATGCAGACCGAAACGTTTGTTTAAAAGAGTTGCAACAGATTGATACGTCTGCCCTCTCGCCACCATATATGAGCGGACCTCGTTACGTATATCAACAGACATATCATTCTCAAACTTTTCAGACATGCTATTGAGAAAAACGGCTGGAAAATACCCGAAAACTATCCTATAAAATTTTAGAACTCTTATATTTGTATTATAATAATAATAAATACAATATGGAGAGAAAAACGATTATGATAAAAGATTATTTTTTAAATGAGATAGAATCAGCCGTTGAAAAGGCGATTAAGGATAAAAAGCTCGGAGGAATGACTGAATATAAAAGAGGGACATTACTAACAGAACGTCCTAAAAATGCAGATTTTGGAGATTTTGCAATAAACGTATCCTCTCTTGCAAGATTTGCTAAGATGGCGCCGCCTATGATTGCTAATACTATCCTTGAATATGTTGATAAAGACGACAACGATTACTCTGTTGTTGCAGGATTTATAAATTTCAAAACAGGGAAAAAATTACTTGTAAATTCCATAAAAGAAATCTTTGAAAAAGATAAAAACTACGGGAAACCTGAAAACGTCAAAACAGAAAAAATCATACTTGAATACGTTTCCGCAAACCCGACAGGACCTTTCCACATAGGACACGGACGCTGGGCTGCGATGGGCTCTGTACTCGCAAACCTTTTAAAATTCTACGGGCACGATGTTTATCAGGAATTCTACATTAATGACGCAGGCTCTCAGATTACAAAACTCGGAAACTCTCTTGCAATTCGCGTACGCCAACAGTTAGGGGAAGATATTGATTTTCCGGCAGATGAAATTGAAAGAAAAAATTACTACCCCGGAGATTACTTAATTCCGACAGCCGAAAAATTTATCAATGATATTCCGACATGTCATCCTGAACTTGTTTCGGGATCTCAACTAACACTTGAAGAGGCAAAAAAAATTGATGTCAAAATATTCTCCGACTTTGCAAAAGCTGAAATGGAACGCCTTCAAAGAGAATTACTGGAAAACTTCCGCGTTCATTTTGATAACTTCTATTCCGAATTATCTCTCCATAAATCCGGCAAAGTTGATGAATGTGTAAATAAACTTAAAACCAGCGGAAAAATTTACCAGAAAGACGGCGCCGACTGGTTTAAATCATCAGATTACGGCGATGATCAAGACAGAGTAATCAAAAAAGCCGACGGTTCAAACACATATCTTACGGCAGATATTGCATACCATATAGATAAACTTGAACGCGGCTTTGACAGAATGATAAACATCTGGGGCGCCGACCACCACGGCTATGTAGCAAGGGTAAAAGCCTCCATCGAGGCACTCGGGTATGACCCGAATAAACTTGAAATTCTTTTAGGACAGCTTGTTAACCTTGTGATTAACGGCAACGAAGTCCGCATGGGTAAACGTAAAAACATGGTGACTCTTGACGATTTGATTGAAGAAGTTGGAGTTGACGCAACACGTTTTTGGATGTCGATGAGAAACATTGATACAACTCTCGATTTTGATATTGAACTTGCAAAAACAAACAGTGATGAAAACCCTGTATTTTATGTTCAATATGCACACGCAAGAGCCTGCTCTATTTTACGAAACGCGGTTGAAGAAAAAATAAACACTGAAACCGGAGAAAAAACTCCTGCACCGTTAACAAAGGCAGAACTTGACGAAATTGTAAAGAACTATTCCGCAGAAACTATTTTACCTACCCTTGATACTGCGAAAAAATTAATTCTCAAACTTGAAGAATACAAATCAATGATAAAAACTTCAGCGGAAACAAGACAGGTTTATACAATCTGCAGATATGTTCAGGAACTCGCGGCGGAATTTCACTCCTTCTACAATGCAAACCGTGTAATTTCCGAAGATAAAGAAATGATGAAAGCACGTTTAGCACTAGTTGTAGCAGTTAAAAAAGTCTTAAATAACGCACTTGATATTCTCGCAGTCACCGCACCTGAGAAAATGTAAAAACAAAAAACAACTTCAGATAAGCGTTTTAACAAAGTACCTTACCGCGTTAAGACGCTTTTTATCATTTTTAAAAGATGACACGAATGTAATAATATCATTAAAAATCTCTTCATTACTCTGAAGGGACTCAAATTCAAACAAATCTGCGAACTCAACATCTAATACATCTACAATTTTTACGAGATTATCCGCAGAAGGAAAATATTTACCCGTTTCAATCGAACTTATGCTTGTAACATCAACACCAACCAACTCAGCAAGTTTTTCTTGTGTCAAATTTCTGTATTTTCTATATTTTTGTACGTTTTGCCCGAATGATTTTTTGAAATTCATTATTACCTCATAAATTATTTTATATTTTTTAGAATAATTTAACATTGAGTTAAGCCCATATTTGCACTAGACAAAACATAGTTTTACTCCTATAATATAAAAGTAAAACTCATAATTTGGAGAAAAAATACAAATGAAACTTATAATAAAACGAAAAGGATTTACCCTTGCGGAAGTTCTTATTACACTCGGGATAATAGGTATTGTTGCGTCAATGACTCTTCCTGCGCTAACTGCAAAATACAGAAAAAGAGTTATTGAAACCAGATTAAAAAAATTCTACACAGTTATGACACAAGCAATTATACTTTCAGAAGAAGATAACGGACCGACAACGGATTGGCAGCTTAAAGCCGCTGATTACGAACTAGACGAGAATAATGAAATAAGTGAAACTGCTTTATTTTACAATAAATACCTTGCAAAATATTTGAAAACAATAACACAAAAAAGAGCCAACCTGTCAGATAAATCGCTTTTAGTTTACTTGAATGACGGAACGGCATTTAAGGTTTCAACCGGCGACTGTGCAGACTTTCGGTATATTATAAAACCTTCAAAGCTTGATAAAACTTATTTAATAAGTAATTTAACAAAGGGCAGGGATTATTTTACGTTTAGGCTATGCCCTTCAGCCGGCGGCTATTATGCAGGCGGGACGACAGGATTTGCACCATCCGTAAACAGTACGAATAAAAAAGACAGAGAAGATAGAGATTTCCTGTTAAAAAATTGCAAAACACCGCCTGCAGATGGTGAAACTTGTACCGCACTAATAATGCACGATGGATGGGAAATCAAAGCCGATTATCCTGTAAAATACTAACACCGAAAAATTTTATGCAAACAATCGTGGTAGCAGCAATAGGAATAATATAAGTGCGGAATCTTGTTACTTAGCGTATAGAGCATAGCTGGAAATTAGCTTGCAGCTTAAATGGGGCGCAACTAGCTCATAATCACAAAAATAAAAAACTAAGGTTACTATTTGCTGCTATAGCCCCTCGGGTGGTTCTTATGCCAATTCCATGCAGTTTCTATTATTTCTTCAAGAGAAGCATGCTCCGGTTTCCAGTCAAGTATTTTCTTTGCTTTATCGCTTGAGGCAATTAATACAGCGGGATCTCCGGCACGTCTTTCAGACACTCGCGCAGGTATCGCATGTCCGGTTACTTTTCTTGCAACCTCTATTACTTCTTTTACACTGAACCCCACACCATTTCCCAGATTAAAGATATTGCTTTCATGCCCGTCATTAAGGTATTTAACTGCCAGAATATGCGCTTGCGCTAAATCAGTTACGTGAATATAATCTCTAATGCATGTTCCGTCAGGAGTGTTGTAATCGTCACCAAAAATCCCGATAAACTCACGCTGACCGTTAGGAACCTGCAATATTAACGGAATCAAGTGCGTTTCAGGAATATGTGCTTCTCCGATTTTGCCAGAAATATGCGCCCCGCACGCATTAAAGTACCTTAAAGAAACATATCTCAATCCGTGTACCTTGGAAACCCACTTAAACATTTTTTCCATGGAAAGCTTTGTTTCTCCGTATGTATTTGTCGGCTCAGTTTTGTCCGTTTCCAGAATAGGTGTATTTTCAGGTTCTCCGTAAGTCGCAGCAGTTGATGAAAAAACAATTTTATCTATACCGTTTTTTACCATTGATTTTAAAAGCACCATTGTCCCGTAAATGTTATTATCATAGTATTTCAAAGGATCAATCATACTCTCGCCGACAAGAGAGTTTGCTGCAAAATGTATAACAGCACCAATTTTCTCTTTATTAAATAAATTATCTAAGAATTGTTCATCCCTGATATCACCTTTATAAAATCTGGCTTTCGGATGAACTGCACCCATATATCCTGTTTGCAGATTATCCGCTATTACAACATCTTCCCCCGCATCTATAAGCTCATATACCGTATGCGAACCTATATATCCTGCTCCTCCGAGAACTAATATCGTCATTTAACACCTCCGAATATCCCTATTCTGCCAGAAAATTCCTTTTTATTCAAGTATTTTACACTAAAGAAGCGGAAGCGAAAGAATTGTTTTCGCTTCCGTCATTTATAATATTTATTTACCTCTACGCATTGCCAACAAGTTTTTTATCTTGAGCTTGATTAGCCTGCGCCGTCTGAACCGGTTTAGCATCTTCTTTGTGCGCTGGTTTCGGATGTCTGTTTTTGATAAGAGTGTACGCTCCGCCAACTATCGCCAACGCTCCTATTGTATACCAGAGCGGCTTGTAGGATTTCGCAGCCTTACTCGCAGCTTTACCAGTTGATTCTGCTGCCTGACTTGCTGCTTCTGCAGCCGGTTTTGCAGCTTCACCGACCGACTCTGCAGCTTTGCTACCTTCGGCTTTTGCTTCTGCTGCAGGTTTTGCAACTTCTTCTTTATCTGCAAGAATATTGCTGAATTTAACTATTTTTGCGTATAAATCAGGATTTGATTCATCTAACCCCTTTGCCTTAAACGCTTTTGCAAGAGCATCCATAATATTGAAACCGAACCCTTCTTTTAAGGCTTCAAAATACCCTTTTTTATAATCTACAGGTACTTTATAACGGAAATTTGTTGCAGATGCGCCGTTGTGTTCATTAAATCTTTCACTTCTTCCAAGTGCATCCATGAAGAAAAAGTGGGTATTTTTACCAAGTAATGTTTCAGCCCATTTTGCTTTAGAAAACTCTGCAGCATCGCCTAAAGAAGCTTCATCAAGTTTTAGAATTCTTGCAAGAGGTTTTATCGCATCATTTTTGTGTACGGAATTTCCGTTAACAGTATCCTGAACCCCTTCTGCAATTTGTCTTAATGGCTGAGTATCCTGATTTCCAACTCCCACAGATAATTCGTCTGCTGTCCAGCCTTTTGATTGAAATGCTTCATTTGACCCCCAGCCATCATTCATATAGGTTGTCTGGTAAACGTTAACTCTGTCTTTTACCGCAGGAATTAATTTTCCATCCCAAAATGCACTAAACTCATTTACACCGGCTTCAAATTCATACATAAGATTTTTCTTAACATCAAAATCCTCGCCTTTAACTTCTTTTACCCAGCCTTCTATCTGTTTTAAAAGACCTTCCTGCAAAGCTTTTCTGTTTCCGTCAACAATTTCTGTCTGGTCTTTATGAGATATAACAGGAGTTACATAGTTCCATGCCGCATCCAGTCTTAACATGTCACCATGCTTTGCTGCATATTGAATTTTCATCTTCAGCAATTTATTTGCATCACTATTCGGGTCATGAATTGATTCAAAATCAAGTGACGGCATTTTCCAGCCCGGTACGCCCATATAATGATCCTGTTTGAAAGCTTTTGGAAAGGCTTTTACTTCGTCATCGTCAAAATTTAAAGGTACATCAACGCAATATTTTAAACCATTCTCATGTAACTTGGCAAGTGCTTTTGAGTGATGTTCTTCCGCAAGAAATTGCTTAAACTTGAAGAAATCCGCATCCGGTTCGGATTCACGTTTGATATTCAATGTTGCAGCATTATCTTCTAAAAATTTATTGTACTTTTTCTTGAGGTCTGAATTTTCATCAAGAGCCTTAAAACGTTCATAAGCTTTTTTAAGGGCTTTTCCTTGAGCACTGTCATTTCCTATTACATTTTCAAAATTAGCAAGGGTTTCTTTTGTTTCTTTACCGTTAGCTTTTACGATTTCGTCAAATTCTTCTTTTTTGAGAATTGAGCCGTATTCCTCTGTAGTTAACAGCTCTGCATTAATATTCTGATCTCCGAGGGAAAAAGATGAGGAATTATAATGATTTCCTTTAAACTGCCCCATAGGTAAGTCTTCAACTACGTTGTAATCAAGATATGTTTTCATTTCAGCCAGGTACGACATTGAGTCCTTTGATGATAAATTTCCTACCCCTGTATTTATCGCTGCGGATTGAGGCATGGATGTTGATGGCATTATAAATACAGAATTTCCTGTCTGTCCTGTTAATTTCTTACCTTCACTTACTGTTTTCTTAAATTCTGCAATCTCATCATTATGCAGGGCACGACCAAAACTCAAATTCGGGCTGATTCTTGATACTAACATAATACTTTTTTACTCCTTCATTTTTATAAATTCAATTTGCATGTTACAAAAAACGTCAATAAAAATTTTTGCTAGTTAAATGTAAATATTTTATACAATTTTACTGTAAAAATCCCCTTTCTAAAAAGATTTTGAGAAGATACAACTCCCCGTGCAGAAAGAATACTCCATGACATTTTTATGCATTGATAATAGCATAAAAATAACAAAATACCAGATTTAAAACTCTAAAGTATATTAAGAATTGTAACAATTTACTAAAAGTGTAGTTTTTACAATTTTACATTTTTATTCCGCATATTTTGTTAAAAATAGATAAAATATCTTATTTTTAGAAAATAAAATATACCATTTATGAATATTTATATTACACTTGTAGCATAAATAAGAAATAAATTAGTTTTCAGCCTGCCAAATTAGGCATTGACGTTTTTTTAAACGTAATGTATTGTATATACAAATAAATACCAGAGGGATATCAAATGACAATATTGAAACACATTGTACTAAATATCAAAAAGCTATCGGTGGAAATGTTTTCCACGGTGCATGTGCATTGTTTTTCGGTATTGCAGAATTGTAGGACATAAATGATTTACTAAACCTGATTAACATAATACTACAGTCTGCAAATCACGGGGTAGATTTGCAGACTATTTTTTTATTCGGACGAAAGGAGATTTTTATAAATGAGAATACAGCAGATACAAACTTTTAGATTTAATCAATATAACAGTAGAAGAGTTAATGCACCTTCTGCAAAAACAGCTGCCGAACAAGGGTACGTTGTTAAGAATAGTTTGGCTGATTACACTTATAACAGGTTATTAGTAAATAAAAACAAAATAAATTTTACCGGTGCAGTTGATAAAGCTATTACTACGCTGGGTAAACAAGTTCCGCTGGAAGACAGACTCGCTGACGCTTTCAGTTACATGAAACACGGTGATTTGATTATTACGTCAAACAGCCTTAAAACCGCGCAGAATTCTCTTTTGGAATCTTTGAAAAGTTTCAACAAAAATGTTATAAAACGTGCGTTTTTCATAGAGGATGAGGATATTAAGGGGACTATTGCGTTTACAAAAGACACACTAGGGGATACAGAAATAATTAACACAAATAATAAGTCTGTATTTATTGTTACGGGAGGAAGAGAATATGAACTTCCTAAAAAGGGGAGTTATTATGTTATTTCAGGAGATGCTGTCAAAATCGAGGGTAATATTATAAATATTAAAGATAAGCCTAAAGCTGACATAAGCAAATACAGAACAGCTTTTGCCAAGCCGTTCAACTTTGAAAAAGATGCTGAAGATATTATATTAAGGCAAAACAAAAAAGTTTTATCAAATATGTATTCAGAAAAGAAATCCGGCAAAAAGACAATGTTTACTGACGTAATCGGACAGGATGAAGTTATAAAAGAATTAAAGGAAAATATATTATATCCTTTAAGAAATCCTAGAGCGTTTGAGAACTTTGATTTACACCATGGGTTTATCCTGAAAGGCGGACCTGGGCTTGGAAAAACCCATACGGCAACAGCTCTAATCAATGAAGCAGGCATGAATTACAGATTTTTAAACGGTCTTGAGCT
Organism: Candidatus Gastranaerophilales bacterium; assembly: GCA_944324285.1. Lineage (GTDB taxonomy): Bacteria > Cyanobacteriota > Vampirovibrionia > Gastranaerophilales > Gastranaerophilaceae > Scatousia. Next base: position 68,789 of record CALUVR010000003.1, on the reverse strand, counting down.
TGAAAATAAATATGTCGGGGAATCTGAAGCTGCCTGGAGGGCACTTTTTGACGAGGCAAAGGCAAATCAGCCGTATCTTCTTTTTATTGATGAATTTGATTCTGTAGGAAGAGCGCGCGGCGGGCACGATGAGTACGGGGATAAAGTTGTAAACCAGATACTCAGCTGTATGACAGATATTGATGACAATAAATTAGATGTCTTTGTTATGGCGGCGACAAACTTCTTTGACAAACTAGATTCCGCATTAATCAGATCCGGAAGATTCGGAAAAATTCTTGATTTTAAAACTCCTGATTTAGATGCAACCCGAAAACTTCTTGACTGTTATATTAAAGGAAAACCCGTAAGCGAAAAATTATCAAAAGATGAAATTGCTAAACAGATGTTTGCTATCAAGTGCACCGGCGCTGATGTAAAAAGACTTGTAACGGATGCCTACATGAAAGGTTATGAAAGAACAGGTATTACGGCAAAGCTTGAGGCTAACACTTTAACGGATGCTGACCTTGATGAATTTAAAATAACTGATGAAGATTTCACAGCAGCTATCAACAATTTTCTGCAGGGGAAAAAGAAAGACAGGAAACCTATCGGGTTTACAAAATAAAGAGGACATTAAGTCCTCTTTATTGATTTCAGAGAGCAAACCAGTGCTGTCATCTTAGTAACTTATATTAAGTTTTATGTCTTTTAGCTTCACATAATTTTAAGTTTGAAGTATTATATAAGTAGTAAATAATAAAAGGGGAGATTCTCTAAAATGACACAAAATAACGACAAAGTAATCGGTATTCCGCGGGCAATGTCTTTTTATCATAATTATCCGTTCTACTACGGATTTTTTACAGCACTCGGAATTAAAATTATTTTGTCCGATGTGACTACAAAACAGACTCTTTCTGCGGGTTCATCGCTTGTAGTTACTGAAACCTGCCTCCCTATCAAAATTTATGTCGGGCATGTTCTTAACCTTCTTGATAAAGGTATTGATAAAATTTTTGTCCCGTCAATCCAATCTATAGATTACAAAATTTACAATTGTTCTAAAATCCGAGGACTGCCGGATTTAATCAGAAATGTTGTAAAAAAAGATTTTACGCTTATCGAAGCTACCCTTGATAAATCTGAAAAAAATCAAGGGCTTTATGAATTTTTAAAAGAGGCTGTTGCCCCGTTTGGAATTACCGACGAAAAACAAATTAAAGAAGCTTCAAAAGCCGGCTGGAGAACATATAATAACTTCCATATTATGTCAAAATCCGGTATGAGTTATAAAAAAGCTATGAACTATGCTCTTCAGGGAAAAGTATTTATTGAAAATAATACAAAAGAATATCCAATATCAATTGCGCTTGTTGCTCACGGCTATAACATTTATGATGACCGTGCGTCCATGAAAATTATTGATAAACTTGAAAGTATGGATGTAAAAGTGCATACCTCCCTCCAGCTTTCAACAGAGCAAATGCTTGAAGGTATTAATGCCCTCGGAGAGAAACTTTACTGGGCTAACGAATTTGAAATGACCGGCACAGCAGGACATTACCTGAAAGACAATAAAATTGACGGTATAATTGCATTGAATGCATTTGGCTGCGGACCTGATTCTTTAATGGTTGAAAGAATTACAAGAAAAGCAAAACAGTTCGGCAAACCGGTTCTTCACCTGACAGTTGATGAACAAACAGGAGAAGCAGGCTTTATAACAAGACTTGAAGCTTTTGTTGATATGCTTTTCCGTAAAAAACGCGCTACGATTATTAATAAAATAGATTTTGAGGCTCATAGCGAATACATTCCAAATACAAACTTTATAGAAACTAAATAAATAATAGTTTTTTATTCGTTAAATATAATTAAACTAAAATTGAAACGACAAATTAGCTGAACGGAAGATGATTGAAGTGTTTCCTTTTGTTTTCGCAATACAAAAAAAAGGCGAGATAGGGCACAGGCAAGCCAGCTAAAAATTCACATCACGCTTTTACTTTATATCATTTCCAAGAATTTCTCTTCTCCACGTATAAAGGAAATAAAACGCCAGAACAAAATATGTCACCCACATAAGAACTGTCGCAAGACAATTTGAACCGTTAAAGTATGCCTCAATCCACATTATAACAGATAAACCATTAACGATTATCCAGATGTACCACTGCTCAATAACACGTTTTATTGTAAGTATCAGCCCTGTAACCGAAAATACTGTCGTAAATGCGTCCATAAAAGGAGTAGCACCGCCTGTTTTTTTTAGAATTAAAGCCGCAGCTAATGATATTAAAAAAGTTATTGTAAGAAATAACCAGCATTCAACAGGTTTTAATTTAGTTTTTATAATTTCCTGTTTTTCTTTTTTCAGGTGTTTTTTCCATTTTAAAATTCCCAGAATTTGCATCGGGAAATAATAAAGCATATAAAGAAAAAGGTTTCCGTAAAGCTGGTTTTGAAAGGCTATAAAAGCATAACACATTGTCCCCGTAAGACCGAAAATATAACAGGAAATTTTACCTTTTCCCGCAAAAATTGTGTACATAATTCCGCAAACAGCAGACACTAATGCGACTTTGCTGTCGTCTATAATAAATGATATACCGATAATAAGCAGAATTTCCAGCGGAAATATTATACGCTCAAACTTTCCCCAGCCGCTAAGTTCATTTTTAATAAATTCTATTAGTTTCATTAAATTTATTTTACTTTTTTCTTTGTGTGTTGTCTACTATAAATAAATGCGTATACAAAGTGTAAGCCGAATATTGAATAATAAAACTCTCTTGAAGGGATTGGAGAAAATTTCCGAGCACGGAACCTCGTTTGCAGCCGGAACTTCTCTTTTGATGTCCATGACAGTAAGACCATTCGCAATTCTTTCAACGCCTGACGTTGAAAAAGAAAATAAACAATATGCTGTGGCAAACTCACTGTGTTCGGGGCTTATCAAGTTCGGTATGGTAGAAGCAGTTGCCCTCCCGATTGAAAACGCCGTAAAAAAGATTGATAAAAACCCCGAAAAATATCTAAAAAAAGAAACCATTAATACTTTCAAAAACGGAGCGGATAATTTAATAAAATCTAAAAGCTACAAACTTGCCTCCCAGATGATAAAACTAGGAACCGGATTTTTTATGGCAATTCCAAAATCTGTTCTTACAATAGCACTTATTCCTGTCATAATGGATAATATCTTTAATAATAATAAAAAGAAAAAAGTTGAAGAAACTCTGAGAGTCAAAAACAATCCGGACAATATTCAAATTATAAACAGTAAAAAAATCCCGTTTTCAGGAGCTGTACAGGAAGGGTTATCTAAAGGCGCTGGGAAAATTCTGGATAACAAATATCTGCAAAAATTTGCTGTAAAAAATGCAGACAAAGAAAAAGATATTGCAAAACATATCACAGCGGCAACGGATATTTTACTGACATCAGCCTTTGCCTGGCGCACTGAAAAGAGTGATAAGATAAAAGAAAACCGTAAAAAAGCTCTCATCTATAACAACGTAATATCAACCGCAATAACACTTTTCGGAGGCTATGGAATAGACAGTGTAATGAAAAATAAAACAGGGAACTTTATAAAAACCTTCTCAGAAATAAACAAGCATGACCCGAAATTGCATAAATATATCGAAGGTATAAACATTCTGCGTCCTGCCCTGATATTTGCAGGAATATATTACGGAATTCTGCCAATATTTTCAACTTACATCTCAGAAAAAATAGACAAATATATAGAAAAGCATACCTGATTTTGTGCTAATATATTTTCAGGAGGTAGTTATGTATACCATTAAAGAAGTTGCCGAAAAAATGGACATATCTGAACACACCTTACGTTTTTGGGCTAAGAGCGGACTTATTCCTTTTATAAAAAGGAATAAAAATAATGTAAGGTTGTTTTCTGAAAACGATCTAGGCTGGGTAAGGATTGTAAAGTGTTTGAGAAGCGTCGGAACAGAAAATAAAGCGATAAAAAAATATATAGATCTTTGTCTTGTAGGGGATTCAACTGTAAAAGAAAGATTTGAAATTATCAAAAACACCAAAACAAGGGCTGAACAACAGATGAAAGATTTACAAAAACAGCTTGACCTGCTGGAATACAAGGAAAACTACTACCAGAACATCATAAAAAATAACCTCACTGACGAGTGGAACCCGATGAATAACGCAGAACAGGAGAGTATTGCTTGATAAAAGTGAGTGGAGTGAGGACACTTTAATAACTCTCCAGCTTTTATTCTTCACAAATCTGTTATCCGTTACTCACACCTGCGATTGAACTTTTTTATTAATTCTCTTTAACCTCTTCATTGCGGCAGGCGAAAATCTCAATTGCGACAGTACAATCGCCGTAATCATAACCAAACAACCAATAACTTCTTTTACAGTAAGAGTTTCTCCTAATATAACCATTCCGCCAAGTACCGCAAAAACCGATTCTAAACTTAATATTAATGAAGCAAGAACAGGGGGAGTATTTTTCTGCCCGTAAACCTGCAGAGTATACGCAACTCCGGTAACTACAACTCCCGCAAAAATAAGAGGCTTTGCACAATCTAATATAATATCAATTGATACATTCTCAAAAAACATAAATATTGAAGAAAGTATTCCTGCAGTGAAAAACTGTACGCAGGATAATTTTATTGAACTTATCCTGTGCGAATAATAACCGACAGCAAATAAATGAAAGGTGAAAAGCAAAGAGCTTACAAGCAGCCCTAAATCACAAAGCTGAAATGCTGTCCCTTTATTAAAACACAAAAAATACAACCCGATAACCGCAAGAATTACACTTATTTTAACATTATTTTTTAATTTTCGTTTAAAGAAAAACACAGAAATCAAGGGTACAAAAATAATATACATCGCAGTGATAAATCCAGCTTTGCCTGCAGGGGCGTAAATCATGCAATACTGATGTACTGAAAGCGCAAGAAAAAACAAAATTCCACATATAATCCCGCCTTTTGCAAGAAGTTTATACCGGTCTTTCATTTTCTCATCAGGCAGCGAATACTTTTTGGCTGAATAAATTTTGGCAATAAAAATTATCGGAAGCAGGCTCAATCCGCCAAGAAAATTTCTTATTGTATTAAAGGTAAAAGGTCCGATATATTCCATACCTGCTTTTTGAGCGACAAAGGACAACCCGAGGATGAACGCTGTTAAAACAAGCGCCAGATTTGAATATAAATGTTTAAGTCTGTATTCTTTTGCCATATATTTTCTCTAACATTATTGTACACCACATATAAAGGATTGTGTATTTATCTTTAAATCGCTAACTTTTTTATTTTTATGATAATTTATAAATATGGAAAATTTGAAAAAGAAGGCGGTTGTTGCGCTGAGCGGCGGTGTTGACAGTTCGGTTACAGCGCTGTTATTACAAAATCAAGGATACGAAGTTGAAGGTATAACAGGCAGAATGACAAATTCTTCTGCCTCTGATATTGTCTGCGAAAATGCGAGAAAAGTTGCGGAAAAACTTGGAATTAAGCACCATATTTTAGATATGAGCGAGAGTTTTCAAAAAAAAGTTTTGGATTACTTTGAAAATTCTTACGCTAAAGGAGAAACTCCAAACCCATGTATTGTATGCAACGAATTTTTCAAATGGGGAGGAATTTTCGATTACGCGATAAATACCTGCGGCGCTGATATTTATGCGACAGGGCATTACGCGGAAATTAAATATACTGACGGATTCTATAAACTGTATCCTGCCAAAGATGAACATAAAGACCAGCTTTATTTCTTATACAGGCTAGGGCAAAAAGAACTTTCCAAAACAGAATTTCCGCTGAGCCGCTACAGCAAAGATGAAGTCCGCAGGATTGCCGTTGATTATAATCTTCCGCCAAAATCTTCAAAAGATAGTCAGGACATTTGTTTTATCCAAAAACCCGTGACAACAAAAAAATATCTGACAGAAAAATTCGGAATAAAAAAAGGCAATTTTATTGATATTAATACCGGGAAAAAACTGGGGGAACATGAAGGCAGCTACCTTTATACAATAGGTCAGCGCAAAGGTATAGGGATTGCGGCACCTTACCCTTTGTATGTTATAAAAATTGATGCTGAAAAAAATATTGTATACCTCGGAAAAAATGAAGATAATTTTAAAACCTCCCTCACAGTTTGTGATTTAAAGCTTTCTTACCCGCAGAAAAGAGAAGAATTTGATGCTATGGTAAAAATCCGCTACAATATGAAGGCTCAAAAAGCAAAAGTAACACTTTCAGGCAAAGAAGCTGTAATAAAGTTTTACGAACCTGTGAGTTCAGTGACATCGGGTCAAGCAGGGGTTTTTTACGATATTAATGACGGACACCTTATAGGGGGCGGCAGAGTAAAGTAGCAAAAAATTTTATTCAGGAACATTATATCTAAACGTCATGATTATTACCCCGATAAATTATCAAAGAAAGATAGAGCCGATGAGAGTGCAAAGACAAACTTCCGTAAGTTTTTGCGCGCTGAAACCTGATACCTTCAGCCACTCTCAAGACTATGAAACCAAAAGAAAAGCCCGCAACAAATTCTATGAAATTACTGATTTGAACAAATATTACTCAAAATTCGACAGAGATAATATAGACAGAATTTACCGTCTTGACATCTGGAAAGATAATTTAAAAAGAAATTACTACAATAAAGACCCTGAACTTGCGCTTCAAATATTTGAAAGTATAACATCACATCTATCTCCGGAAAACCATGAACAACCGCCGATATTTAACGGAAAAGTTCTGAATAAAACATTAGAATATTTAAAAAATAGAGAAAATTTCAGGACAAAATTCAAAAAGACCTACGAAAACACGCTCAGACACTACATTATAAGCGGGGAATGCACCCCCGGAGAAACAGATACAGCCTGGATTAAAATCCCATCAAAACAAACCGCACCTGAAAATTTTCAGAAAAATCTTGAAAATTTAAAAATTCTCTCAAGCCGCAAGTGGTGTACCAAAGCAACGCACTCTCAAGCATATCTGGAACAAGGCGACTTTTATATATATTACAGTAAAGGCGAACCTAAACTCTTTATCCATGCCGGCAATAAAGGGATTAAATCAATACAGTGCGGCGGGAATAACGGAATAATCTCTTACAAATACGTTGATATTATAGAAAATTTTATAAAATCAGAAAAACTTACAGCCAACCGAAATGAATTAATGAAACTCGAAAAGGCAAAATATACAAAAGAAAAATTCCTGAACCTAAAGGCGAATCTTTCTGCTGCAATAAAAGAAAATAATCAGGAGGAAATATTCAAAGCTGCCGGAATAGAAACAAAAAGAAATCCTGACGGAACATTAACCATTTCACACTACGGACAGCCTGATGAAGGGTTTACGTATAAAGATTTAGGCATTGATGAAAACAGGTTGCTCCAAAATATCACAGAAATAGAAGGTAATGCCGACTTTATCCGCTCAAACGCCACAATTGTTAATGACTTAAAGAAAATAGGACATGATGCAAACTTTATGTATTCTAAAATAAAATCGCTAAATAATCTTGAATACATCGGGCGTCTTGCAAACTTTTTAAATATGCCGAATTTAACGACACTCCCGAACTTGAAATACGTCGGAGAAAAACTGGCAATCGCCCGCACAATAGATATTCCGAAAATTTCAAAATCAGTAGTGCTTTACTTTTAATTTTCAGGGAACTAACATGGATAATATATAGGGAGAGGTAAATTATGTATAATCCGAAATCTAAGAAAGCTGAAGAATTTATATCGCATGAAGAAGTTTTAGAATCATTAAGTTATGCAGAAAAAAACAAACATAATAAAGAACTCATAGATTCAATTTTAGAAAAAGCAAGAACAAGACAGGGGCTTTCTCATAGAGAAGCCGCCGTACTTTTGGACTGCGATATTCCTGAAAAAAATGAGGAAATCTTTAAGCTTGCAAATGAAATAAAACAGGATTATTACGGGAACAGAATTGTCCTTTTTGCCCCTCTTTATCTTTCAAACTATTGTGTAAACGGCTGTGTATACTGTCCTTATCACAAACAGAATTCAACAATACCGCGCCGCAAACTTTCGCAGGAAGAGATAAAAAACGAAGTTATAGCACTTCAGGATATGGGGCACAAAAGACTTGCCATAGAAGCTGGAGAAGATCCCGTAAACAACCCTATAGAATATATTCTTGAATCTTTGAAAACAATATACAGTGTAAAACATAAAAACGGTTCAATACGCCGCGTAAATGTAAATATTGCGGCAACCAGCGTGGAAAATTACCGAAAACTTCACGAAGCAGGAATTGGAACCTATGTATTATTTCAGGAAACATATAATAAAGAATCCTACGAAAGACTTCACCCGACAGGACCTAAGCACAATTACGCCTACCATACGGAAGCTATGGATAGAGCCATGCAGGGCGGAATTGATGATGTAAGCCTCGGGGTATTATTCGGGCTGGAATCCTACAGATATGAATTTACAGCACTTTTAATGCACGCAGAACACCTTGAAGCAACCTATGGCGTCGGACCGCACGCAATAAGCGTTCCGAGAATAAAAAAAGCAGACGACATAGACCCATCAGCTTTTGATAACGGTATTGACGACGATACTTTTGCAAAAATCGTTGCCTGCATTCGTATTGCAACACCATATACAGGCATGATTATCTCAACCAGAGAATCCGAAAAATGCAGAGAAAGACTTCTTCATTTAGGAATTTCCCAGATGAGCGGCGGCTCAAAAACAAGCGTCGGGGGATACTTTAACCCTATGCCTGAAGATGAGAATTCAGCTCAATTCGATATCTCTGACAGACGTCCGCTTGATGAAGTAATCAAATGGCTTATGGATTTAGGTTATCTGCCGAGCTTCTGTACAGCCTGCTACAGAAAAGGCAGAACCGGCGACAGATTTATGGAAATATGCAAACATCAGCAGATTAAAAACTTCTGCCACCCGAACGCAATCATGACGCTCAAAGAATACCTCGAAGACTATGCGTCCGAAGAAACCAGAAAAGCCGGCAACAAATTAATAGCAAAAGAAGTTGAAACTCTTGATAATCCTGAGATTAAAAGAATAGTAATTGAAGATTTGGAAAAAATAGAACATGGCGAAAGAGACTTCCGTTTTTAAACATAAGGGTTTTACCCTTGCAGAAGTTCTTATAACCTTAGGGATTATAGGAATAATCGCAGCAATAATGTATTGCTTTATAAATCCGATTATAAAAGATACTACAGCGACAACGCAGCTGCAAAAAACATATTCCGTACTACAGCAGGCGCTGTTGAAGGCAGTCGCCGAGAACGGAGAGGTTAAAAGCTGGGGAATATCTATGGAATCAGGCGGAGGAGGAGAGAAAGTCCTTCTTAATAATCTGGTTAAGCATCTGAATACCATAAAAGTCTGCGAAAACGGCGCAGGCTGTTACCCGAACAGAACCTACAAAAATCTTGACGGTTCTTCGTACGTCAACTGGAACATACTACCTGACCGTTCTGCAGTAATTCTTACGGACGGAACAATGGTAATGTTTAACACATCATCAGCATCTGAGGTCAGTGACTTCGGACAGATTTACGTCGATATAAACGGTGCAAAACCGCCTAATCAGGTGGGAGTAGATTTTTTCTACTTTTATATCTTCGGGAATAGCCTTATTCCATCAGGTGCACCCGCAACATTCGGGAACCAATTTTTCATAGACCACTGCATTAAAGATGCCGGTTTTGCCTGCGCAGCCTGGGTTATTTATAACGGAAATCTGGACTACCAGTATTGTTCCGATTTAACCTGGGAACTAAAACATAGCTGCAAATATTCGGAAAAAGTTCTCAAACGCAGAGCCGGCTAATTACAAAATCCGTTAACGCCGGGAATTTATATAGCTTTAAATTATCCATTTTTAAAGCTTTTCCGTCAAAAGTTGCAACGGTAAGGGATTTCTTTGATTTAGCTATAATTTCGCCAGCCGCGCCGCTGCCATCAACGATTTCTATGTTATAAGGATTAACTATAAAAAACAAATCTCCGCACTGTAAATAAACCGGAAGCCACGGATGAAAAGCCCTTATGTGGCGGACTAATTCAGCAGAAGATTCTTTTTTAAAGTTAAGAGTCATATCTTCAGGCTTAACATTTTCAAAATAACTTGCCTGATTTTCATCCTGCGGAACAGGAATAACCAGCCCGTCGCCGAGTTTTCCGATAACTTCAGAACATAAAAGTCTTGCTTGAAAAACTGTCTTATTTTTAAGCTCTTTACCTGTATCCCCATCAAGAATTTCGACTTCAGATTGAGCAAGAATAGGACCTCTGTCAAATTTTTCCGTCATGAGATGGAATGTTACGCCGGATTTTTTCTCTCCATGCCAGATAGTCTGCAGATAAGGATTTGGACCGCGGTACTTTGGTAAAAGCGACGGATGAACGTTAACCGTCCCGATTACCGGCACATCAATTATTTCTTTTTTTAATTTTTCAGACCAGGTTCCGACAATTACAAGGTCTATATTTTCCCTAATCAAAAACCGCTTAAAGGCATCTGAATTCGCTGAATTAAAAGCCAAATCACGAAATTTGTGTTTTTTAATAAGAGTATATTCAGAGGAACTTTTAAAAAAATCATAAAGTTTCAAAACAAACGGATGAAATTTTAATCTTTCATACCTGAATACACCTGCGATTTCGCAATTAGCAAGCATAACCCCTCTTATTAGGTTAGAGAGCATTGAACCTTTACCCAGAATAACGACCTTCATTTCTTGGTGTCCCTTTTATTTTTGAGGAAGAACTGCTTCATATCCTCAGAGAGTTTCACATTTTGAAGCGACATGTGATATTTTCTCAAAAGCGCAATATTCTCCTGCTCATCCAGCAAATCTCTTTTTGGAATTTTAATCTCACTTTTAACCTTTTCAAATTCACTCGGAGCGTTGCGGTTCATAACCTTAAAAATAATTTCATCAATATCAGAGCCGCCCATGGAATATTGAGATGCCACATCAGCAACCGTTGCTCCCTGCGGAAGCCTGTAAAGCCAATTTACAGTTAAAACATCCCCTTCAGAAACTCTATGTACACCTTTTTGATGCGGAGTATACATAATATCAGTTTTATAAGGACTATGACCTAAGCCTATTGCATGCCCGATTTCATGGAGTATTGTATGGTAGACCTCGCTTTCGTCCCCGTAATCTCCGTGAATATACCCATCCGTAAGCCCGATTGCGACTTCGGCGCCATAGAGGCGGTTAGCACCGTCAAAAGAGAAATAACAATGTCCGAGAGCTTTTCTTTCAACCCTTTTCCAATCCACGTTAACATTAGACTCAAGCAAAGTTTTTACAAAAGTAAAGGACACTTTACCCTTAGTTGCGGTCTGCCATTCTTCGCAGGCTTTACGCACCATTCCGCGGTATTTGTAATCTTCGCCCTGCTTTGAGTAAAACTTCATAGGCGCGACATAAACCTTCAGAGGCATATAAGTCCACCTCATTAAACGTCCGTTCTTTAACGATTGTGAAACATAAGTTTTACTCTGCATATTTTTATTGTATAATAAAAAAGAGGGCGCTGCAATAAATAAAGGTATCTTGCGCCGTCAATGGCAAAAAGCCTAATACGGACTACACAGACTAAGGAGGATATATAGACCATGAATATTATGCAGATTATGAAACAGGCTCAGAGTGTGCAGGCAAAACTTAAAGCTTCACAGGAAGAACTTGCAAAAATGGAATTGACAGGTGAAGCAGCAGGCGGTGCTGTTAAAGTTACCTGCGACGGTCAGGGAAAATTTAAATCAATTAAATTAGATGCTTCTGCACTTTCAATCAGCAGCGAAACAGCAGAAGAATTGGAAGATGTAATTACTGTTGCAATTAATCAGGCAAGCGCAAAAGCCACAAAAGAAATGGAAGCTAAAATGAAACAGGCAACAGGCGGGTTAAACATTCCGGGTCTCGGCTTCTAATGATATACCCGAAATCAATAGCGACCTTAATAGAGCACTTCCAGAAATTCCCATCGGTAGGACCAAAATCCGCGCAGCGTATGGCGTTTTATTTACTCAGAATGCCAATATCGGAAGTCAGAAAATTTGCCGAGAGTATTGTTGAAGCAAAGGAAAACACGCATACATGCGAAATTTGTTTTAACCTTTCTTCAACAAGTCCGTGCGAAATCTGCCAGTCGCCGAAACGTGACCGTACGACGATTTGTGTTGTGGCGGAAACAAAAGATTTGATTGCTATTGAAAAAACCAATGAATACAAGGGACTCTATCATGTTTTGCAGGGCTTAATATCTCCTATGGACGGAATTGGTGCGGATGACATAAGGATAAAAGAACTTTTAACTCGTTTGACAGATGAAAATGTTAAAGAGGTAATCCTTGCCCTCAGTCCTTCTGTGGAGGGAGAAGCCACAAGCCTTTATTTAAGCAAACTGATAAAACCCTTCGGAATAAAAATTTCACGAATTGCCTTCGGACTTCCGGTAGGTGCTGATTTAGAGTATGCGGATGAAATTACAATTGCCCGAGCAATAGAAGGCAGACGCGAGATTTAAAAATCTTATTCAAGAAGCCAGGTTTGATAAAGACAATTTCCAGAAGGACACCAGCGCCCTTTATTAATGTGATCTCCCCAAGGCATAATTATATCTGCGCTTTCAACATAATGATTATTCTTATCCTGACTTGAGGCAAACATCAGCACAAACCTGTCTTTTCCCAGTCTATTAGGCTTCTTTATCCCGTTTACATCAACGATAACAGGGAATTCATTATTTGCATACATATACCATCCCATGCCGGAAGCATCAATAAATGCATAGCTTGACTTTTGGCACCCGAGCCAGGCGGGTTCTCCGCCGCCAATAACACCAGCCTGCCCGTCAGCACACGCCCAACAGTCATCTGCATTTTTGTCAAAACACGTCTTAGTTGCTTTAAAATATCTTGATATTATTTTAAAATTTTCACCTATATTAGGACTTACCTGTAACCCAGACGGGTCTGTATTAACATTTGAAGTATCCATATACTCTCCTGCTGCCTGCATATATAAAAATGCCTGACTAAAGGAGCTATATGCCTTCTTGTACGCGGTTTTAAATTCTCTATCCTTTGTTTTATTAATAAGAGCAGGCAGCGTCATTGATGCCACAATACCAATAATACCAAGCGTTATCAACACTTCCGCTAACGTGAATGCTTTATTCATTTGCCTCCTCAATATTGGCTCATAGCCAATTTATTTTACAAATATAATAGCATACCATGAACAAATGTCAAACGATTTTTACTTAAAGCTTGGAAAAAAAATCTACAAACTCCGCCGCGCACAAAAACTTTCGAGAGAAAAATTTTCGGAGCTTGCAGGAATAAACGATTACTATCTCGGCGAAATCGAACGGGGAGAGAAAAAAGCATCACTTGACATACTTTTTAAAATCGCAAACATTTTAGGGCTTAAAATTCACGAACTTTTAAATATAGACTAGCCGCTATATATAATTGATTTTCGCAAAATATTACTATAAAATTGCATTATGGAAAATTTATTGGAGATAAAAGATTTGTACGTTGAATACAAATCCAATAAAGGGATAATCGGCGGCACAGAGATTATCCATGCCGTGAACGGGGTTAGTCTTGATATTAAAAAAGGAGAAATTCTTGCGGTTGCAGGAGAATCAGGCTGCGGGAAATCCACACTTGCAAGAGCAATAATAAGGCTTGAAGATTCAAAATCCGGAGAAATAGATTTTAACGGAGAAAATGTCTTATCTATGGATAAGAAAGCCTTAAAAAATTTTCGTAAAACTGCCCAGATGGTTTTTCAAAACCCGTATTCAAGCTTAAACCCTAAAATGAAGATAGGTGATACCCTAAAAGAACCGCTTAAAATTAATACAGACTTTACAGATAAAGAAATTGAAGAAATTATAAAAGAAAAAATAAAAAAAGTCGGACTTAATGAAGATTGTCTTAAATTATATCCGCACGAATTTTCGGGCGGTCAGCGTCAGAGAATTGCTATAGCAAGGGCGCTTGTTTTAAATCCGGAATTTATACTTGCAGATGAACCTGTGAGCGCTCTGGATGTCAGTATTCAAGCACAAATTATCAATCTTTTAAAAGAATTAAAAGAGGAGTATAACCTTACATTTATGCTCATAACACACGATATGAGCGTGATTAAGTATCTTGCGGACAGGGTTGCCATTATGTATTTAGGTGAAATTGTCGAAATAGGAACAACTGATGAAATATTTAGTTCACCGAAACATCCTTATACTAAGGCTCTTTTAAGCGCGGTTCCTCAAATTTCAGGTAAAGAAAGCGAAAGAATTATTTTAACAGGAGAACTTCCTTCCCCAGCAGACCTTCCGAAAGGCTGCAAATTCCACACACGATGTCCAGCCTGCTTTGGAACCTGCGCTCATGTATCTCCTAAAAATACTGAAATTTCAGATACTCACTTTGTAAAATGTTTTTTATATAATGATTGATTTTCTGTGATATAATCTTCTTATGGAACGACAGGTTATTACGACAAACAGAAAAGCATTTCACGACTTCAATATTTTTGAAAAATATGAAGCAGGAATTGTGCTGACAGGAACCGAAATAAAATCAGTCCGCAAAAACGCAATAAACCTGAAAGACAGTTTCTGTAAAATTGAAGATAACGAAGTATTTTTATACAACTGCCACATTTCACCTTATGAACAGGGCAACCGTTTCAATCATAAAGCCGAACGCACACGAAAACTTCTTTTAACAAAAAAAGAAATTCTCAAAATGCATTCTAAGGTAAAAAAAGACGGCTACACAATCGTTCCACTGGAAGTTTACATTATAAAAGGCTTTGCCAAGGTTGAAATCGGACTTGCGAAAGGTAAAAAGCTGCATGATAAACGCGACGACATAGCAAAAAAAGACCAGAAACGGGAAATGGACAGAGCCGCTAAAAGACAATAAAAATACAATATGACGTTAATTGCATCAAAGCGGAATTGTTTTCATCGTTCATCTTCTGAAAGTAGAGGGCGTGCAGCGTCATTGCGCGTCGTTAGCCGAAGCAATCCAGTCTTTTTTGTAGTGAAGGTTAGGAGTGAGGAGTTCAACAATAATAAGTTTCTTCACGCTTCACACATCACTCTTCACTTTTTCAAGAGCTGAATTCTTTCGGGCTTCGCCCTCAGAATGACGTAACATTTTCCTCTTAGAGTTTTAGTAACTTTTAACCGCCCCCTCACCAATACCCTCTCCCTACGGGAGAGGGTAGGATACTTTTCCCCCCTTGTAAAGGGGGGATTTATTGGAGAAAACCCTTCGGCACTTACGTGCCACCTCCCTTATTAAGGGAGGCTTTTTGTCACCACTTCACCCCTTCAACTAAATTGCCCCCTCACCCCTACCCCTCTCCCGCAGGGAGAGGGGTAGAAAAAACATTCACCCGTCAACTAAACTCACTCCTCACTCTTCACCCTTCACTTAATTGCACTTATCGTCTTTTTATGTTAACCATTTGCACTAAACTTTTTTCTGTGTATAATAATATGGTAATAAGAGATTATTTATTAGGGATATTATAATTATGACTATTCAAGATTGGTTTGAAAAACGTAAAGAAGCTCAAATTAAAAGACGTGAATTGGAAGCGCGTGCAGAGGTTGAACAAAATCCCGATTTATGGACCAAATGTGTTCACTGTGATGCACAGCTTTTAAAGGAAGATTTAGAAAACAATGATATGGTATGTCCTGTGTGTGATTACCATTTCAGAATAAACGCAAGAAAAAGAATTAAACAGTTATTTGACGAAAATTCGTTTGAAGAACTTTTCACGGAAATTAAACCGACAGACCCATTGAACTTTGTGGATACTGAATCTTACAAAAACAGACTTGCAAAAGCCCAGGAAAAGACAAACCTTAACGATGCTGTTGTTACAGGTATCGGACAGATTGAAGGACACAAAGTTGCAACTGCGGTAATGGATTTTGATTTTATGGGCGGTTCTATGGGAAGCGTTGTCGGGGAAAAAGTTACAAGGATTATTGAAAAGGCTATTGAACAACGGCTTCCTGTTCTTGCAATCACATCATCAGGCGGAGCAAGAATGCAGGAAAGCGCATTGAGTTTAATGCAGATGGCAAAAACATCCTGCGCATGTTCAAGACTTGACGATGAAGGGTTGCTTTATATAAACCTCATAACAGAACCGACATTCGGCGGAGTAACGGCAAGTTTCGGGATGCTCGGTGACATCATTGTTGCAGAACAAGGTGCAAGAGTAGGTTTTGCAGGCAGAAGAGTTATTGAACAAACAATCAGACAAAAACTCCCGTCTGACTTCCAAACCGCTGAATACCTCCTGAAATACGGTCAGGTTGACGTGGTTTCAAAACGTAAAGATTTAAGAAAAACTCTGGCAAATCTGTTATCAATGCACGGAGTGTAAGTAAAAGAGATTATTTAAAAGGATACAATATGACTACAGTATTGGATTTTGAAAAACCTATTATGGAAATACAGGAAAAAATTGAAGAATTAAAAAAAATAAGTGCGGAGTCCGGCATGGATTTAAATAAAGAAATTGAAACATTTGAACAGCAGGCTGACGATTACAAAAAAGAATTGTACGCAAATCTCAAACCTGCTCAAAAATTGCAGATTGCAAGACATCCTGAAAGACCAAACTTTCTGGATTATGTAAGCCACATTTGTACTGATTTCATAGAACTTCACGGCGACAGAACCGGCATGGACGATAGAGCCATCATCGGCGGCTTAGCTAAAATTGACGGTAAACCTGTCATGATTATCGGAACTATGAAAGGAAAATCAACAAAAGAAAACCTTGAATATAACTTTGGTATGCCACAGCCGCAAGGCTACAGAAAAGCCCTCAGGCTATTTAAACATGCCAGCAAATTCAATATTCCGATAATTACGCTTATTGATACCCCGGGGGCTTACCCGGGTATAAGTGCGGAAGAAACCGGTCAGGGCGGTGCAATTGCTGTTAACCTCCGCGATATGGCAAAGCTTAATGTTCCGGTTATTGCGATTATTACAGGTGAAGGATGCTCCGGCGGCGCATTGGGGCTTGCGGTTGCTGATAAAGTTTTCTTGCTTGAACACGCTTATTATACGGTAATTTCACCGGAAGGATGCGCATCAATTCTCTGGCGTGACGCTTCCCGTGCAGGCGACGCCGCAGAAGCATTGAAAATCACGGCTCCGGATTTGATGAAATTTGATATTATTGATGGCGCAATAAAAGAACCTGTTGGCGGCGCGCATAAAGATTACGATTTTGTATGCGCTGAAATGAAGAAAACTATTCTGGAAAGCCTTGATGAACTTTCTAAATATTCATCTGAGGAACTGAAAAGCAAACGTTACGACAAATTCCGCAAAATGGGTGCGTTCTTGGAGTAATTCATGTCATCATATTATGAATTGCAAATAAAAATTAATCCCGAAATGGAAGATATTATTTCAGACATCTGTTTTGAAAATCTTCCGTGCGAAGGGGTTGTACTTGCAGAAGAAACCTACAAAGATTTAGAGATGATTTCGACAACCGAAGGAACTCTAAGGGTATTTTTAAATCCGCAGGACAGCCATTCTGAAACCCTTTCTGAAGCTCATGTTAAAAAGGTTCTCTCAGAACAGCGGGAACTTTTAAAATCCCGCGGATTTTCAGATGAAGAACTCGGAAGCTGGGAGTTTGTCTATTCTGAAAAAGAAAACGAAGATTGGTCTAAAAAATGGAAAGAGAAATGGGATGTCACACACGTATCTGACAGGATTACGGTTGTCCCTGACTGGATTGAATACACTCCGGAGCACGAAGATGAAGTGATTATAAAGCTTGAACCTGGCTGTGCATTTGGAACAGGAACCCATGCTACAACCCAGCTTTGTATGAAAGCAATAGAAAAATATATGCCTAAAAATGCTGATGTTGCAGATATTGGTATGGGCTCCGGAATTCTAGCAATTTGTGCAAAAAAATTCGGCGCCAATTACGCCTATGGATGCGACAATGACGAAACTGTAATTGATGTTGCAAAAGAAAACACAATTAAGAACAATGCCGATTGCGAATTTGAACTTAATACCGCAGACAAAGTAAACCGACAATTCGATTTTGTACTTGCAAATATTCTCCATAACGTTCTTGCTGAAATTATGGGGGATTTAAAAGCTATTATGAAAGTCGATGCATATATGGTGCTTTCAGGCATTCTTGACGAGAAAAAGCCGGTAGTCCTTGACGCCATAAAAAAACATAATCTGGAACTTATTGAAGAAATGCACCAGAACCAGTGGGTTGCACTCGTTGTCAAAAAATAATTCAACAAAGCCGCATGTTTGTCGGCTTTCATCATATAAAGGAGAAAAAATGGGAAAAACAGCAATAATTATACCGGCACGCTACGGATCTTCCAGACTAGAAGGAAAACCGCTTATTGAAGTTAACGGAAAACCTATCATCCAATGGGTTTACGAAAAAGCAAAACAGGCAAAACTTGCAGATATTGTTATTGTGGCAACTGATGATGAGAGAATTTTCAATGCAGTAAAAGCATTTGGCGGAGAAGTTGAAATGACATCCACTAACCACAAATGCGGCTCTGACAGAATACGAGAAGTTGTTGAACGTCACCCTGAAATCGCTTATATCGTTAACCTTCAAGGCGATGAACCCCTTATTAAGCCGGAAAGTATTGACGACGTTGCAAGAAATGTTCAAGAGGACGAAAATGCTGATATTTCTACTTTGATTAGAGTTTTAAATAATGAAGAAGAGATAAACAACCCTAATCTTGTAAAATGTGTAATAGACAACAACTGCTATGCCCTCTACTTCTCCCGCTCAAAAATCCCTTATGAAAGAAATACAGGAATCACAACCTTCTACGGACATCTCGGCATTTACGGTTACAAAAGAGAAGCCTTAATAAAAATGACCTCTCTGCCGCAAACTCCGCTGGAACGCACAGAAAGCCTTGAACAACTCCGCGCGCTTGAAAACGGTATGAGAATTAAAACTTCAGTCGTGGATTTCGTTCCGGTCGGAATTGACACTAAAGAAGATCTTGAAAAATTCAAAAAGATTATTTCAGAAAAGTTATAAAAAGTGCTTGCAATTTTTGTAAAATTAGGTTAATATAACGTTATAAATATTAACAGAAATCAATATTTTGTAATATTAATTAAGGTGTTAGATTATTACTAAGTAAGGAAAAGACTATGACAGAAAACGTTGAAATGCCTAATGATACAGAAGACCGTCAAAGAATTTTGCTTGCTGATGATGAAGCAAGTATCAGAAGGATTTTGGAAACCCGTCTTAAAATGGCAGGGTATGATGTTGTAACAGCTGCTGACGGAGAAGAAGCCGTTAATGCATTTAATAAATACAATCCTGATTTGGTTGTTTTGGATGTTATGATGCCAAAATTAGACGGTTACGGGGTTACAAGAGAAATCAGAAGATCCGCAGATGTTCCGATTATCATATTAACAGCTCTCGGTGATGTATCAGAAAGAATTACTGGACTTGAACTCGGTGCTGATGATTACGTAATTAAACCGTTCTCGCCAAAAGAACTTGAAGCACGAGTAAAAGCTGTTTTAAGACGTACTAATAACAGAGAAACGGTTACTCCGACAGGAAAAGTTACCAAAAACGTTATCACGACTGGCAATATAAAAATTGATACAGCACGCCGTCAGGTATTCAGAAAGAATGAACGTATTCGTCTGACAGGCATGGAGTTTAGTTTATTGGAACTCCTTGTTAATAATTCAGGTCAGGCTTTTTCAAGAAACGAAATTCTGCAGCATGTCTGGGCTTATCCGCCTGATCATCGTATTGATACAAGAGTTGTTGACGTACATATTTCAAGATTACGTTCAAAACTCGAAACAGATCCGGCTAACCCTGAATTAATTCTTACAGCCCGCGGTATCGGATATATGTTCCAGAGAATAAGTTAATAAAACTAAAAGAAATAAAAAATACGGAACGCCCCACAAAAGTGTTCCGTATTTTTTTAAGAAAGGTTGGTAATGAATAAATCTTCACCATATATACTTATTTTTTGTATACTACTATTTCTTATGTTTAAGATTACTGTAAAAACGACGCTAAAATGTGACTTCATAGATAACCGGTGCACAGTAAATAACGTTAACATTTTTAAGCATGCAAAAGTTGTCAAAGAATTTCACCCCTCAAATATAATCGGGTTTGGAATAGGCTCTTACACAAAAACGGTATCAAATGCAGTCAAAAAAAGTAATATCGACCCAACACTATCCGACAACGAAGTAGAGCGATTTACGGTATATTATAAAGCTAGAATCGGACGGAATGAAGTTATATTTGATGATTTTGTAGATAAAGAGTCCGCCCAGAAAACAATAGACGAGCTGATACCGTTATTCACAAAAAGTGCAGGTACAATAGAATACGAAAAAAAGAAAAGGTTCTAGACAAAAAAAATTTACATGATAATATAAATAAGTAACGTATGGCGGATATCGTCAAGCGGTTAAGACCTCGGATTGTGGTTCCGATATGCGTGGGTTCGAGTCCCACTATCCGCCCCATTTTTAAATTGCCTCTTCGGAGGCTTTTTTAATAATGATTGCTGGCAAAAGTTATATTACCGGATAAATAGTTAATATCATATATCAGATAATCAATAGAGGGACTATGAGGGAAATTCAATAACACCAATTATTAGAGAAAAGAGGCAAAGAGCTGCTTATAATTACTAAATTTATACTATAATATAATTATGATAAAAAAAATTTCAGGAATACATTTGACCAAAAGAAGATGAGGTAAATATGAAGCTTACTGCAACGACTGCGAAAAATTCTTTTAAATACGGCTGGCTTTTATCAAGAATCTGGCCATATATAAAGCCATATATGTTCAGAATAATCTGCGGATTTGTAATTGCAATTCCTCTAGGGCTATTAGACGGCGTGACAGCATTTGCACTGAAGCCGTTCATGGATTATGTTGTAGGTAAACAAGACTGGATTTTTCACCTGTTTGGTCATGAATTCACGCTAACCTGGGAAACTTTTGCTTTTATTATTCCGTTTGGAGTAGTGGCATTTGCGGGTTTTCAGGGAGTTTTACGTTATCTTAACGATTATATTTCGGCTTGGACTTCCCAAAGAATAACCAATGATGTGAAGATGACACTCTTTCACAAACTGATTTATATGGATCCGCAATTCTATGACGAAAATTCATCAGGGATTATAATATCTCGTTACATGTCAGACCCCCAGACCGCATCTGCTGGGATTGTCGATCAATTAAAGACAATTACAACAAGTCTTTTCGGAGCTTTGGGGCTGATTGGAGTAATGCTTTACAGTTCCTGGGAATTAGCTTTTATCGGCGTGCTTGTACTCTGTGTAGCCTTTATTCCGGTTGCATTAATAAGAAAACGCATTAAGTCAGCTTCAAATAAAAATGTGGTTATAGGCGGAAATATCACAACAAATATTAACGAAACCTATAACGGTAATAAAGTTATGGCTGCATACGAACTGCAAGAAAGACAGGAAAAATATTTCAAAGATCAGATATGGGAATCTTTTAATGTAAATATGTCCCTGACAAAACGCGCTGCATGGATGTCCCCATTGATGTATTTAATTGCCTCCTGCGGGATTGCAATTGTCCTCGGCTACGGAACCCATCTTATCACATCAGGTCACATGACTGCAGGAAGTTTTGCCTCATTTGTAACCTCGCTTTTACTTCTGTATAAACCTGTAAAAACTCTCGGCGGGACTTTAACTAACATTCAAAATATTTTTGTTGCAATGGGCAGGGTTTTTGAACTATTTGATTTACAGCCATCTATTCAGAACAAAAAAGATGCGGTAGAATTAACAGATTTGAAAGATAAGATAGAATTGCAGAATGTATGGTTTGAATATATTCCTCACCAGCCGGTATTAAAAAATTTAAGTTTAACAGTAAACAAAAACGAAACCCTTGCAATCGTAGGAAATTCCGGCGGCGGCAAATCCACACTGGTAAACCTTATCCCAAGATTTTATGATATTAAATCCGGCTCAATTAGAATTGATGGGACTGATATCAGAGATTACACAATAAGTTCACTAAGACACAATATCGCGATGGTATTTCAGGATAATTTCTTATTTTCAGGAACAATCAGAGAAAATATTCTGATGGGTAACCCGAACGCAACGGAAGAAGAACTTGAACAGGCAATAGAAGCGGCTCACCTGCAGGAGATGATAGCGGATCTGCCTGACGGATTAGATACTTTACTCGGGGAACGCGGCTTGACCCTATCTGGCGGTCAAAGACAGAGGGTAGCTATAGCACGTGCAATGATTAAAAATACACCTATTGTTATTCTTGATGAGGCAACCTCCGCACTTGATAACAAATCCGAAGCAATAGTCCAAAAAGCTCTGGATAATTTAATCCGGAATAAAACTGTCTTTGTAATTGCGCACAGACTTTCCACAATAAAAAATGCCGACAGAATTGCTGTTATCAACGAAGGGGAACTCGTTGAACTCGGAAATCACGAAGAACTTATGGCTGTTGAAAACGGTCAATATAAAGCTCTTTATGAAATGCAGTTTAAAAAACAGGAAACTGCGGCAACTTTATAAATAACAGCAACTCAACACTTTCGCGTTCGCAAGACTTATATAGCAAATTCCACTAAAAATGGCTAAAATTGTCACCCCTGAAATAAATTCAGGATGACAAAATTTCTGGTTCGCTTTGTTAAACAAGTTCAGCATGATAGCATTACGCATTTAGTGGAAACTTGTATATTATTCCCCAATATTAAGCCTTGATGCAGCATCTTTTTTGATGTTTTGATAAACATTAAAAGTAATATTACAGTCATTAAGCGCTCTGTGATGACCATCTAGCGAAATATTGTAATGTTCTGCAAGAGATTTCAGGTTATGACGTCTTAAGTCACAATATTTTCTGGAAAGATGCATTGTATCAATAAAATTATTCGTAAAATCTTTCATGAAATATTTTTTCAAATTATCATAAATAAAATTTATATCGAAATTAACATTATGCCCAAGAATAAAATCCTTCCCAGCGAATGTTAAAAACTCAGGAAGAACGGATTTTATATCAGGAGCGGCATTCACCATATCATTAGTTATACCTGTTAAATTTGTGATAAAGGAACTTACGGGTCTTGACGGCTTAATAAGAGATGAAAAAGTATCGACAATTTTGTCACCCCTCACTTTCAGCGCAGAAATTTCAATAATTTCGCATTTGTGAGGTGAAAGTCCTGTTGTTTCAATATCCACAACAGTATAATCCGACGGAAAATCATTTATTAAACTGCCTTTATTTCTTTGACATGTACTCATAATCAAATTATATTCAAAATTTTATCAAGTTTCAAATTTTATGAACTATAATTTAAAATTTCTGATATAATAAAGAAAAAATAAGGAGGGCTAGTATGAATAATTTTGAATATTGTTGTCCGACGCATGTTGTATTCGGCAAAGGTACAATTGCAAAACTACCTGAATTAATTGACAGAAGCAAAAAAATCTTAATGATATACGGCGGCGGCTCAATAAAAAAGAACGGTGTTTACGACCAGGTTAAAAAAGCATTAGAAGGGTATAATCTGATTGAATTCGGCGGGATTGAACCAAACCCTAAATATGAAACCTGTCAAAAGGCTATAGAATTAATAAAAAGGGAAGGTGTGGAATTTCTTCTTGCCGTAGGAGGCGGCTCAACACTTGACGCAACAAAGTTTATTTCACTTGCAGCAAAATATAATGGTGATGATGCCTATGAGGCAATAATGGTAAGAGGTGAAACTGTAAATGATGCACTTCCTCTGGGAGATGTAATCACACTGCCGGCAACCGGTTCAGAAATGAATAACGGCGGAGTTATATCAAGACTTGCCACTGATGAAAAATTACCGTTTCACAGTGACCTTGTATATCCAAAATTTTCAATTATTGATCCGGAAGTTACATTCAGCCTTCCTGTAAGACAGACTGTAAACGGAATTGTCGATACCTTTGTTCATGTAATGGAACAATACTGCACTTATGAAGTAAATTCACCATTACAGGACGGCTGGGCACTTACCATATTAAAAACACTTATAGAAGAAGCACCGAAAGTTCTTGCAAATCCGACGGATTATGAAACACGCGCAAACATATTCTGGTGCGCAACCTGCGGTTTAAACTACTGGATAGCATTAGGTATTGTTCAGGACTGGTCAACCCACATGATAGGGCACGAACTCACTGCATTCTACGGAATTGACCACGGTCAGAGTCTTGCGATTGTAATGCCTCGGCTTTTGAAAAACCAGAAAGTTTCAAAAGCAAGAAAACTCGCAAAACTTGCCCGTGAAGTCTTTGGTGTTGATGAACAGGTTGACTTGAAAGCTGCGGATATTGCTATAGAAAAAATTGAAGAATTTTTCAATTCAATAGGAATGAAAACACGGCTTGCGGACTACGAAATAGACCCGCAGGAAGCGGCTCAAAAAATAAAAGAACGGTTTACAAAAAGAAATGTTGCACTTGGCGAAAAGGGCGCAATAACAGCAGATACGGCGTACGATATCATTATAGAATGTTAAACCGTAAGAGGTTCTCTACTCATAATCTTTTCAAAATCGGAAAAATCAGTTATAACTTCAGAAACAGCAGGAATATTTTCATAATAAGAAACAGGTTCCAGAGAAGCTATAGCAATAATTTTTCCGATTTTTGCATTATGAGCGGCATCAATACCTGACAGAGCATCTTCAATCACCACACAATCTTCCGGTGCAAGGTCAAGATTTGCTGCAGCTTTTAAATAAATATCCGGAGCGGGTTTTCCTTTAATTTTTCCGTCATCGTAGACGATTTTATTAATATCAAACCATTTTGGCAGATTAAATTCTTCAATATAAAAATCTACATTATCTTTATCTGACATAGTTGCGATTGTCATAGGAATATTATTCCCTTTTAAATAATCCAAAAACTTTTCCGCAAAAGGTGCAAGATGAGTATTCACAGAATCTTCGCGGCACATTTGTCTGTAAACAGCTTCTTTTTCTTTCCCGAGCCTTATGACAAGGTCTTTGGCAGGGCGTTTCCCTAAAAGATAAGCGAGAATATCTTCATTAGTCCTGCCAAACATATATTTCCTCATCTCATCATCAGTAAAAGGATACGGACGAACTCGTTTTGAAAATTCACGCCACGCTTCAAGGTGCTTTGCGGAATCCCAAAATAAAGTACCGTTAAAATCGAAAATTATCCCTTTATACTGCATGATGACCTCTTTTTAATTATTTTCCATAATTTTATTATAATAATCCAGATAAATCTGCGCGTCTTTAGCCTTATTAAGCTTTTTATACGTATAGGCAAGGTTATAATGGAAATCCGCGACCGTTGAATTATAGTCAATAGCAAAGAGAAAAGATCTCCTTGCGTCTTTCAGCTTACCTAATTTAAGATAAGCGCAGCCCATATTGTAGTATGCGTATGCAAAATCCGGCTTAAGCTTCAGCACTTTTTTATACTGTTCAATTGCCATATTAGGCTTATCCTGCTCAAGGTAAAGGTTCCCGAGGTTGTAAATAGCCTTATAAAAATACGGGTCATTGAGAATTGCCTGAGAGAACATAAAATCCGCATCCTCAATTCTGCCTTTATCCTGAAGGATATTACCCAAAAGCAGCCAATTCATCGGGGTACGGGTTTCCGGCGGGATAGTAAGGAGAAGATTAAAAGCTTCCTCAATACGATTTTCGGCATAAAGAAGATTAGCTTGGTCATTAATGAGTGAATCTTCAGCCAAAACAGGCATTCCAACAAAAACCAATAAAACTAAAACATACACAAATCTCTTCATAAAAAAATTGTACACTAAAAAAATATTTTTTCAAAATCCGAGAAAAAGATTTGACTAATAAAAAAAGTGAATAATAATGTTAGTGATGTCTCTTTTACTGGTTAGTACCTGCTTCTACTCCTTGGAGCAGGTATTCTTTTTTAATTTTATGCCTGATTTTACTAAAAAGCCATAACCTTCTCAATTTACTTGGAAGATAGTATCTGGAAGTGAGAGGGAAAGAATAAAAACTTGTAAATTATAAAAATATTTTGAGATAAAAAGGTCGTTACTAATCCTCTTCTGCATCAGGATCAAGAAATTCCGCCCTTGCTGTGCAAGTTCTGAAATTTTCAAGCATTGCTTTGTCTAAATCTTCCGATGCCACGAGTTTCCCGTTTACGTAAGTCATTCCTTCATTACGAGCATCCATTTCCTCATTGAATTTTTCCATGAGCCACTGCGACCCGTCCTCTTCCATTAATACAAGTTTTGTCACATCGTTCATTACGTCAAATACATACCTCTGACGGTTTGATTGTCCGTCCTTTGATGATATCAAGCTGTTGGCTTTTTCCATTTCGTTATAGGCTGCTTTGTATTTTTTTAAGTGTTTTAGAAGAATTGCAAGATTATAGTGTGCCTCGTAATTCATTGGTGCAAGCTCAATTGCATCACAGTATGTCAAGCCTGCGCTATTATATTCACCGTTAAGGTGGTAGGCAAGTGCCAGATTGTATCGAGCATCGTAATCCTTTTTCAAAATCTTAACAGCTTCTTCATAAGCTTTAATTGCTTCTCTAAGATAGTATTGCTGATAATTGTAATCGTTTTCCGAATAAATTGACTTTTGTCTGTAGGCAACTCCCATATTATAATATGCAAGCCCCATATTGGTTTTGTAGCTTCGCAGGTTGCTGAATACAAACGGAATATAAACGAGTTTTCTCCTGATACCGAGAATTTCTTTATATTGCTTTATAGCTCCGTCAAAATCTCCTAACTTTTCGGCAGAAATAATCCCGTAATTCATCCTTGCCATAACATAATTAGGATTGTATTTAATGGAATTCTGGTAAGCATCGACAGCAGAATAATAATCCTCAAACGCAACGTAAATATTTCCTAAATTCAGCCACGCACCATAATGCTCCGGATAAAGCCTCAAACCGTAAAGGTAGTAGTCGATAGCCTTTTGAAATTTAACTTTTTTTAAAGCCTTATCGCCTTTTGATACATAGTACATTCCGCGGACTTTATTAATCTGCCTTTTGTACCACTTTGGAAATACAAAAATTGAAGCAATAAAAGCAACTATAAGCACAAAAGATATAAATTTTCTTAATCTTATTTTGTTCACGGAATACTCTCCACGCTTACATTTTACTTCGCTTAAAGGTTTCTGGCAAGTATATTTAGAAAAATTAATTGTAACGAATGTAACAATTATTATGTAATAAAGTCAATTCATTAAGAGTAAATGTTTTTATATAAGTAAGGTAGGTTAAACTCAATTTGGAGGTTAGGAAATGGCAGGCGAAACTGTTGGCGGAATAACACCATATAACATGACAATGATGCCATTCTATAGTGGTTATACAAGCAGTGTAGGACTGGACACTTTACCTGGTTTTACAGGAGCATTCCCTGGTGCATTATCAATGGACGGAAGTCTGTTTTCAGGTTCTTTGACAAACCAGTATATGCCTTTCTGGGGTGGAATGAATTATGAACAGTATTTTAATAATATGGAAATGTACAATGATTTTATGTACGACAGCCAGCTCAGACGCAACCAGAAAGCTCGTCAGGTAGATTTCCTTGCAAATTCTCCAATGGAAGAAATACATCATCAGGCAGAAATTTTACGTGAAAAAATAATGCAAAACGAACAGCAGCAGATAATTCCAGCATTAAATAAATATATAATGAGTATCAAATCAGCAATGGGCGGGGATGCAAATGTAACCACCGAACAGTTGATAGCAAGAGCGGATATGCTTTACCGGCAGATGTATAATACATCATTGACTGAAGATATCAGAAAATACGGAAACAGCTCATTCCTGCAAGGATTATATCAGACGTTATCATTAGGGTTTGCTGATAAAGTAACCGCAGAAGAAAACATTGCAAGAATAAACGGACAGCCTGTAAGCCGATGGGAATCAACTAAAAAGATAGCAGGTAACACAATCGGCGGTGCAACAGTGGGTGCGGCTTCATTATACGGACTTGCATCAATCCCTGCACTGGCTAAAGTATTAAAAAGCAAACCTGGCTTCCTTGGTGCTGCAGGTGCGGTAGTTGGGGCATTGGCAGGGCTTGCGATGAGCGCTTTCGGCAAAGCTCCGGCTATAGAAAGCCAGACTAAAGAAGCATAAAAATATTTCTTAAATAGTGTGTGTAATTATAAATAGTATGTAGGAGGTTGAAAAATTTCAGCCTCTTTTTTTATTTGACGAGAGAGGGTGCAGATAGGCGAAAAGATGAACATTTTACATATTTCAATCCTGCACCAACCTGATAAAGAGAAAATTTTTACTTCTTTATATTTACCGGTTTGTAAGCTATAAAAGCAAATGTAAGACAGGCAACGCCAAAGAATATTCCGAAGCACATTGTAGTGTGGAAAGAATTTAAAAACGCTATATCATAAATTTGTCCGTGGTGTAAAAAAAGTTCCCGGAAGGTTTCAAAAAGGGTAATTGTAACTGCTACCCCGAGAATGTTACCCATATTTCTTGATAAAGCAAGAATTCCAGATGCAATCCCTAGTTCTTCTTTTTGAACGCTTGTCATAATGGCGTTATTTGAAGGAGATTGAAATAAACCATTCCCTATCCCCATAATGCCTGATGCAGCAATCATTTCCCATATAGGAGTAGATTTATCAAATGTAGTAAAAATCAATAGCGCAATTATATACACAGCCGGACCTGCAAGGGTCAAATACCTGCTTCCGTATTTGCCCGATAATCTCCCGCAAATCGGAGCGGTTACGGAAAGAGTCACTGAATACGGCAAAATTAAAAGCCCAGATATTAATGCATTGAATTTTAAAAGTTCCTGCAGATAAAAAGGCAAAAGAATGCTATTTGTGTACATAGCCATGTAAGACATCATGACCGCTAAGTTTCCGAAAGTGAACTGTCTTATATGAAATATAGAAAAATTTATCAGCGGGTAATTTATTTTATGATCGCGGATATAAAATAATGCGCCAAAAATCAATGTTACAATACCGAGTGTAATAATCTTAAACGAGGTCCAGCCCCACTTGTAGCCTTCAGATATCGCAAGAAGAAGTGCAAATAAACTTATTGTAAAATAAATAAATCCTCTATAATCGAATTTAAACTGCTTTTTTTTGACGTAATTCGGAAGCATTTTGTAAGCATAGAATGCACCGATTAATGCAACCGGAATACACGGGAAAAATACCGAGTGCCAACCGAAAGTGTTTATCAGCAAGCCTCCTATTGCAGGACCGCTCATGCCGCCTATTGCAACGATACAACCGTTCAAACCTAAAGCTTTACCACGACGCTCATTTTTAAAAATACTCGCGATAATTGCCTGTGCATTTGAGAGCATAACAGATGCCCCGAGAGCTTCCAGACATCTTGAGGCGATTAGAAATCCAAATGTCGGGGATACCATACTAAAAAAAGCACCAACTGCAAAGATTAAAAAACCAACTGTATAGAGTTTATTTTTAGGGAAAATATCGCCTAATTTTCCGAAAAAAGGTAAAAATACTGTCAACACAAGCATGTATGCAATCATTACCCACTGAATCTGACTCATAGTAACATGCAAATCTACAGACATAGGGTAAAGCGCGAGATTTACTGTTGTTGAATCCAGCATAGCGATAAAGTTGCCGATAGCCGTGATTACAAACATTGTCCACTGTATTTTATGGCTTGTCATAATTAAATTTTACACCAAACATATTAGGGTTGAACTATTACGTTATATTTTCGTTATAATAGATAGCGGAAGGATTATGATATGAAAAAATTTTTCTTAAGTATTCTTATTGTTTTTTCTGCAGCTGGTGCTGTTTTTAGTGCGACAAGTTTTAACGGTTTCGGAGCACTACATTACACGATTTTTTCATCAAAATTTTCGACACCGACACCATTTTGGGTAAAAGTCGGGGATACTAACTACTACTTTTTAAAAACAAGAGTTGACGGGAATTATTCTTACAAGGATTTAGTCGGATGCGACAGGCAAAAGAAACAGTTATTTGAATCTTTATATGAACTTGACAGCGATAAAGATCTTTCCAAAATAACATCAGACGAATTAAAAAAAGCTGGAATAAGACTCGTTTCAGTAAAATTAAACGGAAAACTTGAATTAAATGACTTATCAAAAGATTTTCCAATAGAGAATGTTCTTTACATAGATATGACAAATACTGCTACATACACAGACCGTTTTGCACGTCCATCCGGAACTTTTGCAATTTATATGAAAACAGACAGAAGCAGCAAGCAAAAGCTTATCGGACATTCAGGCTACCGCCATCCGCGGCGCCTGAAACCTATGTTTTAAAGGATACTAAGAGCCTGATACACTATGCGCCTGGAAGAAAAACTTTGTCATCCTGAGGACTTTCACTTTTGCAGGATTTACGAGAAAGAGGTTTTAGAAAGTTTTTCGAGTATTTGCGGGGAGCAAAAGCGGCAAAGCAATCCAGCTTTTAGTAATGCTCCTATTCTTATTTCAACTGCGTCTTAACCCAATCCGCAATAACCCGCATCGGAGAACGGGTCAGAGCAAGCGCCCACGCCGGAACATTTTTGGTAATCACACTTAATGCTCCGATATTTGCGCCTTCATCAACTGTGACAGGTGCAACAAGAACTGTATTTGAACCAACTTTTACGTTATCCTTTAAAACTGTTTTTGATTTTTCTTTTGTTAAAGGGTTGTAATTTGCAGTGATTGTTCCGGCACCTATATTTACGTGAGAGCCGACTTCGCTGTCACCTATATATGAAAGGTGACCGGCATTTGTGTTTGAACCTATTTTTGATTTTTTGACTTCAACAAAGTTCCCGATTTTAACGTTGTCCTCAATCTCAACCCCGCCTCTCAGGTGTGCGCAAGGTCCGATTTTGCAATTTTTACCGATTTTATTTTTGCCTTCTATGTATGTTGACGGATAAATAATTGTGTCCTGTCCGATTTCAGTATCCGCACTTATGTATGTCGTTTCAGTGTCTACTATTGTGACGCCGTTTATCATAAGTTTTTCGTTAATTCTTCTCTGCATGATTTTTGTAGCTTGGGCAAGGTGCAGACGGGAATTTATGCCGAAGCTTTCTTCATTATTTTCCATAATATATGCATGAACTGATAATCCGTTTTTCTTACCCCATTCAATAATGTCTGTAAGGTAATATTCACCCTGCGCGTTGTTATTTGATAGCTGGGAGAAAGCAGGCTGGATTTTCTCCCAGTCTAAGCAGTAAATGCCAGCGTTAATCTCTTTTACAGCTTTTTGCTCAGGCGTTGTGTCTTTTTCTTCTACAATACATTTTAAAGAGCTATCAGGTTCTCTGATAATTCGCCCTAATCCTGACGGGTCATCAAAAATTGCACTCATAATTGTTAGGTCTGAATTTTTTTGTTTATGAAAGTCTATAAAATTTTTCAGGGTTTCTTCCGTAATCAGAGGGATATCTCCGTTAAGAATAAGTACAAGACCTTTGAAATCTTTCAGCATTGGACACGCCATAGAAACTGCATGTCCCGTTCCCAATTGCGGAGACTGCAGAACAGTTTTTGCGTTTTCGTAATTCTTTTCAACGTAATCTTTAACCTGTTCGGCGCAGTGTCCGACAATTACAAAGTTTTCGTTTGTAATATTTTTTACGTTATCCAATATATAACCTAAAAGCGGTTTGCCAAAGATTTCGTGTAAAACTTTCGGGGTTTCTGATTTCATTCGGGTGCCTTTTCCGGCAGCCATAATAACTGATTTTATGTCCATCTTTTTCTCCTTCTTATGTGTTTTATTTTAACAACTGAATACGTTAATATCAAGGGTGTTGAATGATTTTTCGAGACAATAGCGGGAATGCGAGCGGGAGCGTAGTCGGGAAAATTTATTTAACACACTATGTTTATAAAAACATTAATTATTCATTAAGGTATTACTCAACTTCTTCTGTTTGAGATAAAATGTAATTACGGTTAGAGATAAGATAAAGGAAATAAATTATGTGGGATTACTCTGAAAAAGTTATGGATCATTACAGAAATCCGCGTAATGTCGGAAAAATTGATGATGCTGACGCTGTCGGTTCTGCAGGTTCTCTTGCCTGTGGCGACCAGTTGAAAATATATTTAAAAATAAAAAACGGAATTGTAACAGATGCGAAATTCCAGACATTCGGCTGCGGCTCGGCTGTTGCAAGTTCAAGCATCTTGACTGAAATGATTATCGGAAAACCGATATCCGAAGTCAGAAAAATTACCAATAAGGATATAGCAGATCAGTTGGAAGGCTTGCCGCCTGAAAAAATGCACTGTTCGGTTATGGGTTATGAAGCCCTGGAAGACGCACTTCAGGGTTATGAAGATTATCAGGATCTTGAAGATATCAGAGCAGATGAAGAAAAGAAACAGAAGATTGTATGCACATGCTTTGGTGTAACCGAGAATGTTATCTGGGATGCTATTAAACAAAACGGACTTAAAACAGTTGAAGAAATTACAAATTACACAAAAGCCGGCGGTGCCTGCGGAAAATGCAGAGGTCTTATTCAGGATATTATAGATACTTACTATAAAAAAGAAGAAAGTCAGAAAACAGAAGGGCTTTCGCCTGCGCAAAAAATCTTAAAAATAAATACAATAATAGAAAAACAAATCTCTCCTGAATTACAAAAAGACGGCGGAGATATTACCCTTGTTGATATTGACGGAAACAAGGTTTACGTCAAACTTCGCGGAAAGTGTTCCGGTTGTAAAAATTCAACGCTCACACTGAAAGCTTTTGTCGAAACTTCTTTGAGAGAGGCTGTAAGTAAAGATATTGAGGTTATAGAGGTAGGTGCATAATGGACAACAAATTAATTTACCTTGATAATAACGCGACGACACGTATAGATGATAAAGTGCTTGAAGCTATGCTTCCATATATGAAAGAATATTACGGCAACCCTTCAAGTATGTATGAATTTGCTAAAGAACCTGCACATGCTATGAAAGAGGCTCGCGGAAAATTAAAAGATTTCTTTAACGCTGCAAACGAAAAAGAGATTATATTTACCTCCTGCGGTTCAGAGAGCGCTAATATGGCAATCCGCGGCGTTCTTAATATGAATAAAAATAAAAAACATATTATTACAACAAAAGTTGAACACCCTTGTGTTTTGAATTTATATCAAACCTTGGAAAAAGAAGGTTATGCGGTTGATTATATAGGTGTAAATTCCAACGGGGAACTGGATTTAGCACAACTTGAAGATGCAATCCATTACGATACGGCGCTTGTGTCAATTATGTACGCAAATAACGAAACAGGTGTAATTAATCCGATACAAAAGATTTCTGAAATTATCAAAAAACGTAATCCGCAGACAAAATTCTTTGTGGATGCTGTCCAGGTCGCGGGAAAAATTCCTATTGATGTTCAGGAGCTTGGCGTTGATTTACTGGGAATTTCCGGACACAAATTCCACGCACCGAAAGGTGTAGGTGCACTTTATTGCAACTCGAAAACCATAATTACCCCTTTAATTATCGGCGGACATCAGGAACGCGGCAAACGTGCAGGTACTGAAAATGTTCCGTATATTGTAGGATTAGGCAAGGCTGCTGAAATTGCAACTGACTTTTTAAAATATGAGGCGACCGAGGTTAAACGTCTGCGTGATAAACTTGAAACAGGTATTTTGAAAAACATTTATAACGCACGGCTTAATACAGGCGCAGCGCCGAGAGTTCCTAATACTACAAATATTGGGTTTGAATATATTGAAGGTGAATTAATTCTTCTTCACCTGAGTGATTTAGGTATCTGCGCAAGTTCCGGCAGTGCCTGCACCTCCGGATCTCTAGAACCGAGCCATGTATTAAGAGCAATGAACGTTCCGTTTACGGCAATCCACGGAAGCATTCGTTTCTCTTTGAGTAAATATACAACAGAAAAAGAAATTGATTACGTAAACGAGGTTCTTCCGGGGATTATTGAGAAAATCAGAAGTATTTCTCCTTATCAGGAGGAGCTTGCAGAACTCAAAAAACAAAAACATTTTGTATGATTGAAAATGTTTTTGTCTACCATATTTGCAGTGCAGTCATATCATAAATCACTTTAAAGATGAGCTTACTTAAAGTTGTTCTGCAGGCGCACACGTTTTATGCTGCAAGAAACTTGTTTTTATCTATTGTGTAGTTTGCTGTGAAATTTTGCTTCCCGCTCGCTGAAACTGCCTGTTCACTCTGCTGCTTATTCGGTTGCGATTGATTTTCATTCTGCTGCGCCGCGAGCTTTGCAAGCCGTTTTGCTTCATTTTTACGCGTCATATAATCGTTCAATTTCGGAATTCCAAAACCGAGTACAATTGCTGAATATGCGTATCCGACAAGCTGTGCAATATTCAAATGGCGGAGTTTTACGCGGGTTAATTTATCTTCTTTCGGCAAGAGTTTCATCAATTCTTTAAACGGCAGAGCCTTTCCGTCTTTTACAGTTGAAATTCCGTGTTTTTCAAGTGCGGAATAGAGGACTTCATCTCTTGTTTTAAGACTTGAATTAGTAAGCCATTTCATAAATCCTTCACCGTCTTTTTTAGCCATATTGATTAAAGAACCGCTCTTATCAAGAAGTTTTGCGGTACCTTTTGTAATAAGGCTGCCGAGAACGAGAAGGCTTGCAAAACCTAATGTATCTTTAACTGCAGATTCTCTAAGTTCATCTCTGTCGCGTGCAGACACTAAACGAGATGCAATTGTTATACCGTAAACCATTTTTAACTGGTTAATGGTCGGAAGCATTCCTTGAAACTGAACTTTTGACATAAGTTCTTTCGGTTTTGTTGTAATGGTCGCAATTGCAGCAGTTGCAAAAATTAATCCGGCAAGGATTTTTTCTAATTTAAATTGGGCTGAATTATCTTTCTGGCGCCCCGGAACTCCGACAAAGCCGTCCTGACCTGTTTTCTTTTTGGTAAGATACATATTCAAAGGCTGAACAGACACCCCGAACAATGTCGCAAAACCAAGCCCTGCAGCAGCTCTGTGCAGGTTAAAGTGCCTTAGAGATTTTATAAATTCATTTGATTTTAAATCAGAAGTTTTTTCAAATATTTTCTTAACATCTTCAGTCTCAAAAGACTGCATTATGTTATAAATATTTGAAATCATATTTTTTAAACTTGTTTCAGATTCCTTATTAAAGGCTGAAAGTTTAACGCTCTTTTCTCCGCCTGTCGAGGAGGTAATCACAGAATAAATATAATCACGTGCTTCTTTATCGAGTTTTTTCAGAGATTTGTCGCTTAATTTTTCGTGAAGTTTTTCAACGACTTTAGCACGCGCTTCCTCTTTAATTCCAACCCAGCCGGTTTCTGCATCTGCTTCAGAATTCCTTACTTTTATACTTTCTAATATTTTATTTAAGGAATTTTTCAGAGGATCACTAGCCTTAGATTGCACTGACTCGTTATGAATATTTGCGATAATATCAATAGTATTGTTATCGGCAAAAATATGGTTCATATTAAAGCCGTATTTATTTTTCAAAGTATAAGCAAGTGCAGCGCCTGCGACAGTTCCGTATACCCCGACCATTGCATGGTTGAATGTTCCTGCGGATTCTCTTCTGCCTGTTTCAATACCCGCAAGAGGACCTCTTTTGTGAAAATCATAAATTGTACGCGGCAGAACCATTGTGCAAAGATCCATTGTATTTGCACCGATTGCCTGATTTACATCAAAAAATCTTAAAGCTGTTGTTCCTGCAAGTGCCGCAGTGTCAGCAAAGCCTCTAAATCGTACATCTTCTTTGCTTTCTTTTTTACTATTTATATTTTGCGGGGTTATGTGCTGAACTTTCATTTATGTTTCCTTTATGAGTTAAAGAATGCCTTAAACGGCGGAGTTTTGGTTACCTTCCCGGAAAATTGCTGTGCTGCCGGATTTGTCTGAGCTTTAATTTGATGTGCATCTTCGACTGTCTGATTTGCAGCCTGTTCTTTTTTTAGTGCTTCCAATCTTTCACGTTCTTTTTTATTAACCTGGGTTCTTGTGTAGACAGGAATAAATATCCCCAGAGAAATAAGTGAGAATGCAATATTTCCAAGCTGGCAGATTGATCTAAGGTTTTTGTTTTTATTTCTCAGAACTTCATCTTTTATCGCCATAATTTCATCGGTCGACTTGATAGATGTATGTTTTGCCCAGTTCCAGAATCGCTTGATTATATTATCACCCTCTTTTGAATTTTTCAAGTGGGTCAACAACTGTGAATCTTTATTGTATTTATCTAAGAGGGTTGCGATTGCTTTTGCCGCATAATCGCCTAAGAAATAGAAGCTTGAGAAGGTTGCAATATCTCGAATTGTATTTTCTTTTAATTCATTTGAATCTTCAGAAGTTGCGATACGGCTGGAGAAAGTTGCGGCTGATATTATTCTTGCCTGGTCCATTGTCGGAAAGATGTTTTTAAACTGGAACATCTTGAGGCTCGGTCTGTCCATCCACATTGAAAGTCCTGCAACACCCCACATCAATGGCACCGCAAAGAATTTTTGCGCTGTTAATTTTTTCTTTTCTTCAGGTGTCAGAACGCGTTCTTTATCGTCATTGTAAATCGGAGCGCCTTTTTTGCCTGAAAGTTTATGAGTAATCCATCTGTTAATAGGTTGTGCAGATATCGCAAGCGGAATAATTACGCCAAGCCCTGCAATACTCTTCCAGTTAACAAGTTTCCTTGCACGCTTAAAGTATTCTGCAATATTTTTATCGTCAACATCAAGCTTTGTCACGTTATGCAGAACTTTTGACATACTGTCGCAGAGAGATTGGAGGTTGTTTGAAAAATATCCTTTATCTCCTGCAAATTTGATGTTTTCAGAAATTCCTGTTCTTTTAATTATTTCCCTGTAAGCTTCTGCATTAATTTTCTTATCAGGGTTTTCCGAAACTATATTCTTAGCCCATTTTTTTAGAATATTAATATATTCATCATCATTAGCCAGAATATCTTTAAAATGTTTTTCGCCGCCCTTGTCAATATCGCCCGTAACTCCGGAAATATTGTCAAAAGTATTTTTCAGAGTATTAAATATACGAGTTTCTTTATCAGCGCCTTTTGATTCTTTATAATATTTTTCAATTTTACTTAAAGCGTCGCCATTAGCCCAGCAGTGCGAAAGACCTGCCTTATGCTTTGTGAAATGCCCCATAATCGGTTTTTGCATTAATGATGCTACACCAGCTACAATAAAGCCCGGGATAAGGCAGTTGATAATAAGTCCTGAAGATTCACGCCTAAAAGCTTCAAATCCTCCCTGAATATTTAAATGACGCTCTTTTTTCTCGTTTCCGTTTTCATCTTTCTTTTTTGAACCGATAAACGTTTCAAAAAAAGTTCTCGGCAGAATTGCCGTAGATAAATCCAGCACGGACACATTAACCATAGGCTCTTTTTCACAAGCCTGGATACCTTTTATAAGAAGGTCACCAACACCCTTGAATGCCGGCTGCTGAGATTGATTTTTATGTATATCCTTTTTAGGGGTATATTGTTTTCCTGTTCCGCTAATCTTTTCAATCATAAATACTTTTTGTCTGGATTTATTGTTGTCTAATGTACACTTAATTATAACAACACTACAAACGGATTAAAAGCCCTCAAGATTAAAAATTGCGCCGTGCGCCTTAAATGTAAAGACAATATTAAGACGACCTTTTGTATTTTTTTATAAAAATAGAGTAATTTTAAATGAAAATTTTATTTTTCAGAGGAAAATTTAATAAACAAAAGTCAAAAACAGGCAAAATTTCCGAAAATTTTGTCTGTTTTAATTGTAAAATTTTGTAACGATTTTTTTTGTGTGCGTCTAAAAGTATAGACAAAATATATAAAAATGCTCTTTAAAGCCATGACAAAATTTAAAAATTTAAAAGTTCGCTGACAGACATTTTAAAAGCAGAAGCGATTTTTAAAAGAGTTAAATATTTAGGCTCAACAATTGCCTGTTCAATGCGGGAAAGCGTAGAAGGTTCAAGTCCGTTTTTATAGCAAATCTCAGAAAGTGTATACTTCTTTGACTTTCTCAAAGTTTTAATTCTTTTGCCGAGTTTTTGTAGATTTTCCAAAT
Organism: Candidatus Gastranaerophilales bacterium; assembly: GCA_944324285.1. Taxonomy (GTDB): domain Bacteria; phylum Cyanobacteriota; class Vampirovibrionia; order Gastranaerophilales; family Gastranaerophilaceae; genus Scatousia. The sequence continues at coordinate 30,456 of CALUVR010000003.1, read as the reverse complement.
CACTTTCTTGCATACATGCAATTTTAATGGTAATATGGTGACAAAATTTGCATGCGTGCAAATTTTTATAAGGAGGTTTAATGAGGAACAAAGCTTTTACTTTAGCAGAAGTGCTTATTACACTTGGAATAATAGGGATTGTAGCGGCGATGACACTGCCGGCATTGATTAACAAGCATCAGAACAAAGTATTACAAACCGCATTTATAACGTCATACTCGTTGCTCGGTCAAGCAATAACTAAATTAAAAGCCGATACAGGACTCTCAAGCCTTTATGATTATTATGTTGTATATGATGAAAATGGAGGAGGATATTATAAGAGCAATGAGTTTAAAGAAGAATTTGCAAAGGAACTGAAATTTGTAAGTTACTCTTCACAAATGCAGCCTAAGTATAGAACCTATGACGGAAGCAAAGAAATATCTGCTGATAATGGAAGCTATGCTATCTCAAAATTTAAATATGCACTGGCAAATGGAGCACTTATTGACTTTACAATAAGTGCTAGTTTAGATGGTATGGGGATTGGGTTATTAATTGATACAAATGGCTTAAAAGCTCCCAATCGCTACGGGTTTGATGTCTTTAGTTTTAGAATTTTAAGTTCCGATGACAAAATAATAGGAAGAAAGATGTCAAAACTATATACGGAAGAAGAAGCCAACAATAATCAATATGGCGGACTTGCAGGGCTTCCATGTTCAATCAAATCTAAACAATCTATGAATGGAATAGGGTGTGCAGGATTTGCCCTGGAAGATACGTGTCCTGACAACCCTGAACTTGGTTATTGGGAATGCCTGCCTAAATAATTTAATGTTTGAAATTTTTAACAAAATCGGCTGCTTGCCCTTTTGTCGTAACATCACCAGATAATTGAGCTTCGTGGAGCGCATTCATAATTTGCCCGAGCTGCTTTGAAGGTTTTATTTTTAAAAGTTGCATAATCTCGTTTCCGTCAAGCAAGACAGGAAGCGGCTCCAGCGTATCTCGGACGGAGAGATAATAGTTTTGCAGCAGCGTCAGCCGTGAAAGGTTGTTTTCTACCATTTCATCAGTTACCGCTTCTCCGCGCGCTGAAAGGCGGTCGGCTTTTGCAAGGATTATGCTATCAATGACATTTTCATCCATTTTTCTTATATAGCGCATCATAACCTTTTCACCGTTTTGAGTGCTGAAATCAATTTCAGGCGCCGACATAACCTGCGACGGATATATATGATTTTTTATCATTGAAGAAATATAATCAATCTGTTTATTGGAAAAATGCAGTTTCTTTAAAAGCGGGACAGCCATTTTAGCGCCTACATCATCATGTTTGATAAACCTGTGGCGTCCTGTATCTTCTTCTATAGTCCAGGTAGAGAATTTTCCGATATCGTGGAGAAACCCTGCGAGTTTCAAATGTGCAAGCCGCGGTGCTCCGCCAAAATCTACACGCTCCATGTGTTCTTTTATTTCATCCGATGAATTTTCATAAATCAACTGAATTTGCCGCACTGTTTCAAGTGAATGATGGAAAAGGTCAAGGTGATGGTGGGTATTTGGCGGAACCTGTTTTAATTCATTCACAACAGGGAATAATTCTTCCAAAATCCAGGTTTTATTCATATTTTCTAAGGCTTTATCAGCGTATTTTCCGCCGAAAAGAAGGATAAGTTCATGGGTAATCCGCTCAACTGCCGGTTTATGGATAAGTTTTACGAATTTACAAACCGCGTGGATTGTCTCCGGCGTAAGTTCAAACCCGAGAGTCGATTGAAACCTGTAAACCCTCAAAAGTCTGAGAGGATCATCTTCAAAATTGTGTTCATTTATATAGTTAATAGTATGATTTTTTATATCCGTCACCCCGCCGCATAAATCAATCACTTCCGATGTTCTGATATTCACGGCAACCGCATTTATGGTCAAATCTCTGCGCATTAAATCCTTGTGCAAAGAGCCTTCTATAGGGTTTGTTATATCAATATAATTAATTTTATCAGGCAGTACAAGACGGTATATTTTATTGACTTCATCCAGCGGAACAAAAACAGCATCAAACAAAGGCTGAATTTTTAGAGCAAAAGTTTTTGCATCCTCATCCGCCACAATAATATCTCTATCCAAACTTTCTTTTCCCATAAGAAAATCTCTCACGGTTCCGCCGACGATATAGATTTCATTGTCGCAGAAATCCGCGATTTTTTTTAAGATTTTATCTGATGTGATTTTAGTTTTGATTTGAGTATTCATAGATAATATTTCCTAAGGCTACAGTAACAGCAGTATCCGCTTTTAAAATTAAGTCCCCGAGAGTGAGCATCGGGATAGAATTTTTCTCAAAGAATTCAAATTCTCTATCGGAAAACCCGCCTTCAGGTCCGATTATTACGAGAAGATTTTCGCCTTTTTTAACGGGATTTTCTTTCCAGAATTCGTGAAGAGTTCTGGTTGTGCGCCGCTCGCAAAATGCAATAACTTTGTCAAAGGCAGGAAAATCCCCCCTGCCCCCCTTTACAAGGGGGGTAAAATCGTCTACTAAAGCAGAACAATATGGCACGTCAGCCCTTTCGCACTGCTTGGAGGCTTCATACATAATCCGCTGCCACTTAGCTATCTTTTTTTCGATAACGCTTTTACTAACGCTGCAATTATCAGTAAAAACAGGATATACTGCGGCGGCGCCCAGTTCCGTGGCTTTTTCAATAATGACAGACTGCGAGTCACTCCTGAGTGGGCTTTGCGCAAGATATAATCCAAAATCAAGGATTCTATTAGACTTATAACTATTTTCAATTTTCGCTGTTATCTCCCTCTTTGTAATTTGTTCAATAACAGTTTCGTATTGAATTTTATTTTCGTCAATTAAAAGAAGTTTCTCGCCCTGTCTCGCGCGCAGCGACTTCGCGATATGGTTGTAATTATCCTCATCGCTTATTACAATATGCCCGTTATTTACATCTTTTGAATTTATAAAAAAATGCGGCACAAAATTCTCCTTTTTAAATCATTTTATAGGATAAAATTCCGTCTTGCAAGTATCCGGCGGCACCAATAGGAACTGTTTGCTTATCTGCTGAGTGTGAGAATTTAAATCCGCCGTAGGCAGGAATATCAAGAATTTTAGCAGTTTCCGTAAAAATTTCCGAAAGCCAGTTTTCATCCCCGCAGTCTAAAAATTCACCAAACAAAATTCCCTTGCAGTGAGCACGGAATTCTTTCATGTTAATAAGCTGGTTAAGCATTTTATCTATTCTATAAGGCGCCTCGTTTAAATCCTCAGTAAAGAAAATAAAATCTTCATCAGGGATAAAATCTATTCCGCAAAGAGAAACGATTGTTGATAGGTTTCCGCCCCAGATAATTCCTTGTGCATTTCCCATATTGTAAGTGACTGTAGAAAAATATTCTTCCTGCCCGCCCGATACAACGTTAAAAAACGACTGAGCAGTAAATTCGGTTATATCGTTAAAATCCGACTGCGCCATAGGACCTGAAAAAGTTATTAAATCCGAATGTTTTGCAAACATCAAAGATAGTGCCGTAATATCAGAATACCCGCAGAAGATTTTCGGGTTGCGGCGGATGAGGTTAAAATCAATCAGTTTGATAAGCCTTATGGAACCGTAACCGCCGCGCGCACAGATTATCGTATTTACAGATGTATCAAGAAAAGCTTCGTGCAAATCTTCCACCCGCTCATCATCATCTCCTGCCATATAGCGGCAGGTTTTAAAAATATTTTTGCCTAATTTAACCCGCAGGTTGCGGCGTTCAAGATAAGCCTGTGCCTTTATAATTTCATCATACTCAACCGCGCCTGCAGGTGCTATAATTGCAACAGTGTCCCCTTCATTTAAATATGGCGGTTTAATTAAGTTCATAATTTATCCTTTTTAATAACTTTTGTTATACTATTATTAACATGAACGAAAAATATATTCCATTATACAGAAAATACCGTCCTCAAAGGCTGGAAGAAATAGTTGGGCAGGAACACATTAAAAAAGCCCTTACAAACGCGATTGCGATGGATAAAATTTCGCACGCATATCTTTTTACAGGACCGAGAGGTACCGGGAAAACCTCAACCGCGCGTATTTTTGCAAAATCCCTAAACTGTAAAGAAGGTCCGACAATTAATCCGTGCGGCAAGTGCGAAAACTGTATTGATATAACAAATTCCGTTCCTATGGATGTTATAGAAATAGATGCGGCAAGCAACAGAAAAGTCGAAGATGCTCAAAATATATTAGAAAAGGTTATGTATGCCCCTGTCAACAGCCGCTACAAGATTTATATCATCGACGAAGTCCACATGTTATCTAACACGGCATTCAATGCACTTTTAAAAACGCTTGAAGAACCGCCTAAAAATGTTATATTTATTCTTGCAACAACAGAGGTTCATAAAGTTCTTGACACCATTAAGAGCCGATGCCAGCGTTTTGATTTCAGAAGGATTACTACTGACGATATTGTCAAACATCTGAGATACATTTCAGACTGTGAAAAAATTAATATAACTGATGACGCATTATTTACTATTGCTAAAAATTCCGCAGGCGGAATGCGAGACAGTATTGCGCTTTTAGACCAGTTAAGCATTCTGGATGGAGAAGAAGCTATTTCGACTGATGATATAAATAATCTTCTCGGACGACTTTCATTTGATACTCTGCACGCCCTGTCAAACGGAATTACCTCATCCAATCCGCAAGACGCTATTGAAACCTTAGAAAAAATATACAATTCAGGAAACGAGCCTGCACAGATTTTGACAAACCTTCTGGATTACTTTAAAAATCTCTTAATCGTCAAAAACTGTAAGCCTGAAATCGTTTTTGAACTTACACAGCTCAATGAAGCTCAGATAAAAGAGTTACAGGCTCAGGCAAAAGATCTGGATACCCATCAGATTACATTCCTGATAGATAAAACTGCAGATTACATAAAAGAAGTTAAAGCCACAAATAATCCGCGCCTATGGCTGGAAGTCGGGGTTATTGACCTTGCAAATCTTGCAGAAAATACATCTCTGATGGAACTTCAAAACAGATTATCAAAACTTGAAAGCGGGTCGCCTGTTCAAACTTCAACAGCAGCCTACAAAACTCCGCCTGCACCTATTTTGAACAGACAAAAAATCAAAGATTTAACGGAAGATAAAGCCATAAAACACGCCGAACCGGCATCTCAAAATAATGTAGAGCCAATAAGGGAGTCTGAACCGCCGAAACAAGAACAGCCACAAGCGGAGGAAACTAAATCAGAAGATTTTGCGCCTATGCCAAAAGCAAAATCAATTCCGGCAGATGATATAAGCATTCTGTGGGGACAGTTACTCGAGAATATTTCCAGCCCTCCAACCCGTGCGTTATTGAAACAGTGGGCAAATCCTATTAAAATTACGCCTGAAGAAACTGTTTTAACTATGAAAAATGAAATCTTCCTAAACCAGATACAAAACGGAAGTAAAAAGCAGGCGCTTGTTGAAGCTATTGATACACTATTCGGACAGACTAACTCTAATATAACAATAAGACTGCCTCTGCCTGAAGATGAACAAGTAAAGGTGCCTCCCAGGTCTGTAAGCAAACCTAAACCCGCAGCACCTTCTCCGCTTGAGCCACCGCAACAGGAAGTTGTCAGCGAGGAAGAAATGGAACAGGTTAAAGAAGAAACATCTGACAATCCAGAGCCTTCAGATAAATCAACATACAAAGAATCCCACTCCGACATGGTAAATATGGTAGTAGACCTGTTTGACGGAAAAATAATAGAATAGGAGTATATACATGAAAATTAATCAAATCACACCGGTAAATTTTAAAGCAAGTGAAGAATACTACAGAGTTAAAAGAAATCCCGATACGTTTTATGAACTCAGTACTGATGAAAAATTAAATGTTCTTTTTGATACTCTAACAAAAACCGGCAAAGCAATTACTCAAAATCAAGATAAAATTCGTGACTACAATGTAACCGCAATTAAAACTATCCTTGAACCATCCTCGAGAGGGGAAAAACAGGACAAAATGACATCTGCCGAAAGATTATGCAGAATTAATACGCTTGCATAAGTTGAGAACGTCGGCGTGTTTGCACCCCTCACCCGGCACTTAGTGCCACCCTCTCCCTCAAGGGGAGAGGGAAGAATACGGTTCAGCCTTCCATCTTTTAAACTACAACTTCCGTTTACACCTGACTTTTTTATCAGACTAAAACTATACAATCTTCACTGTGCGGAATTTAAAAGCTTGAAACGTATCTGAAAAATAATCTTCCTCTAATTTCGCCTTTTGTTTCAACGATTTTAAGAATTCCCGCTTATCCGGTAAATCTTCCCAGACATCAGGCAGATAGACACTTTGATATTCACCGTCACGGATAATTATGCCGTCTTGATATGGCGTAATCTTGTTGATAAGTTCTTCCTCCGTTGAAAAAATAATTCTCTCAGGATATGAAAGCAATGAAACTTCAATATCAATATATGGAAATTCTTCCCTTGTCAAAGGCTCAAATCTTGGATCCTTAAACGCTGCTGAATGAGCGTTTTCCCGCAAATCTTTTAACAAGTTTCTATGCGGAATAATGGAACCTACGCAGCCGCGGAGTTCTCCATTTATTGTAAGGGTTACAAAAGCGGCACCGGCTTCTTCAAATACCGCAGGATAGCATTTTCCTACGAAATCTCCAACTTGAAGCCCCGACATAATACTTTTACGACAAACTTCAAGAATTGCATTTCCGTAGTAAGTTTTTAAATAATTGTTCTTATCCCCTTCATATAAAAACCAGCTTCCGTACCCAACTACACGTGAGGTATCTCCTGTTGCGGCTGCTGAATTCGTCAAACCGACACGGATTAGAGAATATTTATTTTCTTTTGCAAAATCTACAAGCCCGCAAATCCCTACAGCCCCGCATGCCTGTTCTACATCAAAATCTTTTATGTAACCCGTTTCTATCATTTGTGCGGTATATTTATCAATTTTATTCGAGTCCCGTTCAGGGTAAAAATGGCTTAAGTCAGACGAAATTACAAACGAGGTTTTTATATCAGACCAGTGCCTTTTTATAATTTCAGTAATGTTTTTGTAGTTTTCGCATCCGTAAAGAATCGGTATTATTTTTGCATTTGGGAAAAAGTATTTAATTAATGGAAGTATTACTTCAATCGAATGTTCCTTTTCAAACGCTTCATTATTAATCGAAAAAATTTTCACTAAATCAGAGTTTACGACACAATTGCCGAGCGGAGTTTCAAATTCATCATAGTCACACGACACGCAGCCGAATATTCTTGCATAATGAGATGGCGCAAAGATAAATATATTTTCGCTATCGGGATTTAAATACTTAAACCCGTGCGCTGAAAGCGCACCAGAAAAAATATATCCTGCGTGCGGCACAATAATAGCACGGGAATAATATCCGGAGTCATTCGCAACCTTTTGGAAAAAGTCGTCAATACTCATTAGTAATTCGTTTTTTTCAGCAGGATAAAATGCCCCCGCAACATTTGTCGTTTTGATTTTCATAAAACTATTATATCACTCAGACTACATTTTAGAAATAGGATAGTAAGTCAATAAAATATCCTGTCCGAAATGCTCAATACTATCTATTCTAAAATTGTCACAGAGATTTATATCGTCAGCCTCTCTATAATCAAAACAGGAACGTCCGCTATTGTCGCCCAAGATTTTCGGTGCAATAAAGTGATATATTTTATCCGCAAACTTTAACGATGAACCGTTCAAATGCCCGCCGGCTTCAATAAGTACGCTCATTATCTTCATTTCATACAATTGATTAAATACAAATTCTAAATCAAGCTTCCCTTCCTTAAGGGGTGCTTTTATAAATTCGGCACTTCCCTCCGGCTGAGGTAATGCTTCATCATAAAATATGATTACCCGTTCGTTATTATAAATTTTATACCTGCTAACTGTTTTTAAGTTCCTGTCGAGAATGATATTGCATTTATGCTGCATTGAAGGATTGTCTGCAATAACTGTTGCAGATGTTGTTAACAATGCGGCATATCTGTTTCTTATTATTTTTACTTCTTCTCTTGCAATGTCCGACGTAATCCACTTAGAAGAACCGTTACCGGTCGCAATTTTGCCGTCGAGTGTTGAGGCGGTCTTTATTGCAACAAAAGTTTTACGCTCCTTCATATTTTTTATAAATACTTCATTGAGTTTTTTACATTCATCCTCAAGAATTCCTGTAACAACTTCAATTCCTGCGTTTTTGAGTTTTTTAAACCCGTTTCCGGCAACAATAGGATTAACATCCTCCATTCCCGCAACGACTTTTTTTATCCCGCGTTCAATAATTAAATCAACACACGGCGGTGTTTTCCCAAAATGTGAACAAGGTTCAAGGTTAACAACAAGAGTCCCCCCTCTTGCTTCGTCATTATGAAGTTTCAATAAAGCATCACGTTCAGCGTGGTTTTCTCCATACTTTTTGTGATAACCTTCAGAAATAATGTTCCCGTCTTTATCGTAAATAACACATCCGACAAGTGGATTTGGCGTAACACTGCCTTCCCCCAGTTTTGCAAGTTCTATACACCGTTTCATTGATTTTTTGTAGTCCATAGTTGTATTTTATTATAAAAAATGCTATTTTAGTAGAGTAGTGTTATATTCAATTAATTAAGGAGAGAGAAAAATGGTAGATTTGAAATACATCGGACACAGTGCTTTTGAATTCAAATCAAAAGATAAAGCAATTCTTGTAGATCCGCTTGTATCTATTAACCCGAAATACGATTACCACGAAGCAAATATCGTAGATATTTTTGTAACCCACGCACATGCAGACCACCTTGGAGAAGCCGTTGAAATAGCAAAAGAGAAAAAAGCAACGATTACTGCAGTTCCTGAAATTACAAATCATATAGCTGAAAAGAAACTCAAAACCCGTCCGATTAACCTCGGAAGCTGGCTAAATTACGAATGGGGCCGCGCAATATTTTTACCGGCACACCACTCCAGTTCATTCGCTGACGGAACCTACGGCGGTGTTGCCGCAAGCATTATTTTTGATATAGATGGCGTTAGAATTTTCCACGCAGGAGATACTTGCCTTAATCCGGACTTCAAAACATACAAAGAATTATACAGACCTAATATCGCGCTTCTTCCGATAGGCGGAACGTACACGATGGATGTTGAACACGCTGTTGTTGCAGCTGACTGGTTAGGAGCAAAAACGGTAATTCCTATGCACTATAACACTTTCCCTGAAATTCAGGCTGATTTGAAGAAATTCCTTCAGCTTATGCAGGTTAATAACACACAGTGCTGCATTTTGAACCCTGAAGAAATTAAATAACTTCAATATTCATTCAAATATTCAAAAATATTACCACCTTTATCATTGTGAAGAAAGATATTTGGTGGTAATATTTTTTTGACACAAGCTGTCAGAAGGGAACTTTATGGATATCTTATTTATTATTGACAGAATTGAACTTAAATATTTTGAATTTAATAATCTTGTAACTAATTTCTGGCTTATAAGAGAATTTTTAAACGAAAATAAAAAAGTTTATATAACAACGATTGACAAACTTCTGCTAAAAGGGAATAAAGCATATACTCACTGCTACGAAAGTTATCTTAAAAACGGGAATATTTTTTATGATAAAAATGATATCCTGAAAGAAATCAATGACTTTCAGCTTGTAATGTTCCGTCAGGATCCGCCTGTTGATTTGGATTATATTAATTCAACCTACATATTTGATTTTGTAGACAGAAAGAAAACTTTAGTAATGAATGAACCTCGAGCCATAAGAGAGTTCAACGAAAAACTTCACTCAATAAAATTTTTAGATTTAATGCCTGAAAATATAGTGACTTCTTCAAAATCCGATATAATGGAATTTTTAAACAAACACGAAGAAATTATCCTGAAACCGCTGAACAGATGCTTTGGCGCGGGCGTTATGTACCTTAAAAAAGGCGATAAAAATACTGCCGTCATAATTAATTCAATGACAAATAACGGCTCAACACTTTTAATGGTTCAAAAATATATTCCGAAAGCTGTATATGGCGATAAGAGAGTTCTTATCCTCGGAGATAAGGTGCTTGATTACGCGGTTAAAAAACTTCCTTCTAACGACGATTTCAAATTCAATGACCACTGTGATTCAAATATTATAAAAGCAGAACTTTCTACCGCTGAAAAAACCGAGTTTTCAAGGGTGGCAGAAAAACTAAATAAAATGGGGCTTTTTATGGCGGGGTTAGACGTCATCGACGGGAAAATTATCGAAATCAACGTCACTAGTCCTTGCTACTTCATAAAAGAAATCAATAACCACTTTGGCTGCGAACTTGAAAAAGAAATAACTTCCTACATTTTCTCAAAAGTAATTGCGCAAAACCTAGAGGGCTGTCTTAACATCGGCTAACAAATGTCTGTATTCCGGTAATATTATGGACTTACTGGTTTCAAGCGCGAGTAGAATATCATGATGATTAGGGATGGATGCTGTTATTGCGGCATTGTATAGGTCATTCCAGTATTTTACCCTTGCCAGTTGAGTTCTTTGCGTATCGTGCTTATATTCAATCTGTGAAATTTTATGGAAAAATCTTCTGGCAATACGGTTTTCAGAAAGCGCCTTGAAACCCAGAAGAGGTTTTATACCGCCGTAATCAATAACTCTGCCTTCTACTTCATTATTTTTATTAAACTGTAAGTCATCATGGAAAAGTCCGTATTTATGAAGGTTAATGTTTTTAGTTATCGGCGGAAGAGCACTGTCGGAAAATTCAGATAATCCCACATTATTTAAAGTATTAAGATAATAAACATCAATATAATTTGATTTTGTCATAGGATGACCGGCTGAACGTTTGATAAATTGTGTAAGATTGCTTTCAGGGTTGACTCCGTTGTACTTAATCTCATCAAACATGGTCTTTTCAATCAAATCCAAGAATTTTTGTTCCTCATTTTTAATTTTCATTTTGCTGTAAATGTCAAGAAGAGATTTTTTATAAAGTTCTTTTTTCTCAGGCGGAACAACTTTAACAGAGGCATGGTCAAGTACATTTGTGACAACGCTCAGATAATTTTTAGGTTTAATATTTTGAAAGTATTCTTTCATAAGTGCAAGAAGAACCCTTACCTGCTCCATTGAACTTTTTGCTGATTTAAAACTTAAAAGCACCTTAGGATGAATAATGTCGTTGCCTTCTTTATCTATAAGACGTAATTTAAACGTATTTTTATATTTCCCCTGATCAAGATATGTAAGCTGAACTTTTTGATTTTCTTTCAATATGCCTGCTGAATGCAGTCTTTTTTCAATAACTTTGCCTGCTTCCTCAGAAATTGAAGCCAGCACATCTTTATCAGGAGTAAATCTTTTGCGCATTTCCGTGATAATGCGCGGAATTCTGTCGGGCTGAATGTTTATCTTTGCAATCTTAGGCAGGAATGCATTAATAAGATTGTTAAGGTTCATCTTTTTAGCGTTGTCTACCTTTATATCTTCAATTTTAGAAAGAATTTTATTCGCTTCATTTAAAGCTTCTTTAACGTGGGCAATTTTCGCTGCGTTTTCAATCTTTGAATTTGTCTTAAAAAGGCAGAACAAATCCTTTGGCAGGTTTCCCACACTGCCTTTTTCTCTTACGGAAATCTCACTCAGCCTTTCAAGATAATCGGGATTGATAGTAATTCGTTTTGACATTATACTTGTCAAGCCTTGGAAAGATTGCGAATTATAATGATTATTGTTGGAGTAATTTATTTGCACACAGATTAACCTTATTTTCAACAAAAATAAAAAAGCTCAAGATAAAAAGTTGCACAAATGGTGGTATAATATTAAAAATTATTAAGAAATGATAACAAATTATACACGGCAATAGTACAGTGACAATCTTTCCCTCTGCGGTAGAACGTAAGTGTGAGGGCCGGAGTTAAGTAATTTAAAAATAATAATATCAGTTGAATTTATTTTCTCAATACGCTCACGCCCTGCTCCCGCTATGGTTTCGAAAACAAATTCAACTGTACTGAATTTCTTCTTAGTCTTATTCTCATGCAGCCCCCTCACCCTAACCCTCTCCCGCAGGGAGAGGGAAGAAAGCTTCCACCCCCAGTAAAGGGGCATTGTTAACTTTCTATTGCAATGAATTTTAAGATTTTCACCCATCACCCTTCACTATTCACTTAAAAAGCTGGATTGCTTCGACTTCGCCTCGCAATGACTCCACTTCCCTCTCCCCTTGCGGGAGAGGGTGCCCGCAGGGCAGGTGAGGGGTAAAATAACAGGGTCTAAGAAAAGTCGGTTGGGCATACCTGCCCAACAAAGATGCTAAATGAATTTTTATGTCATTCTGAGGGCGCAGCCCTAAAAAATCCAGTTCTGGAAAAAGTGAAGGATGAGGGGTTCAATAAAAAAATTAGTCACTTCACTTCTCACCCTTCACTTTTTTAAAAATCTGTATTGCTTCGGCTAAAGCCACACACTGACTAAAAAAACAGTTAAAAAGTTTACATTATTTCACACGGGAAAACACTTCAACATTCACATCGTCAAAGGTATTTGTGTTGAAGTAAGCGCAGGAGGCAACCATAGCCGCGTTATCCGTACAATATTTCATAGGAGGTGCAAATACTTGATAACCATCATTTTGAAGATTAAAAATTTTCTTTCTGATTTCTGAATTTGCAGCAACCCCACCTGCTATAACGATTTGTTTATAGCCGTTTTCATCAGCGGCGTGCTTAAGTTTCTTTAATAAAGTAGACGATACACATTCCTGAAAACTTGCGCAGACATCTTTTATTACATTTTCCGGGAGTTCTTCAGTGTTATATTGATTTTTTAAATCTTTAACCAGCCTTAATACTGCAGTTTTAAGTCCGCTGAAACTGAAATTATACCCGTCGACTTTTGCTTTTGGGAGCTGATAAGCTTTAGGGTTACCTTCCTGAGCAAGCTTATCCAGCCTTGGACCTCCAGGATACGGAAGCCCTATTAAGCGCGCAACTTTATCGTAAGCCTCTCCGACGGCATCATCTATTGTTTCTCCGAGAATATACTGTTCAGAATAAGATTTCACATCAATAATCTGAGTATGTCCGCCGCTTACAAGAAGCGCCATAAAAGGAGGTTTTAAATCAGTATCAATATAATTTCCGCAAAGATGAGCATTCAGGTGATTAACACCGATAAAAGGTTTGTCATAAACGAGAGCCAGAGTCTTTGTCGCATTCAATCCTACCAGAAGGCAGCCGACAAGCCCCGGTCCGACAGTTCCTGCAAATGCAGTGATATCCTGCGGTTCAATCCCAGCGTTTTCCTTTGCTTGATTAAACGCTTCTTCTATTACAATATTGATTGAATCAAGATGCTCGCGTGCCGCAATTTCCGGTATTACACCGCCGAACTTTGCGTGGGTTTTAATCTGTGAGGCAACTACATTTGCAATAACTTCCCGTCCATTTTTCACAATGGCACAGGCAGTTTCGTCGCAGCTTGATTCTATTGCCATAATATAATTATCATATCCGCTGTCAGGACCGATTTCTACCGGAATTTTGCTGAACAGCTTTTCTTTAATCATTTTCATAGTATTATTATAATACAAATAAAAATAACAGCGGTGCGAATTTAAATTTGGCAAAATGTAGGTTTGACACACCTGCCCAACGGATAAAACGGCAATAACAAGCACAGCTGTATGAAGTAGGTTAGGCATACTTGCCCAACGTGATATTAGTAAAGCCGTTTTGGCTTGATAAGGGATATAAAAATGCAATTTTTAGATAAAACAAAAATCAGGATAATTTCAGGCAGAGGCGGCAACGGAATGGTCGCCTGGCGCCGCGAAAAATATGTGGATAAAGGCGGACCTGCAGGCGGCGACGGAGGCAAAGGCGGCGATGTATATTTGATAGCGGATGAAAATATGTCTACGCTTATGGATTTTAAATACAAATCGGTTTTCAAAGCGGAAAGCGGTGAAAACGGCGGAATAAAAAACTGCCACGGACGCTGGGCAAAAGATTTATATATAAAAGTTCCTGTGGGGACTGTAGTAAAGGATGTAAAAAGCGGCAATATCATTGCTGATTTAACAGAACACGAACAGAAAGTTCTTGTTGCAAAAGGCGGCAGGGGCGGCAGGGGCAACGCAAGATTTGCAACAGCCCAGAAACGCGCACCGCAGTTTTGTGAACCGGGCGAACCACCGATTGAGCGCGAATTATTTTTAGAACTGAAACTTATCGCGGACGTCGGGCTTCTCGGTATGCCAAACGCGGGGAAATCTACATTTATCAGCAGAATAAGCTCTGCAAAACCCAAAATCGCGGATTATCCTTTCACAACACTTATTCCAAACCTCGGGGTTGTAAGAAAGCCTTCAGGCGATGGTTACGTGGTTGCAGATATTCCGGGGCTTATTGAAGGGGCATCAGAAGGCGTCGGACTCGGACATGACTTTTTACGACATGTGGAACGCTGCAGATTTCTGGTTCATATAGTTGACACTACTGAAGAAAACCCTCTTGAAAATTATGAAAAAATTAACCTTGAACTTTCAAAACATTCTGAAAAACTAGGCAAACTTTATCAAATTGTTGCGCTGAACAAAATCGACGCAATTGATGAAGATAGGAAAAATACATTATATGAAGAATTTAAGAAAAAATCAGTGGATGTATTTTTGATTTCTGCTGTAACCGGAGAAAATGTAGATAAGCTGGTTAATTTTATGTCACAGAAGGTTGATGAAATTGAAAAGCCTGTTACTGAAATTATTGTTGAAGAAGATTTTGACGCATACAATAACGACGACAGCGACTATGAGATAACCAAAGCTGCAAAAGACGTCTATATAATAACAGGCGGAAAAATCTCCAGACTCGCACAGGTAACTGATGAAAGGAATTCCGAACAGGTAATACGATTTCAGAATATACTGACCGGCATGGGCGTATTTGAAAAACTTAAATCAATGGGAATAAAAGACGGAGATACCGTTATCACAGGGCATCTGGAATTCGCCTATTATGCTGATGAATTCTACGGATAACTACTTGTTAATAAACACACTGAAACTAACAAAAATAATTCTTTACATTTTTTATACAAACAGAAATCATGAAAATTTACGGAGTAAACAACACATATCAAATACCGTTTAAATCTGCTCAAACAGTTCAAAAAGGACGGGAAAAAACTTTAAATCAGACTCAGCACGCAATAATAGCAGGAGCGTCGGTTGTCGGTTTAAGCTTGATAGCATGGTTGATTTTCAGAGGGAAAAAATCTCTGAAGGTAAAAACTGATGTAAAGCCTGACTCTGTGGCGAATATGCCAAAGGTAGAAGTTCAACCGGTATCTACCACTGTTATACCGCCTAAACCTACAATTGCGGAGCAGCCAAAACCGGAAACACTTCCAATAACTCCGCCGTCTGATTTTAACAAACCAAATGTCCCTCCGCTTCCGTATACTCCAAAGATTACTAAATTTGAAGATTTTAAACCGTATTTCGACGGCGAATATGAAGTTATAAAAACAGAATTCAAAAACGGCTCTACAATTACTTATAAAAAAGTTAAAGAGGATGAAACCTACAGGGATATTCTTGTTCTAAACACAGACAATAAATTAGTCCGCAGAATTACTCAATTCAAAAAAGAAAACGGGCAGATGTGGTCAAGAGTCTATAAAGGGGATGAAACACAAATTCTTGAAAACCCGAAAAATTTTCCCAAAAGCATATATGATGCAGATTTCCTTGTAAAAGAATTTTCGGGAGATGCTAAAAAGCCGCTCGGGGTAAGCGATATCTCAGAGGGGTATGAAAGATTAACCAGAGTTGCATACCCGAATGGAACAGCAAAAACTTATCAGGGGTTTTTTAATAAAAATAAAAAACTTCACGACTATACGATCTATTATGAAAAATTCAACAACAATCTTGGCTGTTTTGACAGACTTCATGAAGCTCAGTCTGAATACGTCGTTAAATACAATTACGCCTATAAAGACTGTAAACTTTTTGCCATAGCAAAACAAGATTTATTAAAACATAATAACTGGCACGGAACCTATTCAAACGGCGGATTTGACCCATTTCCGCAGTATATTGATTTAAGAAACGGCAAGGGCTTTGAAGAATTCAAAGGTGATTTTTACATGAAATACCCTGAATTCAATCCTGATAAGTTTTAATTTACTTAATATAATTGCGTCATGCCCCATTTTGAGATATCCTGTAAGTATGATTAAGCAGTTGAAGTTGAAAGATTACATATTAATAGACGAACTGACGGCAAACTTTCATCAGGGCTTAAACGTAATTACAGGGGAAACCGGCGCCGGTAAAAGTATACTTATAAGTGCGATTGACCTTGCTTTTGCGCCAAGAGTTTCTAAAGACGTTATAAAAAACGGGTGCGAAAAGGCTGTAATTGAACTTGTAATTGATAATACAAAGCACGATTTAAAAAAACTTTTTGACGAAAACGGAATTGATGATTTTGGAACGGAAATAATTCTTACCAAGGAGATTACGCAATCATCTGTCAGAACCCGTCTGAACGGCACTCTTATCAATCAGGATTTCTTAAAGCATATAAAATCCTTATTTCTGGATATCCATTCCCAGCATCAGACTTATGTATTTATGCAGCCAAAGTACCATATTACACTGCTTGATAATTACGCCAAAGAGGTTTACGGGGCTTTGCTGGAGGAATACGGCTTACTCTATAAAAAATACACGGATACTCAAAAACTTCTTGATGCCGCTAAAAATTCCGCTGATACGACTGAATCACAGATTGATTTTTTGAAATTTCAGGTAGATGAGATTGAATCTGCTGAAATTAAATCAGAAACAGAGGATGAAGATTTAACAAATGAACTTGAAGTTCTTGAAAACGCGGAAAAATTGAAAGAACTCACAGGGTCGTCATACTGGGCAATAAACGGTGATGACGGCTCTATTATGGAAGCGCTCGGAAAAATTAAGCAAAATATTTCAAAAGCCGCTTCTATGGATAAAAATCTTGAATACTCCGAACAAAACCTGATAGATGCAATAGAGCGTCTGCGGGATGTCGGGTCGGAACTTCGCGAATACAGCCAGAGTCTTGATAATGACACTGAACGCTTGAACGAAATTCAGGAAAGACTGTTCCTCCTTGATAAATTAAAACGCAAATACGGCGGAACTCTTGCCGATGTTATCCAAACAGGAGAAAAGCTTGCGCAGGAACTCTCTTCTATTGAATTTTCGACACAGAATATAGAAGAACTTGAAAAAGAGGTGTCTAAACTCCATTCTGAACTTATTGAAAAAGCCGCTGTAATAACGGAAAAACGTCAGGATTATGCAAAAGTTTTATCTGTTTATATAGAAGAAAAACTCTCGCAGCTTGAACTTCCAAAGGCTCGTTTTCAAATATCAGTTACCCCTAAAGATCTTGCATCAGACGGGGCTGATAACGTGGAATTTTTAATTTCAACAAATGTATCGGAGGATTTAAAACCGCTTGCAAAAGTCGCCTCCGGCGGTGAAATTTCCCGTGTTATGCTTGCTATAAAATCAATTTTTGCGCAGTCTGACGACATTGATACAGTTATTTTTGATGAAATTGACACGGGGATTTCCGGTAAAGCCTCACAGAGCGTTGCGGATGAGATTAAGGAATTATCAAAATATCATCAAATTATTTTAATCACCCACCAGCCGATAATCGCCTCCAAGGCTGACAAACATTTCTATGTCAGAAAATCTCAGGAGGATGAAACAAAGGTTGAAGTGTACGTATTAACAGGAGATAACAGAATTAAAGCGCTTGCGGAACTCGCAGGCGGCGACATAAATGAGCAATCAATGGAATTTGCAAAATCGCTTATAGAAGCGTAGTGTACTTTTTAAATAATAAGAGGAGAATGAATTATTATGAAATGTCCGAAGTGTGATATTGAACTCGGTTTGTATAACCGTGAGGGATTGAATATCAAATATTGCAAAACGTGTAAATCTATATGGATTAAATTCCCTATGCTGGAAAAAATCGGTGGTATGCTTGAGTTAAAAATTCCGCTGCTTAATCCTGCCGAGATGGAGCCTATCAAGGTTAAAGAAGAAGCAAGAACCTGTCCTGAATGCGGAAAGCAGATGGATAAGGTGTATTTTAACGGAGTTGTTGTTGATAAATGTTCAGATTGTAACGGAATTTGGTTTGATAACGGCGAACTTTCAAGATATTTTAATTTATTTCTGAAAAATCCTGCCGGTGTAATGGATAATATTGCATTTCTGGAAACTTCCTGCAATAAAGCAAGATTAAAAAACAAAGAATGTCCATCGCAGGAACTGGAAATTCAAAGTAAAGAGAAGGAGCGCAGTGTAATTTCCATCAACGGATTTGTAATGCTGCTTTTGATGCTTATTTTCTCGGGTATTATCTGGATGTTTTTCTCAATCGGCTGGTATGCTGCGGCAATTATTTGTACTGTTCTTCTGGTATTTTTGTTCCCGGGCTTCAAACTTCTCAAACCTCAAGAAGCAATGGTTTTGACGGTTTTCGGTAAATACATAGGAACCCTGCGCGGCGCAGGTCTGCATTACGTAAACCCTCTTGCACAGAGTGTAACCATGTTTGTGCCGATTTCCCTGAAAGCTATGACTCTTGATAACGGCAAACAAAAAATTAACGACGAACTCGGAAACCCGATTGAAGTCGGGATTATTGTAATCTGGGAGGTTCAGGATACTGCAAAAGCCATGTTTAATGTGGATAATTATAAAACTTTCCTTGCGGCTCAATGTGATTCTGCGCTGAGAAATATTGTGAGAATGTACCCTTACGATTCTCCGGAAGATTCAGGCGTACAGTCTTTAAGAGGAGATAGCCAGGAAATTTCCCAAAAACTCAAAGAAGAAATCCAGAAAAATGTCAGGGTTGCTGGGCTTAATATTGTTGATGCAAAGATTTCCCACCTTGCATATTCTCCTGAAATAGCCGTTGCAATGCTTCAAAGACAGCAGGCTGCTGCAATTGTCGATGCTAAAAAAGCTATTGTTGAAGGTGCTGTAGGTATGGTTGAAATGGCGCTGAATAAATTAAATTCCAATAACGTCGTTAGTCTTGACGAAAACCAAAAAGCAAAAATGGTGAGCGATTTACTTGTTATTCTCTGCAGTAACAAAGAAGCTATTAAGACTATTTAGAGTAAAAACGGTTTAGAGAAAGGGGCGAAGCCAAGGCTTCGCCCCTCTAACTTTTCAATCCTCAATAAAATCTCTGAAATGCCTCAGTTCCTCTCTCTGCCTGATTTTAGTCAGGGCAGCCTCTTCCAATTGCCTTATTCTTTCTTTGGAATAACCCATAGTTTTACCTAGCTGTTCAAGTGTCATCGGATTTGTGCCGTTTATTCCGAAGCGGCAGTTGATGATTTGTTTTTCTCTTTCGTTTAGAGTTTGCAAAAGGTGGGCAAGACTTCCTTTTATTGCATTGTTTTTTGCCTGAACATCAGGAGAGTTGTAACTCTTATCCTCTATATAATCGCCTACGCACAAATCATCTGTAACAGGCGTTTCTAGGCTTATCGGTTCTTTTATTATTGCTCTTTTTATTGCTGCAATATTTTTGAGGTTAAGCCCCAGTCTTTCAGCAATTTCTCTGTCCGTCGGTTCGCGACCGAGTTCAAAGGACAGTGCAGTGTAAGTTTTCTTATACTTTCTTATTTTATCTGCCATGTGAACAGGAATTCTTATAGTTTTGGCATTGTTTGCGATTGCTCGCATTATTGTTTGTTTAATCCACCAGGTCGCGTATGTTGAAAATTTGAAATTTTTAGAATAATCAAATTTTTCGGCAGCCTTGATTAAACCGAGCGAGCCTTCCTGCACAAGATCCATAAAAAGAACTCCCTGACCAATGTATTTTTTTGCAATGCTTACGACAAGCCTAAGGTTTGCCTGAACGAGTTTCCGCTTGGCAATCTCTGCTTTTTTGTTTTCGCCCTCTTTAATGTCTTTTCCGAGAAGTTTTTCTTCTTTTGAATTAAGCAGTTTAATTTTTCCGACATCTTTTAAATACATTTGCAAGATATCATCTTCTTTTGCTATTGAACTGAAAGTTTTCGGATTTGTTTCTTCCTCAAGAGTTTCGTCGTGTATTCCTGTTATTATTTCATCATCTTCCTGATGTGATGAAGAAAAGTCGCTGTAAAGAGTATCAAGTTCCATGCTAATCTTACTATCCAATGTCATTTAAAACCCTCTCTTTTGATTTAATTATTTATACTCATTGCGGGCGGCAATCCGTAATTGCCCGCGCAATTCAGTGCCGCATAAAATCACAGACGAAAGAGAGTGCGTTTTGTTTCAAAGGTTCAGAGCATTTGCAAAAAGTTCTCCGACTTTTAAATTGTAGGCACGTCCGTCCTCTTGTGTAAAAAGGTTTTCCCAGTGGCTTTCCGGTGTGCCGTCAGTGGAATACGACGGGTTTGTCATCATAAGGTGATGGGTGCTTGTGTCGTATCGCAGCGGAAACAAATCTTCCATCTGCATAAAACTCGGCAGCTTATCACTCGGATATTCATAGCCGAAAAGGCAGGTGTTAATCCTGTTTAATCTATCCTCATAGCGGGAGCCGCCGTTATCATTGTCGTTTGAAACTTCAATTCCGGGAGCATATTCGCGGCTGTATTTGAATTTCTCAGACCAATCTTTAACATTATTAAAATCATCAGGTGAGACAAAGGCAGTACCTGCTGTCAGACCTAAATTTTTGTACCTTTCAAAATCACCGGTACTTTTTTCTCCGACAAAACTAATGGTCGTCATGCCTGAGCGTTCGCGGATTTGCTGTAAGATATATTGCATTTGTCCATATTCAGGAAGGTCGCCGACCCCTGTATAATTCTCGCATTCATATCCGCCTATGTGTTTGGCGGAATCTATAAATATACATTCAAATCCGAGTTTCATTAGTTTTACATGTTCATTTATAAAGATTTCCTGATGTTCGGGATTACACCAGTTGAAGCCTTCTTCTCTATCCGGATAACAAACCTTTATCTGGTCCGCGGAAATTACTGTCCGGAAACCTGTCTTTAACCCGTGAAAATGCGCGAGATCATTAAATGCAATAAATTGTTCTTCGGGAGAAATTTTATCTGTAATCGAAAAATCTATAATGTTTCCGCTGTAACCTGCATTCAGTTTAATTCCGTAAATGGAATTTTCTTCAAAAGGTCCTTTGTTATATCCGTCGCCGAAAATGTTCGGAAAAATTTGAGATAAAATTAAGCAGTTTGCCCAGCTTTTTGCAGACGGCGGAAGAGCAGGTAGAATTTTTATTGCGCTTAAAATTCCGTTTTGTGTTTTATCGCCGTGCATTTCTGCAATTGCGCGATTATTTATCTCAATATAGTTTGCAAGCCGCCCCCAAGTATCGCCGTAGTTCGGGCTTTTTATTTCATCAGGAAAGCTGTGGAAGAATTCATCGCATTCGCACAGTGTCACAAGCGATTCTACCGCATGTTTGACACTTCTTTTCAATAGTTCCGATGGCAGAATATTTCCTATCCATTTCTTTTTCCCTGAAACAAATTCATGGTCTTTTGTCCATTTGTCATAATGGAGATGTGTATTAAATCCTAGTGCAGTAAGTAATTTGTTAACAGTATTCATATCCTGATTATGAGAATATCAAGGCGTTATTTCATCAGTCAGAAAGACATATTGTAATACGGTTAATTTTAAATTATTATGATTATATGGACGAAAATAAAGATTACAAATACTATTTGAATTACGGAATTGAACTTACAAATAAAGGAAAGTTTGAAGAAGCTATTAATGAATTTGACAAATCTCTGGAACTTAAATCAGATTCTGCTTTAACATATTTTTCAAAAGGGATTGCATATCACAATTTAAATAAACTTGAAGATGCTTATGAATGCTATACAAAAGCGATTGACTGTAATCCGCAGATGATTGATGCGTATTATAACCGCGCACAGGTAATTCTTGCATACGACAACCCGACAGAAGATGAACTCAAATCAGCGCTTTCAGATTTGCAAAAAGCAGTTGAACTTGATACAAAATTTATAGACGCATACTATTACTCGGCTGTTGTTCAGAAAAAACTCGGCGAATATAAAGCCGCAATAGCTTCTCTTGATAAAGTTATTGCGCTTCAGCCTGATGCTGTGCATTCAAGAGCTTTGAAAAAATTAATTTTACAAAAATATCTTAAATAAGGAGGTTATTATGGAGTTAATGGATTTGTTAAAAGAACGCCACTCTGTTAGAAAATTTAGTGATAAAAAGGTTGAAAAAGAAAAGATTGATAAAATTCTGGAAGCAGGACGCCTTGCGCCGACTGCTGTCAACTTTCAGCCTCAAAGAATTTATGTGATAGAAAGTGAAACTTCGCTTGAAAAATTAAAAGAATGCACCCGCTATCATTTTAATGCACCTGTTGCACTTTTAGTCTGCTACTACAATCAGGTAAGCTGGAAGCGACCTTGCGATAATAAAGATATGGGTGAAGTTGATGCCGCAATCGTTTCAACACAGATGATGCTTGAAGTTACAAATTTAGGTCTGGGAACAACCTGGGTAGGACATTTTGACCCTGCTGCAGTAAAAGAAAATTTCGCACTTCCTGAAAATATCATACCTGTTGCGCTTTTCCCTATCGGATATCCGGCAGAAGATTCCGCTCCTAATCCGCGCCATTTTGAACGCCTTGATATCACAGAAACTGTTACTCGCTGCTAGATATTTGAGATATAATTTATTATTATGAAGAAATTCTTTGCGATATTACTTATAATACTCCTTTCTTCAAATACTGCTTTTTGTATTGAAGAAGTTAAAAAAGTCTACCTCGAAGAAGCCATTGAGGCTGCCCTGAAAAATAATATTGACCTGCAGGCTCAAAAATTTGAAATAAATATTGCAAAGAATAAAATTAAAGCCGCAAACCGTTTGCAGAATCCCTCCCTCGACGCTTTTTATTTTCTCGGCGCTGCAGGACGGTCTGAACCAAAGCAGCTTGGGGTCAGCCAGAATATTGAAATCTTTAAACGCAGTGCAAGAAAAAATCTTGCAAAATCACACCTCGCACTCGTTGAAAAAAATGTAGATTATACAAAATTCGATTTAAAAATGGATGTCAGGGAAGCTTATATTAATCTTGTTGCCGCAAAATCCATTTTATTTACACTTGAACAGCAACAGGAGTTACAGGAAGAACTTTTACAAATTGCCGAAAACCGCGTTAAATCAGGCAAGGTGCCGGAAATTGACGCAATTCAGGCAAAAATCGCCCTTAACCAGCTCATCACTCAGGTAAATACCTCAAAGGTAAATGTTAAAAATGCACTATATGAGTTTAACAAAATCATAAATGATCCGAATAACGTTGTTTATGACAGTAAAGATAAAATTTTCTCTGAGGAAAATAACTTTGATGAAATGTTGACACCTCCTCCTGATTACAAATTTCCTGAAATTTCTGTTATTATTACAAAACTCTTAAATAACAGATTTGATATCCAAATCGCAAAACAGGAAATTGACGTAGCGGAGAAAAATCTTATTATGGTTAGCCGCCAGAGAATTCCGGATATTGAATTGACAGGAGGTTACGCTTATCAACTCGGTGCTTATACAGATACCGGACATTTTAATAACGGGGCTTACGCCGGCGCAAGCCTTGTGAATATTCCGCTTTTTTATAACTATGCTCCGGAAATTCAAAATGCCACATATAAACTCCGTCAGGCAGAATTAAAATATAATTCAGTTCAAAATAAAGCGATAAAAGATATAACCTCAGCCTATGAAACTTTTTTAACTGCTGCAGAAAACCTTAAACATTATGAAACACAAATTCTCACGGATTCAGAAGAATTGATTGAAGTTTCTAAAAAAAGCTATGAACAGGGTAAATCCGATATTACTGCACTTATAGTTATGAAGCAGTCTTATAAATCAATAATTGTCGGCTACACTAATGCGCTGACGGATTACTACAACAGCTGGACCAACTTTCTTAGAGAAATTAATGACGAAGATTTCGATCTTGAGGAAGATTTATAACAAAAAATAATTTTTTCATATTTTTAAATAAGTCGAAAATGAATAGTGGAGAAAATCTATGAACGTTAATAAAATATCAACATCAAAAATAATGGTTACTAGAATTTATAAAGAGGCAAAATTTAAACGAAATATAACCGCTGCCGCAGCAGCCATGAATCTCGCAATCGGTGTAAATGATGCTGTTTCACATAAATTACCAAATATGTTAATCTCTTATGGATGCACATGTCTTATGGCAAAATTATCAAAAGATGCTCAAACTGTTATTAATTTATTGAAACCTGAATACAAAGCTATTTTAAAACGAGCACATAGTATTTATAAACATAAATAAATGGAGCGTAGGGGATTCGAACCCCTGACCTTGACACTGCCAGTGTCACGCGCTACCAACTGCGCCAACTCCCCCTGCAATAGAAATTGGAATTTGTATATATTTTTATTAAAAAAGACCGCCAAAGCGGTCTTTTTTATATGGTGGGCGTTATAAGACTCGAACTTATGACCCTCTCCTTGTAAGGGAGACGCTCTACCAACTGAGCTAAACGCCCGCACCTTTTATTTATTTGTCAAACTCTGTTTTCGCTCAGTCGGTAGAGCCTATTTTGAACTACGCTGCGTCTCCGACTTCGCTGGGCAACTGAGCTAAACGCCCGCACCCCCTCGGGGTTTGTCTTTCGACATTTATTATCTTATCAAAAAAACTTTTCCTGTCAATAACTTTTTTATTTTTTAATCATCAATCAGTTTAAACCCCTCAGGGAGCCTGCTTTCAACTTCTCTCGCGAATTCTGAAAATGACATGCCAAATGCATTGGCCAGTTTCCATAATGTTGTTACCTGTACATCCCGTTTCCCTTTTTCCAGAAGCGCTATAGAACTGTTTGATATATCGTATTCGTAGCTGAAAAGTTGTATTCCTTTATTTAGTTTAAGTCTTTTTTCCCTGATTAAGTCTCCGATAGCGTTCAGAAGCTGCTGCTGTTTTGGTTGTAGGTTCTTTCTAATGTATTGCATGTTTACAATTCTAATAAGGTGTGATAAATTAGTTATAGTTAATTAAGTATATCTAATTTAGTATATATAGGGTTAATTATGAAAAGAGAAGCTTTTACTTTGGCAGAAGTCTTAATAACACTTGGAATTGTCGGAATTGTTGCAGCGATGACTTTACCGGTATTAATACAGAAAAAACACAATAAAGAGTTGGAAACTCAGTTCAAAAAGGCATATTCTTCTATTCAGCAGGCTGTTGTAAGAGCTAATTATGAGTATGAGGATTTGAACAGTTTGTATTCGGGTAATTATATATCCAGCCAGGAAGAAGGAAAGCATCTGCATGAAATTCTTGGAAAACAGTTTGCCACCGCACAAATTATTGATGGTAGACCAAATAATAAGGATATTAAAACTTATAATAATTTTGCATCTAATCCTTGTACATTTGATGATGGTTATATTTTAGCTGCTGGGCTTATGGATATATATTTTGAGACCGTTTGTGATATTTTTATTACTGTTGATATCAATGGGGGAAAAGGTCCATCAAAGTTAGGGTATGATGTATTTATGTTCGTCCTTGGCAAAGGGGATAAACTAATTCCTGTAGGTTCGCCAGAGTCAGCAAAATACCGTATGTGTGTAAGTGGTTCACCTTCTGATTTATCAGATATGGATATTACATGTTCTAAAACAAGTACATCAAACTTTAATGGTGTTGGCTGCGCATATCCTGCATTGACTGATTCAAATTATTTTAAAAATCTTCCATAGGTATTTATGTTATAATTTTGGTATGAATATCAACGACGAATTGACTGTCACAATTGAAAAACTTTCTAATCTGGGTACTGGTATTGCCCGTGTCGACGGGTTTGTAATTTTTGTAGAAAACGCCTGCCCGCAGGATGAATTGAAAGTTAAAATAACCAAAATTAATAAAAATTATGCAAATGCTAAGATTATTGAAATTTTAACACCTTCTCTTCACAGGGTCGAGCCTTTCTGCGCGATGCAAAAGGTGTGCGGAGCATGCCAGCTTCAATTTATTGATTACGATTATCAGCTTGAAATTAAACGTCAGATAGTTGAAGATGCAATACACTCAATCGGGGGACTTGATATTGAAATTCCGAAGCCTGTACCGAGTCCTGAGATAAGAACGTACCGTCACAAAGTTCAATATCCTGTTTCTCAGACAAAAGTTTCAAGGAGAATTCTTGCAGGTTATTACAAGCCTAACAGCCATGAAATTGTTAATATTAAACACTGTCCGATACAGCCTTCAATTTGCGATGATATCATAGAATTTATCCGCGTTAAATGTTTTGATTTCGGGATTTCCGGTTACAACGAGAAAAAGCATGCCGGAGATTTAAGACATATTGTCCTGAGGGTTTCTGCAGCAACCGGAAAGGTTCTTGTAACACTCGTTGTTAATTCAAAAAAAGTCTTTCCGCGGTTGAAGGATTTCTGTAATGAAATATTTGCGGAGTTTAAGGAAGTTGCCGGAGTTTGCGTGAACTTTAACACTAAAAATACAAACGTAATTCTAGGAGAAACAACTGAATGCGTTTGCGGCAAAGATTATATAAAAGAAAAACTTCTTGATAAAACCTTCAGGATTGGGGCAAACACCTTCTTTCAGGTAAATCCGAAAAGCGCAGAAAATATATTTTCTTACGTGAAAAAATATATAAAAGAAAATTTTGAAAACCCTACGATACTGGATGCCTATGCTGGAATTGCGACATTCGGCATAAACGTTTCAGATGTCGCCGGGAAGGTTGTGTCTGTTGAAGAAAATAAAGACTCAATTGACAAAGCGCGCGAGGTTCTTGAACTTAACGATATAAAAAATGTGGAACTACACTGTGCGGATACAGCAAAATTCTGTAAAAAAACAATGCGCAAATTCGATGTAATTATACTTGATCCGCCTCGAAAAGGCTGTACTAAAGAATCTCTTGATGAAGTTTTAAGGCTTTCAAAAGGAACAATTATTTATGTAAGCTGCAACCCTGCAACGCTTGCGCGGGATTTAAAATACTTATGCGAAAAAGGCTGCCGCGTTCAAAGCATACAGCCTTTTGATATGTTCTGCCACACCTACCATATTGAAAATGTGGCGATTATTAATCTTTAGTTTCTTTTAATCCGCTCTGGTGGTTAAAATATTCAATAGTTTCGCGAAGATTATCCTGAATTTTTTTTATAAGAGTTTTATCGTGACGCTGATCTGATTTAAGTTGCTTGTATGCAGAGTCACTTATTTTAGCGCGTTTTTCTTCTTCTTTATAGCACGAGTTAAGTCTGTCTTTCAGTCCTGCAAAATAACTTTCAAACATCTTTTTATCAGTTTCCGAAAAATTAATAGGAACTTCATCTGTTAAATCATACAAATCTCTATTTTTTGCATTAAGGAACAATTTTTCAGAAACTTTTCCACGGAACATCTGTTGGATTAAGCCAATATAACGGCTGGCTTTTTGGGAATGTGAACCGAGAATTTCATCCGAGAATTTTATATGAAGTTCGTGAAATTCTCTTAAAAATTTATAAACTCTGTCGTATTCCAATTGTTTTGCGTGAGCATAATTCGGACCAAAAAGAATAATCAATTCGTGTTGAACAGGATTTTTCTTTTTGTCCTGTTGTCGAACAAGCCTCATCTGAATATCTTCATATCCTGAAAGTTGCGGTTTACTTATACTGTAACGCAATTCAGGGGGAAGCATTTGGATATTTTCTCCTGCATTTTCTAATCTGATATCTAAATCAGGCAGTCTATATACCATAGCAGTTTCTGGATTTCCGCCCGGAGGGGTCAGGTATCCGCGCTTCATGAGTTCTTCATGCCGGATATCTGCCTGCGCAAGAATGTAGCCGCGTTTTTGCATTTCCGGAAGCAATTTTTCATTCAATAAAGATAAGTCATAAGGGTTCTTTACGTATAAAGTTGCCCTTATCACATCCGGAACTTTAAATGAGCCTGAACGGATAATTTTTGAAGTGTAAGATTCCGGAGATTTTACCGGATGTAATTCACAATAAGCACGATCGAAAGTGACACCGTCATCCTTTAATCTCAAAGCTATTACTTCAAGCATATCAAGATAATTTGTAGCCAGTCGTTCCAGCCTGCCCATATCATCCGACATCTTCTGCGCAACAAAATCTGAAATTCTCTGGGTAACCATGTTTGAAGTATGTACAGGGTTTGCCGTAAATGATACAGTATCTTTAGTCAGGGTATTTGTATATTTAGGCTGAATAAAAGGCTTGTTGTTTGCTTTATTATATTGAACACTTTTGTACGTTTGAAAATTCGGGCTTATTGATGTTATGTTCATAAGAAAAATCCTTTCTTTCTTAATCAATTTTAACGCATGTGAATAAAAAATTTTTCAGTTATTAAGAAAATTTTCAGGTAAAGTTAATATAAATTTACAAAGCTCTTTCTTTGAATATTTATTTTGTTTGTATTAACATGAAGGGGTATTATAGTATTAAGTAATAGCATATAAACAAGGAGGTTAGGTAAAATTATGCCAGGAAAAACTATAACAGTTGATGGTAACTACGCTGCCGCACATATTGCATATGCGATGAGCGAAGTATCAGCAATTTACCCTATCACTCCGTCATCTACAATGGGTGAATGGATTGATGAATGGGCTTCCCAGGGCAAGAAAAATATCTGGGGCAAAACTGTCAGAGTTGCAGAAATGCAATCAGAAGCCGGTGCAGCAGGTGCTGTTCACGGTTCATTGGCTGCAGGTTCTCTGACTTCTACTTATACAGCATCACAGGGTTTATTATTAATGATTCCTGTAATGCACAAAATGGCAGGTGAAATGCTCCCGCACGTAATTCACGTTGCGGCTCGTGCAATTGCTGCTCAGTCACTTGCAATTTTCGGCGATCATTCTGATGTTATGGGCTGCCGTAACACAGGTTATGCAATGCTCGCTGCTAATTCAGTTCAGGAAGAAATGGATTTGGCTCTTGTTGCTCACTTAGCAACTTACAAAGCTAAAGTTCCGTTCCTGCAGTTCTTTGACGGTTTCAGAACTTCTCACGAAGTACACAAAATCGAAGAAATTTCTTACGAAGATATTGCTAAATTAGTTGAACCTGAATATATTGAAGAATTCAGAAAACGTGCTATGCGTCCGGAAGCACCTATTTGTAAAGTTGGTGCTCAAAATACTGACGTTTACTTCCAGGGACGTGAAACTGTTAACAAATACTATGATGCAGTTCCTGATATTGTTCAGGAATACATGGATAAAGTTGCATCTGTAACAGGCAGACAGTACCATCCGTTCGATTACGTAGGTGCTCCTGATGCTACCGATGTTATAGTTGCAATGGGTTCAGGCTGTGAAACTATTGAAGAAACTATCGAATACCTTAACGCTAAACGCGGTACAAAATACGGTTTGGTTAAGGTTAGATTATACAGACCGTTCGATGTTAAACGCTTCATCGCAGCTCTTCCTTCAACTGTTAAACGTATTACAGTTCTCGACAGAACAAAAGAACCGGGTTCAATCGGCGAACCGTTATACCTTGATGTTGTTGCAGCATTGGAAGGCAAAAACATCAGAATTATCGGCGGTCGTTACGGTTTGGCTTCAAAAGAATTCACTCCGTCAATGGTTCTCGCTGTTTATAAACACGCTGAAAATAACGGCTTCCACGGATTTACAGTTGGTATTGAAGATGACGTAACTGAAAAATCATTGCCGGTTGTTGACCATATCGTAACCGAACCTGAAGGTACTACAAACTGTATGTTCTGGGGCCTTGGTTCTGACGGTACAGTTGGCGCTAACAAAAACTCAATTAAAATTATCGGTCAATACACTGATAAAGATGCGCAAGCTTACTTTGCTTACGATTCTAAAAAATCTTTTGGTGTTACCGTTTCTCACCTGAGATTTGGCGACAAACCGATTAAATCAACTTACCTTATTACAGCCCCTGACTTTGTATCATGCTCTGCTCATGCATACATCGGCAGATATGACCTGTTAAAAGGTATTAAAGAAGGCGGAACATTCCTTCTCAACAGCCCTTGGTCAAAAGAAGAAGCATTCTCTCACTTAACAAGAGATATGCAGAAAACTATCATTGATAAGAAAATCAAATTCTACAATGTAGATGCTGAAGCTCTTATTGAACAGCAGCCGGGCTTAAGAGGTAAAGGTGCAAACACAGTTATGATGGTTGCGTACTTTAAAGTTTCAGGAATTATTCCGTTTGAACAGGCTCTTGAAGGTATGAGAGAAATGACTAAGAAAACCTTCAA
>CALUVR010000002.1 GCA_944324285.1 Candidatus Gastranaerophilales bacterium | reverse complement strand
ATTCTGAGCGAACGATAAATTCCCCAAAAGTAATATTCCTAAAATTAATAAAAACTTTTTCATAACACTCCTTTTTTATTTTATATTACCATAACCCATAGAAAAAATCAAAAAGAGTATAAATGGCTGAAAGTTTTACAAATAAACTATTCCGGCAAGTATTATATATAAACAATATAAGCAGGGATACTTGACACTAAATGGCACTTATATCAATAGTTTCGGATAGTAATTGGAATAACGTTAAGAAAATGTAACATTTCATATAATTATATTAGAAAATTTCTTGACTAGGAATATTGATGTATTACGATTTAAGAACATGGTTAAATTAAAGTCGGGTGAACTATGCCTAAATGCAGAAAAGCCCGAATAAAATATAAAGATTTATCAGCCGGGTTGGGCAGGAATGGGGGGAACCTCGAACATCCAGCCATAAACAATACAGGCAGATAAAAGGTTAACAGCCTTAAGTTAGAAAAAATATTTTTTATGTAGTACGTACACCATTATCTATGAGGTGAATTGATGTCTAAGACAAAATATGCTAAAAGAGTAACACCAATGGGTATTCCTCATACTCGTTTGGATGATTTACCGGATCTTATTGAAGTGCAAAAAAAATCTTTTGAGTGGTTCTTGAAAGAAGGTTTGAAAGAAGAATTGCTTTCATTCTCTCCTATTAAAGATTACACCGGAAGGTTGGAATTACACTTCCTCCCTAACTATACTTTCGACAACGCAAAATATACCGTTGAAGAAGCAAGAATTCATGACGCAACATACGCAAAACAATTACGCGTTATGATTAGATTGGTAAACCGTGACAGCGGTGAAATTAAAGAACAGGAAGTTTATATCGGCGATATTCCGACAATGACCGATAAAGGTACATTTATCGTAAACGGAGCAGAACGTGTAATCGTTTCACAAATCGTTCGTTCTCCTGGCGTTTACTTCAAACGTGAAATTTCCCCTGCCGGAAAACGTTTATACAACGCAACTATGATTCCTAACCGCGGTGCGTGGTTAAAAATCGAAACAGATTCAAATGATTTAATCTACGTTAAAATAGACAAAAACAGAAAAATCTTAGCGACAACACTGTTGAAAGCTATGGGTATCACTGTTTCTGAAATGGAATCATTGTTCACACACTTTGAATTCTTAAAGAAAACACTTGATAAAGACACAGCAGAAACTACAGACGATGCTTTAATCGAAGTTTATAAAAAATTAAGACCGGGCGATCCTGCA
The DNA here is from genome assembly GCA_944324285.1 of Candidatus Gastranaerophilales bacterium. Classification (GTDB taxonomy): domain Bacteria; phylum Cyanobacteriota; class Vampirovibrionia; order Gastranaerophilales; family Gastranaerophilaceae; genus Scatousia. The sequence goes on along the minus strand of CALUVR010000002.1, from coordinate 140,192 downwards.
TCTCCTCAGGGCGGACGTCAGATTTTGGAAGCACGTTTCTTTGATGAAAAGAAATATGATATAGGACGTGTAGGTCGTTATAAATTAAATAAAAAATTAAACCTGAACATTCCGAAAAACCAAAGAACATTAACTGTTCAGGATATCGTTGCATCAATCGAATACTTAATCAATTTGACTTATGATGAAGGCTCTGTTGATGATATCGACCACCTCGGAAACAGAAGAATCCGTTCAGTAGGTGAATTGTTACAGAACCAGTTCAGAGTAGGTCTTTCAAGAATTGAAAGAATTGTTAAAGAAAGAATGACTCTTCAGGATTCTGAAACCTTGACTCCGTTGAACTTATTGAACACTAAACCTTTAGTAGCTTCATTGAAAGAATTCTTCGGAAGTTCACAGTTATCACAGTTTATGGATCAGACCAACCCGCTTGCTGAATTAACTCACAAAAGACGTATTTCAGCATTAGGACCGGGCGGTTTGATGAGAGAACGTGCAGGGTTTGCGGTTCGTGACATCCACCCTTCACACTACGGACGTATTTGTCCGATTGAAACTCCGGAAGGTCCGAACGCAGGTTTGATAGGTTCACTTGCAACTCACGCAAAAGTTAACGATTACGGTTTTGTAGAAACTCCGTTCTTTGTTGTCAAAGACGGTGTTGTAACTGATGAAGTTCACTATCTGACAGCAGATGAAGATGAAAACTTGCGTATTGCACCTGCAGACGTTCAGTTAAATCCTGATAACACATTCAAAGACGAATATGTTCCAATCAGATACCGGTCAGAATTCACAATGGGCGATTCAAAAAAAGTTGACTACGTCGGTGTATCACCTATTCAGGTAATCTCGGTTGCGACTTCATTAATTCCGTTTATTGAACACGATGATGCTAACCGAGCTTTGATGGGTTCAAACATGCAGCGTCAGGCTGTACCTCTTTTGATTACCCAAAGACCAGTTGTGGGTACCGGCTTGGAAGCTCGTGCCGCAAAAGATTCAGGTATGGTATTGACATCTGATGTGGATGGTACTGTAACAAGAGTTACGGGTGAAGAAATTATCATCACTGACCAGCACGGAAAACCGCACCTGCACCAGTTGATTAAATACTTACGCTCCAACCAGGATACCTGCATTAACCAGCGTCCGATTGTTCATGAAGGCGACAAGGTTGAAGCAGGCGACGTAATCGCTGATGGTGCTTCCACAAACTGCGGAGAACTTTCATTAGGTAAAAACGTTTTAGTTGCTTATATGCCTTGGGAAGGATATAACTTCGAAGATGCTATCCTTCTTTCAGAAAGATGCGTGCACGATGATATCTTCACATCAATACACATTGAAAAATTAGAAATTGACGCACGTCAGACAAAACTCGGACCGGAAGAAATTACCCGAGAAATTCCGAATGTTTCAGAGGATGCTTTGAGACACCTGGATGAACGCGGTATTGTCAGAATCGGTGCAAGAGTTTACGCTGATGATATATTAGTTGGTAAAGTTACACCGAAAGGCGAAAGTGAACATCCGCCGGAAGAAAAACTTCTCCGCGCAATCTTTGCAGAAAAAGCAAGAGATGTTAAAGATAACTCTCTAAGAGTTCCTCACGGTGAAGGCGGAAGAGTTCTCGACGTTAAGGTATTTGACAGAGAAAAAGGTGACGAACTTCCTCCTGGTGCAAATACGGTTATCAGAGTTTACATCGCTCAAAAACGTAAAGTTTCCGTCGGCGACAAACTCTCAGGACGTCACGGTAACAAAGGTATCGTATCAAGAATATTACCTAAAGAAGATATGCCGTTCCTTCCTGACGGAACTCCGGTTGATATCGTGTTGAACCCTCTGGGTGTTCCTTCTCGTATGAACGTAGGTCAGACTTACGAATTGTTGTTAGGTCTTGCAGCATACCTGACAGGTAACTACTATGAAGCTCCTTCTTTTGATGAAAGATACGGCGATAATAAATCCGAAATCGCAACAAGAGAAGAACTTCTTAAAGGTATCAAAGAATCAGGATGCGATTGGGTAACCGAAGACGGTAAGGTAAGATTGATTGACGGAAGAACAGGTGAACCGTTTGATGAACCTGTTGCAGTAGGTCTTTCATATATCTTGAAACTTGTTCACCTTGTTGATGACAAAATCCACGCAAGATCAACAGGTCCTTACTCATTAGTTACACAACAGCCTTTAGGCGGTAAAGCTCAGTTCGGCGGACAAAGATTCGGTGAAATGGAAGTTTGGGCTCTGGAAGCTTACGGTGCGGCTTACACATTACAGGAAATGTTAACAATCAAATCCGATGATGTAAACGGACGTAACAGAGCTTACGAAGCAATCGTTAAAGGTGATAATATTCCAAGACCTGGTATCCCTGAATCTTTCAAGGTACTTGTAAGAGAATTACAGTCAATAGGTCTTGATATTACGGTAGCGAAGAAAGACGGTGCTGAAGTTGACTTGATGACAGATATGGACGATTTGAGAAAATCCGCTCCGAAAAGAACTCTTTCTGATATAGATTCAGAGTTGCTGAACATCAACTTCTTTGAAACACCGACTACATTTGGAGACTTATAAATTAAGTGAACAGTGAAAAAGTGAATGGTGAATAGTCAAATAAGTGAGCGTAGCTCACAAAGAGTACTTTTCACTATTCACAACTCACCACTCACTAAAATTAAAAGGAGATATAAATAAATGTCAACAAGCATAGATTATTTTGACTATATACGAATTAGTATAGCGTCGCCGGAAAGGATTTTAAAATGGTCCTACGGTGAAGTTACTAAACCGGAAACAATTAACTACCGTACATTAAAGCCTGAACGTGACGGCTTGTTCTGCGAAAGAATTTTCGGGCCATCAAAGGATTGGGAATGTTATTGCGGTAAATATAAAAGAGTAAGACATAAAGGTATCATCTGCGAACGCTGCGGTGTTGAAGTTACTGATTCAAAAGTTAGACGTCAGAGAATGGGGCATATCAAACTTGCCGCTCCTGTATCTCACATCTGGTTCTTGAAAGGTATTCCTTCATACCTCGGCTTGCTTCTTGATATGACTTTGAAAGATCTTGAACAGGTTATTTATTTCAACAACTATGTTGTAATAGATCCGGGCGACAGTGAATTCAAAAAATTACAATTATTAGGCGAAGAAGAATACGAAGATTATATGGCAGAGCACGAAGATTCTACATTGAAAGTAAGTATCGGTGCGGAAGCTATTAAAGAACTTCTCGGCGAATTAGATATTAAACAAATGGCAGAAGAAATGAGAACTGAACTTGCAGGTAATGTAACTTCAGTTCAGAGAAAATCTAAATTGATTAAGAGATTAAGATTATTAGATTCTTTAATTTCTTCAGAAACAGATCCGACCTGGATGATTATGGATGTACTTCCTGTAACTCCTCCGGATTTAAGACCGATGGTTCAATTGGACGGCGGACGTTTCGCCACATCAGATTTGAACGACTTATACAGACGTGTAATCAACAGAAACAACCGTTTACAGAGATTATTGGAAATGGGCGCTCCTGAAATTATCGTAAGGAACGAAAAACGTATGCTTCAGGAAGCAGTTGATGCCCTGATTGATAACGGCAGACGCGGAAGAACCGTTGTCGGACCGAATAACAGAGCATTAAAATCCTTATCAAATATCATCGAAGGTAAACAGGGTCGTTTCCGTCAGAACTTGCTCGGTAAACGTGTTGACTACTCAGGTCGTTCAGTTATCGTTGTAGGTCCGCAGCTGAGCCTTAACCAGTGCGGTCTGCCGAAAGAAATGGCAATTGAATTGTTTAAACCGTTCGTTGTTAATAAATTGATTGAAAGAGGATACGTTCAAAACATTAAATCAGCTAAAAAGAAAATCGAACGTTCCGAAGCAATCGTTTGGGATATATTGGAAGAAGTAATCGACGGACACCCTGTATTATTGAACCGTGCACCAACCCTGCACAGATTAGGTATTCAGGCATTTGAACCGAAATTGGTAGAAGGTCGTGCAATCCAGCTTCACCCGCTCGTATGTACAGCATTCAACGCTGACTTTGACGGTGACCAAATGGCTGTTCACGTTCCGTTATCAATTGAAGCTCAAACCGAGGCAAGAATGTTAATGCTCGCAACAAACAACATCCTTGCACCTGCTACAGGTAAACCGATTATTACACCTTCTCAGGATATGGTATTGGGTATGTACTATCTGACTATCCTGAAAAATGAAGATTCGGAACCGAAAGGCTACTTCTACAGCTTTGAAGATGCTATTTCAGCTCTCGAAGTCGGCGTAATCGACCTTCACGACAAAATTGTCGTAAGAGATGAACACGGCAAGAGATTTGAAACTACTGTCGGAAGAATTATCTTCAACGAAACAGTAAGAAAAGCAATCGCAAGCTAGCGGATTTTCGCCGGAGGGCGAACCGCTGGCGGCAGGCGGCAAGCCTGATTGGCAAGGCGCGCCCCCTTTAACGGCGAATAATCCAAGACATTATTTGAAGAATGTAAAACAAACGAAATTTACAAAAATAAATTGAGGAAATAACAGAATGGAAACAACTTATTCAAATTCAAAACATAAAACGCTCGATTTCATTAACAAGAAAATGGATAAAGGCGCCTTAAAATCGTTTTTGTCCCAGATGTATCTTGAATTCGGCGGAGCTATTACGGCAGAAGTAGCTAACAGTTTGAAAAACCTCGGTTACAAATATGCGACAAAATCCGGTACAACGATTTCCATCGCAGATTTGCAGGTCCCGGCTGTTAAGAAAGAACTTTTGCAGGAAGCTGAAAAAGAAATCGAAAAATCAACAAACAGATATTTAAAAGGTGAAATCACAGAAGTTGAAAGATACACAAAAGTTATTGACACATGGTCTGAAACAACTGCAAAACTTACATCAAGCGTAGTTGACAACTTTGACAGATTAAACCCGGTATATATGATGGCATTCTCCGGTGCGAGAGGTAACTTATCACAGGTATCACAGCTGGTTGGTATGCGTGGTTTGATGGCTGATGCGCAGGGACAGATTATCGACTTGCCGATTAAATCAAACTTTAAAGAAGGCTTATCCGTAACCGAATACATCATCTCTTCTTACGGTGCACGTAAAGGTCTTGTAGATACGGCGTTAAAAACCGCTGACTCAGGTTACCTGACAAGACGTCTGGTTGACGTTGCTCAGGACGTTATTATCCGTGCGGATGACTGCCACACTACTAAATCTATTAATATGAAACCGATTATGGACGGTGATACAATTATTGTTCCTTTAATCGACAGATTACTCGGGCGTACCGTTGCTGAAGATATTAAAGACGCTGACGGCAAAGTTCTTGTTGAAGCCGGAACAACTCTTGATCGTAAAGATATCAGAAAAATTTCCCACCTCAACTTGACTGAATTAAAAGTACGTTCAGGTTTGACCTGCGGTCTTGAATACGGTATCTGCCAGAAATGTTACGGCTGGGCAATGACTACCCAAAAACTCGTTGATATCGGTGAAGCAATCGGTATTATCGCAGCTCAGTCAATCGGTGAACCTGGTACACAGCTTACAATGAGAACCTTCCACACAGGCGGTGTATTCAAAGGTTCTGGTGCTATGAAATCAGTTGAAGCCGCTATTGCGGGTGAAGTGGTTTCTAACGTTAAAACAAGAGAATTAAGAACCCGTCACGGTGATGTCGTTCGTGTTGCTAACTATGAAGCAGATATTCAAATTAAAGGCGATAAGAAAACTGAAAAATATCATATTCCTGCCGGTTCTACCGTATTCTTTGAAAACGGTATGAAAGTTGAAAAAGGCTTTAAACTTGCAACTTATGAACCGGTATCCCAAGGTGACGGTTCCCGTTTGACAGAAAAAGCTACAAAAGATATTACATCTGACCTCTCAGGTGAAGTATTGTATGAAGATTTTACTGTTGATGAAAAGAAAGACAGACAGGGTAACATCTCCAGAACAACAAACAAACAGGGTGTTATCTGGGTTCTCGGCGGCGATGTTTATAACCTCCCTGGCGGCTCTAAAGTTCTTGTTAAAGACGAACAGAAAGTTAAAGCCGGTGAAAAATTAGCTGAAACTTTAACAATTTCTGAACACGGCGGCGAAGTTCGCTTTGGTGAAGATTTAGTTATTGAAGATGTTAAATTTGAAGGCAAAAATATCAAGAAAGTTGTTCAAGGTAAGGAAATTACCATTGTAATCGCTTCCCTGATGCCTGAAAATGCAACATTTGAACAGACTAAGAAAGAACAAATCTGGACAGTTGATAAAACAGGCGAAAAATATATTGTAAAAGCTCCTGTTGATACTCCTGTTGAAAACGGTATGATTATCGCAGAACTTCTCGACGATGATTGCGCGGTTACTTCATCAGGTGAAATCAGATACGTTGATGTTGAAGTTGACGAAAACCAGATTATTACAAAACCGGGTGCTGTTGTATTTATTCCGGAAGAAATTCATCAGATTTCAAAAGACAGTTCACTGAAAATGGTTGAAAACGGAACTTACGTAACAGCAGGTACAGAAATTGTAAAAGATGTTTACTGTCACATTGACGGTATTGTCGAATTCAAAGAATACAACGATATTATCCACGAAATTACGGTAAGACCTGGTGAACTTCATACTCTTGCCAATGTCGGCGAATTAAAGGTTGATGAAGGCGAAGTTGTTAAAAAAGGTACTGTAATCGCTGAAGGTATCAAAGCAAGTGAAACATCCATCGTTACTATTATGGATTCAAGCGCTGATGATATTGATATTGACGATTTGGATGAAGAACTTGATTCAAGCCTTTCACTCGATGAAGACAGTATCTCTAACCAGCCTATCCAAATTCTTGTAAGACCTGTTCAGGTATTGAATGTGGAGCAGAAAAACGTTTCAATTAAATTCAACACAACAGACGATTTGATTGATATCGTTCCGGTAACTCAATTGCAATACAAAGACGGCGCAAGAGTAAGAAACCTCGACGGTTCAACAATTACAAGAACAAGCTTAGTTCTTCAAATGCAGGGTTACTTATCACACCTCAAAGGTATGGTAGAACTCGATGATAAAAATAATTTGAGAATAGTTGTTCTTGAAAACTTAATCATTCGTCGTGAACAGGAAGGCAACGCTAAAGCTGCAACAGTATTGCAGACAGAACTTCTTGTAAAAGACGGTCAGGTAATTGATCCGAAAACACCGATAGCAAAAACTCAGGTTCTTGCGGTTAACGATGGTGTTGCGTCAATTAAAAATGAAAATGCAGAAGCAAGACGATTACTCCTTACAAGCGAAACTTACGAAGCAGTAATGAAAATTGCATCTAAACCTGTTGTTAAAAAAGGTGATTTCGTAAGACTTGACGGCGTAATTTCTGAAAGCGGTGATAAATCAACCGTATCAGGTCAGGTAATTTCCGTTAATAAAGGTGAAGTTACAGTAAGAACAGGACGTCCTTACTTAATCAGCCCAGGTACAATGTTGCAGGTTGAATCCGGTGCACTGGTACTCCGCGGTGATATGATTGCAACTCTTGTATTTGAAAGACAAAAAACCGGCGATATCGTTCAAGGTTTGCCGAGGGTAGAAGAACTTCTTGAAGGTCGTAAACCAAAAGACTGTGCAATCCTTGCTGAAGAAGACGGTGTTGCGGAAATCGTTACGGATGAAGATCTTCCAAGACTCTATCTCGTAAACGACAACGGCAGAACAGAAATCAAATATGCAATTGATGCAAACATCATTGTTCAGGATAAACAGAAAATCACAAAAGGTCAGCCTTTGACAAGCGGTCCTTTGAACCCGCACGATGTTATAAGACTCTGCGGACCTGAAGCTGCTCAACAATACCTTGTAGACGAAGTACAACGTGTATACCGTTCTCAGGGTGTTGAAATCGCTGATAAACACGTTGAAATCATCGTTCGTCAGATGACTAAAAAAGTTAAAGTTATTGACGCAGGTGATACAACCTTGTTACCTGGTGAACTTGTTGAAATTCAGCATTTTGAAAAAGAAAATGCCGAAGTGGAAGAAAAAGGCGGAACTCCTGCAACTTGTGAATATATGTTGTTAGGTATTACAAAAGCTTCCCTGAATACAGAAAGCTTTATCTCCGCAGCATCATTCCAGGAAACAACAAGAATCCTGACAGAAGCAGCTGTAGAGGGTAAGAAAGACATGTTGAGAGGTTTGAAAGAAAACGTTATCATCGGTCGTTTAATCCCTGCAGGTACTGGCTTCCACCATCTTTCAAACGCTAATGAGGAAAAAGAACGCGAAGAAAGAAAACGTGCAGTAGCTCAAAGAAATCAGGCAAGAAAACCTTCCGCAATTTTGGAAGAAATTGAAGGAATGTTCGGCGCTCCTGATTTGTCACTTGGCGACGACGACAAAGTTGAATAATAATTATTCATATAAAATAAAAACTCCCTCAAATATTTGAGGGAGTTTTTTTATTAGTAATATATAATAAAAGCTGGTTGTAAATCGGAGAATACTTGATGACACAAAATACGCAGATAGCTGAATACAAGAAAAGTTTTCATTCTATATATCATAAAGAAATCGCCCCTGTAATGAGAGAATTTGAGTCTGAGAGAAAGAAACTTCTCGGAAAATTAATTCGTAAATTAGTTTTTATGTCGATTTCTGCAATTGCTTTAATTGTAGTTAGTTTGACTTTTAAAATCTGGTATCTATTACTTTTGCCCGCAGTAATAATTATTTCCTGTGTCTTTGATATTTCTAAAAGCGACAGGATTTTTGCACGGAGGCTGAAAGATGGTGTCATGAGGCGGTTAATATGTTCATTCGGAGATATAAACTGGGTTCCTAATAGAGAAGTTATTTCAGAACTTCAATTGCGTTCAAGCGGAATTTTTTCTGATTTTACTATCCGTGAAGCAGATGACTCGTTTGCAGGTTCTTATCGCGGGGTGAATTTTGAAATTTCAGAAACTGTATTGAAGGAAAATTTTAATAAAAGAAAAGACGGCTTTGCCGTTCCAGTATTCAAAGGTGTTGTAATCAATTTTCCTATGAATAAAACCGTTAAAAATACAACGATAGTTGCGTCCCGCGGGGATTTGATGATACTCGGGGCTCCAATTGTTTTAACCATAGTTCCTATACTATTGTTTATATTCTTTCCTCATCATCCTACGACGGTTAAGACTTTAGGGCTTGTTCTTATTCTCTGGGCGGCATATTTACTAAAAATAAAATCAATGAAATCAGTAAAACTGGAAGATCCTGTATTTTCAAGAAAATATAAAGTATATTCCTCTGATCAGGTAGAGAGCAGGTATTTGCTGACGCCTGCATTTATGGAGCGATTGAACAACATAAAAACAGCATTCGGGGTAAATAAGATTAAATGTTCTTTTTATAATGACCAGTTAATGTTTGCAATTTCTACGAATAAAAATGTTTTTGAAATCGGTTCATTGTTTACTCCTATGGAAAGCCCGAAGCAGTTTGAAATATTCTTTAATGAGCTTGCATCAATACTTATGATGATTGATTACTTTAAACTTGACGAGAAAACCGGAATGTAGGTTTAATTTTTTAACAGCAGAAGAAATAACAGATTTATTTATTTCCTCAACACGCTCCCGCCCTGCTCCCGCTATCGTTTCGGAAATAAATAAATCAGTTATGCGTTTTTCGTGTTATGTCAAATTTCACGTCCTTGCGGGCTTTGACCCGCAATCGCTGAGTCGTTTTATTCGACGATAATGCGATTCCGCATAGCTAGAAAAACAAGATTTCAGCATTCGCTTCAATCAGTTTTTCTACGCTTCCGGAATGACGTAATAATTTTTATTAACCCATCACCCGAATTTGTAAATTCGCTAACTCTCATTAACAAATTCTACCCTCAGCACACGGCATACAGGGTCACACGCTTCGCACAGCTCAGCGGTTTCCTTTGTATCCCGCAAGGGGCGAGGGTACAAGTCGTCATTGCGGGCTCCGACCCGCAATCGCACAGTCGTAAAATTGTATGGTCATAAATATTTAACGTCATCCCGGGCTTGACCCGGGATCGCATAGCCGTGAAAGTTAACGTTACTGCGTTTTCGAAATGACGTGTTTATTCACTTTCAAATAATAAAAAAGATTTCTAAATACATTAGCGGATTTTGTAAAAGTTTTTGCGCTTAATGCCGATACTATTTTATGAAAGGATGGTAGTATGGCAAGAATTATTGAAGGTGAACGCAGGATTATTAAAATGTCTGTGGACGATGTTATTAATATTGTTCGGGAGTACCAGCAGATTACACACAATTCCTGTTGTTATGAGCATACGAGGGAACTCCTTGAACGTGCTGATTTTTTTGTTCCGGAAGATGTCTAGTCGGCTAATAGTTAAACTCTCTTTTTCGTTTATGATATGATTGTAACGAAAAGGAGAGTTTTCTTATGAAAAAAAATATTATTACTGTTTTATTGATATTACTGGTCCCTATTGCAGCGTACTTTTTTATGAGTAGTAATAATTCAGATATGGGTAATGTTGCCGACGCAAAAGCCGCTAAGCCACAGATTATAAAATTCACATCCTCAATGTGTCTTGATTGTCAGGAAATGAATAAATTGATGAAAGAAGTTTATCCTCAGTATAAAGATAAGGTTACATTAGTGGAGATTCCGGTGCAGGACGGAAAAGCTTTCACGGAAGAACAGATAAAAAAATATAATATAACTCTTGTTCCGACTATGATATTTTTGGATTCCAACGGACAGCAGGTTAAACGTGTTGAAGGGGCTATTCCGAAAGAAGAATTGGTTCAGTGTATAGAGGGACTTAAGTAAAATATGGTAAACTATGCGGATTTATTTACAGGAAATACTAGTATAATGCTGTTATTTGGGCTGTCATTTATTGGCGGCCTTGTGGCATCAATTTCGCCGTGTTCTCTTGCTATGCTTCCGATTATAATCGGGTATGTCGGCGGATATTCGGATGAAAAACCTTTTAAAACGTTTTTGCAGCTTGTGTTTTTCATAATGGGAACGGCGATTGTATTTTCCGTAATTGGTATAATATGCGCTGTGACAGGAAAAGTTTTTGTATCCGCAGGCGGTTCGTATTTTAGTTTAATTATTGCAAGTATTGTCTTGATTATGGGGCTGAAACTTGTCGGATTTTTGGATTTTGAAATGCCTGTTCTGGTAAAAGAAATGCCCAAAGGGGACAGTACAAGTTTATTTATTTATCCTCTTATTTTAGGGGGAGTGTTTGCGCTCGCAGGAACTCCTTGTTCGACGCCGATACTGGCTGCGATAATGGCGTTTGCGTCACTTTCGGCAAGTCTTTTGCAGGCTGTTATAATGCTCTTTTTATTTTCGCTTGGGCAAGGGCTGATACTTGTTCTGGCTGGTGTATTAACTTCAAAACTTAAGACTTGGAAAAACTTTTATAAACTTTCTGACGCCCTGATGAAACTCAGCGGTGTACTTTTAATCCTTACTTCATTATATATTTTTTATAAGATTTTTTCTCCTCTTATTGTAAAATAAAATATTCCAGAATACTATAAAGTAGTGGGTGATATTGGTTCGATAATAAATAAAAAAATAAAACATGTAAGACCTGAATTTGTTTTCTATATTTTTTTTTGATTTTACTTATTATTGATGTTTTCAAGTAGTCTTGCTTTGAATTTATATGAATATCACTGGTTTAGGCGGTTAAATTATCTTTTTAGTTTAATATGTCCGATTTATTACTTAATAAATATTTTGTGGATAAGACCTCAGAGGTTTAAAATTTTATTTATTCATTTAATTTTTACTGCAACATTTTTTATAGTTTCTTTTAATTGCGGAGATTTTTCAATATTTAACACATGGCTGTTAATATTGTGTATAAACGGAATGAATATGAAGAAAATTGCGAAATTCGTATTGATTTTTTCTATAATATATATTTTTGTAATAGTTTGTCTAAGCGGATATGGTATTATTGAAAATAAACTGTATCCTAGATACCAAGGGAGTATGTCTTTATTAACCAGATACTCATACGGATTCGCAAATCCTAATGTATTTGCTGCTTTTTTATTTCAGATAGCTTGCTGTCTTGTATATTTGAAATGGAAGCAATGGAGTATAATAGAAAACTTTTTAATTCTTTTACTGTTTGCGGTTATTTATTCGTTTTTAAATTGCAGGACAGTTTCGATTTTGATTGTGTTGTTGCTTATTCTTGTTAATTTGTGTAAATATAAATTAAAGGATAAATCAATTATTTTCTTAAAATATTTTTCGTTATTCTCTTTGGGCTTTTGTCCTTTTTTTAGTTTTCTGACTGTAATATTGTATGCTCATGCAAATAGCAGTGCTGCATTAATAAGTGATTTATTGTCACATCGTATTAGAAATCTGTATTTTTCTTTGAATTATTATGATGTTTCCTTATTCGGAAATATATATCACAGGCATAACGATTTCTTAATTGTTGATAATGCATATGGAAATATTTTTATACATTTTGGTGTATTGGTTTTTATTTTATATATGGTCTTATATTTAATCGCAATCAATTACACTATTAAATTTAAAAATGTGCCTTTTTTAATTTTATTAACCGTTTATCTTTATTATGGAATAATGGAAGGATATATAATTAATCCGCATTCGAATTTTACGATATTTATATTTTCAATAATGTTCTGTAATAAAAATCTTTTAACTTCTGATAAAACTGAATGTATGTAATTTTTTTATAAGATTTTACCGGTTCTTATTGTAAAATAGGCGTCTATGTTGTACAATAAGTACAGATAAGGTGTTGTTTTCGCGCCGGCGGCGGACAGAAACCTCACTTACAGGATGACTAAGGAGAAAATAATGAAAACTTATGAAGGTCAGCTCGTAGCAGGAGATGAAAAATTTTGTATAATTATATCAAGGTTTAATGATTTTATCGGCTCAAAACTTTTATCAGGAGCGGTTGATGAATTGAGACGCCATGGCGTAAATCCTGATAATATAGATATAGTAAGGGTTCCGGGAGCTTTTGAAATTCCTCTGCTGGCTTTAAAATGTGCAAAAACTCATAAATATAACGCAATTATCACGCTCGGTGCAATCATAAAAGGGTCAACTTCTCATTATGATTATGTTTGCGCAGAATTAACAAAAGGCATTGCACAGGTTGCGCTGCAAACTGAAGTTCCGGTGCTGTTCGGTGTATTAACAACCGAAAATATAGAACAGGCTATAGAAAGAGCCGGTACAAAAGCAGGCAATAAAGGTTCAGAAGCTGCAAAAGCCGCCATTGAAATGGCAAATCTTATTAAGACAATTTAGTGTTTATTAGATTTATAAAAAGGGGGTTCTATGAGCGACATTATTACGGAATACCGGAACGAGAATACCAAGGATATTGATATTCTGCCTACCATTGAGATGGTCAAAAAGATGAATGACGAGGATAAACTCGTTGCACTTGCAGTGGAAGATGAAGCCGAACATATTGCAGAAGGTATCGACTTAATCGCAAAACAGTTTTTAAAAGGCGGAAAGTTGTATTATTTTGGTGCCGGAACCTCAGGAAGGCTCGGAATTCTGGATGCCTCGGAATGCCCTCCGACCTTTAGTGTACCGAAAGATATGGTGACAGGTTTTATTGCCGGCGGCGATAAAGCAATCCGTCATTCTATAGAAGGTGCGGAAGATAACCCTGATTTAGGCTATGAAGATGCTGCTGTTTTAAAAACTGATGATGTTGCTGTCGTAATTTCAGCAAGCGGCAACCCTAAATATCTTTTAGGCGTTTTAAAACGTGCGGATGAAGTCGGCTGTAAAACTATTGGAATTACATGTAATCCTAAAGGAAGAATAGCAGATGAAGCTGGACTTGTAATCTGCGTTGAAGTCGGACCGGAAGTTATTGCAGGGTCAAGCAGATTAAAAGCAGGCACTGCTCAAAAAATGGTTTTGAATATGCTCAGTACCGGTTCTATGATTAAAATCGGTAAGACCTACGAAAACTTTATGATAGATTTGCAGGCTGTTAATGAAAAATTAAAAGACCGTGCAATAAGGATTGTTGCGCAGATTGCAAATGTCCAATACAGTGAAGCTCTTGCCGTGCTTTTAAAATGCAACTGGGAAATTAAAACTGCAATAATCTCCTTAAAATTGGGACTTGATATTGAAGAATCCCGTGCAGAATTAAAAAAATACGGCGGAGTGTTAAGAAAACTGATGAACGCAAGAGTTGCGGTATAAGGGAGAGTAAATTATGAAATTAACGGTAATCGGTGCAGGATGTTGGGGGCTTACTTTGGCGTGGCTTTTGACGGATAATTTTGAAAATGTTACTGTGTGGGGTAGAGAACAGGATTTATCCGAAGATTTGATAAAAAATAAGCACACCTCAAAACCTCTTGAAGTTCAGCTTTCTGATAAGGTTGAGGTTACATCGGATTTGTCCTCGGCGATAGATGGCGCTGATATTATACTGAATGTTGTTGCAACATCAGGCACCCGCAATGTCTGCGAAAATCTTAAAAAAGCAGGAATTAAACCTGAGCAGATTCTTGTGAATGCTTCAAAGGGGATAGAGCTTCCATCCTTGATGAGAATGTCCGAGGTTATAAAAGATGTTCTGCCGGATCAGAAACTCGCAATTCTTTCAGGCCCGACTCTTGCAAAAGAAGTTCTTGCAGGAAAACCAACCGCAGCCTGTGTCGCGTGTGAAGATATGGAAGCTGCTGAATTTGTGCAGAAAGCCTGCAATGTTCCGAATCGTTTCAGACTTTATACAAATAATGATGTAATAGGTGTTGAACTCGGCGGGAGTTTGAAAAACGTAATTGCGATAGCGTCAGGCTTTGCGCACGAGATGGGTTTGGGCGACAATTGCGCAGGAACTCTTTTGACCCGCGGAATGGCGGAAATCGTCCGCGTGAGTCTGACACTCGGTGCAAATCCTTCTACCCTCTACGGACTTTCCGGAATGGGGGATTTAATTGCTACCTGCTCAAGTCCGATGTCGCGTAATTATACGGTTGGTTCTATGCTTGCAAAAGGCAAAAAAATTGATGATATCTTAAATGAACTCGGCTCTGTCGCAGAAGGAGTCAAAACATCAAAAGCTATATGCGAACTTGCGAAAAAATCAGGAATTGACGTCCCGATTTCAAACGCAATATATGAAGCTGTTTACACGGATATCACACCTAAAGAATTGCTTGAAAAATTAATGAACAGAAAGTTGAAAAAGGAAGAAAGATACGTTTAAAAATGAAATATGCAGTTAAATATATAAAAAACACATTTTACCCGCTGAATGTACCTGAAAACGTAAAGGTAGAAGAAGGACAGCTTGTCATTGTCCGCACGGATAAAGGCGAAGAAGTTTTGAAGGTTGAACTCGTCAACCCTCAGATTTCAAAACTCTGGGAAGATTCAAAAGAAAAACCCGAACCGCTTCCTTTAATAAGAGTTTGCACCCAGCGAGATTTACAGACATTGGACGACATAAAAAAAGAAGAGGTTGAATCTTTTTTTAAATGTCAGGCACTTGTAAGGCAGCAC
Organism: Candidatus Gastranaerophilales bacterium; assembly: GCA_944324285.1. Lineage (GTDB taxonomy): Bacteria > Cyanobacteriota > Vampirovibrionia > Gastranaerophilales > Gastranaerophilaceae > Scatousia. Next base: position 124,600 of record CALUVR010000002.1, on the reverse strand, counting down.
AATCTTACAATGAACCTTGTTCAGTGCAGAATTACCTTTGACAGACGTAAAATTACGTTTTATTATACGGCGCCTGAAAGGGTCGATTTTAGGGCATTGTTAAAAGATTTAACCCAGGTATTCACCCGTGTGAGAATAGATTTACGCCATATCGGGGTGCGTGATGAAACTTCGATTATGGATGGCGTAGGGCTTTGCGGGCGACCATTCTGCTGCTCGTCTTTTTTGAGAAAATTTGCGACAATTAACGTGAAACTTGCAAAAGATCAGGGTATGCCAATTGCTCCCGGAAAAATTTCCGGTACCTGTGGAAGGCTTCTCTGCTGCCTTACGTATGAATATTCCAACTATATTGACGCAGCAAAAGGTATGCCTCCTGTCGGGTCTTCAGTTATGACACCTGACGGACTCGGCAAGGTCTGTTTCCTGCATTTTCTAAACGGTACGGTATCCGTCAAAATGGAGGACGGCAAGACAAAAGAATTCGCCAAAGGTGATATTGAAATGGTTGATGCGGATGTTAATGTCGAAATTGATATTCCGCCAATTAATAACGCATACGCAGATGACGGTGACGTTGACATAAGACAGCTTGAAGATGACAGAAACAGTTCTACAGGGAATGTATAGAAAATGAGCAGTTTTTTGAAAAAGATAAAAGAAAAAATTAAAATACAGAAAGCAAACAGTAAAAAGATTAATCTTTTTATGGTTTATCATAAACCGTCGACTATATACAAAAGTAATATTATAACACCGATTCACGCAGGGCGGGATGTTGCATTTACTGCAGCCAAAGACGGCGCTATTACTGTTGATAATTTTAAGTGGCTCGAGAAAAATATGATTGGCGATAATACCGGCGATAATATTTCAACTAAAAACCGATTTTATTGCGAAACAACCGTAACCTACTGGATGTGGAAGAATTGTCCCTCTCCTATTGTCGGTTTAATGCATTACAGAAGAATTTTTGATTTCAGAGAGTTGGGAAATTCGCAGGATTATTCTGATGTTATGAAAAAATATTGCGTTGAGCCAAAAATCATAAAAAAACTTTTATCAGAATACGATATGATTTTGCCGGCAAAGCTTGATTTTGGAGAATTGTCAATCTATCAGCAGTATGCAAAATATTGTAAAGCTGCGGATTTAGATATGGCAATGAACATAATAAAAGAAAAATATCCTGAAATGTCGCCTTATGTCGATAAGCTAAAAGAGCAAAAACGCGGATATTTTTATAATATGTTTATAATGAGAAAAGAACTTTTTAATGAGTATGCTGAATTTATGTTTAATGTGCTTTTTGAATTAAGCCGCCGCATTCCAGACCGAAGCAGCCGTAATCTTTACCAGCAGAGAATAGAAGGGTTTATCGCGGAGAGAATTGCAAATGTATTTTTTAATTATCTTGTAAATGAAAGGGGCTTATTTATAAAAGAAGTTCCGGTGGTACAGTTAGACCCTGAAAATCCTGTACCCCGTCTGACGTTTAAAAAATCCTCAAGACCTAAGAGTCTAACAATTTATATAAAACTAAGATTTTAAAAAAGCCTCCGAATCATCGGAGGCTTTTTTTTAGTATTTAAGCATGGAAACTATTTTACCGTTTCCTTCAAGTTTTTCACGACCTTTAAGGTCGCAGAGTTCAATTAAAAACGCAATACCCACTAAATTTGCACCTGTCTTTTTAACGAGTTTGCAAGCAGCATCAGCAGTTCCGCCTGTTGCAAGAAGATCATCAACAATTAAAACATTTGCCCCTTCCGGAAATGCATCTTTATGAACTTCTATTTTATCAGTACCGTATTCAAGTTCGTATTCCTGAGAATAGGTTTCCGCAGGAAGTTTGTTCGGTTTTCTGATAGGAACAAAACCGGCGTTTAATTTGTAAGCCATCGGCATTCCAAAGATAAACCCGCGGCTTTCAATACCTGCAATATAGTCGATTTTTACATCTTTATACTGTTCGCAAAGATAATCAATCATAATTTTCAATGTTTCAGCGTCTTTAAGGGCTGTTGTGATATCTCTGAAAATAATCCCTTTTTTCGGGAAATCAACCACATCTCTGATTTTATTTTTTACGTTTGTAATAACTTCAGTCATTATTTTTCTCCTTTTTCAGCCAATTTCTGTTTTAGTTTTTCTGTGTAATTTTTCGTTCTTTCAAGTTCTTTTCTGATAAAAGCCTTTATGCTTGCTTCTTCTTCTTTTACAAGTCCGTGGGCGGTTTTCCCCCAGTTCATATCCTTTTTCATGAAGAGAATTTTGAACCCGATGAAAAATACAAGCGGGAACCAGATTATAAAAAGATAAACGGATGTTTCAAGTGCTTCAAAGATTGCGTCTAGCCGCAGCATAAAGTCGTAGCGCCTCAATGCATAACGTGCGGCAAGGAAAAATCCAAGCCCGATTGCAAGACCTATGATTATGGATGAATAAAGCGTATGAGGGGAAGCGTCTTTTGCAAGAACTTTAAAAGATCTAATTGCCAGTTCCATGACAAACCACAACGGCATAATAAATTGTGATATATATGCTGTCATATCAAATTTAGCACGGAAAGACATCTTAGGTGATGTAAGTGCTGTCCATGAATATTCGAGGTAGCGTCTTATCGTGCCTTCCAGCCATCTTCTTCTCTGCCTGAATAATGGCCAGAGATAGGCAATCCCTTCCTCGTAAACAACTGCATCCGGACAAAACCTGACGTCCCATCCTTTTATATGTAACCTTGTTGACATATCAAGGTCATCGACTATCGTATAATTATTCCATCCGCCAATATCATCAAGCGCTTCTCTTTTTATAAGTTCACCATTTCCGCGAAGTTCCACAGCCCCTTTTACAGAATCCCTGCCTGCTTGAAAATGGGTATCCATTGTGTATTCGTTATTCTGGCATCTGGTCAATAGGTTCTGGTCTTTGTTTCTGATAACTTTTCTCGCCTGAACAGCACCGACATCTTTCGGTTCAAGTTCAGGAATTAATTTTGAAAGAAAGTCCGGCTCAACTGTTGCATCAGCATCAAACACAAGAACGGCATCGCCGTGCGCCATTTGATATGCGTCGTTCAAGACCGCAGACTTGCCCGGGAAAGCACCTTGCTGGCGGATAAGAACTTTTACCTTATCATATTTTTTTTCTAAATCTTTTAATACTGATGCCGTATTATCTGTGCTTCTGTCGTCAATTACAATAACCTCAAAATTTTCATAATTCATTGAAAGAATATTTTCAACAGTATTTGAGATAACATCTTCTTCGTTATGGGCTGGAATCATAACGGTTACAAACGGTTTGTAATCTTCATTTATTACCTGCGGGTATTTTTTTAATTTACGTTTTTTGAAATTATATGCAAGGTTAGTAAAAACCGCATAAATAGTCATACATAAACATAAAAATGCCAGCCCCCAGACAGTATTAAAATAACTCTGGAAAATATAGATAAATACCGCTAATCCAAAAAATATTGTAAATAGGATTACTCTTTCCTTCATAAAATACCTTCTCTATTCCTCCATGTCCCTATATTATATTGTACCAAAAACCCCGAATTTTGCCATTCTTTTTATAACTTTTGTATAGTAAATTCTGTTTTATCTCCCCCAAACAGAGGTTTTTTAGCGGAAAATATATTAAATTTCGTTAAAACACTTGCGCAAATTCAAATATTCGCTATAATAAGGGAGTACATAAGAAGAAGGAGTTTAATTATGAACAAAGAAGAATTAGTACAAGAAGTTGCAAAAAAAGCTAACGTTACACAAAAAGAAGCATCTGAAGTAATCGGTGCTTGGATTGATACAGTACAAAAAACTGTAGCTAAAGGTAAAAAAGTAACTTTAGTAGGCTTCGGTACATTTGAAGCTAGAAAAAGATCTGCAAGAACTGGCAGAAACCCTCAAACAGGTAAAGAAATTAAAATCCCTGCTAAAACAGTTCCTGCATTTTCTGCCGGTAAAAAATTCAAATCAGTTGTTAACGGCGGAAAATAGTTTCTAAAATCTAAAACTTGCAAGTTTGAAAAAAGGCGTACTGACGAGTACGTCTTTTTTATGGTATAATGATATGGAGAGTAAAGAAAACAAGGAGAAACCATGAAAAGTATTGATATGACTGTATTCCCAAGAGGGGGGGGGGGGCTTCTTTAAGCATTAGCACGGGGTTTGCCAAGCTAATTAGTAAAATAAAATTGTTAAAAATTCGTCTGTTCAGCATTTTTTATCGCACAGCATCTGATGGAAAGCATTTTAAAAAATCTGCACTGGAAAAGCAGTTGATATATAGTTCAAAAAATTTGGCATTTACCTTAGCTGAAGTCCTTATAACCCTTGGAATAATAGGTATAGTTGCGGCTATGACGCTTCCTGCATTGACTGCCAAATATCAGCAGCATGTTTTATATTCACAATTTAAGAAATCTTATACAAACTTTCAAACTGCAATTAATTCAGTCAATTCGGAAAACGGAGTTGCGTATGAATGTTATGCCTTCATGTCTAATGGTTGGAATACTTCCGTTACTGAATGTGAGGAGTTTTGGACTAAAGTTTTGTCTAAGTATAAAATTTTAAAAGAATGCGGATTTCATAATAGAAGTGCTTGTACGCGCGAAGATATTTTACCGACCTACAAAACAAAAGCTGAAGTTCTGGCTGCTGGAGGTTCAACAAATGAGGCATACCCGGCATGTATTTTCCCTATAGGTGAGCAGACAGGTTATTACCTTAGTGACGGGTCTTTATTATACGTTTATAATTATCCTAATTATAATGGTAATTCTATTACATTTGGACTGGATGTAAACGGTAAAAAGGGACCCAATAAATGGGGATATGATTTTTTCTTTTTGACATTATATAGAAAAAACATAAAATCAATGACAGTCGGGCTTACCGGAATCTGTGAACTTATAGAAAAGGGCGGGCATACTGCCGAAGAAATGATGCAAAAATAATGAGTACACAAGTTTAGTTTATTGTGCAAAGGTGCCAATTTCTAGTACTTTTTAGTCCAGCTGTTTTCCATAATCTCGAACGCATAATTGTAATCCGGTTCATCATTACCGCTTGTTATCGAAGGATCAGTATAACGGACAATCCTTCCCTTGCCGTTAACAGCCCAGGCAAAGACATCCTCCCCCAGTCTGTTAGGCTTTTTTAACCCGTTTACATCAAAAAACACCGAAAAATTCCCGTTATTTACATCAAAAAATACCGTCGTTCCGTTATTCAGAACAAAACTTTTCAACTGCCAGCTGCTGTATTCGTTTTCCGTAATTTTTACAACCCCTTTATATGTATAAACCGGAAATGCAAAACAGCTTGTATCACCCTCAAGACATATCCTTGTCATATTAAGCCTTTTTTTATACATATCCAGAACTGCCGCAGAAGACTCTGCGTCATTATCCACAAGTCCCCAGCTGTCAGGTTCGCCATATTCACTGATTAACAAATTTGTTGCATTAGAAAATTCCGTATAAAACTTTTTTAAGCTGGTGATATTCGCGCTGGCATCCATTTTTAGTTTCAGGTCAGGAAGAGTCATTGCAGCTACTACCCCTATAATCCCAAGTGTTATCAGAACTTCTGCTAAAGTAAAACCTTTTCTGTTAAATTTTTTCATCACCCACTCCAAATTTTAGTTAAGTAAAAAGTTTTGAATAATGTTCGTTATAAAAATCTCCGAACATATCCTCAAGGATTGCCTGACGGCATTTTTGCGAGAAATCCACAAGGAATTTTATATTATGAATAGATAATAATGTCGAAGCTGTTGCTTCCTGACAGCGCCAGAGGTGTCTTATATACGCGCGCGAATGGTTACGGCAGGCATAGCAGTCGCAACCCTCCACAAGCGGCGCCGCATCATCGTAGAACTGTTTGTTTTTAATATTCTTCTTGCCGTCCCAGGTAAAGAATGAGCCGTGACGTGCGTTACGGGTCGGCAAAACACAGTCGAACATATCAATCCCGTATTTTATTCCGTCGAGTAAATCTTCAGGCGTTCCGACTCCCATAAGATAACGAGGTTTATTTTCAGGCAGAAGTGGGGCTGTGAGTTTTGTAAAGTAATTTTTTATATCGGCAGGCTCTCCGACACTCACGCCGCCTATTGCGTATCCTACAGCATCATAGGAAGATATTACCCTTGCGCTTTCTTTCCTTAAATCATCAAAAAATGCGCCCTGTACTATAGGAAAAAGTGCCTGCCGCGGGTTTGTTTTAGCCTTAAAACATCTTTCAAGCCAGCGGTGAGTCCTCTCCATTGCAGCCTTTGCGGTATTGTAATCGCAAGGATAAGGCGCGCATTCATCAAACGCCATTATAATATCAGCCCCGATGTCCTGCTGAATTTCCATTGAGACTTCAGGTGATATAAAATGTTTTTTCCCGTCTTTCGGGTCGCGGAATTCAACGCCGTCTTCGGTTATTTTTCTCAAATGCGCTAGAGAAAACACCTGAAAACCGCCGGAATCTGTCAGAACCGGTTTATGCCAGTTCATCCAGCTATGAATTCCGCCAAATTGTTTTATCAATTTCGTGCCGGCTCTCAAATAAAGGTGGTATGAATTTGAAAGCATAATCTGAGCGCCTGTGTCCATAATCTGATCGGAAGTCAGAGTTTTTACTGCGGAATTAGTTCCGACCGGCATGAAGATAGGCGTTTTTATAACCCCGTGAGGAGTTCTGAAAACGCCTGCTCTTGCTCCTGTTTGCTTGCATGTGTGAACTAATTCGTAATCAAAATATTCTTTTGCATTATCACTAATCATTTTTCACACATCCTGTTTTTAAAATTTATTCTTCATCCAGTTGTTCAATAACTGTTTCCGCCATATTTTCATACTCATCACAGAGTTCTTCCGGCTTAAAGTAGATATTGATTTCTCTTTCAGCACTTTCAACGCAATCTGAACCGTGTACTACGTTATATTCTTTTACGAGTGCCAAATCTGCTCTGATTGTACCAACCTGAGCATCAAGCGGGTTTGTTGAACCCATAAGCTGTCTTGCTCCGGCAATTACATCATAACCTTTCCATACCATAGCTACAATAGGACCGCTCTGGATGTACTCAATTAATCTCGGGAAGAAAGGTTTCCCTTTATGCTCGGCATAATGCGCTTCTGCTTGTTCCTGTGAAACATCAAGCATTTTTATTGCGATTAATTTAAACCCTTTTTTTTCAAAGCGTGAAATTATTTCACCAACTAATCCTCTTCTTACACCATCGGGCTTAACGGCAATAAATGTTCTTTGTTCTGAGTGCATGTCGTTTTTCCTCCATATACACCAAGTGTATCATAAATTAAGTAAAAAAGCTATTCTTTTCCTATTCGGCAAATTTAAGTCTCAGTTTTTTTAAGTATCTGAAAAGCATTAAAAGCATCTGTGCGCAAAGTACGATTGCCGCAAAAAGAAGTCCGTACCAGAAACCTTTTAGCATAAATCCGTGTTTTAGCGCTAACATATACCCGAGCGGAATTGAAATCAGCCAGTATCCGATAAAGTTTGCAATTAATACGATTTTTGTCTTTTTTATGCCTTTGTAAATTCCTGCAAGTGCAACCTGCAACCCGTCAAAAATCTGGAATATCGAAACTACATATAATACAGGCACGCAAATTTTAATGAGAGTTAAATCTTTACTGAACAGACTGACTAAAAAATGCGGGAACGAACAGAAAATTACTGCGCTGCACAGCATAAATCCGACGCACATAAACATGCCTATAAAGGCGTAATTTTTTAATTCATTGAAATTTTTAGCGCCGTTCGCAAATCCGACTTTGACAGCTATTGCATTTGAAATCGCAAGCGGAACCATAAATGATATTGTCGTAAGGGTACAAATAAGGTTCTGTGCCGCGGCATAAACTCCTGACACCCTTCCCATAAGTATTGCAATACTGTTAAATGCAATAAATTCAACAAGAATAGCAAGAGATATCGGTAAGCCTATCGTCATAAGGTTTTTGTAGTAACGTTTGTCATGGTAATTTCTGAAACGCATTAACCCCAGACAATAAAACAACAGCGCAAATCCCATAAAATATCTTACAATGAAGCTTGCAATAGCCAGTCCTATTGCGCCCAGTGACGGTATTGGACCGAAGCCGAATACAAGCATTATATTCAAAGTCACATTCAAAAATACACAGATTACAGTCACCAAATTCGGTATAAATACAATCTCAAACGCCTGCAAAAATTCCTTCAAAGAGGCATGCAGATAAGCACCGAAAGTTGAAAATGCAGTAATAAGCATATATTCTTTTATATCAGGTACAAGTTTTGCTTCAAAATGCATGTAATCAATTGCGGGAATTGCAGCAAGAACGCAAAACATTGTTATCAAAGCCAAAATCATGGAAAATCTTATTGTCGGGAAAAAGTATTTTTTAGCAGACTTTTTCTCCCCGCGAATGTTGGAAAGAATAGGAGAAACACTTGCGATTAAACCTATCCCGAATGTCATAATACAATTTGTAATGGCTGTTGCAATACTGATGGCAGCAAGCGTATCAGTAGAATGTCTGCCTGCAATCAAAACATCCCCGGCTCCGATGAGAATAAATCCGAGGTTTCCCATAATAATAGGCAGGGCAATGTTTAAAAGTTCTTTTGCATAATATTTAATTGTCTTTTCCATTTCGCTTTTATTATATTACAAAAGATTTTAATATTCTCTAAAAATCTAAAAGTTCTGATAATGACATTCCAAGTCCGTCGGCGAGTTTTTTCAAAGTACCTAAACTCGGTGAACGCTCCATTCTTTCCAATCGTCCTATATAGGTTCTATCCAGGTTACAGATTAATGCTAAACCTTCCTGTGTCAAGCCTCTCTGGGTTCGTAGGGTTTGTATTTTGTGCGAAAATCGTCTTAATAAATCTGTTGACATAAACAAAATATATGCGAACCGTTGATAGACGTCGACCGCCAGATGTCACAATATCGACTATTTTCTGTACTTATTATAATTTGTAAAATGACTTAAATGCAACTAGCCGTATGGTTAAAAAATTAAAAAAGCCTGAATAAAATTCAGGCTTTGATGTTTATGAATTCTTTTCCGTTCGTTTGTAGAAATCTTCTATAAACCCTGTATTGAAGTTCCCGCTGATGAACACAGGGTCCTCAATAATGGATTGATGGAACGGTATTGTTGTTTCTATACCTGTAATAACGTATTCTTTTAAAGCACGGTACATACGGCGTCTTGCTTCATTACGCGTTCTGCCCCAGCAGATGAGTTTGCCTATCATAGAGTCGTAATAAGGCGGGATTGAATAATCCTGATAAACATGAGAATCAACCCTTACGCCAAAACCGCCCGGGGTTACGTAGCCCGTAATCTGACCCGGATTAGGCATAAAGTCTTTTGCAGGATTTTCGGCATTTATACGGCACTCGATAGCGTGTCCTCTTAGAACTATTTCATCCTGAGTGAAATCCAGTTTTTCGCCTGCTGCAACCATGATTTGTTCTCTTACCAGATCCACGTTGGAAATCATTTCCGTAACACAGTGTTCAACCTGAATACGTGTATTCATTTCCATGAAATACCATTTTCCGTCATGGTCAAGAAGGAATTCGCAAGTTCCGGCACCTTCATAATTAATGGCTTTTGCAGCACGAACAGCGGCTGCACCCATTTCTTTACGGGTAGCTTCGTCAATTGCAGGAGATGGAGCTTCTTCCAGCAATTTCTGGTGGCGTCTTTGAATTGAACAATCTCTTTCGCCTAAGTGAACAACGTTTCCATACTGGTCACCGAGAATTTGAACCTCAATATGACGAGGATTTTCAAGATATTTTTCTGCATAAACATCAGGATTTCCAAAGAAATTCTGGGCTTCGGACTGACAGAGACTCATATTTGTTTCAACTTCGTCATCGGAGCGCACTATTCTCATACCTTTGCCGCCGCCGCCTGCCGTCGCTTTCAAAATAATCGGATAGCCTGCTTTTTTTGCAAATTCCTTAACTTCCTCCGGAGTTTTTAAAATTCCTGTCCCCGGGGTTACCGGAACATTATTTTCAATCATTGTTTTACGGGCGGTTGCTTTATCCCCCATTTTTCTCATAGCTTCCGCGGTAGGACCTATGAATTTAATCCCGTGTTTTTCGCAGATTTCAGCAAAATCGGCTCTTTCAGACATAAACCCGTAACCCGGATGGATGGCGTCTGCGCCTGACACAAGGGCTGCGGAAATTATTGCAGGAATACTCAAATAGCTTTTTGCACTCTGGGCAGGTCCGATACAATAAGCTTCTGTTGCAAGTCTTACGTGAAGGGAATTTGCATCTGCCTGCGAGTAAATCGCAACAGTCGGAATTCCTATTTCTCTGCAAGCTCTTATAATTCTTACCGCAATTTCGCCGCGGTTTGCTATTAATACTTTTTTAAACATTTTTCTATCCCTTTTCAAACAAATTCATACTTCTTACGAAAAGGTGAAGTGTGAAGCGTGAAGTGTGAAGCGAACTACTCACTCATCACCCTTCACTTCTCACTTTATTCAACGTACATTAAAACCTGACCGAATTCTACAGGCTGACCGTCTTTAACACAAATTTCAACGATTTTACCTGAAATTTCAGCTTCGATTTCGTTCATTAATTTCATAGCTTCCACAATACAAACTACATCGCCCTGAGCAATTGTCTGACCTACTTCAACAAAAGGTTTTGCATCAGGGGAAGGTGCGCTGTAGAAGGTTCCTACCATAGGAGATGTAATAGGTGTACCTTTTTTTGCAGGTTCAGAAGCAGAAGGTGCCGGAGCTGCCGGAGCCTGTACAGCCGGTGCTGCTTGAGGAACTGCTGCAGGAGCAATTGCGGCAGGTGCCACAACAACTTCTTTTCTTAATGTAATAGCCTGTTCGCCATCTTCTAATGAAATTTCTGTTAATTCGTTTTCGGCTAAAACTTTGGCTAATTTTTCAACGTATTCTATATCAAATTTCATATTGTGCCTTTCTTTTTATGAGAAGGGTAAAAGAGTTGTTTACACTTCACTCCTCACCCTTCACTTAATTATTTAATTATACTCTGTCGAGGTATTCGTTAGATCTTGTATCTACGCGGATGACGTCACCGTTTTGAACAAAGAACGGAACGTTAACAACAGCGCCTGTTTCCAGTTTAGCAGGTTTTGTACCGCCTTGAGCAGTGTTTCCTTTTTCTGCAGGCGGAGTATCAACAACTTCCAATTCAACGTGTGACGGAATATCAACACCGATAATTCTGTTATCGTGCATAAGAACCTGAACAACCATATTTTCTTTTAAGTATTTAATGCCGTCGCCGATATTAGCTTCCGGAATTTGTAATTGTTCATAAGTTTCGTTATCCATCATAACGTATTCGCTGCCTTCTTTGTAAAGGTATTGCATTTCACGTCTATCGAGCATAGCTTTTGCAACTTTTTCGCCTGCGCGGAAGGTTTTTTCAACAACCTGACCGGTTTCAACGTTTTTAAGTTTTGATCTTACAAACGCTGCGCCTTTGCCCGGTTTAACGTGCAGGAATTCAACAACAGACCACAATCCGTTGTCTAATTGAAGCGTCAAGCCTGTTTTTAAATCGTTTACTGAAATCATATTTTTCCCCTTATAAAATAATAATCATACTATTGTATATTGATATTACCATAAACAATTAAAACTTCAAATATTTGTTACAATTCGGGTTATTATTATTAACAAAGTAGCAAAATTTTTCTTGACGGGGTATTATAGAAATGTAAACATAAGGAGTGTATATTATGAGAATTTCAGCAGTCAGCAATTGTTGTCCTAAACAGTCTTTTGCTTCAAGCAACGGTAATTATGAAAATCCGATTAACCGAAATACGGAAAAAGGGTTAACCGTGTTGCAATCCGTAGGAACAAGCGTCCTTGTCGGCGGTACAGCATTCGGAATTGCATCATTTCTTATTCCGAAAGCAACTAAAATGCGAATGGGAAAAGCCGGAATTATCGGAGGTGTTCTCGGCGCAGTTAGTTTGTTGTTGACACTACCCGCAAATCTTTATAATACAAAAGTCCGTGCGTTTACAAGAGAAAAAGAAATGGATGTTTTCAGTCGCGACAGAGAATTGAAATCAAATATTTTATCAGAGGTTGACAAAGAAGTAAAAGATGAAGATGTATCTCTTGATCAGAAAATTAATCATTACACAACTGTTCAGATGGCAAACAATGGAAATGGAGTAATGATTAAAGGGGTATAAATGCGTGTAGATGCTTTAAATAACGCATATTCGTTTGCCTCTGCGGAAAGTCCGTTTAAAAAGCAGGGCAGTCAGGTTAAAAACCCGATTTCAAAGCGAGGTGAAAAAACTAATCTTGCGGTTGCAACCTTTGTCGGCGGACTGGGTGTCGGCGCTAGGCTTATGTTTGAGCTCTTTGATGACGGTTTTGTGATAGAAGATTTGGGGCAGGCTGCGAACAAATATGTAAATAAAAATCACAAAGGTTTGAAAGGCGCCAAAAAGGATCTTTTTGTCGTCGGAACGGCACTGAGCTTTATTGCGGCTGCAATTGGCGGAATTGCGCTTTTATACACTCTTTATAAAGCCCCGAAGATTAATTATGAAGGCAACGTTAATGCATTCAAAAAGAGTAAAGATATGGATGTCTACATAAAGGGCAACGAGGTTGAAAAAGAACTTCTTACACAAATGAACGATAAAGCTAAGAATGCTGATGAAGAAGAAAAAGCGAAATTAAAAGAACAGTATGCAAAAATGCAGATGGCAAAAAATCAGGTGCCAGATTTTATCAAGAACGACAAAAAGTTCAAAATGCCGCAGGGGTAAATAAAAGTGAAGTGTGAATGGTGAGTAGTGAGTGGTTCAACAAAATGCTTAATGGTTGAAGTGGTTAAATGCTGAAAAGTTCATACCCTCCCCTTGAGACTCTGCAGAACAAAAGGTGACTAAATGTTACGTTTTGTGAGAGGTAACGAAATCTTTGATTTCGAGGAGGGGTAGCAATGAAAAATAAATTAACAGACTCCTCCCAAATAGAGAGGGGATTAGGTTTTTGTCATTGCGAGGCTTTTAGCCGAAGCAATCCAGCCTTTTGAAAAGTGATGGGTGAAGCGTGAGATGTGAATGGACTATTCATTTTTTATTGAACCACTCACTATTCACCATTCACTACTCACTTTCTTTTTGTGCTAAAATAATTTCGTAATGGCACAGGGTCAAATTTATAAAATTCATTCGGATTTTTATTACGTCGTATCTGATGGCGTTACTTTTGAGTGCAAAATCAGAGAGGTTTTGAAAAAGCAAAAAGAAAAAATTCTCGTCGGGGATTTTGTGGAATTTGATAACGGTCATATTACAAAAATTATTCCGCGCAAAAATTTTATCAAACGCCCGAGCGTTGCAAATATTGACCAGATAATTATTGTATCTGCGCTTAAAGAACCTGATTTGGATTTGCATCAGTTAAATCGTTATGTCGCGCTTGCAAAGTATTACAATATTCCGGCTGTTCTTTGTTTCAATAAAGAAGATTTAAAGTGGGATAAGCAATTAAAAAATAAAATTAAAAATATATATGAAAATTTGGGTTATAAAATAACATACACCTCGGCAACCGAACATAAAGGGATAAAGAATTTTGAAAAACTTCTTGAGGGCAAAACGAGCGTTTTGTGCGGAAATTCAGGAGTCGGAAAATCAAGTCTTATAAATGCAATAAATCCTAATCTTAATTTAAGAACCAAAAGCGTGAGTGAAAAAACTCTGCGAGGAACCCATACAACCCGCCATTCAGAGATTATTAATATTAATGTAAATTCAAGAATAGTTGACACACCCGGTTTCAGTAATGTGAAATTTGACTTTATCCTGCCGGCTGATGTGGATTTGTTATTTGACGATATTGCAAAATTCAGAGACGACTGCAAATACTCGGACTGCCTGCATATAAATGAGGATGGCTGTAATGTTTTGAATAATATTGATAAAATAGATGAAACCCGTTACGAAAGTTATCTTGCATTTATTGATGAGGCGAGGGAATATAAGGAAAAAATCAAATACGAAGGTAAAAAAGAAGAACATACAAAAAAAACAATACATAATAAAACTTTTGCCAAAATAAGCGAAAAGAAACGTCAGAGCGCGAGAAATACTCTAAAACAAAAAATTTATAAGGAATATGAAAATGACCATGAAGATGAATGATTACATTGAAATTGTGGATAAAAAACTGGATGAATATATGACTATTCAGTATCCGGAGGATATTTTTAAGGCAATGAAATATACAGTGACGCTTCCGGGGAAAAGACTGCGTCCTGTAATGTGTCTTGAAAGCTGCCGCGTATTCGGCGGAAATTATGAAGATGCAATTCCGACGGCGTGCGCAATTGAAATGCTTCATGCTCAGACTCTTATTCACGATGATTTACCTTGTATGGATAACGACGATTTTCGCCGCGGAAAACCTACTAACCATAAAGTTTTCGGGGAAGCAAATGCCGTTCTTGCAGGGGATGCTCTTTTGACTTTTGCACCGCAGATTATTCTAAAAAATTCAAAACACTTAGGCAGCGAAAAACTTATTAAAATTATGGAAGAATATTTTCAAGCCGCAGGCGCTTATGGCGTAATTGCAGGACAGGTTGTTGATATTGAGAGTGAAAAGACTAATACCCCTCACCCGTCCTTCGGACACCCTCTCCCGCAAGGGGCGAGGGCTGTAACGCTTGATTTTATACATACGCATAAAACAGCGGATTTATTTAAACTTTCGCTTAGAACCGGTGCAATTATTGCAGACGCTGCGGAAGCACAGCTTGAAGGTATTACTGAATTCGGGCAGACGCTCGGAGTCGCTTTCCAGATCGCAGACGATATTCTTGATGAAATTTCAACTTTTGAAGAAATGGGTAAAACCTTAGGTAAAGATAAAAATGCCGGGAAATTAACTTATACTTCGCTTTACGGGCTGGATGAATCTAAAAATAAATTGGCTTGCCTTTTAAATGATTGTTATGATATTATGAAGAAGTTCGATGTGAAATCGGAAGTTTTTGACGAAATTATTTCAGGAATCAAAAAGAGAGTAGGAATATAAATGATAACAGTAGCAAACACCGGATATGAAGTTCTGGCAATTGGGCTTTTATCTGCATTTACAGCGCAGGTAATAAAATTTGTAATTTTTACAATCCAGTCACGCAAAATAAATTTTAAAATATTCACAACAACAGGCGGAATGCCGAGTTCTCATTCTGCAGGTGTTATGGGATTATCGACCTCTGTCGGGTTAATAGCCGGATTTAATTCGTTAATTTTTGCGGTTGCACTCGGCTATGCGCTTGTAACCATGTATGACGCAGCCGGGGTCAGACGTGCCGCCGGGAAAACCGCTGCGTGTTTAAACAGAATGATGGAAGATTTTTATAAACATGACGTTCAGGCTATCGGCGGAAAATTAAAAGAACTCCTAGGGCATACTCC
Organism: Candidatus Gastranaerophilales bacterium; assembly: GCA_944324285.1. GTDB lineage: Bacteria > Cyanobacteriota > Vampirovibrionia > Gastranaerophilales > Gastranaerophilaceae > Scatousia. The sequence goes on along the minus strand of CALUVR010000002.1, from coordinate 109,092 downwards.
GTTTGAAGTTATAATGGGTGCTATTTACGGAGTTTTATTTACGCTCTGTATGCATAAATACATTGTCGGCTAAGAAAATGCTTGCATATTTAGGATATTCATGTAATAATATTATCAGTAAAGGACTTATAGAGATTTTCTATATCAGTAATTAAACCTTTACGGAAGGAAAGAGATACTCCAATAGATGGGTGTTGAAGAATTTAATTACAAGTATATAAAAGACAGGGCATCTGCCGGAAGCTGGCGCAGAGGCTACGAATACCACCTGAAAGATATGGTATTTGATACCTATCCTGAAAAGAATTTTTATATGGGAAAGGTCAAAGGCAACTTTCAGGATCATTATAATACTGATTTAATCTTTAAAAAGAATAAGGTTGAAGCCCGCTGCAACTGCCCGTTAAAAGAAGAATGGTGTAAACATGCTGTCGCTGTCGGATTAAAAGCAATTGACGAACACGCTTACGAAGATTGGCTCGAGACAAAATTCGGGATGGAGTTTGATTTTCCTGATGAGAACACCGAGCTTTCAGAAGCTCCGACAGGGAACTATATTTTTCACTTTAACCCGAAAAGAAAAGCTAATTTCTTCTCAATTCTCGTAATGTCAAGAGAAACCGGAAAGGTCGTAAGACAGATTGAGAATATTCTCCGCGCACTCATTGAAGCTCAAAAACAGGACCCTAATTTTGAACTCAATAACTCCCAGAAGGTTGAAATTGCAATATTCCAGCAATTGCTGACGATTTCAAGACAGGATAAAAAAGCAGGCTGGTATGATATTCCGATTACAAAATTCGGTCCGATGTTCACACTTCTGGCTCATGCGGATGAAGTTCTGGACGAAAAAACAAAACAGAGATTAAAATTTACGGATGAAGAATGGAAATTAGTTCTCAATGTAAATGTTTCGCAGGGCGGAACTATCCTGCTTTCTCTTGAATGGAAAAGACCGGATAAAGATGATGTTTATCCTCTGGAAGAAGTCAGATATTTTTCAAGACATCTCAAGTGGGGACGCTATAAAAATATTATATTCCCGACGAATATTGCCATGCAATCTATCCCGCAGGCTCTTTTAAAATCCTCTTTTACCGATTTGAAAGATTCTGACGGCGGAAAATTTATCTATGAAGAGTTACCAAAGTTACGCGAAGTGATGGAAGTAAATATTGATGAAAGCATTTCAAAATTAATGCTGGAGGAACGTCCGCCTTTGAATATCGTGACTCTCGGAATAGATTACGACCAATCACTGAAAGCCTCTCTGGAATTCGAATACGACGGAGTTGTTGTACCATACTCCAAATCCAGTGACAAGTCGCCTTATATAACAGTTAAGAAACCGGGTGAAGATTTTATTTACTGGATAAAAAGGAACTATAAGCATGAACAGGAAGCTTACAATATGCTTCTGGCATGTAAGTTTGTTCCGATGCAGACCAATAACCTTGCGCTCGAAAAAGAAAACGCAATAGATTTTTATAACTATTACATAAAACAGGCAGGCGAGGGCTGGAAGTTTGTTGAAAAAGACGATATGAATTTCTTCAAACTTATGGATGAACCTTTCAAAATGTGCGCGAAAATTGATTTTTCTGAAGAATCTCAGGATAGTTTCGAAATCCAGTTATACGGACGTGCAGGCGAAGAAATTATAAACTTTGATGATGTCTATGATACAATCCAGAGCGGAGAAAAATACAGCCGTATCAGAAGCCTCGGTTTTGTTGAATTCCCGGCTCAGAATATTTACGCAATGATGAGGGCGTTCAATTCGTTTGATGTCTATAGAAACGACGAAAATAAATTCACGGTTAAAACTTATCGCGCAGGTTTGATTAATGAACTTAAAAACCTTGATGTTGAACTTGTACTGAGCGAACGGTTTGAAAAATTCTGGGAGCAGATGTCGACGTTCTCAACTCACGATGGGCTGGAATTACCAAAGACCGCAACGGCAGAGTTCCGTGAATATCAGTTGAAAGGTTACGGCTGGCTGTGGTTTATGTATAAATACGGTCTAAATGGTATCTTAGCAGATGATATGGGGCTTGGAAAAACCCTGCAGGCATTGACTGTTCTTCAAAAAGCAAAGGAAGTTGACGGTCCTGCACCGACTCTCGTAATTTGTCCGACAACCGTTGTGTTTAACTGGGAATCCGAAATCCAGAAGTTTGCGCCGGAATTAAGCTGTCTTAAACTCTCCGGAGTTGACAGAAAATCATTATTTAAAGAAATTCCGAATTACGACGTTGTTATTACAAGCTACGCACTCATAAGACGCGATATCAAGCATTTTAAAGATATTAATTTCAGATATGTAATTCTTGATGAATCGCAGAATATTAAAAACGCGATGTCCCAGACAGCGCAGGCTGTCAAACAGCTGCAAGCAACCCACAAACTTGCACTTTCAGGCACTCCGATTGAAAATAAACTTGAAGAATTGTGGTCGGTGTTTGATTTCTTGATGCCGGGATTTCTGTTGACTGCTGCAGAATTTAACGCGCGTTATGTAAATCCTATTATGGAACGCGGAGATAAGACTGTAGAAAAACGTTTGAAACTCCAGATTTATCCGTTTATCCTTCGTCGTATGAAACGCGATGTTGCCAAAGATCTTCCTGATAAGGTTGAAAACATTGCATACTGCGAACTTACGGACGAACAAAAAGACTTCTATCTGCAAGTTCTTGACAGTACAAAAGAAGAATTGTTCAAGAGTATTGAGCAAAACGGGCTTGAAAAGAGCAGATTGTCAATATTCTCCGCACTCCTCAGGTTGCGTCAAATCTGCTGCCATCCGAGACTTTACGATAAAGAAAACGTTAAACACATTATGTCGTCTGGCAAATTTGAGAAACTTAAATCAATGTTGGAAGAAATTATATCTGAAGGTCACAGAGTATTACTGTTCAGCCAGTTTGTCAATATGCTTGATATAATCAAAGGATGGCTTGAGCGCGAAGGCATTGAATATGAATACCTGACAGGTAAAACAAAGGATAGACAGGCTGCTGTTGAACACTTTAATAACAGTAAAATTCCGATATTCTTAATCAGTTTGAAAGCCGGCGGAACCGGTTTGAACCTCACAGGCGCGGATTACGTAATCCATTACGACCCTTGGTGGAACCCTGCTGTTGAAGATCAGGCTACAGACCGTGCTTACCGTATTGGTCAGACTAAGAAAGTGTTCGTATATAGACTTATTACGAAAAACACTGTTGAAGAAAAAATCCAAAAGCTTAAAACAGTTAAACGCAACCTTGTTGACAGCGTAATTTCTGTTGACAGAAATATTGTTAAATCCCTCACAATGGATGATATCAGAGAAATCTTCTCTGCTGATTAAACTATTTTAAAAAGTCTGTCCAATAGGTTTCATCAGGATTAGCAGGGCTTGTATCAGTTAGCGCAAAATATGCACAGGTATATGTTGCCTGATTGTATTTATAGCTGCAGGCGTTTTCCGGGTTAGTCAAATCATTTTTCCCTATATCTGTTAAAGTTGCGCCAATAAAAGGTTTTACTGCACCTTCTTTAGTAAATACAAATACAAACCAGTCATAACCATAAATATTTGGTCCTTTTCTGCCGTTTGTGTCAACGCATATTTTTGGACCATACTCGGGAGCTGGATTATATCTACTTACACTGTCATCGATAGAAAAAAATCTTCCGCCGATTTCCTCTGTTATAATTGATTGATCGCATGGATGCGTTTTTTGCGGAGTACCGGCGAGGTTTTTGGGAGTATAACCTATTGCATTTTCGAAAGACAAACTGCCTGTAGTCCCTTCATCATAGTCCGTCCCTACACGCCCGCCGTATTTTGTACCGATAAAAACTTCCATAAATTTTTTTAAAGTATCAGTAGAAGAACTTCCGTTAGAGCTGTATTCATAAACGGTTATTCCGTTATTAACTTCAAACCTTTTTGCTGCATTATTTAAGTCGCTGTAGGCTTTTAAAAATTGAGTATGTAATACTTTAAGCCTGTGTTTTGCTACCAGCGTCGGGAGTGTCATTGCCGCAACTATGCCAATAATCCCAAGAGTTATTAACACTTCCGCAAGTGTGAATGCTTTTTTCATATATCTTCCTCATTAAGTTTTATGCCAAAATAATATCTAATTTTATATAATATTCAATAATTTTATTGAATATTATAAGATGTTTAGCAAAAGATGTCAATATTTATTGAAAATCATATAATGATTTATATGGGAGTCAGGGAAGACCTAAAAATTTTACTGGTTAAAGAAAAATTAACGCTTACTGAGCTTGCACGAGAAGCGTCGGTAAAATCAGGCAAAAAATATACAGTACACAGCCTTTCTCAAAAATTGGTTAACAGTTCAATGAGATATGACGAATTGAAATTCTTGGCTGAAATTCTCGGTTACAGAATTATATTTGAAAAGATTGATAATGAATAAACATCTTTTTATAATTGACCATATTATAAATTTTTGATATGATTACTAAAAAGGAGTTGAGGATGAAAAAGTTTTTGATTGTCTGTTTTGGTATCCTAATCTGCGGAGCTGCAATTGCTGCCGAAATCCAGAGTTCAGAAGGGACTAAAGAATATAATAAAAATTCCGGCTCGGAACAATTAGCAGTACCGCCTGAAACCTCGGAGCAGACTGCCTTATCTGAAGATAAAAAAATAAAAAAAATAGAACTTGTAAAAATTCCTTGTTCTAAATTTGGGGCATATCCTGCCTGTAAATATGAAGAAATAGCTGTCGAAACATCTGATAATCCGGAAAATCTTAACTGGGATGAGGCGAATGCAGTTTGCGCGGCAAAAGAAATGAGATTACCTACCTCGTCAGAACTTCATAGTATGCTGATGGCAGCGCAGGAAGGGGCTATTCATCCGTTTCAGTCCGCTAATTACTGGGCTGACAGCGTGGATGATGAAAATTCAAATATCTGCTATATGGGATTTGGAAATTGTGATAAGCGAAATAAACAGAAATCCAAATTGCCTTTCAGATGTGTTGAAAAGTAAATCTTAAAAATTTGTACAAGACAAATATTAATACCAACAAAAAAGACCTTACTTTGAGTAAGGTCTTTTTTGAAAAAATTATTTTTACTAAGCTTCCGCAGATGCTTCTTCTGTAGGTGCAGCTTCTTCTGCCGCTGCTGCAGCTGCTTTAGCTTCTTCTTCAGCCTTTGCCTTTGCTTCTGCTTCTGCTGCTGCTTTTGCCTGAGCTTTCTTAGAAAGCTTTACCGTTTCTTTCTTCTGATAGTTCAAAGTACCGTCAGCGTTGCAGTTTTTCATCAAATACTGAACTGTTTCGGTAGGCTGTGCACCTTTTTTAACCCAGTCTTGCGCAGATGCAAGGTCAAATTTCATAACTTTAGTTTTAGGGTTGTAATAGCCTAATTCTTGAATTGGTCTGCCTTCACGTTTTGAAGCAGAGTTAATAACAACAATTCTGTATGAAGGTGATTTTTTAGCACCTGTTCTTTTTAATCTGATTTTTAACATTTTTAAATTCCCTTATTAAATTTACAGTAACTATCGGTCTGACAAACAATGCAGCCGCGCCTTGAACGCCAGCCCTTGAACAAGGTTAAGAGGAATTACCCGTTCCGATTTTATCAAATCACAAAAATATTACTTTCGCAAGTGATAATTTAATAATTCTACATAAAAAGTGCATTGGAAATAATACATTAATGTCCTCCCACAAGGGGAGGACATTAAAAGTTATTAATATAATATTAGTTTAACCACAAAACTCACAAAATGGCGGATTTTTCAGTTACTAATCTATTTTCCAGCTGTTCAGGTATTCTTCCTGTTCAGGAGTGAGGGTGTCAATTTCAATCCCCATTGATTTGAGTTTTAATTCGGCAATTTTTACATCAACTTCGTGAGGAAGAGTGTATAATTTGTTTTCAAGTTTTCCGTAATTTTTAACGAGGAACTCAATACCAAGCGCCTGATTTGCAAAACTCATATCCATAACGCTTGCAGGATGACCTTCAGCGCAAACTAGGTTTACGAGTCTGCCTTCAGCGAGAACATAGATTGATTTTCCGTTATTGAGTTTATATTCTTCAAGTGTCGGTCTGATTTGTTTAATTTCTGTTGTGTATTTTTTCAAACCGTTTACATTGATTTCGTGGTCAAAGTGACCAACATTTCCTACAAAGGCACCGTCTTTCATTTCAAGAAGATGTTCAATATCAATTACGTGCTTATCGCCTGTAACCGTTAAGAATATATCACCTTCTTTTGCCGCTTGAGCAATCGGCATAACTCTGTAGCCTTCCATAGCTGCCTCAAGAGCCTTGAGAGGGTCAACTTCACAAACGATTACATTTGCGCCCATTCCTTGTGCTCTCATTGCAATACCTTTTCCGCACCATCCGTAACCTGATACAACAACGGTTTTACCTGAGAAAAGAATGTTTGCTGCTCTCATAACACCGTCAAGAGAGCTTTGCCCTGTTCCGTAACGGTTATCGTAAAGGTGTTTTGTCAAACTTGTATTAACACCAACTGCCGGAGCTTTCATAATTCCCTGAGCTTCAAGTGCCTGAAGTCTTATGATACCGGTTGTTGTTTCTTCTGTAGAACCTATAATTTTTTCAGCAAGTTCTGGTCTTTCTGCGTAAATTGTAGAAATAATGTCACAGCCGTCATCAATAATTATATTAGGGTTATGGTCGAGTGCGACTTTAACATGTTCTCTGTAAGTTTCAACGCTTTCGCCGGCAATTGCATAAACCGGAATTCCCCAGTATTTTACAAGAGCGGCAGCAACGTCATCCTGCGTAGAAAGAGGATTAGAAGCAACAAGAATAGCATCGGCGCCGCCAGCCTTCATAACAGTGCATAATGCCGCTGTTTCTTTGGTAACATGAACGCATGCCGATAATCTTAAACCCTTGAACGGCTGCTCTTTTATAAATCTTTTTTCAATCTCTCTCAAAACAGGCATATCTTTTAGCGCCCATTCAATTTGATTTTTTCCTTGATCTGCAAGATTAATATCCTTAATATCGCATTTGATTTCAGTCATCACCATTAATATTCTCCTTTTGATTAGGTATCACCGCAAACTTTTCCAGCGGCTGAGTAACAATAAAATTATAAAATTAAATAAAATAATAGCAACAATTTGTAATGTTTTGTTTAATTAATACATTGTTTATGTAAAAATTTCTTAATATAATGGTTTCCTTTGGCAAACTTTTGTATTCACATTTGTTATATTGTCAGAAGTAAGGAGTGTTTGTGAAAGTAAATTTAGAAAAAAATCATGCCGCGCAGGGCATAGCATTTAAAGGATATAAACCGGTAAAATCAGACCTCGGACATAACATGTACGAGTTTAATTATACATTTGACGATCATAATTATGATTGTTACCTTGAGTTATGCGCAGTTGAAGATGACGGCAACGGGAACTACAGAAACAGCCGCGCATTAAAGAATTTTGATAAAAATACAACATCTTTAAAGCTACAGTGCGGACCAAACAGAATAAACCTTGCAGAAGCTTATAACCTGAATTCGGATACTCCGTTTGCATACCATTACAGAATTACCCCTAAAAACAACCCTGACCACACACTTAAATATGACGTAGATGCAGGGGATATAATAGATTTTACAAATAACGGGGCAAAATCACACCTGATATTCAACGTGGTAACTCCGGGCAGAACAAGAGGCACCAGAGGAGGAGGAGGTATTCTTGCAATTCCGGATGCCTATAACGCTATGTATGCCTATGATAAAGATGGGAATATTGTTCCAAATATCAAATATGCAGACGCCGTTAAAAGCACAAAACATTTTTCAAATAAAATCGGCGGCTCACTTGCAGGTATTGAACACGACCTCGATGCTGGAAAATTAGATCAGTATTCAAAAATCTTTCTTACCCCGTTTGCAACTGATGACAGCTTGACACCGCATTCTTACTGGGGCAAAAACTTCTTCCAGATTGCACAATCCCTCGGGAATATTGATAATTATGCTTCATTACAGAAAAAGTTATTTATAAAAGATAAAAATCTCGTTTCCGATGCGGCATTGTGTAACGAAGGACTTGAGGGTATCCATTTCCAGCATGTTCTAAAATGGGGCAAAAAATCCTATGCGTATAACTGGTTTAGGGCAGACCTGGATCAAGGACCTTTGGGGTTAGGAGTGTTAAGCGAAAAGAAAAACTTTATCACACATAAAGTTGTCAACTCTCCGTACATTTTCACCCAGCAGGCTTCAGGAAAAGTTACCTGGAAAAAGGCTCCCGTATGGAACGGGAAAGGCGAACAGGGAGATAAATACGACCCTAAGAGTCCGACTTACATCCAAATTCTAGATCAAGATCTCGTTACAGGAAAAGAACAAAACAGCAATTCTCTACGACTGCAAACATATTCAAAACTTGATACGGGTAATCCGTATAAAAAGGTTACCCATAATGACACGGTAATCCTCTATTCCCATGAAATAGATCCTGAAACTTACCTTGCAAACATTAAACGTCTGAATGCTCTTAATAATTCAAGACCGGAAGGTCAATACTTCCCGATGGATTCCTATGAAGCAACAAGAGTGCTCACAAAATTTGAAAACTTCAATTATGACGAAAAATTTGAAGGCAACAAAGAAGATTGGGATGCTAACGTTGACGTTGCAAAATTAAATTATTCATACTCAAATTACAATACTCAGTATGCAAAAGAGCATATTCCTTTAGAAAAACGCAACGAATACAAAGAAATGATACACCGCAAGAACTGCGAAGTTAAGGATTACGCAATCACTTCAGCGCAATACTGGACAAAGAAAACTAATCAGATTTTGAACCTTTATGTTGCTCAAACCCTTAAAGATATAGGTTCCAAGGATGCAGCTGAAGTTATGTCTGTAATTCGTGAAGAGATTAAAAACGGCAAACTGCCTGTATCAGCTGAACTTGCAATAAATGAAAAAGCCATCAGACACGCATTAAAAAGCGTTTATAATGTTAAAGGCGGAGATAACGACGAAAGCTTTAAAGATATAACCATTCAAAAGATGATGGAACTTCCTCTTGACTCAATTGAACTCGGAGATAATATAGCTGCTGTATTTGCCTCTCCTTATCTTACTAAACGCGCTACGGCTGAATCTCAAATCGCACAATCCCGTTTTGAATTAATGAAACTGGGCAATCCTCATTTAACAGAAGAATACAAAAATGCTTACAACAAAATGAATAAACTTTATGAGCATGAAATGAGCGATTTTGCACAAGACATTTTAAAACGTCTTGATACAAAATTATCAAGAGAACAAAAGCTTTATTCGGATTCAAATGCAAGTGCATACGGGAAATATGTTCTGCCGCTGATTGCGCCTGAAATCGCGAAATTTGCAATCATAAAGGGGCTTTTCCCTAATGCAGAGGTAAAAATTAAACCTGACGGCGGCATTACGTATGATTACGGAAAATTAAAGAAAACCTCAATGCAGGCACTCGGGATTTATCCTACCTGTCCTGAAGACGAAGCATTATCTCTCATTAACAGACTCAGAGGCAAAGACCTTACGCATAAAGGTATTCCTGCAATAAAAGAAGAAGATAGAAAACTTCTTGCAGAGGCACTCTATAAAATGATTGAAGGGACTAATCTCGCAAGCTTTAAACTGGCAGAAATGATTGTTGACAGAACCCAGGCAGGTTTAGACTGGAGAATTGACGCGGCAAAAGATGTCGCAGATAAAGATTCTCTGTTGAATAAGCGAACTCCTTTTGAAAAAAGCTGGCAGCAGGTTACCGAATTCTGGAAAAAATTCGCAGATAAAATATATGAAGTTAATCCTAATTCTTATATAGTAGCTGAAATTACGGATGTAAACACTCTATACGGTACCGGCGCAGGAAACACTTCCAATAAATATTTTCTTGAAAAAGATGTTATTATGAAGTTCCTGCGAGAAACCGGAGTAACCTCTACAGCGAACTATGATTATTTCTTCACTGATGTTGCCGGAATTTTCTCAAAAAGCTACGAAAAATATGAGGATCGCGGAGTATTCCAGGGAACAAAAATATATGACCTGCTTAAAAAGAACGGGTCGGATTTCCTCCACTCAGGTCCGCTGGATTCCATAATATACTCTTACAACTTTGTAGACAACCACGACAAACCTCGTGCTCTTCACATGATGGCTCTTGACAGCAAACTGTTCTATTCTCCGCACCTTAACACCAATACTCACAATATGAGCATAGATAGTGAAGCTTATCAGGAAAAAGAAAAAGCCTTCAGGGTATTCAATAACAGATTTTTCGGAAATGTCGAAAAACAGGAAGTTGATAAGTTCAACTTTATGAGAAAAAGCTCAAAAGCGGCAGCAATGGGTGATGCGTTGAATAACGGGTTTGGAAGAGCCTTGAGCGAACTTGAAAAGAAACAATCCATTGACGGAGAATACCGCGATAGAATTTATAAAGCTCTGGCACACTCCATAAGCGATCTTGCGAACGGAAACTATCTAGGTAAGACTTTTGAAGCGGACGCTTTCGGAACCAGACCTTTTGATATTACAATCCAGACAGTTATAAATCAGGCAAAGACAAAATACGGATTGGAAATCAATAAATCATTAGAAGATGAATTAAAGAAAACAACATTCTATATGTGCATAGACCCGGCAATCTCAAAAATGCTCGGGATTATGAAATTCCTTGTTGCATTACCTGGTATTCCGACAATGTACGCAGGGGATGATATAGGTTCAACAGGCTATGAAGAACTTACTCGTAATATATATCTGCAAAACCGTTCAGTAATTCACCACGAATGGCTTGATGATGATACAGAAGGCTTGGACTTCATCAAAAAACATAAGGCTGAGTTTGATAACATAATGTCACTCCGCAAACGACCTGAACTTCAGGCATTAAACGACGGTGCACCTGTCCTGCTGCCTCTTCAGGGCGGAAAATTCCATCAGGACGGCAAAGATATTGAAATCAAGCTTCCGGCTATCTTAAGACACAGCACTGACGGCAGAATGGCTATTTCTGTATTTAATACGGTAGGGGTTACCCACGATTACGACCAGTATAACGATCCGGGGAAATACCCTGTAAGTATCGGCGGTATCAACCTTGATTTTGACGATAATGAAAAATGCGGTCTGAAAGCGGGGCTTCCTGGCGGAACAGAATTTGTTAACGCGGCAAATCCTGATGAAAAATTCGTTGTAAAACAGGAAGGCAATCATTATTATATTTCCCATTATGACGAAAAATCACCGATTGAACTAAAAGACAACACTCTTGTGCTTTACCACGTGCCTAAACACGTTCAGGATGATATCGACAGATTAAAGGCTATTCAGTCTGCAATCAAACCGTCAGCATCTCAAAACGAAAAAACCTTTAGAAAAATCAAAAAAATGGCAGCGGATAAGACTTCATTCTCAGGGCGTTCAAGACAATTATACAATCCTCAGTATAATTTTGTATCAAACCCGTACGCTCAGACGAAAAAAGCTGAAACAGGCTCAAGATTATCTTTAATTGCAAAATAGAGGGAATAATATACAAGTTTCCACTAAATATGCGTAATACTGTCATGCTGAACTTGTTTCAGCATCTCAAAACTGTGAGACCCTGAAACGAGTTCAGGGTGACAAATTTAGCCATTTTTAGTGGAATTTGCTATATAAGTCCCAAAATAGACTTCTTGATTACAAGGGATATACATGATAAAATAAAACGGCAGTATAAATTAATACTGTCGTTTTAACAATTCAAGAAGGAGAACACCATGCAAAACCCGCTTATAGTGTCAATTTCAAAGAGGGGGGGGGGGCTTCTGCAGCTCTCTGCGGTATAATAGAACTGCATTCACTTTAGCCGAAGTATTAATTACACTTGGAATTATCGGAATTGTAGCGGCAATGACCCTGCCGCAGCTTATTAAAAATTATCAGGGGAAAGTTCTCGAAAGCCAGTTTAAAAAGTCGTACAACATAGCACAGCAGGTTGTACTTGCGGCAAAAGCTGATGTAGGAGTCGGTAATTTTACCGAATTTTGTACTGATTATAACGGTTCTGAGTATACAAATAATGAAACTTGCTATAAAGCGTTGACAAAAGCGTGGATTGGAAAAGAAATTGATACTACTTATAAGTATGACTCACAATACCAGATTAAGCGAACAGATGAAATTCGCACCTATAATAACAGACAGGAGGCAACGAAGTCTGCCATTGCAGGTTTCGGTAACCTCTGGCAGGTTTATAAAAATAAAGACGGAACTCTAATGCAGTATTCTATTATTGAACATAAACTTTATATTACAGTCGACACAAACGGGTTGAAAAAGCCTAACAAACTCGGGCATGATATTTTTGTAATGTATACAGATAAACAGGACAGAGTTGTCGGGAATAAACAATCTAAATTGTATACAGATGAAGAACTTGACGGTATGGAATTTGATACTGAATATAGTAAAGAACGTGCAGGGAACCCCTGCAGTGCAAAATCTAACCAGAAAGCAAACGGTATTGGGTGTTCTTGGTATGCAATCGCAGATATAAATCCAGATACAGGCGAAAACGGCTACTGGAAAACCTTACCTTAAAAGTTCCGCAACAGCCTCAGGGCATAAACCTATAATATTTTCAAGACTGCCGGAATAAGATTTTATATATCCTTTCGGCATTTCTTGTATTCCGTAAGAACCTGCTTTATCAAACGGTTTAAAGTTTTTTACGTAAAATGCAATCTGTTCATCCGTAAGGCTTTCAAATTCAACATCACTCGTAACTGATTTTTTCCTAATTGTGCCATCAGGAGCATCAACGACTACAACAGAGGTTACGACCTGATGCCGCCGTCCTGAAAGTTTCTTCAACATCTCAACAGCCCCTTTTTCCCCGTCGGGTTTGCCGAGAATTTTCCCGTCTAATACTACAACTGTATCTGCCCCTATTATTTTACAAGGCTCATTCACCAGCGGTAGAACTGCTAATGCCTTATTCGCCGCAAGGTTTTCTATAAATTCATAAGAAAAATCCGTCTTCGTATGATCTTCAACATACGGGGACGGAATGATTTCAAATTTGTAATTGTTTTGTCTTAAGATATCCTGTCTTCTGGGAGAAGAAGACGCCAAGATAATTTTTCCCATAGTTCCGTTCCTTTTTTCTGATTATATCAGAAACAAAGAACGTCAAAACTTTTTATTAGTACCCCTGCGGTGTACGCTGATATCTGGCGTTTTTGGCATTTACTGCGTAACAGGCTATATTTAAACGCTGCTTTAACATCATCATATTACGATACATACTGGCGTAATCGTTCATTGCGCCCATCATCTTATTCGGATCAACCATTGATTCCATATTATCGTGGTTATCAACCTTTTCATCCGCGTATTTTTTGACCAGCAGTTGGTCAATGTAGTCCTCAGCACCTATTGCCATGTGAATGACCTCCCTAAATAGTGTGTATATCCTTTTTTCCTATGAGAAAGTATTTAATATCCTAAATATTCCTTATATATATACTAAGTATTTTATTCCACGAAAATTGCCCGAATTATCACTATTCATTAAGAAATGTTAAAATAAATTTTTTGGAGGACTTATTTGTACGGTTAGGATTTATAATGTTTTTTATGAAGGAAATTAAGATAGTGTCCCCGGTAAAAAAGCCGGAAGATATTGATACGTTTTCAAAAGCCACATCTTGCAGGGAATATTATGTTTATTATAAAAAGTTTTTGAATAACAACTTTGAGTATGTAAAAGAATTTGTGGATGCCGCAAAACGCAACGACTGCAGAATTTATATAAATTTCAAGCACGATATAACAGAGGAAAATCTCACTGAGATAAAAAAGATGCTGAAATTTCTGAAAACTGCCGGTATTGACGGAATTTTTATAAACAGTTTCGCAATACTGGAGGCAATTAAAGTTTTCAATCTTCCGTTCAAGGTAATTGTTGATTCCTATTTTGATATTCATAATATTGCCGGAATTGATTTTATCAGCAATTTCCACAAAGTCGATGAAATCATTATTACGGAAGAAATTTATATGAAGAATATCGCAAAGATTAAAAAGTATACCAATCTGCCTCTTGCGATTGATACGGATAATCTTCCGTGGTGTGCAGAGGATATAAAAAAATCCAAAGCTATTGATAAAGTTGTAATTAAAGGCAAGTTTGCAAATTCGGAGGAAATTCTTGAAGCGATAGAACTTATTGAAAAAATTCTTGCTAAGCCAAAACTCTTCAAAAACCAGAAACTGCCGTTTAAACACGTGAGAAAAAGTATTTACCAGACAAACCACTTCTCCGGTGATATGGTGTCGGCAGAGGGCAAGGATTTTAAATTCAGCCGTAATATCCAAAACTTTGAATGGGATATTCAGCGTCCGCGGATTAAAAAGGAAATTACATATCAAAAACCGGATGATTTTAAAATAAATTTACGGCTTTCAGAACTTGAGCAGTTGAAAGAGCTTGAAAAATACATAAAAAAAATAGGTTTTAATCCGGTGGATTCGATTGAATATGGCGAAATTCTCTCTACCTGCGACCTTTCGACAAGCAGTTTCAGTGAAATTATTACTAAAGTTAAGAAATTCTGCCTTAAATACAATATAGATTTTCAGTTATCCACTCCGAGAATACTAATAGAACGTGATTTCGACAGAGTTTATGAATACGGGAAACAGCTTTTATTATCAGAACCCGTACCGTCATCTTTGATAATTAACAATATAGGTTATTTTTGGCTTGTCATAAACGATCCCGATTTGGAAGAAATGCCTATAGAGATAGGGCAGGGAATAAATTTATTGAACAGCATGTCGATTAAATGTTTAAACAATCTTGCTCCGATAGACGCGATAGATTTTACATCTTTTACGGATATGGAAAGCGCCATAAAAACGGTAAAAAAGATAAAGAACATCATTCCTAACCGCAAATATACAATTGCCGGGAATATAAGGGTTCCGAGCCTTGGATTATGCCCGTTGAATAATGACAGTGCAATTATTTCAAGATTATCCTGCAAAGCCCCGTGTCACCGCGGCGGCTATGCCTTGAAAGATCCTTCATTGAATAAGATTTACCCGTTCACCTGCGATGGTTTTTGCAGAATGCACATGTTTGAAGACAGGATTTTAGAAGATTTTGAACATGTGGATACTCTGTATAAAGCGGGAATAAACGAATTTATTTTTGATTTTTCTGCACTAAATGCAAAATATGTACCGGTGCTTTTGAATAAGTTTTTTACAAGGTAAGGAAATAGTCAAGTGCGTAAAAGGCACAAGTCTTTCTCTTTTATTGCGTATTAAAAGAGAAAGAAATGAACCAAAGAAAGAGAAAAACTCAAAAGATTACAGCGTCGCTGTGCGCCGCAGAATCAAATGGAAGCAGTTGAAGGCTTTACCTTCAACCTCTTTTGCTCGCTATCGTGCTAGCGCACACGCTCGCATGAAAACACTCCGGCGCTAACGCGTCACCTCCCTTTACAAGGGAGGTAAATCATATCCCCTCTCCCCTTGAGGGAGAGGGTGCCCGCCCCGTCTTTGGCGGGGACTGGCGGGCGGGTGAGGGGTAAAAAAGAAAACCCTCCAGTGCTTCGCACCACCTCCTGCTTGCTTGCCGCCGTTAAACGGGCACGCATACGCATAGCGTATGCTTCTGCCCTCTGGCGGCAACACGCTTTTCATCGCAAAAAAGAAAAAGAATGTCAGTGCGGGGCTTGGGGCTGCACAAGCCCCATATATAAAACAGACCGGTGCCACTTGCGCACCGGTCTGTTTCCTTAAGGCTTAAAACTGAAATCAAAACCTTCCAGCAGTTCTGACGGAGTAATATTTAAAGCATTAGCAATTTTAACAAGTGTTGAAAATTTCAAATCAACCAGTCCGTTTTCAATCCGGCTCTGCGTTGCTGATGTCAACAGCAGACTTTTGAATGCGAATTCATTAAGCGACATCATATTATAGATGTTTAAAATATTATTTTTTCCTTAAGCTTCTGTAAAAAATCTTATGTCCATGCTACAATTTGTGCATAAGATACCAACTTTGGAGAGGAAAATTTTATAATGCTTGATTTTTTATTAAAAATACTCGGCGACCCTAACGAAAAAAAGATTAAACACATGATGGGGATTGTTGACCATATAAATGCACTGGAGCCTCAGTTTGCGGCATTGACGGATGCGGAACTCCGCGCAAAAACCGATGAATTTAAAGAAATTCTCGCAAAACGTCCGACATCAAAGGATTTTAAAACAGATAGAAAACTTGAAAAAGAGGCGCTTGATAAAATCCTTCCTGAAGCTTTTGCAACAGTAAGAGAAGCAGGCAAAAGAGTCTTGAATATGCGCCACTTTGACGTACAATTAATCGGCGGATATTTTTTGCATAACGGTCATATTGCAGAGATGAGAACTGGTGAAGGTAAAACCCTTGTGGCAACTCTTCCGGCATATTTGAACGCTTTAACCGGCAAGGGCGTTCACGTAATTACTGTTAACGATTACCTTGCAAAACGTGACAGCGAGTGGATGGGAAAAATTTATAAATTTCTCGGGCTTTCAGTAGGAGTAATTCTTTCCGGCGGACGTTCCATGGAAGATTTTGCCGCTAAAAAAGCCGCTTACGACTGCGATATCACGTATGGCACCAATAACGAATTCGGTTTTGATTATCTTCGTGATAATATGGCTCAATCTCCGGATGCGCTTGTTCAAAGACCTTACAATTATGCGATTATTGATGAAGTCGACAGTATTTTGATTGATGAAGCCAGAACCCCTCTTATCATAAGCGGACGTCTGGATAAATCAGCTGAACTATATCAGCTTATGGCAAAAATAGCGCCGCAATTGACTAAGGATAAAGATTACGAAGTCGATGAAAAAAATAAAAACGTAATTCTGACAGAAGACGGCATTGATCACGCTCAGGAATTATTACAGATTAAAGATTTGTTTGATATTAATACTCAGTACGCTCACCACCTCCTGCAGGCTTTAAAAGCGAAAGAACTCTTTATCCGCGATACGGATTACGTTGTCAGAAACGGCGAAATTATGATTGTTGATGAATTTACAGGGCGCTTAATGGAGGGTCGCCGCTGGTCTGACGGGCTGCATCAGGCAATTGAGGCTAAAGAAGGGGTCAAAATTCAGGATGAAACACAGACTCTTGCAAGTATAACTTTCCAGAATTTATTCAGACTTTACCCGAAATTATCAGGGATGACAGGTACTGCGATGACGGAAGAAGCAGAATTCGGTAAAATTTATAACCTTGAAGTTACGACTATTCCGACCAACAAACCTGATATCAGAAAGAATTATCCTGATGTTATCTATAAAACCGAAAAGGCGAAATTTAACGCGGTTGTGGAAGATATTATTGCGCAGCATAAAATAGGACGTCCTGTTCTTGTTGGTACAATCAGCATTGAAAAATCTGAATATGTGTCGCATCTTTTAACCCAGCGCGGAATTAAACATAATGTTTTGAATGCTAAACACCACGAAAAAGAAGCATACATAATTGCGCAGGCAGGGCGTGTCGGTGCGGTCACAATTGCAACTAATATGGCAGGTCGCGGAACAGATATTCTCTTAGGCGGTAACGCTGAATATATGGCAAAAGAAGAACTTGAAAGACAGGGCATTACGCCAGAAAATACTCCTGATTACGAAGAAAAGAAAAACGAGGCAATGGCAAACGCTAAAAAGATTACTGAAGCAGAGCACGCAAAAGTTGTTCAAGCCGGCGGGCTTCACGTAATCGGTACGGAACGCCACGAATCACGCCGTATAGATAACCAGCTCAGAGGTCGTGCCGCACGTCAGGGTGACCCGGGGTCTACTAGATTTTTCCTCTCACTGGAAGATAATTTGATGAGAATTTTCGGCGGAGATAAAATTACAAGTCTTATGAACGCATTGAATGTCGAAGAAGATATTGCAATCGAACACCCGCTTATCACAAGACAAATTCAATCTGCTCAAAAGAAAGTCGAAACATACCACTTTGATATAAGAAAAAGCGTTCTTGAATACGACGATGTCATGAATATTCAGCGTGAAAAATTCTACGCACAGCGCCGCAAAGTTCTATTTGGACATAACCTCAGTGAAGATATTTACTATATGATTGAAAAAGAAATAGATAGACTCCTGAAATCCTATATTGCCCCGGAACAAAATCCTGAAGAATATATATTTGAAGACTTGCAGACAATGATACGTGAATTGCATTCTGTTATTCCACAATTGTCAGGTGTGTCAGTTTCAGATGTTCAAGGTTTAAGGTTTGAAGCTATTTACGATAAGATAAAAACACTCGCTATTGACGCGTACAGAAATCACGAAGAAGAAGTTATCAATTTTTATAACGAAGTTGTGGAAAAATATGATTCAAACTTTGTCCCACAGACAGCATTCAGCGATGATAACGTGATAAGAAATCTTGAAAAAGATATTCTTTTGCGAGTTGTGGATAACAAATGGATTGACCATCTTCATAATATTGATATGTTGCGTGAAGGTATCGGACTGCGTGCTTACGGACAGAAAGATCCGCTTATTGAATACAAACGTGAAGCGTATGACTTATTTAATAAAATGATGTTTGAAATTCAGGGTGATACGGTTAAACACTTATTCAGAACGAAATTCGGCATACAGGTTGTCGGACCGGACGAGGGGCTTGTATAGAAAATCCCCTTCTATTCCCCCTTTACAAAAGGGGGTCAGATCTTAGCCTCCCTTGTAAGGGAGGTGGCGCAAAGCGCCGGAGGGTTTAACAACAGATAGCCAAGACCCATGGGCAAAAGGGGGTAAGTCTTAAACCTCCCTTGTAAGGGAGGTGGCGCAAAGCGCCGGAGGGTTTTAATTCACAATGGCTCTGATTATTTTATATACTTCAGGAATTTTTTCTGGCGAACTTTTTAACATTTTATTTATTTCAACTAAAAGAGTTTCATTATCTTTCTGGTGTCCGAAATCAAACAATTCAAAAGGCTCAATCTCAAGCGCCGCTATAATCTTTTCAAGAGTTTCAGCAGAACAAAAATTATTTCCTGTTTCTATGCAGCTTAAAGTATTTTGTTCAATATCAACAATCTCTGCCAATTTTTCCTGCGAAAAACCTCTTTTCTTCCTAATTTCTTTTATACGTCTGCCAAAATTATGCTTAAGTTTCATAAACTACCTCTTTTTGATAATAAAGCCCAAAACACTAAAATATAATTTGGAATAAACGATAAAATATTGAAAAATATCATTTTGCATGATAAAATATTATTAAAAATGATATTTTATAAGTCTATTATCGTGGAGGATGAATGCGACAAGGATTCACATTAGCGGAAGTACTTATTACACTGGGGATAATAGGAATTGTTGCTGCAATGACTTTGCCGGGACTGATTGGTAATTATAGAAAAAAAGTAACTGTGGAGAAGTTAAAAACAACTTATACACTGATAAGTAATGCGATGGAACGTGCAAAAGTTGATTACGGGCTTGATTACAAAGACTGGGAAGGCAGTCGTTACGAAATAGATGATTTCGAATTTTTGTATGCAACTTATTTTAAACCTTATATGTCAACATTTGATATGAAAAAAGGACAGATATGTAAAAAATATAAATGCAGGAGAGGGTATACCATTTTAAGCGGTGCTCCAATGTACCAGCACGACTGGTCCGGAAGTTTCAGGTTGAAAAATGGTGCATTTATTCACATTCATCCGTATCATTGCGGAATAGGGGAGTATTCGGACGCATTATATATAGATATAGACGGACCTGAAAAAGGAGAGAATAAACTTGGGATAGATACATTTGATTTTATGCTTACAATAGGCAGGGGAGAGAAATCAAGATATATTAAAAACGGTGTGTTTACAACAGTGTGTGAACAGTATACAAGGGACGAACTTTTGAAAAAATGTTCTAAAGAATATGATGGTACAAATTGCGGAGCAACAGGGGCGACATCTTGCTGTGCTGCTTTAATTATGCAGGATGGCTGGCAGATTAAAGACGATTATCCGTGGAAGTAAATTATTCCTTTTAAAATTATTTTGTTTGAGTTATTATAATCTTAAAGGAATTTAAGAAAAAAGGAATTATAAATGCTTAGAACAGGAATTGTCGGACTGCCGAATGTAGGAAAATCAACTTTATTTAACGCATTGACAAGTGCTAAAAACGCGCAAAGCGCCAATTATCCGTTTTGTACTATAGAACCGAACGTAGGGGTTGTTAATGTTCCGGATGAAAGGTTGGATGTTCTTGCAAAATTATGCAATTCCAAAGAAATTATCCCGACAGCAATTGAATTTGTTGATATTGCCGGTCTTGTTAAAGGTGCAAGCAAAGGTGAAGGCTTGGGAAACCAGTTTCTTCACAATATTCGCGAAGTAGATGCTATTATTCAAGTTGTAAGATGTTTCGATGACCCGAATACAATACATGTTGCAGGGCGCGTTAATCCGCTTGATGATATTGAAATTATAAATACAGAACTTGCACTCGCTGATATTGCATCAGTAGAAAAACGACAGGGACGTATTGCAAAACAGGCAAAAGGCGGAGATAAAGATGCAGTTATTGAAGATAAAGCTCTGACAAAACTTCTTGAACTCCTTTATCAAGGGACTTTTATTAATATAAAAGATCATTTTAATGAAGAAGAAATTCCGTTTGTGAAACAGTTAAATTTAATGTCAACAAAACCTGTAATTTATGCGGCAAATGTATCTGAAAATGACTTAAAAAGCGGTAATGCTTATACTGCGCAGGTTCAAAAATACGCAGATGAACACAGCGCTGAAATGGTTATAATTTCAGCCAAGATAGAAGAAGAACTCTCTGAACTCGGGGAAGAATCTCTTGCATACCTAAAAGAACTCGGGATTGATGACAGCGGGATTAACAGAATGATAAAACACGTATATCACCTGTTGAATTTGAGAACTTTCATAACTGCCGGCGAAAAAGAGGTTCATGCCTGGACAATTCCGGCGGGCGCAAAAGCTCCGCAAGCTGCTGGTGTTATCCATTCGGATTTTGAGAAAGGATTTATCAGAGCGGAAATTACACCGTATGAGGATTTTGTAAGATTAGGTTCTTATAATGCCTGCAAAGAAAAAGGGGTTACCCGTCTTGAAGGCAAAGATTATGAAGTTCAAGACGGAGATATTGTGCATTTTCGATTTGCGGTGTAGGCAACCGGCAGTTTAAACCCATATTTTAACCAGCTATTGCCGGCAAAGTTTTTAAAATGCCGCAACTACTTAATATTTAAGCTAAACACAATTTAGGCAATCGTTGCCGTGTAATTTTGAGCTACAGATAAAAGTAAACCAATTATCGGATTTATACTAATATTCCTAAAAGCGACTATAAAAATTCCGTGAGATTATAAATAATCTGTGTCTTGTATCAGGCACCGTGGCATTTTTTGAATTTTTTTCCGCTTCCGCAAGGGCAAGGATCGTTACGCCCTACTTTTGAAAGGTCAATTCCTTCAGGCAGTTTCGGCTTTTCTTCATGCTCTTCAATTATACCCAGTGTGTTAGAAAACGCTTTTGATTTATACAAAACAGTTGTAGAAGAATAAATTTTCTGCTCAAGATAATGAGATTTATATCTTTGAAGCAGTTCTTCAAGTGTATAATCTGTTTTCAAAATTCCGTTCACGATAGGCAGGAAATTTTCATGTTTTTCTGCAACACGTTTAATAAGATTTGCGGAGAATTTATCGTTAAACAAGAAATATTGAATACATTTATCATAATTTTCAATATCAGATGGCTTATCAGCCTCAAAAATTCTATTAAAAGTTCCCCAGAACGGCACCGCATACATCCCGAGTTCCTCATCGTAAACTATTCCGACATCGTAAGTTTCCTTGTGCGATGAGAAACCTCCAAGAGAATTTTCAAGGAAGTTGTCATAAGAATTATTGAATTCTGCAACATTAAAAAACTGAAATTTTTCAGGAAGCTGGATTTTATCGGAAAAATCAGTTTTTTCTCCGCCTTCCGCAAAATCATTAAACAACCCTATTACATCATCCGCAAATTTGTTCGTTGTAATTATCTCATCAGCCCCGAAAAAGTCAATGAATTTTTTATTTGTAGCTTTGATTTCTTTTTCAATTTCTTTTGCTTTCTTCGGGTTATCAATATAGACAATCTCTGGATTCTGGATAATTTTTGCAATAGCAAACCTATATACATCATCGCGTCTTGTTGTTGCTAAAACCCCAGAAATTTCCAAAAGGTAATGTTCTTTTTCGTAAGCAAAAATCCTTGCAACAACATACTGTCCGGGTCCCATTCCTCGGAAAGTTGTCATTTTGACAAGCGACGTCACCTCATACATTTTTTCATTGATTATATTGTATAAAATAAATCCGGTTTTTGTAATTTTATGGATTTCAAAAACAGAAGATAAAGATTTTTTCAAAGCTTTAACAACTTTTTTTGCAGATGCACTTAAACCTTTTTGTCTTTCAAGATACAAATCAGGAATACTTTTTCTCTCTTCCCCTAACCTTCTTTCAAAGATATAGTTAAAGCAGGCAGCCTGAAAACTTGCATTATTAGATTGACGCCCTATTGTTCTGATGTATTCATCAAAATCCACATGGACATATTCATCTTTTTGAATAAATTCAGCGATATTTTTTATGACGTCATTAATTTCTTTAACATTTTCTAATACAAGCATATTTTCTCCCTCATCTACGTAATAAAAGAATACTTTAAACAAAACAAAAACTCAATACCTCTACCTGATTAATGGGGGATTACAGATAGAAAATGTATAAACTGAGTATTATTAACATTTTTTAATATAAAAAATCTGTATAAGGCAATTTTTTTTGTATTCATGATTTAATATAAATATGATGAAGAAGTTGTTGTTAGTGTTAGGAATTTTAATGTTTTGTGCAAACGGCGTATTCGCATATAGTATGCCGCGCTGGTCAGCTTTCCCGCTGTCAGTATATCTTCCGCCGGAGGCTCCTGAATCTTTAATTGTAAAAAGCGCGTTTGATGAATGGAAAAATAAATCAAAAACTATTGCACGTTTTATTTATAGAAAAACAACCGTTGCAAAAAGGAATTCAAATGTTAACGTAATATTCAGTGAGAAATTGTCCGGCGACAAGCCTTACAGGTTACGCGAAACTTATGTGGCAAATCCGAACTTTACCGTCGACAGACCTGACGGCTACTTTGTTCACGTTGATATAACTATTGCATTGAACGATAAGAATGGAAAACCATATTCAAACGCTGAATTAAAAGCAATTGCGCTGGAGGCAATCGGCAGAACTCTCGGGATTAAATGCGGAAGTTCCGAGGAAGGAGTTATGGCATGCACTGACACCTACGACGCCACAACACTTAGTGATGACGATACTTTTGCTCTGTTCAGGGTCTATAGACGTGTGAACAAATCAGTAATGGAAAAATACAATAAATAAAATCTCCATTTTACGGTTGATTTTTCAGCGGATTTATTCAATTTTGTTTGATATTTGAGCGTTAATAAGTTATAATAAACAGGTTAATAGAAGAATAATAAGAGGTTAGAGAATATGAAACTACATATGCAGATATTGATTGCGTTGGGACTTGGAATTAAACGTAACTGGCATATATTTTTCGGTATAATTGCCGGTATTTTGGTCGGAATATTTTTACACGCACACTCATTTCCTCTTATACAAACATTATTGACATTTATAGGTCAGGTATTTATAAGATTAATCCAGATGGTTGTAATACCGCTTGTCGTATCGGCAATTGTAATAGGTATAACAAGTGTCGGAGATAATAAACAACTCGGGAAATTCGGCTCGAAAATGGTTTTATACTACGGTATAATAACGGTCGCAGCCGTCATAATCGGTGCAATTCTTGCGCTGGTATTTAAACCGGGACTCGGCGCGGCTCCTTATATAGCAGAAAATACAGCAGCCGGCGTTCAGGCGTCAGTTGAATCTGCTATGGCGCAGCAGCAGGGTAATATTTTAAACATCTTCCTCGGCTTTATTCCGAGCAACCCGCTAAATGCCCTTGCTAACGGGAATATGGTTGCGATAATTGTATTTGTTTTAATATTCGCGATTGCACTTGCCAAAGTCGGTGAAGTTAACCGTCCGATTGTTTCTTTCTTTGAATCAGTGTTTGCCGCAACTATGAAGATTACAGACTGGATTATGTTCCTTGCTGCACCCGGCGTATTTGCGCTTACGGCATCTGCTGTTTCAAGCTTCGGGATTGATATTTTTATGAGTATTTCAAAGTACTTTGGAATACTTGCTGTCGGATTTATGCTCCAAATGTTTGTTGTGTATCCGCTATTCTTGAAATTCTTTTCAAAAGTCAATATATGGATTTTATATTCAGCAATTGCAGAGGCTATGATGGTAGCTTTCGGGACTGCAAGTTCATCAGCAACACTGCCTTTAACAATTGCCTGCTGTGAAAAACGCGGTATTTCGCATAAGATTTCCAGCTTTGTATTGCCGTTAGGCGCAACATTAAATATGGATGGAACAGCCTTACTGCAGACAGTTGCGGTAATCTTCCTCGCTCAGGCGTACGGGGTTGCTCTCACTCCGTTCCTTGTAATTGAAATTGCACTC
Organism: Candidatus Gastranaerophilales bacterium; assembly: GCA_944324285.1. GTDB lineage: Bacteria > Cyanobacteriota > Vampirovibrionia > Gastranaerophilales > Gastranaerophilaceae > Scatousia. The sequence continues at coordinate 84,365 of CALUVR010000002.1, read as the reverse complement.
CTTGCTATCATTGCATCTTCCACTTGTGCAGGAATTCCTGGTGCCGGTTTGATTACAATTGCCCTGATACTCAACGGAATGGGATTAAGTCCTGAGCAGCTTGTTGCAGGATTTGCATTCCTCTTCACGATAGAAAGGGTAACTGATATGATGAGAACGCTTGTAAACGTTACATCAGACGCGGTTGTAGTTGCAGCTATTGCGGATAACGAAAACGAAATCAACTACGACCTTTTGAATAACCCTAAAGCTTACGAAGATATTGCCTAAAATACATATAGCTAAATTAGAATTTTTAAAAAGCCGGAAATACTTTCGGCTTTTTATGTTAGAATTGATTTATGACAAACCAAACAGACAGAATAGCAGGAAAGTTTCTCGGGAAAAAAGTTTCAGGAAGCGATGAATATAACCCTGATTTACTCGTTGCTGTTCCAAGAATAGAAAACCGCGAACGCTACGGGATTATAAAAAACAACCTTCCTTTCATCGGATTTGATGTATGGCAGGCTTACGAATTTTCGGCTATGACTGAAAATGGACTTCCTGTCACAAGGGTTATGAAACTCAAATACAACTGCGACAATGATTTTCTCGTGGAATCTAAATCTTTAAAACTTTATTTGAATTCTTTTAATATGTCGCGCTTTGGCGCTACAACTATTGACTGCCTGCACATCTGCAAAAAGCTTATTGAAAAAGATTTAAGTGAAAAATTAAAGACTGATGTTCGGGTGAATTTTCTCGATAACAACACTTCCAGGGTTGAGATTTTCAACAGGTTTAAAAATATTATGGATTTCGTGGACGAAAAAAATTTAGTTATCGACACATTCAAAGAAGCACCTGAATTAATAGAAATTGAAAACCGCAAAACTGAAAAAGAATATTATTTGACATTTGATTCTCTTCGTTCCAACTGCAGGGTTACCCACCAGCCTGACTTTGGCGACGCGTTTATTTATTACAAATCAAAAAAACACATAAAAGAAGAAAGTCTTGTCAAATATCTTTGTTCTTTTCGTTCGGAATACCATTTCCACGAAGAATGCTGCGAAATGATTTTCAAACGGATTTATGACATGCTGGATAAAGAGGATGAACTATTCGTCTGTGCACTCTACACAAGAAGAGGCGGGATTGATATTTCGCCTGTTCGACAAAGCCTTAATTGCTCAAAAGATTTTGCGTCAGCGTTAATGGATTTAACAAAATTTGCAAGATGCGGGATAAAACAATGACAAACAAAACTAAAGGAAATGCCGGAGAAGATTTAGCCTGCCGTTACCTGCAAAAAAACGGTTATGAAATTCTTGAACGCAACAAGCACTACTCCAGATTCTGCGAAATTGATATTATCGCGAAGCAAAAAAATACAGTTGTTTTTGTTGAAGTAAAAACACGCAACACAAATACCTACGGCACCCCGATGGAGGCAATTACGCGGACAAAATTTGAAAACATCAGAAAAGGCGCGCAGTATTACATTACAGAAAACAAAATAAAAAATTTTAGAATAGACGTAATAGGGATTACACTGAAACCCGAATTAAAAATAGAACATTTAAAAAATGTATCGCTGATGTAGACAAAATCAGCGATACCGAGGGGTAAATGATATTTTCCTAATGGAAGATATGAAGATTCATAGATCGGTTACTTTAGACAGTGAAAATACACACATGTATATAACGATATAAATTAAAGATTGTTCATTTTTCTTATGCTAAAATAGAAGCATGATTTCGGCAAAAGAAATTCAATTAAAGTTTAACATATTTATCGGGGATATATTTGGCGGGATTAATGCCGCAATTATAGCACTTCCGCAGGCACTTGCCTTCGGAGTTGCGACAGGATTCGGAGCAAGCGCCGGGGTGTGGGGCGCTATAATTTTATGCCTTATCGCAGGACTCCTCGGGACTAAAGTTCCGATGATTTCCGGAATTACCGGACCTTCCGCAATTGTTATTGCATCAATTATGCATGCCCTCAATAAAGATATTAATTCCGTTCTGATGATTATGCTTATGGCAGGCATAATCCAGATGGCACTTTCTCTCACAAAATTAACCGATATAGTCAAATATGTTCCATATCCTGTAATATCAGGGTTTATGAACGGTGTCGGAACCATTATCATAATTATGCAGCTTAACCCGCTTTTAGGACTGAAACCGTTTTCCAATACAATCGAAAGCCTTGAACATATTTTGACGTCGCTTCACACAATGAATATTCAGGCGGCACTCCTCGGGTTGCTAACCATAGTGATAGTTTTCGGAATTCCAAAGAGGCTCAATAAATACCTGCCGTCCCAAATTCTTGCACTTATCATTTGCACTCTCATTTCAATTAAGATGGGGTTGAATATCCCGAAAATTTCTGAAGTTTCAATTGCTCTTCCTGCGTTCAGACTGCCCGACACAAATATCCATGATATAATCACTTATTTGCATTACGGACTTACGCTTGCGATTATATTATCATCAGAAACTCTTTTGACAGGGCTGGTTTGTAATTCTCTTACCAAAACACAGCTTTCTCCTAGAACCCTCCTTGCCTCACAGGGATTAGGGAATATTATCTGTGCGATGACAGGTTCTCTTTCCGGCGCTGCAGCAACCATGAGAACAGTTGCTGCCCTAAAAAGCGGAGCGTCAACAAAAATTGCAGCATTAATCTGCCCGCTTGTTTTACTGGTTTTACTTTTTAAATTTTCAGGATTTGTCGCTGAAATCCCGCTTTGCGTTCTTGCAGGAATTCTTATTAAAATCGGATATGACATTATTGATTTTAAACTTTTAAAAGTTCTGAAGCTTGCCTCAAAAGAAGATAAATACGTACTTATTGTAGTATTTTTACTCACGGTATTTTATAATCTTATCGTTGCAGTTGGAGCAGGAATTACTCTTGCAGCGCTTCTATATGCAAAAAAAGCCGCTGATAAGGCTAAGCTCATTCATACCGAAATTTACGATAAAGATATTATTGAACTGGAAAAAGAAGTTGAACGGGATTACAAACTAAAAATACGTTTCGTCCATATCGACGGTCAATTTTTCTTTGGCTCGGCAACCCAATTAATCGCCCAGTTTGATGAACTTCTTGGAACAAGATACTTAATCCTCAACTGTGATTTTGATGATAAACTGGATATCTCGGCACTTTTTGCTTTTGAAGATATTGTACTCAGACTAAAATCCCAGCACATACACCTTGTTCTTGTGTTAAAAAACAAAAAAATCTACGAACAGCTTCTGGAATATAAGATTATAGAAGAAATAGGAGAGGATCATATATTTTATTCGGAAGTAAAAGCCGTAGAATTCGCAAAAGCTGCATTTTCTGAAAAAGCACGCAAAAAACACGGGAAATAAAATTAAAAATATTATAATAAAAACTCCGCTGTTACAGAAGTTTTTCTTTCGAGTAATAGCGGAGCTTATTTATTTTTTAGTTACCTAAAATTTTACTTATGAGTAACTGTGCTTTTCAAATGGAGTTCTCTCAACTGCTGGAGCGAGGCTTCTCCAGGGGCGTCGCTCATAAGGTCTTTTGCACCTGAATTTTTCGGGAATGCAATAACATCACGGATTGAATCTGTTCTTGCAAGGAGCGCAACCAACCTATCCAATCCGATAGCAAGCCCTGCGTGAGGAGGGGTTCCATATTGGAGCGCATTCACCATAAATCCGAATTTTTCTTTTGCCTCTTCTTCAGTTAGACCGAGAGCCTTAAATATTGCCGATTGAACTTCCGATGAATGAATTCTGACACTGCCGCCGCCGAGTTCAGTTCCATTATAAACAATGTCATAGGCAATTGATTTAACATTGCCGAGATCTCCTGATTTAAGTTTGTCCAAATCTTCAATACAAGGAGATGTGAACGGATGGTGCATTGCCATAAACCTATTTTCTTCATCAGACCATTCAAACATAGGAAAATCTACAACCCACAAGAGGTTATGTTTACTTTCGTCAATTAAGTTTAAAGATTTACCGAAGTGGAGTCTTAATCTTCCCATAATGTCATAAACGAGTTTCGGTTTATCTGCAACAAAGAAGATAATATCGCCGGCTTCAGCACCTGCACGTTTCTGGATAGCTTTTGCCTGTTCTTCTGTCACGAATTTCAAGACAGGAGATTTTGCCGTGCCATCCTCGTTGTAAATAATATTTGCAAGAGCCTTCGCACCGAAAGATACCGCAAGTTTTGTAATATCATCAATATCTTTTCTTGAATATTTAGCGCCGCCCGGAATTCTGATACCTCTTACAATACCTCCGTTGAGTAGAGTATTTTTAACAATTTCAAAGTTTGATTCAAGGATAATATCGCCGATATCAAAGAGTTCCAGCCCGAAACGCGTATCCGGTTTATCTGAACCGAATCTGTCCATAGCTTCCTGCCAAGGCATCTGAACAAACGGAGGTTTAACTTCAACGCCTGCAGCCTTAAATGTATCAACAATCAGACCTTCAACAACTCTTATAACATCCTGTTGTTCAACAAATGACATTTCAAGGTCAATTTGTGTGAATTCTGGCTGTCTGTCTGCACGAAGATCCTCGTCGCGGAAGCATTTTGCAATCTGATAATATCTTTCCAGACCGCCTACCATTAATAACTGTTTAAAAATCTGCGGTGACTGCGGCAGGGCATAGAATTTACCTTCCTGAACACGGGACGGAACAAGATAATCTCTTGCACCTTCAGGAGTTGTTTTAATCAAAATAGGAGTTTCAACTTCAAGAAAATCAAGATTGTTTAAATAATTTCTTGCCGCCTGAACAATTTTATGACGGAGAACAAGTTTATCCTTCATCGCGTCACGTCTTATATCAAGATATCTGTATTTTAAGCGTACATCTTCAGATACATTTTCATCATCCAGCACAAACGGCAAAGTTTTTGCTTCAGATAAAATTTCAATACTTTCCGGATACATTTCAACCTGACCTGTAGGGTATTTTTCATTGTAAGTTTCTTCAGGTCTTTTTGAAACTTTTCCTTTTACAGTAATAACATATTCCGTTCTTACTTTTTCCAATACTTTGTGAACTTCAGGGTTAATCTGCGGGTTTGCAACAATCTGGAAAAATCCGCTTCTATCTCTCAATTCCACAAACAAAATTCCGCCCAAATCGCGGATTGTTGATGCCCAACCCGATAATACTACTTCTTCTCCGAGGTTTTTCAGATTAAGCTCTCCGCAGTTATGCGATTTCATTCTTGTTTTAATCATCTTTTCTTCCTTTTCTAGTAAATGTCTAAGATTATTTTACCAAAAACATAAAAAATAAGTTAAAAATTTGTATTTTTATAACATTATTTGATAAAAAATTGCAGGATAATATGCTGCCGAAAGCCGTACACATGACATCGAGAGAAGCAAAAACATATAAATTAAAATAAATATTTTATAATTCGTCTGAAATTTTTCTGATACATATTGTTTTCCCTGAGCAAACAACAAAAATACATAAGGCAAAATCGAAATCAAATACCTTCCCTGAAAACCTTCAATTTTATCAAACTCAGGCGGAGTCCAAGTGATATAGAGAATTACATGCATCATTGTCATAAAAAGGAACAAAACTGTTAACGCAAAAATTCTCTGAATATCTGAAACTTTCTTCTCAGGTAAAAATATAAAAAGCGAAAAGAATACAACCGCAGTCAAAGTATACACCCAAGGGAACAATCTGACATCCAGCCATCCGAAAATACCTATACAAGAACGTATATAATAATTAATCTTAAATACAACGGCTAAAATATATTCTCTTATAAAATCCAGCGGATTATGCAGCAGCAAATACTTATGATATTCAGGATCCGCAGGCGGATTTATAAAAGGTAAATTAATTGATGCCCAATATGACATCAATAAAAACGCCGCAGAGAAACACACTAAAGAAAAAGATATTTATGTTTTTTCATCGGTAAAAACACAAATAATAATATCGGATATATCGCCCCTTTGGTAAACGCACTCAAAAGTGACATCACAGATAGTATAATTAAATCTTTTTTAGAGGTTTCCTTTTTCTCGAAAATCAGTTTAAACACATAAGCGAAGAACAAAAACGCAAACGCATTATTAAAAGAATCAGCAGATAAGGACATTCCCTGATATAGCGACATAGGTAAAAGCGCAGAAAAAAGAAAAATCCACTTGAAAACGGGAGTAATTCTTATAGCAAGTGCCGTTAATGCAATCCAGACAAAAAAGTTAAAAATCCTGCCGAGATAAAACATTATTTTTCCGCCCCAGATTTGACCGATTTTCAATCCGAGCGCAGACACAAAATACAATAACGGAGGATACCCGGTAACCTGATATACCCCTTCCGGTCGATTTAGTTTCATATTTTTACGGATATAATTATCACATTGAACATTTTCTGCAGGAGTTTTGTTATATAAAATACCGTCAGCAACTTCACACGCCCTTAAAAGATGTGCCTCTTCATCAGGAACCTTATACGGAGGGGTCACAGCCATCATCATAAATCCGAAAAATAAGGCAAATATAATAAAAATAAATTCAGGTTTCTTAATCCACATATCCTCTAAGTCCGGTGCCGCAGTTTTTCGCAGGTCATATTAATTAAAAAGGCGGGGCGATACTCGCCCCGCTTATTACTACTTCTTATCAAACATCTGTTTAATACCGTCGACTGAAGATAAAATTCCGGTTGCTTCATACGGCATATAAACAACTTTATTATTTTCACCTGCGGTAATATCAGAAAGAGTTTCCAGATATTTCATGGCAATCAAGTATTTGTCAGGCTGACCTTTATCTGCTAACGCATTGATAATTCTTTGAATAGCTTCTTTTTCCGCATCAGCTTCAATTACACGAGCCTGCGCAACACCTTCTGCCCTTAAAATTGCAGCTTGTTTTTCACCTTCTGCCTGGTTAATCGCGGCTTCTTTCTGACCTTCTGCCTTAAGTATTGCGGATTTTTTCAAACCTTCTGCCTCTAAGATTGCGGCACGTCTATCTCTTTCCGCTTTCATTTGTTTTTCCATTGAGCTTTGAATATCTGTCGGAGGAATAATATCCTGCAGTTCAACTCTGTTAACTTTTACACCCCATTTGTTTGTGGCTTCGTCAAGGATTGCTCTTAACTCCTGATTAATTTTGTCGCGGGATACAAGAGTTTCATCCAAATCAAGCTGACCGACAAGATTTCTCAGGGTTGTCTGGGTCAATTTTTCTATTGCGTCAGGAAGATTTGCAATAGCATATACCGATTTTTTAGCGTCTACTATTTGATAATACAAAAGCGCGTTAATCGTAATTGTAACGTTATCCTTTGTAATTACGTTCTGACGCGGAAAATCAAACACCGTTTCTCTCAAATCTATTCTTGAAACTTCTTTTGAATAAGAATAAATTGTTCCGTCAAGTCCGCGCTGCGTCACTCTTTTTGCTATTCCGCGCGGAGCGTCCAAAATAGGAAAAATAAAATTCAAACCTGATTCCAAGGTCTTTTCATATTTACCTAGACGCTCAATAATAACAACTTCCTGTTGCTGTACAATTAAAACGCCTTTTGCAATATAAATGATTAATGCAACAAGCAAAATCCATAATAAAATCGTCATACATTACACCCTTTCTACATACATAATTAAACTGTCATTTTTAACAATACGAACTTCAGTCCCGGCAGGGATTTCATCATCATTTTCCACTCTTGCATCCCAGCGTTCGTCGTAAATTGTAATGGTTCCGGAATATTTGGTAACTGGCTCTGTTACCTTGACTATCTTTCCGATATATTCCGCCTTAATCCCTGTTTCTTTATCCTTAGAAGGCTTTAATGCTCTCAGAAGGAAAGGTCTTAATAAAAATATAGAAAGCAGAGATAATACAATAAAATCAATTACGAGGATATCTGCATTGTTGATAAATAAAGATATCACTGCTGTAATAAAACCTGCAATTGCGAGATTTAAGAAAAACATTGAAGGAACCAGCATTTCAAGAATGATGCAAATCACTCCCGCAATTGTATAAATTTGCCATAATACCATAAAAAACTCCTGTCTCCTGTAACGAAAAAGATTATAGCATATATTTCAGGATTTAGCAAACATCCGATGGATATATTGTCGGAGAAAACATATTACGCCGCTTATAATGGAAAGCCTCTTAGTTGGGCAGGTATGCCCAACCTACATCATCACGTCACCTTCTCTGTATTCACAATCGCACATCAGACTATCACTATCTCAGAGAGTTTATTTCCCCTTTGCAAAGAAGTTTATTAACTTTTCATTGGTACAATTTATCCTCCTCTTGAGAGAGGACAAAAATCTTAAAATTCATTGCAATAAAAAGTTAACAATGCCTATAAAGAGAGACTGATGGGATTAACGTCATTGCAGGCTATGACCCGCAATCGCAGAGTCAAAGAATTCTACAATTCTTCAATTCCGCATAGCTTGAAAAACCGGTTTACTACAAAAGGCTGAAATAAGTTCAGGATGCCATTGCAGCTAACGCTTGTATCTGTTTTTCTAAACTTCCGAAATGGCGTATTCATTTTTTATTGTGCTTACACATTTGTTTGTCCGCAAATTTTATTATACGGAAACTATTTAATCGCACCGTTTTCAATTTTGTATATTTTTACGTCTTTTAAAAACTCTTCCTCAAAAAGAATTGTGTCAACAGATGTAATAACCGTCTGCGTCCTGTCGTTTATGGATTTTAAAAGATAATTTTGCCTGATATCGTCGAGTTCCGCAAGAACATCATCAAGTAAAAGCACCGGTTCATCCCCTGTTTTATCCGTAATGATATCAAGTTCCGAAAGTTTCAGCGCCAGAACTATAGTTCTTTGCTGTCCCTGCGAGGCAAATTTTGTTGCTTCATTTTTGTTTATATAAAAAATAATATCGTCCCTATGCGGTCCGACACATGCCTGACAACGGCGAATTTCTTCCACCCTTCGTTCAGCAAGCGACGCTTTAAATTTTTCTACAATTTGGTCAAGTTCGGTTTCTCCGTTCAGAAATGAACAGTCGTAATCTAGTTTTAATTCTTCTGTTTCGCTTATAATTCTGTGTTTTTCTCTGGCAATCCTTTCAATCTCATTAAGGAATTTTTTACGAAGAAAGATTATATTACTGCCGGTAATCACAAGCTGCTCATTATAAACTTCCAACAGGGTTTCGTCAAGAGTATTTCCTTTGGCTAAATCTTTTAAAAAGTTGTTTTTCTGAATACGAATTTTGTCATATTTAGAAAGTCTGTCATCATACGCAGGATAAATCTGGGAAATCGCTCTATCAAGCCAATCTCTTCTGTCAGACGGGTTTCCTCTGAGAAGGAGCAAGTCAGTTGTGGAAAAAAGTACGGTTTTTAATACGGATTTAAAATCTTTCGGACGTGATTTAACTCTGTTTATCTTAAGTTCACGGGTCTTTTCTTTTGTATAAACATAGCCGAGTTCAACGTCAGTATCTGCTTTGATAATTTCGGCATCAATCTCCGCTTTTTCAGCATCAAAATTTATAAGCTCTATATTATTAGAAGTCCGCGGACTTTTGAGGGTTGATAGAAAATAAATACTTTCCAGAATATTTGTTTTTCCCTGCGCATTTTTTCCGATAATGAGAATTTTATCGGAATTTAAGTCCAATTCGATATTTTTACAATTTCTGTAGTTTTCAAGTTTTAAGTTTAACAGCCTCATACAGGTTATTATACTTCAAACAAATGATTATTTTTTAAGCGGCTTGCTAAAATAATAATTTCTACGCTATAATCAGATTATGGTAAAATAAGAGGTCAAATATGTTGCCTATAATTACAGAAGAGATAGCAGCGAATACTTTTTCCGAAATTTTTAAAGATATGCCTGCATGGCGTAAAATGATGATACACTACATAAAAGAAGAAAATCCGGAGATAAATACTGCTATTATAGAAGCAGCTAAAAACACGGACCTTGACCCAAAAGCAGTGGCGCTTGGCGCTTATATGACATATAAACTGATAGAATCCGCAATGAATGATGACGATGCTCTGTTAAACTTTTCGGAATAAAGAAAGAGAGAAAATAAATGGTAGTTGAAATTTCAGAACTTTTAGAAAAATTAGTAACGCAAGGCGGCAGTGACCTTCACATTTCAAGTAACTTACCGCCTGCAATCCGTGTTGACGGAAAATTAAAACGATTAGACTATGCGCCCCTGACACCGGAAGATGTTGAAAAGCTACTTTTCCCGATGCTTTCTAACGAACAGAGAAGACGACTGGAACAGGAATGGGAACTGGACTTTTCTTACGGTATTGAAGGATTAAGCCGTTTCAGGGTTAACTTTTATAAAGATAAAGGCAACTACGCAGCGGCTTTCCGTACAATTACATCACAGGTTCCTTCATTTGAAAAACTCGGGCTTCCTGAAATTGTCAGGACAACAGCAGAAAAACCAAGAGGTTTAATCCTTGTAACCGGACCTACAGGTTCAGGTAAATCAACGACTCTTGCAGCAATGATTGACTATATCAATACGACAAAAGCGGAACATATTCTGACAATTGAGGACCCGATAGAATTTGTTCACACATCAAAATCAAGTATAATCCACCAGCGTGAACTCGGCATGGATACAAGATCATTTGCAAACGCACTGAAATCCGCCCTCCGTGAAGACCCTGACATCATTCTGGTAGGTGAGATGCGTGACCACGAAACCATTGCATTAGCGCTTACCGCCGCAGAAACAGGTCACCTTGTATTCGGAACCCTTCACACCTCATCGGCTTCCCAGACAATTGACCGTATCATTGACGTATTCCCTGAAGGTCAGCAGCAACAAATTCGTGTACAGGTCGCAAACTCTCTGGTAGCGGTATTTTCACAGACTCTTCTGCCTAAAGTTCAGCCTGACGGAACTAAAAAAGGTCGTGTAATGGCTCAGGAAATTATGATTGTAACCCCTGCTATCGCAAACCTTATCCGTGAAGCAAAAGCAGCACAGATTTATTCTATGCTCCAAATGAACCAGGGTATGGGCATGCAGACACTTGAAATGGCTCTCGCAAGCTTGTATAAACAAAACCTCATTACTCTTGAAGATGCTATGTCTAAAACTTCAAGACCTGATGAATTAAAACGTATGTTAAATGTTTAAATGTCATATTACTTTTGAAAAGGAGCCTTTCAATAAGGCTCTTTTTGGCTATTTAACAGTTTATACGCCAAATTTCTTTTTACTGACATATTTTATGTTTTTGTGTTACTATTTAATTGAGAGTTACACTAAAATATAAGGAATTATTTAATATGACACAACAAACAGTTCATGAGCCGAATTCGGCAATAGACCAAATCAGACAGACAAGAATTCAAAAACTTGCTGATTTAGCCGATAAAGGGATTAACCCATATCCGTATGTGTTTGACAAAAACGCTGACGCTGCGGATTTACAGGCAAAATACAAAGACCTTCCGGCAGGTGAAGAAACTGAAGATACTTATTCAGTTGCCGGACGTGTTATGGCTATCAGAAATACCGGTATGTTTATTGATTTAATGGATGCTTCAGGTAAAATCCAAATATTTTCACACAAAGAAAATTTATCAGAAGAGCAAATGAAAATATTAAAACTTATTGATATCGGCGATATCGTAGGTTTCACCGGTACAATCAGAAGAACACCACGCGGAGAACTTTCAATTAAATCCACTTCATTAAAATTATTATCAAAATCACTTCTCCCGCTGCCTGAAAAATTTCACGGACTTACCGATGTGGAAACCCGTTACCGTCAGCGCTACGTTGATATGATTGTCAATGAAGATGTAAGAAAAACTTTCAGAACAAGAAGTTTGATTATCCAAAAAATCAGAGAATATTTAACAAAACAGGGATTTTTAGAAGTTGAAACACCTATGCTTCACCCGCAGGCAGGCGGCGCAAATGCAAGACCTTTCATTACACACCACAATACTCTTGATATGGATATGTTCCTGAGAATTGCGCCTGAACTTTATCTGAAAAGACTTATGGTCGGCGGTTTGAGCGAAAAGATTTTTGAAATTAACAGAAGTTTCAGAAATGAAGGGATTGATATCCGTCACAACCCTGAATTTACAATGATGGAACTTTATCAGGCTTACGTTGATTATAATGAAATGATGGTATTAACCGAAAATCTTGTATCAACGGTTGCGCAGGAAGTTCTCGGCACAATGAAAATTACATACGGCGACAACGAAATTGATTTAACTCCGCCATGGGACAGAAAAACCATGCTCGGCGCGATTAAAGAATATACTGACGTAGATTTTTCAAGCTGCTATACCCTTGATGACGCTAAATCAAAAGCTAAATCTATGGGCATTAACCCTGAAGAATGCGACAACTGGGGACAGGTAATTGATTTAATCTTTGAGGAAAAGGTTGAACCTCACTTAATTCAACCTGTACATATTATAGATTATCCGCGTGACATATCACCGCTTGCAAAAGTTCACAGAGATAACGAACGTTTGACCGAGCGTTTTGAAACCCGCGTTAACGGCTGGGAAATTGCAAATGCGTTCTCTGAATTGACTGATCCTATTGACCAGAGAATGAGATTTGAAGCCCAGATGCAGGCAAAAGCTAACGGGGATGAAGAAGCAATGCCAATTGATGAGGATTACATCTGTGCGCTTGAACACGGTGCTCCTCCGATGGGCGGACTGGGTGTAGGTATCGACAGACTGGTAATGCTGTTGACAAATTCCCCTTCAATCAGAGATGTTATTGCATTTCCGACTTTAAAGAAGAAAAACTAATAAATATAAAACAAACTGAAGGGCTGACAATTGAAATTGTCAGCCATTTCTTCATATTTTTATTATTTACAAAAGTCAATATTACATTTGCAATACGGCATGTTTATAGTAATATATTAATGGTTACACCAGCCTGATAGGTTTGCCCTAGTCCGGGGTTGGGGCGAAACATTCTAAACTGGGGCTTGTCTATAATATAAGACCAAAGTTTAGGAAAACAAATGCCCGCACTGCCTACGGATGAGGCGGTTTAGCCCGTAGTACACAATTAACATAAGGAGAAAAACGATGCCTGTAGCATCTATGATTGAACTTTTAGAAGCAGGTGTTCACTTCGGACACCAGACTCAAAGATGGAACCCTAAAATGAAACCGTATATTTACGGTGCAAGAAACGGTATTTACGTTATTGATTTACGCAAAACTTCCGACTTGTTGGATGAAGCTTACGCTGTTGTCAGAGAATTCGCAGCACGCAATAAAAACATCCTTTTTGTAGGCACTAAAAAACAAGCCGCTGAAGTTGTTGCAGAAGAAGCAAAAAGAGCCGGCGCTTATTACATTAACAGAAGATGGTTGGGCGGTATGCTTACTAACTTCGAAACCATCAGAGGGCGCGTTAATAAATTGAAAGAACTTGAAGAATTTATAGCTTCAGGTCACGCTGAAAAACTGCCTAAAAAAGAAATCGCTCAATTGAACAGACAATTAGGCAAATTAAGCAAAACTTTAGGCGGTATCAAAGATATGAGAGGATTGCCTGATTTAATCTTCATCATTGACCAGGGCAAGGAATTAATCGCTATTCAGGAAGCAAATAAACTCGGTATTCCGGTTATCTGCCTCGCTGATACAAACGCTAACCCTGACGGTATTAACTACGTAATCCCGGGCAACGATGATGCTATTCGTTCTATCAAATTAATCACTTCTAAACTTGCTGACGCTGTTCTTGAAGGCAAACAGCTTAAAGAAAACAACGCTAACCAGAAAGCTAAAATTGAAGAAATTAAAGCTGAAGACGCCGGCGTTGTTGAAGAAAAAGTTGAAGAACAAACTGAAACAGTTGCAGAATAATTTACGCGAAGAGTGAAGACGTTGAAAAACTTCACGCCCCTTCACTCTTCACTTATAAAAAGGAGAGAAATATAATGAATATTACAGCTCAAATGGTTAAGGAACTCCGTGACAAAACCGGTGCAGGTATGATGGATGCTAAAAAAGCACTCGTCGAAACTGACGGTGATATGGAAAAAGCAATGGAAGTTCTCCGCCAAAAAGGTATGGCTTCCGCTGATAAAAAGATGGGAAGAATTGCGGCAGAAGGTCTTATCGCTTCTTTCGTTAATGATTCTTGCGGCGCTATGGTTGAAGTTAACTGCGAAACAGACTTCGTTGCTAAAAATGAAGAGTTTAAAGAATTAGCTTCCGGTCTTGCTCAATTCGTCGCTGAATCAAATCCGGCTGACGTTGATGCACTTCTTGCTTCAACTTGCCCTAAATGCGGTAAAGTTATTTCTGAAGTTATCAAAGAAAAAATTGCTTCTATCGGCGAAAAAATCACTTTCAGAAGATTTGTCCGCTATGAAGGTAACACCGCAACTTACATCCACAACGGCAAAATCGGCGTTTTAATTGAAACAGACAAACAAGATGCTGAATTAATGAACGATATTTGCTTGCACATCGCATCTTCTGCCCCTGAATTTATTTCAAGAGCGGAAATTCCGCAGTCAGTAATTGACCACGAAACTGAAATTGAAATGGGTAAAGAAGATTTACAGAAAAAGCCTGAAAATATCAGAGCAAAAATCGTTGAAGGTCGTGTAAATAAACTTATGGCATCAAGAGTTCTTCTTGAACAGCCGTTCGTTAAAAACCCTGACGTAACAGTAGGACAATTAATCGAAGGTAAACTGACTATTCAGAAATTCACAAGATATACTCTTGGTGAAGGTCTTGAAAAACGTCAGGATAACTTCGCAGAAGAAGTTATGAGTCAGGTTAAAGGCTAATAAATATTTCTTTAATTTTACAAAGAGATCCGCTATATTAATGGCGGATCTTTTTGCTTTATGCCTGTACTTATAGTGCAGCTTGCAAATATTTTTAAATCTGGTATTATAATATTCAAAAGGAATTAAATATGAAAAACATCGAAATTAAATCAATTGAAACCTTCACGGAAAACGAAACGCCGAAAACAAAATTAATTATCGACGATAATAATTCTGAAAAAGAAATCATCCTTGAAGGCAAAGGACAATTAAAAATCGCAGCAGTGGAAGCTTAAAAAACAGATGAATTACTAAAGCTCATCTTCGTCATCATCGTCGTTATTACCCGTTTTGAAGGTAAATGAAAATAGGTCACCTTCTTTAATTTCTAACTCCTGACCGTTTTCCACATAAGAAAGCGGAGAGTTTTTGTAAACAGAAACAACACTTGATTTTACGCGGTTACCCTCTTCATTTTTAACCGCACCCTCTAATGCGTGATATCCAAGACTTAAACCTTGAAAGAAATGGTTACCGATTGACAATGCAGTATTTTTCGCAAGCTGACCTTTATCAAGTTCAAATTTCGGGGAAAATTTACCTATGAATTCGTCATTAATTACATGTTTATTACCAGCAGTATCAGTGTAACTTACCGGCACAATTTTGAAAGAAGCATTCCTTTTAAGGCGCTTTGGCGGAATTATTTCCTGAATATGAGCATCCACAACATCACCGCTCCATATTTTGACATCAGGACTGAGTTCTATGGAATCTAGTGCCTGAAAGGTAATACTATTGGCAGGTGATTCAGTCGAAAAATCAGTTAATGCCTGCACATGAAGCCTATCTGCAAAAGCCGGTGACATCCCTGTCACAAGAAAAGCTAATACCCCAACCCTGATTAAATATTTTTTCATATCACCCTGCCTTCTTAACATTACATCTACATTACAGATTAAGCATTTTTTCAAAGCTTTGAACTGCAGCTCATGCCTTATCTTAAAAATTCTCTCTGCTGGAGAATACTTCTCAACGGCATAGCAGGGTTATAACGGTTTGTAGCATCCATAGTCGGGAGATCTGTTCTCGGGATACCAGGCAGCCACGTACTGAAAGGTCGTTGAGATTCTTCCGTTGCAGGAACAAAAACATCAATCAAAACCTCTGATGGCGTACCTGAAAGACTCTGGTTAACCTGATTATTTTCAGCTTTTTTAACATCTTTAAAATTCAAAACAAAAAGCTGACCTTTATTCAACGTCAAAGGAGCTTTTGCAGGAACCACCTGCCCGTTATTCAAAAGACCAGCAAAAGAACCGTAAGTTTGCGGCTGGAACTGAGCTTCCTCGTTATGAATATTTACATAAGCGTAAGGGATAAAAGCAAATGCACCGTTTTTCTGCATTGCAATTTTGCCTCTTACAAGAAAATTTTCAAAAAGCACTAAATCTTCAGTTACCTGAATATTGCTTTTAACTTTAACAATCATAGTATCAGGAGGGTTATTTGCAGAAAAAGATGTCATAGCCTCGACCGGAACGGTTTTAGCTAGAACAGACTGACCGAAAGCCATCATTAATGCAATTATTATACCTGATAAAAATTTTTTCATACAAAAATCTCCTGATGATATCATTATATAATTTAATAATAACATATCTTTCAAAAAGCGTCAATATATATAAATTGGGACTTATGTAGCAAATTTCACAAATAATTACCAAAATTGTCACCCTGAAATTGTTTCAGTGTCTAGCCGGTGGTAAGATTCCGAAACAAGTTCGGAATGACAGTATGTTTATCTTTTAAGTATGTTTGGCGGAAATATATATACAAAATCCTATAATTTATAGAACACCTTTCAGGTATTGTCCCGTAAACGATTTTTTATTTTTAGCTATTTCTTTAGGAGAACCTGTAGCAACGACTTCACCGCCTGAGCTTCCTCCTTCCGGTCCCAAATCAATTATGTAATCCGCAACTTTTATCAAATCAAGGTTATGTTCAATTATGAGAATTGTATTCCCTTGATCTGCAAGCTGTTGAATTATTTTAATCAATTTATCAAGATCATACCAGTGCAGACCTACAGATGGCTCATCCAACAGATAAAGCGTTTTCCCTGTAGCACGTTTTGTAAGTTCCGAGGCTAGTTTAATTCTCTGGGCTTCTCCGCCTGAAAGGGTTGTGGCACTTTGTCCGAGTTTAATATAATCAAGCCCTACGTCATACAGGGTTTGAAGTTTATTTCTGATAGACGGAACATTTTCAAAGAACTCAAGCGCTTCTTTCACGCTCATATCAAGGACTTCCGAAATATTTTTTCCTTTATATTTAACTTCAAGAGTTTCTCTGTTATAGCGTTTGCCTTTACATACAGGGCATTTCACATATACATCCGAAAGAAAATTCATTTCGATTTTGTTAACACCGTCGCCTTTGCAGGCTTCGCATCGTCCGCCTTTTACGTTAAAACTGAAACGTCCTGGTTTGTAGCCGCGAACTTTTGCCTCATTTGTTTTGGAATACAAATCTCTTATATGGGTAAATACATCGGTATAAGTGGCAGGGTTTGAACGCGGGGTTCTGCCTATCGGGGATTGGTCTATGTCAATGACTTTATCAATATTTTCAAAGCCTGTAATTTCTTCAACTCCCTGCGGTTTCGGTTTACTGCCGCGGACTTTGTGGATTGCGTATTCGTAAATCAAACTCTGCATAAGGGTTGATTTGCCGGAACCTGAAACCCCTGTCAGGACAACAATTTTTCCGAGCGGAATATCTACATCAATATGTTTCAGGTTATTCAGGTAAGCATTTTTAACGTGAAGAAAATTTCCGTTGCCTTCACGGACAGTTTCAGGAACAGGAATTTGTCTTACACCGCTCAGATATTGACCGGTAAGAGAGTCTTTGCAATCAATAATATCCTGCAGCGACCCTTGAGCAACAATTTTTCCGCCGTTAATACCTGCTTTAGGTCCAATATCAACGATATAATCGGCATTTCGCATTGTATCTTCGTCGTGTTCTACGACAATTAAAGTATTTCCAAGGTTACGGAGTTTTATAAGGGTTTTTATAAGCCTGTCGTTATCTCTCTGGTGAAGTCCTATTGAAGGTTCATCAAGCACATACAAAACACCTGACAAGCCACTTCCTATCTGGGTTGCGAGCCTGATACGCTGTGCTTCGCCGCCTGAAAGAGTTCCTGCACGGCGGGCAAGGTTAAGATAAGAAAGCCCAACATCACACATAAATCTCAAACGCGCACGAATTTCATCAAGAATTTGCTTTGCTATATGAAGCTGGTATTCATTGAGTTCAAGATACAAATCGTTTATAAAATCCATTGCTTCATCTATAGGCATCAGAGTAAATTCATATATATTTTTCCCCTTAATTCTGACCGCAAGCGGAAAAGGTTTTAATCTTGCACCGCCGCACTTAGGACAAGGGGTTGTCACCATATATTTTTCGATTTCATCACGCCAGTATTCGCCTGATGAATCATTGTAACGCTTTTCAAGGAAAGGAATTACGCCTATATATCTGTGGTATTTTGTTTCGTACCTGTGGGTGCCGAATTTCTGGACTCTAAACGGAAGAATATCTTCACCTCCATAAAGGATTATGCTCTGATGTTCGTCAGACAAATCCTCAAAAGGCTTATCCATATCAATACCGTAATGGTCACAAACAGATTTAAGGACATCTTCGTAGTATGATGTTGAAGTCTTAGACCACGGATAAATTGCTCCGTCATTAAGTGATTTTTTTCTATCCGGAACAATTAAATCAGGATCTATCACAAAATCCGCACCCAATCCGCCGCAGCGCTCGCAAGCTCCATACGGCGCGTTAAATGAGAAAATCCTCGGGGCTAATTCTTCAAAACTTATATTACAATGAGGGCAGGAAAGTTTTTCGCTGTAAATAATTTCCTTATCTCCGACAACATCAACGATTACTATTCCATCTGCCTTTTTCAACGCAATCTGGACACTGTCGGCAATACGTGATTGTGCACTTTCTTTTACGACTATTCTATCAACAACAACATAAATATTATGCTTTTTGGTTTTATTGAGTTTAATTTCATCTTCATCCAGATTACAAATCTCATCGTCAACCTTAACTCTGACAAATCCTTCCTGACGGAGTTCTTCAAAGGTTGACTGGAACTCGCCTTTTTTGCCTCGTGCAATAGGTGCAAGAATTTGGATTTTAGTGCCTTCTCCAAGTTTCAGTATATTATTAACTATTTCATCAATCGTCTGAGGTTTAATCTCTGCACCGCACTCGGGACAAAAAGGGGTTCCGACGCGCGCGTACAAAAGCCTCAGGTAATCATAAATCTCCGTAACCGTCCCGACGGTTGATCGCGGGTTGTTGCTTGTGGATTTCTGGTCAATAGATATTGCAGGAGAAAGCCCGTCTATATATTCAACATCAGGCTTATCCATCTGACCAAGAAACTGTCTTGCATAGGTAGAAAGACTTTCAATATACCGTCTTTGCCCTTCCGCAAAAATTGTATCAAAAGCAAGCGAGCTTTTACCGGAGCCTGAAACACCAGTAAAAACAATCAGTTCGTTTTTCGGAATTTCCAGCGATACGTCTTTTAAGTTATGTTCCTTAGCACCCTTAATCGTAATCTTATCTAGCATACTTTAATTATTACACGTAAAAAAAATATTTCCACTTTATTAGAAACCGCGTCATTTGTAAAATGCTAAGGAAATAGTCAAGTGCGCAAAAGGCACTAGTCTATTCTTTTATGTTCATTTCTTTCTCTTTTATTGCGATTAAAAGAGAAAGAAATGAACCAAAGAAAGAGAAAAACGCAATCGTATACAGCGTCGCTTCGCGCCGCAAAATCAAATGGAAGTAGTTGAAGGCAGAGCCTTCAACCTTATATGCTCGCTATCGCGGCTACGCCGCACGCTCGCATGAAAACCCTCCGGTGCTTACGCACCACCTCCCTTTACAAGGGAGGCTTTGACTTTACCCCCAATGGAAAGCGGGCAGGGGGGATTTTATTCAGAACTGCTACAGGCAGGTCGCCGAACGTGCACGTAGTGCAATAGTGAGGCTCAAAGGTTAAACGCGTTAGCATTTAACGACATCCATTTGGTCTTTGCGCTGCGTAGCAGCGTGTAATATAAGCGTGTTTCTTTTTCTTGGCTGACATTCTTTTTCAGCTTGCTTGCCGCCGTTAAACGGGCACGCATACGCATAGCGTATGCTTCTGCCCTCTGACGGCAATACGCTTTTCATCGCAAAAAAGTAAAAGAATGTCAGTGCGGGGTTTGGGGCTGCACAAGCCCCATATAAAAATAGACTAAGGTCTTTTGCGCACTAGACTATTTCCTTATGTTGAAATAAGCGCTTCACTTATTCCTCAGCATTTTTGCTTTCACGCTTTGTTGGAAGCGATGCAATCAAATTTCCGATAACAGGGCCTGCTATATTTCCTGCAAAAATTGAGGCCGCCAAAACAGAAAGAACTCCCGCTCCGTTTTTATAGTCCTGAAATACCGTTAACGCCTTTTTAGCACCCTCCGCAACCGACGGTTTTAAACTGTCTTTTGTTTTGTTATATATTTCAGTGTATTTTATATTCTCAAGATTAAAAGAAATTCCTTTTTTCATCTCCTCTTTTGTAAATACTTTTTTCCAATCCTCCGGTTTACAATCCGAATTATCTTTATTTAATATAGAAATACAAGAAGCCGCAGAGGAAGTCAAAACCTTTCCCTTTTCTATCATTTTATTCACTGCAACTCTTGTTGTTTCGCAAATTCCATAATACAGAGCAATACAAGTTCCTGATGTAATTATCTCCTGGTTTACCAGAAATTTTTTCGTATGCCCCTGAATATCTTTATCAGCAAGCAGCATCCCCACCTGCGCCGACGCCCCAATTGCAGTCACTCCTGTTCCTACATGAACTAAAAGTTTGCCGCTGTCCTTCGCGTATTTTTTATATATGGTATTCGTAAACCTATTTATTAACGTCGGTTTTATCATGCTTTTCCTTTTTTAATTTTTCCCTTTTGTAAAAATAATCAGTCAAATATTTTGTAGCAGGCAGTTCGACTGTCGTTTTTACAAACACTGAAAGACCGGTTGCCAAAAGCGCGCCCATTGCAACTCTATATGATTTAAAGTCTTTTAAAAATTCCTTGCGAGTCTGAGGAATAAATCCCTCTCTTATATTAGGAGTAAATATATCAAGTTTTGATTTCGGGCTTACTCCCGTTACAAAATCAGCATCAGTTTTTACACTATTTATAACATAATTGGACAATTTTGTAACCGCAAATATTGAAAAAACCCTCGTCACAAAATCAGAAACATTCCCTGTTATACTTTTTCCGATAGACCTTGCAACAGCCATATCACGAGTATCTTCGTCTAGCTGCTTATTCTTTCTGTTGATATAAGGTTGAAACATTAAAGATGAAACGCCCATTATTACCGCCTGCTGAGGCGCATTGAGCTTTTTCCCCGAATATCTTATAAATTTCTCTGCATTTTTACTTCTGATTATCATGGGACCGGAATTCCAATGTATTAAAAATCCGCAAAATGATTTTTTGCTATTTATTCAGCATATTAAGAAGTTTTCTGTGTAATTTTACATTATGAACACGGATTATATCGACATGGCGCTCTACAGCTAAAGTATTCAATGCTACCGTAAAGATATCTTTTGTCATATTATCCTCATCTTGCAGTGCAAGAAGGCTTTTTCTGGATAAGCCTATCATTATCGGACGATCTAGCAAGCGCAATTCTTCTATCCTTTTTAATATCTCAAAATTTTGTTCTCTTGTTTTTCCAAATCCTATCCCTGGGTCTACTATTATTTTATTCTTGGAAATTCCTTTTTCTTCAGCAAATTCAATCTGACGCTTTAAATCAAAGAATATTTCATCCATAAGGTGCTTATAAACAGGTGCATCCTGCATATTCTTAGGAGTTCCTTTAGAGTGCTGAATTATTACCGGCACATCATACTTTGCTATAACATCAGCCATACACCAATCATAAGTCATACCTGATACATCGTTTATTATCGCGGCACCGGCTTTAATTAATTTTTCAGCAACTACTGCACTCCTTGTATCAATACTTACAGGAATTTTCATATTTTCTTTTTTTATAAGTTCCATTACAGGCAAAAGCCTTTGAAGCTGAATGTCAGGAGGGACAGGATCTGAACCTGGCTTTGTCGATTCTGCACCTATATCAATTATATCCGCCCCGTCAGAAATCATTTCTTTCACATGCGCAAAAGCTTTTGCTGTATCAAGATATTCACCGCCGTCAGAAAAAGAATTATCCGTGACGTTTAAAATTCCCATAATTTTAACTTTTTCCGGCTTTCTATAATCGGCTACAAGTTTTTCCCCGAGAAGCTTCAAGCCGAACGGCTGATTTTGCAATTTGTCGGCTATCTTTTTTATCTGCGAAACACTTCCGCCTAAAATACAGTCCGATTTTTCAATTTTTCCTGTAATAACTTCTCTATGGGTAGCGCAATCAGCCCCTACAGACAGCGCTAATTGCTTTAATATATTTGCCTGAGCAGATGTTAACCCGTATATTTTCAAATTTTTGTAGCTAAATTTATCGCAAACTTTATCGGAATACGACTTATCAAACCCGATATAATCTATCTCCGGCTTAATATTATCAGTTTTTATCTCTTTTACCCAAAAATCCTGCATAACAGAAGTTTAGCACGAATAAAAAATAAAACAACAGTTAGTCTTCTTTAGAAGAATCAAATCTGTCAGAAATTTGATTAACTCTATGGGCAACACGCGGAACATAATTATTTATAAGTTCAACGGAATTATGATATAAAGTTCCAAGCCCTGAGATAAGAATACAAACAGCTAATACTCCGCCAACAACACCACAGCCGAAGCGTGTTAATCTGTTATTAATTATAGGTTTTATATATTTTGAGGTTTTTACAGCGTCCAGTTTTGTAACAAGTCTTTTTGTCAATACTCTTGCATTATTTTTTAACCCTGCAAAAAGTCCTGTTCCAACCTTTGCTGTTTCTGCTGCTCTGGCGGCTGCTGCAGCTTTGCCAGCTTTACAAGCGGTTTCGGTTTCTTTCAGCATGTTGAGCGTATTTTTCTTAACCGCTGTATATCCGGCACCGGCTGCACCGCCTGCAACAACTCCGTCGCGGATTTCTTCACGCTTCTGTTCGGAAACCCTCGGCTGTTTTTCATTCGAAGCTGTAAAACTTACGGGACTAATCCTCATCGTCATAATCAGCCTCGTCATAGTTATCTGCTTCACTGTCGTAATTGTCTATATCAGCGTCTGACTCTGTTCTAACTTGTTCTGAGGATACATTTTCTTTGCTGCCGGCAGTGTCTTTTGATTTTTTCTTATCTGCGACTGCACCGGCAAGAGTCGTTGAAACACCTGTTGAAAATGCAACAACATCTCCTGTGGTATCTGCGATTGCACCGGATTTAACCTTCTTAACATTTCCGAACATATTTCTCACAGCCATTACAGGCTTTGTTTCTGAAAGATTTTTAAATAATTCGCATACTGCCTTGCCAAAAGGAGTTTTTGCAAAATGCTCGTCACGTAATTTTTTCAGGGAAGCTGAAATATTTTTACCAAACCGGCTTAAATTTTCCCTGAATTTTACAACTGTCGGATTTTTTGCAACTTTTTTAAGAAGTTTTCCTGTTTCGTTCCAGCCTAATTTTGTACCTACGCCCATTACAGCACCGGCACCTACCAGGCAGAGTGCACTGCCGACTTTTTTAAGTTTTGGAGGGACTTTATCTTCATATTTTTTCACTCCGTCCATTACGTCTGTTATGTCATCACGCAAGGCATTTAGTTCGTTATCCTGAGAGGACTGTCCGTTATCGGAATCGTCATCATTCGCTTTGAAATAAACCTGAGAATGCAAACGCTGAGTGAAATTAGGCTGAATCGTTAACATATTTTCTACTACTCCAAATTATTATTTGCCGAATGCTTTAAAAGACATAAATTAATTTTTTTGCGCTTTGTTTTCTTATTTATTAAGAATTCTTTACAAAGACCCCTTCCGCAAAAAAATTATCTCATAATACTTTTAATTTGTAAATATATTTACAAAAATTTTATACCTTGAAAAGAATTTCTTTTCATCAGTTCTCTGTCTATTTTATTCAGGCAATCCATTTTTGCACCGAGCCAGGTTGGCGCTATAAGATTTTTCTTTAATCCGTTGCCTGCGAGTCTATGAATTGTAGTTGTTTTAGGCAGATACTCAAGAAAATCACAGACCGTTTGAACATACTCCTCTTCGCTCATAAAATCTATCTCACCGCGGAAATACATATCTGCAAGTTTTGTGTTTTCCAGTGCACAGAGCATGTGGATTTTCACTCCGTCAACTTTTAGTTCCGCAAGCTTTTGGGCAGTCTGCATAATTTCATCACGAGTTTCCCACAGACCAAAAATTACGTGTACGCAGACATTTATTCCTCTCTCTTTTGTTTTTTCGTAGGCTTTCAAAAAACAGTCAAAATCATGCCCGCGGTTAATCCTTCTTAACGTTTTATCGTGGATGGATTGAAGCCCGTATTCTATCCAGGTGTAATAATCATCCTTGTATCCAGCTATCAAATCCAATTTCTCATCATCAACGCAATCCGGACGGGTTCCTATTGAAAGCCCCACAATTTCGTCCCTACAAAGAGATGAATTATAGATTTTTTCTAATTCTTTTACAGGTTTATAAGTATTTGAATAAGCCTGAAAATAAGACATGAATTTTTGCGCCTTAAATCTTGCAGAAAGTGTTTTTATACCCGCATCAATCTGTTCTTCAATTGATAAAAGATTAGAATGTGCCTGAGAAAAGCTTCCGCCCTCGTCGCAAAAGATACATCCGCCTGTAGAAATTGTTCCGTCGCGGTTCGGACACGAAAAACCGGCATCAAGAGTAATTTTATATACCTTGACGCCGAATTTATTCTTTAAGTATGCACTATACTGATTATAGCGTTTATCAGTACCGTTAAACATTATTTATTTTCGTTTTCATCCGTAATAGGATAAACATAGTGTTCACCGCAATTCGGGCATACAACTTCCTGCTGTTTGCCGTCTTCTACCTTTGCAACTTCAAATAATGTTTTGCAACCTGATTGCACACATCTGATTGCCCATGTAGGTCTTATTAATCTTGCCATATTTCCCTCTCTAATTATATTTTTCTAGACATTTACATATTATCATCTCTCTCGATATTGTGCAAGGGGTAAAAGGTAATAATTATTACGAACGAAGTCTTACTCCAAATATTACTACTTTGTCCGATTTACTTTATCGTTCACTAATTAAAATGGTTATAAAAGGAGATATTTATGAAAAATTTTCTTATAATGACTGCAGTATTAACAGTATTGTTTGTTGCATTTATAGACACCAAAGCCAGAATAGAAGAACTCGATGAAATTGCAGCCACAACACAGGTACAGGTTGAAATGAAACCTGAACTAAACAAATCTGACGGAAGAGGAATAAGAGAAAAGTATAATACAATCCAGCCGCCGCAACCACAGCCAATCACCTCGCCCGACACAAAACCGCTTCAAACTTCACAGGATATGCTTTCCCCGCGCCCTCAAGATAAATATCAGCCGATGCAGCCGCCTTACAAACCGTAAATCATCTCACCATAATTGTGTTCAAGCGGTTCTTCTTCCTCTTCCTCCAATTTTTTAGAAGCCGGGTTTGTGCTTTCATACCGGAAAAAATTCCCTGACGGCTTAAGGTTACTGTCCTGTTTCAAGACAGGGCTTACTGTTTTAGGGAAAAATCTCAAAATTACATTCTGAGCAATTGCTTTTGATAAAATATCTTCCGAATATGATTGGAGATAAGCATATTTTGCATAACTCTGCGAAGCTTTCTGGGCAGAAAAGCTTCCGTCAGAAGTATTTAAACCCTTTGTATATCCTCCGCGCCACATTACTAAATCATTCACAGTATCAATCAATACAGCATCCGTTTCCATTATGAAAGGATATGAAATATTCAGCCCGCTTGCCAGTTCCAAAATTTCCCAAACGCTTCTTTTACGTGAGGCACCCTCAACCGAAACGCTGTTTGATATCAGTAATACAGAATTAGCTGAAAATAATCTTGCCAATTGCTTCAATGACGCATAATCAATATTTCCTGTTAAATTATACTTATCCGCAGCTGACTTTACCACCGGTTTTACGTTTTGATTTTGAGAAAGCGTTCTTCTGACTTCCGTTACCGTCGGAGATTTTATTTTTCCTGTTGCATTAAAATAATTCACCAAATCTTCCGCAACTATTTCCGATACCTCCGGATAACAGTAATAATTTTCGCAAACCCTTAAAATATCCGCGGGCAAAACTACCACATTAAAAGTTACAGCGCTTGCGCAAGGGACAAATATCAAAGATATTAACAATACCAAAAATCCAAAGAAATTTTTCATACTTTAATTGTATCACACAATTTTTCATACGGGTAATGGATTACTATTTTCTTTAATTTTATTAAACTGGTAAGAAACTACAAAGGAGCATTGTATGGAATACACAGAATTATTGGAAAGAGCAAAAGCTGCAAGTGAAAAAGCTTATGCACCGTATTCAAAATTTAAGGTCGGAGCATGCGTCCTCACTGAAAACGAAAAGGTTTACACAGGCTGCAACTTTGAAAATTCCAGTTTCGGCTTAACCATCTGCGCTGAAAGAAATGCGATAGGCAGTGCAGTCGCTGACGGAGAACTTAAAATTAAAGCCATAGCGATTTATTCCCCTAACACTAAACCATGCTACCCTTGCGGAGCATGCAGGCAGGTTATGAGTGAGTTTGTTTCGGATAGCGGACTTGATATAATAACTGAAGCAGAAAACGGTATTGATATAAAAAACTTTGACGAAATATTCCCGGAAGGCTTCAGGCTTTAAATGTATCTTCTGGAACTGATTGTTAAATACTTTAAAAAAGATCGTTTTACGGAAGTTCTTGATGAATACGACGCTAATACCGCACTCAACCCGCTTCAAGAAATTCCTGAAGTCGAAAACGATGAAAATTGCGAACATATATTTATGCCGATAGATTCCACCGGTGAAATTCTGGCGTGTTCAAAATGCGGACTCGTAGTAAACAAAAAAGATTTGAAGTACAAAAACTTCTTTATGAATAAAAAAACTTAAACTCTATGCTCAGCAATTCTAAAAAAAAAGCGGTTCAAATGAACCGCGTAAGTCAAGTATGCAAAACTATCTTTAGATTTATTATTATTTTAATAATAGCCATGTGGCTATTTATTTAGTGTGTATAAATATTATATTTTAAGATAAATCAAATGTCAATCCATCAATAGCTACTTTATAATTATTTGTTGAACAGATTATTTATAAAAAGAAATAGAAAGGGCAAGCATAAAGCTAAAAAAC
Source organism: Candidatus Gastranaerophilales bacterium (assembly GCA_944324285.1). GTDB lineage: Bacteria > Cyanobacteriota > Vampirovibrionia > Gastranaerophilales > Gastranaerophilaceae > Scatousia. The sequence goes on along the minus strand of CALUVR010000002.1, from coordinate 57,053 downwards.
TTTTTACATTATTTCCCCTCTCCCTATCCCTCTCCCTCAAGGGGAGAGGGGATGTAAGTCATTGCGAGGCGTTAGCCGAAGCAATCCAGCCTTTTTTAGTGAAGAGTGAAGAGTGACGTGACAATTTAGTTGAAAGGGCGAATGGTTGAATGGTTTTCTTTTAATGCCCTCTCACTTTAGGAGAGGACATGAGAATTACCTCCCTTGTAAGGGAGGTGGCACGCTGGTGCCGGAGGGTTTTATATAATACCCCTCTCCCTATCCCTCTCCCTCAAGGGGAGAGGGGATGTAAGTCATTGCGAGGCGTTAGCCGAAGCAATCCAGCTTTTTTAGTGAAGAGTGAAGAGTGACGTGACAATTTAGTTGAAAGGGCGAATGGTTGAACGGTTTTCTTTTCATGCCTTCTCACTTTAGGAAAGGACATGAGAATTACCTCCCTTGTAAGGGAGGTGGCACACTGGTGCCGGAGGGTTTTATATAATACCCCTCTCCGCTCCTTCTCCCAAGTTCAGAACAAGTAATCAGACAACTACTTCGCAGCAGAACAGCATTTATTTTCCGTCAACATCGCTGACATTATTTTCTTTGCTTCACTTAACTGTGTATCATGCCTATCTCTGATATCCTGCGCTGTAAATTGCACCTCTACATCAGGGTTTATTCCCTTTTTGTTTATATCAGTACCTGATGGCGTAAGATATTTTGCAACCGTCAGGTTTAACCCTGTTTCATTCGGCATTGGGATTATTTTTTGCACCATACCTTTTCCGTAAGTCCGGGTTCCGACAAGCTTTGCCTTATGGTAATCCTTCAATGCCCCTGAAAGGATTTCGCTTGCGGAAGCTGAGGCTCCGTCGACCAGTACAACAACAGGTTTGTCTATCCCGAAATCCGTATTTTGAGCCTGTATATCGTATCTATAACCGTTACGACCGACTATACTCACAAGTTTCCCTTCCGGAATGAAAAGGTTCGCAATAAAAATTGCATTAGGCAAAAGTCCGCCTGTATTTCCGCGCAAGTCTATTATTAACCCTTCAGTATCTTTCGTTTTTTCAAGCGCCTCCAAAAATTCGTTCGGAGTCGTTGTACCGATAAAACTGGAAATTTGAATATATCCGATATTTTTATCAACTACACTTTTTACGGATTTTATCTTTATTTCCTTCCTCATAACGTTTTTGACTAGCTTATCTTTATCTCTGAGGACAGTAAGTTTTACAATGGTATTTTCAGGACCGCGAACAAGATTTGCCACCTCTGCGATAGAAAGACCTTTTGCGTCTTTCCCGTCTATATTAAGGATTATATCTCCGTTTTGTAAATTTGCGCTCTGGGCAGGAGTCCCGTCCACAACGTTTATTATCTGGATTTTGCCGGAAATATCCGCAATATTTACACCTATACCCGTAATCTTTGAGGTTATTGACGTATTTTGTTCCGCATATTCAGACTTTGACATGTACCTTGAATAAGGGTCATCTAAACTCGCAAGCATTGAATCTACCGCAACTTTTACATCTTCGTCTGTTTTAATTTTTCCGTGATAATGCTCCTTCCAGTAACGCCACTGCTGATGGTTTAAGGTCGGATCGTAATAATTATCCCTTATTTCAGTCCAAACGTTATCAAATAATTTTTGTGAAGATACGTAATTTTTATTAAGAAGTTCTTCGTCTGTAAGAAACAAATTCCTGTCGTTTGACACCATTACAAACTTGTTTAATGCAAACAAAGCCAGGACTAAAACAATAAAAATATACAGTTCTTTTCTCTTCATACGATTATTTAACAACAACGTATTTCGATAATCAATATACTTTTTATGTAACCCGATTAATTACTCTGAAAACTGTCGTATTATAAATCTTCAAACCCCGGAGAAGTTGACGGAAGATTCTTGTAGCCTTCGTTTGCGTGAACCGTTTTTTTGATATATTTATTTGTGTAATTGCCTTTTTCAAAAAGTTTTTTTAATGTATTTTCACGGGTTACGAGCGGGTGGAGGTTCTCGTTACTTTCCGGATAAGCAATCAAAATTTCACACCACACAGCTGCCTCCATTGTCCAGGCATAAGTTTCTTCCGCTAATGAATTATACTCATCCTGATGTAAAGCTTCATGGGACAATAATGCAGCTATTGCTCCCGGAGGGGCGTCTTTGTGACGCGGATTTATATAAATATATAAGTTTTTGCCCTTTTTCCAGCCTAAAGCATCAAATGCCGCGTACTGGGGATTTATAAGACCCAAATCTTTAAATTCTATTTTTACAGGTTTTTGAGAAAGGTTATTTCCGAGAATTGCCTTTCTGGAGAATTCTCCGTTCGTACCTTTCAGCATATCCAGTGCTACGTAGAATATAATATCTTTACCGATGGCTTTGTATTCAGGCGTAATTTGCTCAACATATTCTGCCGTGTATTTTGCAGGGAAGTTCTTTGGAATAATTATCTCCTCTTTTTTAGATAATGAAAATGCCAGAGCAGGCGCTGCCGCACACATTTGAGTTATTAAAACAACGCTTAACATTTTTTTCCAGTTCATACTTCTTTTGCCCTCCCTAATATCTTTTTAGGATTTTAACCACATAATTATATTATAATAATATATTTTTTCGCGGCAAATAAATCCTGATTACTTTCCTCTGTTCAATGCGGCAAGTTCACTGTACATAATTTTATATTCCGTTGAACCGTCAATACTTTCTGCCTCTTTTATGTATTCAAGCGCGGTTTTCACATCATTATTAAGCTTATAAATATTACTCATCTCCGCATAATATTTTGCGTTGGTCAAATCGTGCATAATAGCGCGTTTCATACATTCTACGGCTTCTTCGTAATCTTTTTCTTCTCTTCGCACCAGTGCAAGATAATAGTAGCCGTCAGCACAGTTTATATCAAGAGAAATCACATCCTGAGCAAACTCTTTTGTTTTTTCAAAGTCACCCTTTAAATATGCTACTTTTGCACCGAGAATATACCCGTATATGTAACGGTCATTCATTTCTATAACTTTTTCCGCAAGCAAAAGCGCCTCATCAAATTTTCTCTTCCTGATATAAACATCGGCAAGGTCGCTAATATAATTTATATTATCCGGATTTTTTTCCAGAACTTCTTTCATCACCTTTTCCGCTTTTTCAAAGTTATCAAGCTCCATATAAACTTTTCCGAGAGAAATTAATGTAAAAGCATCTGATACACCCGATTTAATATTCTCTTCAAGAATTCTTTCCGCCCCGAGATAATCTTTATCCTGAAGCTTCAATAACGCAAGGATGACTTTTGCCTGCAAATAATTCTCATTATGAGAAAGGATAAAATCGACTTCTTTTCCTGCTTTATCATAATTTTTCATTTCTAAGTACAGATATGCCAGCGAATATCTGTAATCAAGATTTTCAGGCGCCAGCACAATTGCTTTCATATAAGAATTAACAGCCTCCTCCTGCCAGCCGTTAAAGAAATATGCATTTGCAAGATTGTAAAAATAAACAGGATTATTTTTATTTATGTTAGAGGCTTGTGAAAAATATTTTATTGCATCTATAAATTTCATATCCTCAATTGCGAAAAGTCCGAGATAATTTAAGACTTCCGGATTTTTACAGGATTTCGGGAAAGATGTAAAAATCTCCCGTGATTTTTCAAAATCATTTTCATCAAAATAGATTTTACCTAGAAGAATTTTACAATCTTCACTGGAGTCCTGAAGATGTAGCGAGAGTTCTTTCGCCGGTTCTAATTTTCCGTTTTTATAACAGGCAAGAGCATATTCATACAAACAGTCATTATCCATTCGGTCTTTATACTGCTCGATTTCAACTAGACGATTCATTTTGCCGAGAATTTTAATAACTTCTTTTAAATTTTGCGGCTCAGCTTCTGCTTCATAGACCTTAACAGCAGGAACAAGTGCAGCTTCAAGCAAACCGCGGCGCTCATACACGGAACTCTGCAATTTAAGGGAACGTATATGCTCGGGCGACATTTGCAGAACTTTTTCCAGATATTGTTCTGCCCTGTCAAAATTATACAGAAGGTAGTATAGCTCCGCAATCTGATATAAAATCTCAATATTATCGTTTTCTGTTTCAAGAGCTTTATAAAGCATTTCAATAGCCTGCTTATAACATTCCTGTGACTTTAATTCAAAAGCTCTCTTTATATAATTTATAACGTCGTTATCCTGCATTCGCACTCCGTTGTTCTGTCTTTTGTTCACTCTTTTTTATTAATTTATGCTTTTTATCCTTCAAATCAGGTTTATTTGTATTGTTAATCAGGACTAGAACCTCATCTTGACCTGCCATTTTAAGATTATTCCTTGCAATTTCTTCAAGACTTGAAGTCCTTGAGAACTGCTTAATATCACTTTTTAATTCTTTATTTCTGACTTCCGCATCATCACGCACTTTTTTCATAGTATTTATTTTAGCCTTGTATGCAACAATTTTTGAAATATTCAAAATCGCTCCGAAACCTACCTGCACAAGACAAAACAATAGTACAAAGGTTAAAAAGGAATAGTAAACCCCTATTTTCCGCTTATGACTGCGGATTTTCTTACGGGACTTTACGGCAAGAGTTTCAACCTGTTTCTTACCTTTAGATGATTCTACCGTAACTTTTTGCGGTAAATTTTTACCTCTTTTTATTTCCACGGAAAACTCCTTGTGCTTACCTAAATTATAAAAGAAAACAGCTTAGTATTCAATTATATTTTAAGAAATTTACAATTGGAATTTAGTGTTAAATCGCACCTGCGACCAGGAACGATCGTTATTTATGTCGTAAGTGGTACCTGCACCGAATTCGAGTTTCATCCTGTCATCTTTCAATGGACTTACAGAAAGCACGAATTCACCCTTTCTTCTGTTTCTTGTAATATCGGTTGACAGCACAGGGGAAAGAGAAAACATCTTATTCAATTTTAATTCAGGTGCTATATAAAAATTATCGGTATTCAGCCCGTAGGTGGTAAGATTATTTTTCTTAAACGCTGAACTTATTGCGAAATATTTGCGCTCGTATCTGGTAAACAGCGTCGTTGAGCGCTCCAGCTGAGAATTATCAATCCCTGTATTATACAAAGTACCCAGAGAAAAATTACCGTGTTTTTCGACAGATTGAATGCTCTGCGGAGCAATACTATATTCTTCATTACTGTACAGGGAATAATTTTTTCTTGTTTTAGGCTGAATTTTGCCGCCGTCAACAATATTTCTAGATTCAAATTTCTGCGGAACAGTAAGATTTAGTACAAAGTTATTTTCATCATCCTTCAAATAAACCACATCAGCAGCATCAACATATTCTTCATAATTCATAGCGTTAATCTTTTCAGGCTCAGGCACGGTCGAAACTTCTTCCTCTTCATTTGAACTTGTAATATCGTCAGGCGAAATATTTTTTTCCTCCGGCAGAGTCCAGATAAAAATATTCGGCAATTTTTCTTCTTTGACGACATCTTCTGCCAAGACAGGGAGTCCCAGACATAATAAAAAAATTATTAACAAAGCCCTTCTCATAATCTGATTATAGCACAAAACGACATTATTTTTCAGCATTTTCGGCAAGCTGGCTGAGCGCATATTCACAGCACTGTTTAACAAGGTTATTTAATGAAACCCCTCGATTTTGGGCAACAGTACAAAGCCTTTCGACAAGTTCCGCAGGCAGTCTGAAAGTTTTGTTAACCATTTCGGGTTTTTCAATATTAAACATCTGTGATTACCTCCATTTATTTAATTTTACACCTTATAAATACATTTAAAAACACGCCATTATTTTAAGAGTAAATATAAGTGCAATTTACACTTGTATAAATAAGTGCAATATGTTAGTATTAATCCAGGAGGCTTCATTCATGAGAAAAGGTTTTACTCTTGCAGAGGTATTGATAACACTGGGGATTATAGGAATCGTCGCAGCAATGACCCTGCCAACGGTTATTAATAACATACAGGACAAACAGTTTAAGGCAGCGTTTAAAAAGGAATTCTCCGCAATAAGCCAGGCTATGCTAAAAGTTTACGCAGATGAAGAAACGACTTACGAACAGGTAGAGTGGCAAAATATGGCTACTTATATATGTAAAGTTGCAAAACAACTAAAAACAGTAAAATCAGGGTTAAAATGCGATTTAATACTGGCGCAAAATGAATCTATTTCCGATAATATAAGCCAAATGTGGAATCCTAAAGAAATTTCATGGTACGGAGGAGGTAATAACAAGCTGCAATGGTATGATAAACATGGGAAAATTATGACTATAAACGGAGCATTTAATGCTTATACTTTTGCACTTTCTGATGGCGCAGTTATAAATTTCAACAGCGTAAACCAGATTTTTATTGACGTAAACGGATTTAAAAAACCAAATACAATCGGGAGAGACATTTTTTACTGTTATTTACCGGACGGCGAAGTTACACCAGGATTTTTCAAAAGAGATGACGCAGATTTAAGCGTAAACGGGTTTAATTGTCCTGATTATTGCACAAAAATAAACAAAGAGAACTATGCAGAGGATTGCAAAAGCGGTTCCGGCTGGGGCTGCTCTCCTATGTATATTCTTGATTAAGCCTTGAATTTAAAACCTGCGCGTGATAAAATTATCCGTGCAAAATATAAAAGAAATCGAGGATTTAACATGAACGAAGTAAGAGTCAGAATAGCACCGTCCCCAAGTGGAAACCTCCACATCGGAACGGCAAGAACAGCTTTATTTAACTATCTCTTTGCCAAGAAAAATAACGGCAAATTTGTTTTAAGAATTGAAGATACAGACGCTGAACGTACAAGCCAGGCTTATATTGATAATATCTTTGACAGCCTGAAAGCGCTCGGGCTTAACTGGGATGAAGGTCCTGATGTAGGCGGACCTTACGGACCTTATACACAGTCTGAAAGATTTGACATTTACCCGAAATATGTTCAGGAACTTCTTGATAAAGGTTTTGCTTACGAATGCTTCTGCACACCTGAAGAACTTGAGGCTGAAAAAAAAGAAGCTGCAGAAAATAAAAAACCTTATGTTTACACAAAAAAATGCGAAAATTTATCGGAAGAAGAAAAAGCTAAATTACGCGCAGAAGGAAGAAAACCTGCTGTAAGATTTAATATTTCAAAAGCACAAAAAGCTTTCCATGATTCTTCAATCCTGAAATTCGACGACCTTGTTAAAGGCGAATTGCACATGGATACAGACCTTCTCGGGGATTTCGTTATTATGAAATCAAACGGCACGCCGACTTATAACTTTGCCGTTGTAATCGACGATATGCTTATGAAAATTTCCCACGTAATCCGCGGAGAAGATCATATTTCAAATACCTTCAAACAAATTCTTATATTTGAAGCACTGGGGGCAGAAGTTCCGAGATTCGGACACCTCGGCATGATACTTGCACCTGACAGAAGTAAACTCTCAAAACGTCACGGTGCAACAGCAGTTTCAGAATTTGTCGAAAAAGGTTACCTCACGGAAGCTCTCATTAACTTTGTGGCACTTCTCGGATGGTCACCGTCTGACGGAAAAGAAATTAAATCAATTGATGAAATCGCTGCTGATTTCAGAATTAATGAAGTTTCGTCATCCAACTCAATCTTTGAATATGACAAATTGAACTGGATGAACAGCCATTACATAAAAATGCTTTCTATTCCTGAATTGAAAGAAAAACTCAAACCTTACCTTACAAAATATGACCTTTCCGAACTCACGGACGCTCAGTACACAAGAATGGTTGAGGTAACCTATGAACCGCTTACCCTTCTTTCCGATATCACTGATGCAGTTCCGTACTTCTTCGGTCAGGATGTCGAAATTGATGATAAAGCTAAAGAAACACTTGATACCGAAGTTTCTCAGGATGTATTAAATACATTTATAAAAGAAGCTCAAGACTGGGAATGGACTGAAGAAAATCTTCACGAAAAACTCGAACAGTTCAGAGCCGCATACAAAGAAAAAGGAATCAAACCTAAAGTTACTATGTGGGCGATAAGAGCAGCCGTGACAGGCAGACTCTGCGGTGCCGATATGACTGCAATCCTTGCTATTATCGGTAAGGATAAAACTTTCCGCCGCGTAAAAAATGCAATAAAACAGACTGTATAAATTTTGTAACGAATATATACAAAGGGAGGAATTTCTTTAAAGAAATTCCTCCCTTCATTTTGTAACAAAAAAGTAACAAATACCTATTTTGACTAAAGTTTTTAACTTCTAATTCCGTAAATGCAGTTACAGAGCAACAGGTTATTTATAAGGAGTAAACAGAACCAATGGGCGAACAAATTGCATTTAATGAAAGAGATTTCCACTTTCTGAAAAATGTTACTATTGAAGATATTACCAATGAAAGATATTTGACTTCCATGGTGGATTTTATCAACAACCTTGATTCCAAAATTAGCAACGGGAGAATCGTTGTTATGGATCAAAATAAACCTGAAAACACCAAAATTTATTCCTACGCAAAATTTGTGGAAATATATGATGAACACGGACTTGAAGGCTTTTTATACCACATATAATAAATGGAGACGACTTATGGACATTCAATTTATTTCAACCCAGGACAAAACAGAATCAGAGATTGAAGCTTTAGCAAGAGCTATTGAAGAGAACAACTCAAACAAATTAATTGAAATCTCGGATGCAGACGGTAATGCTCAAGTATTTACCTATAACAAGTTTCTTGAAATTTTTGATGATTACGGTCTTGAAGGTTTTGCAATGTTATAAAACTTTATGCTAAAATTCTGTTATGGAATTTAAGCACTACACAGTAATGAAAAATGAGGCTGTCGATGCACTTGAATGCCGCGACGGTCTTGTTTACGTAGATTGTACGCTTGGAGGCGGCGGGCACAGTGAACTCATTTTGCAAAGAATTTCTCCTAACGGGAAATTAATTGCGTTTGACGTTGACGATGACGCAATTGCGGCAGCCTCTGAAAGATTAAAAAATTACAATAATTTAACAATCGTCAAAAATTCTTATACAAACATTAAACCTGTCTTGCACTCTCTGGGTATTAACAAAATCACTGGAGGGGTGCTTTTTGATTTAGGGGCGTCTTATCATCAGTTTAACAAGGCTGAGAGAGGATTTTCGTTTTCAAAAGAAGCACCTCTGGATATGAGATTTAATCAGGATGCGGATTTTTCTGCCTATGATGTTGTAAACGGTTATTCCGAGGAGGATTTGGTTAGAATTTTCTCAGAATACGGTGAAGAAAGATTTTCAAAAAGGATTGCAAAAGCTATCGTGGAACAAAGGCATAGAAAAAAGCTTGAAACAACGACCGAACTCGCTGAGTTAATTATAAAGTCTACTCCGCACGTAAAAAGCTCCATCCACCCTGCAACAAGAGTATTTCAGGCGATTAGAATAGAAGTAAATCAAGAGTTACAAAATGTTAAAAATACTTTAAATAATGTTTTGGATTTACTTGACGTTGGTGCTATAATAAGTGTTATAAGTTTTCACTCTCTTGAGGATAGGATAGTGAAACAAGTATTCAAGTACCACTCGCAACGGTGTCATTGCGCAAAAAACCAAATGATTTGTACATGCCCGCCGCCTAAACTGGAACTTGTTAATAAAAAACCGATAATGGCGTCAGAAAAAGAAATATCCGAAAATCCGCCATCTCGGAGTGCAAAATTAAGAATCGCAAGATGTATTAATTAACCGATAATTTTGGGATATACATATTATTAATAACTGAAAAATTGGGGACTAAAATTGAATAGAGCGAGAGTACAAGAGGATAGAAATTGTTCTTACAATTACGGATATCAGAGTTATACGGGAAACCCGATACAGCAGGCACCGGTAATAACGGGATATTTTCACAAGGAGAGTTCATATAAAGAGATGGCTATAAGAAAAGTTAATGCAACATTATGCGGAATTTTGGGAGTATTTGTATTAGTGGCGTTTGTAAGCTATTACTTTGAAATGTGCCACGAAATAACCCTTAACACCTTGAGCCGCCAGGTTACAACGTTAAATGATGAGAATGCGGAATTACAAAATCAGTTAGACAGATTAAAATCTTTTAATAATGTTGACTACAAAATAACAAAATACAACCTGCTTCAAAAAGCAGCAAAAGTAATTGAAGTTCCGGCAGTACAGACAGACGTATCGGTGGAGCCTAAAAAGAAATTGTCTACTTTTGTAAACTGGGCAATCGGGTATTAGAAAACGATACGAAGTTACTTAGGCACCGGGACAATGTTTTGAGTCATTCTGAGTTCAGTTCCGGGATAAGTGAAGAGTGAAGAGTGAAGAGTGAAGAGTGAAGAGTGAGGAGTGAGGGGTTCAATAAAAAATTAGTCACTTCACACTTCATTTATTTAAAAGACTGGATTGCTTTGCCTCCCTTTGTAAGGGAGGTGGCACGTAAGTGCAGGAGGGTTTTTCTCTTTCCCCCCTCACCCGTCCTTCGGACACACTCTCCCGCAAGGGAGTCTGTTAACTTTTCATTGCTACCCCTCCTCGAAATCAAAGATTTCGGTCCTCCCTCAAGGGGAGGACAAAATCTTAAAATTCATTGCTATAGAAAGTTAACAATGCCCCCGCAAGGGGAGAGGGAAGAAAAACCTTCATCCATTTATCCGTTCAACTTTTCAACTAAACTGTCACTTCACTCCTCACCCTTCACTTATTTAAAAGACTGGATTGCTTTGCCTCCATTTGTAAGGGAGGTGATTCAGTCGGCTGGGCATACCTGCCCGACAAAACTCAAAAGCTGAATTGCTTCGGCTAAAGCTTTGCCAATAGCATAATTTCACCTAAATTCTCCACGCTGCTAATATCCGCGTCTATGATGATGGTGATGCGGTGGCGGTGGCGCAGGATGGTGATGATGCGGCGGCGGGCACACTATTCGAGGAACAGTGATTATCCTGAGCAGATTAAAGAAAGAATTAATATTCCGCGCCTTCATATAATCCTGCATAATCTTTTTATATTCCCTGAAATTAATCGTATTAGGATTTGAGCCTTCTTCATTATACATAGCAGATACAACATTAAAATTATTCACTGTTCTATTCATCTGATAAGCATTGTATGGATACAAATGCGTTGCATTCCAGTTGTCACGGTCTGCAGCAATTACTTCATTTACGCTTAAGGAACCGTTGCGCTTTCCTTTTGAATCAATATCGTTAAAAGTTTGAGTCAGAGATTTGTCATAGTCAAAGTCTGTTACATCGCCATACACAAAGCAATCAGGTACATCATAAGCCGTTGACGGGATATATCCCTGATAATATGTAATCGGAGGAATTGGAGGAGGAGGCATTATGACCTGAGCATCCGCATTTTCCATAGGCATGGCAGCGGCAAGTGCAATAGCTGCTGCCCCTGCAGTATTTCTCATTGCTTTTTTAGTCTTTTCTCCCGTAAAATGCTGCGGTGTTGTTACTCCTATACTTGAAAGTTTCATATACACTAACCCTTATTTTCTGACCACATGATAATAATAGTAAGTAAAGATATTTTTTGTCAGTTCGTAAAGAAAAATTTACATTTACCTGCTATAAACTTCTCCCAGAAAATCCGTCCAGTAATCTTTTCCCTTTTTGGTCGGGTGGGTGTTTGTTAGTGCGTAATACGCGCATGAGGTGTTTTTTGAAATGTCGTTTGATGTATTTGAGCAGTATTCCTCTCCTACATTATTGAAATTACCACAGCTGCCAGAAGCACTATTACACCCTGCAGGATTATTTCTATGCTCCTGACCTACAGGGATTACAAGCCCATCTGTTGTAAATAAAAACATAAAATAATCTATTCCGTATCTATTAGGCTTCTTCTTGCCGTTTATATCAACGCAGATTACAGGACCATTCTGCCCCGGTTTTGGGACATCATTTAATATCATCAAAGCTCCTGACATATTATTCTTAAAAGCAGTATTATCACATAAAAAAGAGGAATCTCTGCCGGAAGAGTTTACGCCGCCTGAAAACTTTTGTCCGTTCAATGTATTCATAGCATAATACGGAATAAAATTCCCTTCATCATCAGCGGCTCCCATTGAACCTGAAGTTAAAGACCTTGTACCTTTATAATATGAAAATATTTTATTAGAAAATTCTGGAGTTATACCGTTTGGACTATCACTCGAACCGAGAGGCGCATTACCTACAGCATACTCAGCAACAGATACCCCGTAATCCGCCTTGAACAATCCAGCAACCTGATTTAATTCTGAATACGTTTTCAAAAACGCGGTATGAAGTTCTTTATTTCTTGTTTTATTAATAAGCGCAGGTAAAGTCATTGCAGCTACCACACCGATTATTCCTAATGTTATCAAGACTTCTGCTAATGTAAATGCTTTTTTCACCCAGTCAGCTCTTCTATTTTACATTTATTTTTACATGTTTACTTGTAATAATACAAGTTTACATATTAGAAGCACTATTGTCAAGCAGGTAGAATGTAATATTATGCAGGATGAATTGTTATTCAAATTAGGACAAAGTATAAGATATATAAGATTAAAACGAGGATTGTCGCAGGAAGAGTTAGGATTTAAGTCTGATTTAAGCACAAATTCTGTGAGTTCTATTGAACGCGGTGCATATAATTTTAAAATTAAAACACTGTATAAGATTGCAGATGCACTTAATGTCGATGTTATGGAAATTATTAATTGTAAGTTTTAAAAAAAAGACCGCCATTTTAAAAGGCGGTCTTTTTATATATTTAACCTAATCAAAGATTAACGGCAAAGAGAGCACTCTCCGCAAGAACAACCGAGAGCTTCTTTAGCTTCGTCTACTCTTACTTTGATACGTCCGTCAACTGCGATACCTTCACCTGTTGTTTCAGAGATTAACAGTGGGTTGATATCAAGTTCGTCAATGAATTTGAAATCGCTTACCAGTTGGGATAATCTCAACAAGGTTTCTTTGATTTGATCCATTTGAGCAGGTTTTGTACCTCTTGCACCTTCAAGCAGTTTGTATGCCTTAACTGATTTAATCATTTCTTCAGCATCAATATCTGTTAATGGAGCAATTCTGAAAGTTACGTCTTTCATAACTTCAACGAATACGCCGCCTAACCCGAACATCATCATAGGACCGTATTGAGGGTCTGTTGCGATACCGCAAACCATTTCACGGTTACCTTTAACCATTTCCTGAATGATTACGCCTTCAAGACCTTCGAGCAACCCTTTTGCTTCAAGTCTTTCGAGCAGACCTTTGTATTCTTTTCTCAACTGTTCTTCTGATTTGATGTTAACTACAACGCCGCCAACATCAGTTTTGTGAGAAGTTGTTTTAGAAGTCATTTTCATAACTACAGGGTAACCGATTGAATTACCGAGTTCAACAACTTCATCCTCATTAGTTGCAAGACCGTATTTGCAAGCGCGGATTCCGTAAGCTTGAAGAACGTCGATAGATTCAAGAGTTGTAAGCTGTGCTCTGCCTTCTGAGAGAGACTTTTTGATAATACTTTCAACTTTAGCTCTGTCAACGTCGTAGCAAGGAATTTTTCCTTCCGATCTTTCCATCCAGAGTCTCTGCTGGTTCAATCTGTTCAAACCGTCAGCAGCCTGTTCTGCATACATAAAGAACGGCATATTAACATTCATATCAGACAGTTTTGAGAAGAACTCGTTAGTTGTCATAAATACACCGACAACAGGTTTTTGAGGGTTTTTAGCCTTAATTTCCATCAAAGCTTTTGCTACATCAATATCTTTCAAGCCTAAGAACGGAAGATAGATTGTGATAATCATATCAACGTTTTCATCGGCAATAACTGTTTCAAGAGTTTGTTTGTAGTGTTCGATAGGGGCTGACGCAATCATATCGATAGGGTTTTTAACAGATGCAGCTGATGGCAGGAAGCTTCTCAATTTTTCTTTTGTAGCGTCTGAAATTTTAGCCATCTGCATACCGTATTCACAAACAGCGTCGGTTGCCATAATACCAGGGCCGCCTGAGTTTGTGATGATTGCAACTCTGTCACCTTTCGGGATTGGGCAGTTAGCAAAAACTTTTGCAGTTTCAAAGAGGTTCTGCAAAGAAAATTCTCTGATAACGCCTGACTGTTTCAATAAAGCTGCTGCAGCTTTATCAGCACCTGCTAAAGAACCTGTGTGAGAAGAAGCAGCAGAAGCACCTGCAGCAGAACGACCTGCTTTCAATGCCAGAATAGGTTTTTTCTTACTTACACGGGAAGCTAATTTTCTAAAGTTAGCAGGGTTCTGGATTGATTCCATATAAAGCAGAATCTGCTGAACATCATCATCATTTTCCCAGTATTCAATAGCAGTTTCAGCGTTAACATCAGCCTGGTTGCCGATTGAAATAAACTGAGCAAAACCGAGGTTGAGGTCTTTTAAGATATTTAAAATACCGCCGCCCAGTGCGCCTGATTGAGATACAAAACCGATGTTTCCTCTTTCAGGAAGAGATTCAGCGAAACAGCCGTCCATTCTGATATCAGGGTGAGTGTTTACAACGCCCAAGCAGTTAGGACCAACACATCTCATACCGTATTCTTTAATTTTTTCAACTAATTGTTTTTCAAGTTCTGCGCCTTCCTTACCTGTTTCTTTGAAGCCTGCAGTGATAATACAAAGGCCTTTGATACCTTTTTCGTGGCACTGGTCAATTGTTGAAAGTACGAATTTTGCGTTTACAACAATAATTGCTAAATCTATATCACCCGGAACTTCAAGAACTGATGTGTAAGCCTGAAGTCCTTCGATAATTCCGCCTTTAGGATTTACAGGATAAATTTTACCGTTGAAATTGTATTCCTGTAATCTTTTCATAATATCAGAACCGATTGTATGTTCTTTTGTAGATGCACCGATAACCGCAATTGATTTCGGTTTCATAATTTTGTCTAACAAAGTCATTTTTTCTGTCCTTTCTTTTTTCTTCTTATTTATTCTTCGTCAGTTATTATTTCAAATAGTTTTTTGCCTAAATTATTGAAAAAAACTTTACTTTTTTCGGTAAAAGTAGCGGGATAAAGAGTTTCATACTTATTCACAGCCTCGTGAACAGCGTCAGTTATAACAGCAGGTTTTTGAGAGAGTCTGTGAACTAGAACTGTATATTTTTTATCTTCTTTTCCGAAATCGTTATGGGCAACAATTGAAAGAAAATCACCTTTTACCGGATTTTCAATTGCAAGGCTGAAGGGTTTATTTCCCAAATTTATATCTTTTAAGGAATTTTTAATAGTTTTTTCCAATGCTGGATTCAGGTTGCTGCGAATAAGAACTCCGCCTTTAAAATTTTGAGTGTTAGAAATGTTTTGTACGCGCATAAAAATTATATCCTTTCTGACTTTAGTAACCGTTTACAATCCACTCTCTCACTCTGAATTTTGCACCGAGATTTTTGGCAATTTGTCCGCATTTTTCAAGGTCAAGATGACGACCTTTATAGCCTTCCACAACGCTTGCGACAACGGAGATATTCTCATCCGCGCAAGCTTTTATGAACTTTTTAACCTCTTCATAAGCTTCATCAAACTTCGGCTTAGAAAGTTCGTTATATTCCTCTTTTGTTGCACCGTTTAGACTTACTGAAAATTCATCAACAAGCCCTTTCAATTCCGGCACAAGATTTCTCTTATAAACGAAATTTGCATGCCCGTTTGTATTAACACGAATTTTCACATCGGGGTAAGTTTTTTTGATATATTGTGCAACCTCTTTTAACACATCAAACTTAAGCATCGGTTCACCGTAGCCGCAAAAAACGGTTTCAGTGAAGGGAGATGCGTGACGTGTGAGGGGTTCATTATAAATCTTTTCATACTGTTCAATGACATCCGAAGAGGTGGAATTTTCGTCATCAAGCCAGAGTTCCTGACCCTTAACGTCGCTTTTATCTTTTCTCAGGCAAAAGATACAGTCATTCGTGCATCTGTTTGTCAAATTAATGTAAATTTTTCCGTCTAATGTATAAACTAAAACGTTTGACATGTCTTGCCTTTCCTCTAAAATTATCTCACAGGCAATTTATTTTTACAAGCGATTATTCTTCAATGTATAACAATTTGTTTATATCAACATTCAAAACTTTAGCAAGTTCAAGAATTTTTCCGAGGGACATATTTATCCTGCCGGTCTCAATTCTTGCCAGATATGTCAGATGAATGTTCATCATTTCGGAAAGCTGCTCTTGTGTCAGCCCTTTTTTCATCCTTGCAAACTTTACATTCATACCGAACTTTTTCAAAAGTTCTTCCTTAGTCATATCTAAATTCATATACTTATATGTATAATAATTGACAGATTTTATATATAGATATATAATGATATTATAATGGATAAATATATCTATAATTTACAAGGTGGTTTATGAGAAAGATTGGATTTACATTAGCGGAAGTTCTTATTACACTTGGTATTATCGGAATTGTTGCGGCAATGACGCTGCCTTCACTTGTAGAAAAACATCAAAAAGTTGTTTTGGTAACTAAAATGAAACAGACCTATACTACCATTGCAAACGCTTTTTTAGCATCAAAAGCCGACTGGGGAGACCCTACAGAGTGGGACTGGGGTTCTGATTTTGATAACGAAAACATCGCAAGAATAGTTAGAACTTATCTATCTCCATACTTAAACAAATCGTCCGAAGGGTTTACATCTGACGCTTCAGGCATGACTTACTACATTAAACTTAAAAATGGTATAATCTTAACTTTTGAACTGGATGGGTGTTCTGACCCAAATACATGTAAACCTGTCACTGTTAACACTCTTTATATTCTGGGTTCAATAAATAACAATACTTCAACCAGCTATCGAAATCAACGGGATTTTTCGAGGAAAGATTTTATAATGAGGTTTGACACCGCTAATAAAGGACTTGTATATTTTCACGGAGGTAGCGGGTTCAATGCAAAAACAAGAGAAGCGGCGATTAACCATCCTCAGTTTGGTTGTAATAAAAATATTCCGAAATATAAAAGATATAACTGCGGTCAATTGATATTCTTAGACGGCTGGCAGATTAAAGATGACTACCCGTGGTAAATCTGATTTATTTTTTCTTCTCGTTTGAGTAGTCTGCTGTTCCCGGGAAGGCGTTGCTGCCGGTTACTTTTCGAGTAATCCAGTATTGGATTTTCGGGATAAATGTCGATAAGAATGCTGCGGATATTGCAAATCCGATACCCCAGTTGATTGCATTTTTGATATAGTTTTCGCGTCCGACTTTCTTCAACAAATCTTTTGTTATTTCGCCGTCTTTTGCTTTCTTAATTATTGTATCTATATAAGACTCAATTTCTTTCTGCTTTTTAACTATTGTGTCTTTTGAAATAAACGACAATTCTTTATCAAATACCGATTCACTCATTTTTCCGGTGAACAGATTCTGGTCAGAAGTTGAACATCTGAATACATTTTTCAAAAATTCAGGCATATTAATTGCACCACCAGTAAAGACATCAAGAACCTGTTTTTCCGATAGTATAGCTTTGCCTGCGAGTTTTGGCTGCAGTTCAGACATGCCTCTGGCTGTCTTTTCAAATTTCGTAATATCAGCCTCAGGATATTTTGCCTTAACTTCCGGCAGAAGTTTTATAAAGTCATCCAAATCCATTGCACCGCTCTTCTCTCGCAAAGCTTTTGAAATGGACGGAATTATATATGCTTTATTATCAGGGTTGCCTAGAACGACGGCTCTGAAATCTTCAATCTTCATTGCTCCGCCATTGGCTTTTGCATTCAAGACTTCCGTCAGATGATCATTAACCTGTTTTGCCGCAACAGGGTCAAGTCTTGTGGATTTGCCATCCTCAAGTTTATTCAGAAGCATTGCAATAACCGGCATATTGAACATATAGAAGTAACTCGACGAAATATCGCGGAAAAGAACTTCCGTACGTTCGTGAGAGTTTCTTGCACAAACGCCTCTGCCTATCCATACGCCCATATCAGTTGATAACAACTGGTATTTTGGATTGTTTTCAAAACTATAAGCCAATGACATCAAGGTCTGCGGTGATATTGCACCAAATGAAACATCTTTGTATTTTTTATCATTATTTAGAAATTCATCCATTGATTGTCTTTGAGTTGCATTATTTGCAGCCGGTTTAGCTTGCTCTTTTTGCTGCTGAACTTTTTCCGGCGCCGCACTTTGTTTTTTCATTATGTATTTTGTTATACCCTGGTTAACCTTTGGCAATACAAAACCGACAAGACAGTTTGCAAGAACTATACTTGTTATAACTTTACCAAACTTATAACCTGCAATAATTTTTTCAGCTTTTTCAGGTTTAAATTTCAAATCATTAGCAAATTTCTTCAGGTAATTTTTTACCGGATTACGAACGGCATCTTTACCTGTATCAAAATTTGTTTCAGGAAGTTTATAAATCTTTTTGCCGACAAATCTGTCAATCAAACTGTTAAACAGAGGGACGCCGCTGAACCAGAAAGCCGCACCAATCATCTCTTCTGTCAGTCTTTCCCTGGCTTCCGTAAATCCGCCGCGCTGGTATGCCTGATAAGTTCTTCCGGCCTCTACAAATGCTTCCAGCAAAATAACCGGCACAATAGATCGGCTCGCCAACCCTTTTACAAATTTTCTTCCGTAACTAAAGTCTTTTAATGTCTGATTTGGTGTTACTTTTATTTCCATAAAATTACTTTCGGCTAATCAGGTGCCATACACACACCACGAACAAATTATTTAATAACGCTGAAAAAAAATTTTTTGCCTAATGCTGAATATTTTTTAACTTTTTGTTACACATAGGCTATGTAGCATTGCAACTCTGTATATAACTAATACTGCAGGCTTCTGACGGGGATTGCACTATCGTTACATTCCACTAATATGCGATTCCGCATAGCTTGAAAAATTAGATTTCGACAGATGTCGCAATCTATTTTTCTAAGCTTCCGGAATGACGTTCTCTTGTGCTGAGTGAAAGGGTGTTGAGTGCAACACGTCATTGCGGGCTACGACCCGCAATCGCATAATCGTTGACTCGTGCAGAAATCAGAGTCGTATTACACGGAAAATATTTTCATTTTCGACTCAACCCGTTTTTATACACTTCTAAAATCTCATTATATTTAACAACTTCCTTTTAAGAATTGTTAAATTTTAACGCCTATCTAACAATGTTTTTTCTTCAGTGTTTTTGATACAATTGAAGTGAAGGTGAGAAAAATGCCAATTAATATTAATAGTGTAAACAATTACAATCCGTCGTTTCAGCATAATCATCATAATAAAAATTCTGATAAACCTGAAAATAAAACTTTAAAAAGAACCGTCACCG
This sequence comes from Candidatus Gastranaerophilales bacterium, assembly GCA_944324285.1. Lineage (GTDB taxonomy): Bacteria > Cyanobacteriota > Vampirovibrionia > Gastranaerophilales > Gastranaerophilaceae > Scatousia. The sequence continues at coordinate 37,726 of CALUVR010000002.1, read as the reverse complement.
CCGCATCCGCGCTCGGAGTCGGCGCAGCTTATGCAATAATTGCAAAAAAACAGGGTTTCTCAATAAATCCGTCAAAAATTTTAAAAACCCCGATTAAGGATTGGGCGCTTATAAAACTTTTCGATAAAAAACATCCTGAAAGAAAATTGATAAAACTTGAAGAATGGGAAATCCTCGGGCTTGCCGCAGGTTCAATCGCGGGCGGGCTTACTGCAGGCACCCTCCTCGATAAAAAATCAAACAAAAAAGCTAAAATCAGAGAAGCTGTAAACCAGTTCTTAGGTAACGTTTGTGTTCCTGTTGCATTTGTGAAAACCGCGGCAGTATTATATGACAAAAATAAACGCCTTATTTTAAGCCATGTTCCGCAAATCAAGGGGGATGGCAAAACTGTTAAAGTTATAAATAAAAGCCTGAAATGCATACCATCCGCAGTAATGACCCTTATTGCATTAGGTGCGGGAATTGTGAGCGGAAATAAAGTTTCAAATTTCCTGAACGAACAAGTTTTCCATAAAAAAGTTGAGCGAAAAATAAAGAAAACTGACTTTGCCCCGCACATTGACGATATCGGAATGGCTGTATCTTTAATGGCTGACAAGACAAAAGTTTCTTCAGCCATCACAAATCTGGTTCCTCTGTTCTTATGTGTTCCAGGAATTCAATCAGGACTTGCAAAAGAAAAATAAACTTATATTTTATATCGTGTCCGGTTTCACATTCTTAGTAGCACCGTTTCCAAGAGCGCTCAAGGTTTACCAGCCTGGCTTATCATACGCTTAACAGGCAATTAATTTAAGCAGTGACAAGCTGTTTAACTTCCTTGCGTTTAACCTTTCTTGTGGCTGTTCTAGGGAGCGGTTGTTTGGTAATAACTATATTTACAGGACGTTTATACGCGGTCAATCTTGTTGAAAGATGTTTTATATCCGCTCTGATTAATTTATCAAGTTCTTCTTCACTGTATTTATCATACAGATAATCTTTCGGAACTATTACTGCGGCAATTTCTTCTGTCCCGTCTTTTGAACCAAATGTTCTTGAAACTCCGAGCACACAAATTTCACTCACGTATTCGCTTTTTTCAAGAACAGATTCCACTTCTTCAGGAAATACTTTTTTGCCGCCTGAGAGAACTATCATATTCTTAATTCTTCCCGTAATAAAAATGTGTCCGTCTTTATCAATTTCCGCAATATCTCCGGAGTGAAGCCAACCATCTTCATCAATTACAGTTTTGGTTAATTCAGGCTGATTATGATACCCTTTCATTACCGCAGGACCTTTAATCAAAAGTTCACCTGTTGAATCATCAACTTTGACTGTAAAGCTGTTCATAGCTCTTCCGACAGATGCTAATTCCCATCTTTTATCCGTATTAACCGAAACTACAGGACTTGCTTCAGATAGTCCGTAACCCTGATATATTTTTAAACCAATTCTGTCAAAAAATTTACCGACATGTAAATCCAGAGGCGCTCCGCCAGATATACAACCGATAAAATGTCCGCCGAATTTATCGTGAATTTTTTTGAACATTAATTTTCTAATGGCACTGCAAGGAACAAATTTTGCTGCGTGGTATAGTGACTTAAATGCAGCCTGTTCCGCCGCCGATGAATTATGTAAATCAGCTTCAATCGTTGTTTTCAAAAGCTTTAAGAATGCCGGAACAACTATCATAAAATTAATTTGTTTCTCCCGCATTATGCTTAGAATATCTTTTGGCTTAAGGCTCTGCGTATAATAAACGGAATAACCCAAATTTAAGAAGGTTGAAAATCCAACGGTCATTTCAAATAAATGGTTCATCGGAAGGATTGATAAAATTCTGCCGTGTTCAATCGGTAAAATTTTATCAAGCACAATTTTCAAATCTTCAAGTTGTGAAAACATATTAGTAAAACTTATTTCAACACCCTTCGGCGCGCCTGTGGTGCCTGATGTATAGATAATGAAAACCGTTGATTTCGAGCTTCTTTTTCTCCATTTGCCGTCATAGTTGTTTGGTAATTCATATATACTTGTATATTGCATATTATAAGAAGGTTCATCCATTACAAGAATAGTTTCAATTGAAGGAAGTTCTTTCTTTAATAATACAGCAGTATCAAGATAATGCTGGGATACGAGCATTACCTTCGGTTGACAGTCAGACAGTATGGAATTTAGTTCATACTTTGTAAGTTTAACATCAAGAGGAACAATTGTTGCACCTGCAAGAATTGAGGCAAAAACACAGGCACCGTATTCCGGTTTACTTTCTGAAAGTATTGCAACCCTGTCGCCTTTTTCTATGCCGGCTTCATTTATCAAATAATTAGCCAGTTTTCTGGACATAAGTCCTATCCCTTTATAGGTAAACTCTCTCCAGCCGAGAGCATTCTTTATACCGAGCGCTACTCTGTCGCCATAATTGTTGGTTCTGTATTCTAGCAGTGAAAGTATGTTTCTATCTCTTAATCCCATCTGTTGTTCCCCTTAGCTGACTCGTCTTATTTATAAAGACCATTACATCTAAAAAGATATAATTTACAAGCCGAAAAGTCAAGTATATAAAATTTTTGTAGTATAATTACAGTTATGATAGGAAGTAAGAACTATAAATTTTAGATACAAATACGGACTATAAATTTTTCAACAATGTTCAAGCACTTTTTCTATCGCCACAAAAATTATAGTCCGTATCTTAACCGCTTATTAAAACTAAACAGAAAGAGATAATAATGAAAAAAGTTTTTATAGATACAATGGGCTGCCAGATGAATAAATCAGATACCGAAAGAATGCTCGGAATTCTTTCCTGTCTGGATTACGAAGAAACAAAAGAACCAAAAGAAGCAGATTTACTCATTGTGAATACTTGTTCCATTAGACAGCTTAGCGAAGATAAAGCATTCAGTATGCTCGGGCTGTGGGGCAAGTGGAAATCTGAAGGCAAAAAGATTAAAATCGGACTCTGCGGATGTGTCGCGCAGCAAAAGGCTGAAAAAACTTTCCGCCGTGCACCTTATGTTGATTTTGTTTTGGGTACGCATAAAATCTATTCACTCCCTGAAATTATAAAAAGAGCGGAAGCCGGAGAAAGAGTATGCGAATGCACTGAAACTAATGCCACAGAAGATGATAAAGCAGCTGAATTTCCTATTCACCGCGTAAAATCCGTTAACGCCTGGATTCCGATAACAGAAGGATGCAATAATTTCTGCACTTATTGTATTGTTCCGTACACCCGCGGACGAGAACGCTCCCGTCAGCCGGAAATTATTATAAAGGAAGTTAAAGACGCACTTAATCAGGGTTTTAAAGAAATTACACTACTCGGACAGAATGTTGACAGCTACGGCAAGGATTTTAAAGATAAAAATTACAGACTAGCTCAATTGCTCAGGGATATAAATTCTCTTGATGGTAACTTCCGCATACGTTTTGTAACCTCTTACCCGACAGATATCACCGATGAATTAATCGAAACTGTCGTAGAACTTGATAAAGTCTGCGAATATTTCCATATTCCTATGCAATCAGGAAGCAGTGTTGTACTGAAAGCTATGAACAGACGCTATGACAGAGATACTTACAAAAAAATAGTTGAAAAAGTCAGGAAAATGGTTCCGGATGTGACAATCACGAGTGATTTTATTGCAGGCTTTCCGGGAGAAACTGAAGAGCAGTTTCAGGAAACTCTTTCTGCAATTGATGAATTTGAACTTGATTACTCTAATACAGCAGCCTATTCTCCGCGCGAAAAAACAATAGCAGCAAAATGGGTTGATAAATATATTGATGAAGATATAAAAACAGAGCGGCTTGCTCGTTTGAACGAAAAAGTCCGCGAAAATTGTCTTAAGTCCAATCTGAAATTTGTCGGACGGGAGATGGAAATTCTCGTCGAAGATTTTGAAAATCATAAAGGACAAAATGTTATAACCGGACGTGCCCGCAACAACAAAATTGTTCACGTACCTTGCGAAAAAGATTTGACCGGAGAATTTGTGAATGTCAAAATTACAGGCGCCAAAACCTGGTATCTGCAGGGAGAACTTATATAAGAGGTCCTGAAATACTGAGGCACTAAGTAAAAATACGTTAAGTGCAATAAAGATGTGATGGGTAATGGGAGCAATTTAGGTGAAGGGATGAAAGGTTGAAGGGTTTTCATTAAATCCCCTCTCCCTCTGAGAGATGATGCCCGAAGGTCGGGTAAGGGGAAATAGAGAAAACCATCCGGCGAATTCGCGCCACCTCCCTTATAAAGGCAGGTAAAAGGCTGGATTGCGTCGACGCTTTGCTACTTGCTATGGCACATATTTCTCTCTCCTCTTGAGGGAGTTGAGATTTTATCCCATAGACAAAATATATATTTACGGGCAATTCTAATTTATATTGCTTTGTAATATAATTATTGTATGCAGATTTTTACCGAATTAAATAAAAATCCGAATTTATCATTATCGCTCGGTTACTTTGACGGGGTGCACCTCGGACATCAGAAGGTAATCTTGACTGCCGTTGATTTTGCGAAGGCAAACGGAAATAAATCCGCTGTTATCACATTTAAAGATCATCCCTGCTGTTTTTTTAAAGGAGTTTGCCCCAAATATATACTGACACGGGAAGATAGACTCAAACATATTGAAAATCTTGGCGTTGATTACGTTTATATCCTTGATTTTGACGCTAAACTTTGCCTGCTTTCCGCAGAAGAATATTTAAAGAAGATTTTGATAGATAATTTCTCCCCAAAATCCATATCTACAGGATTTAATCATTATTTTGGAGCAAAAAAATCCGGCGGAGTTGATTTACTGACAAAAATGCAAACATTATACGGGTATGAATATTTTGAAGTTCCGCCACAAAAAATTTACAATGAAACAATAAGCAGTACTGCCATAAGAAGTGCTCTATCAAAAGGGCAGATAGAAAACGCAAATGAAATGCTCGGTTACAATTTTACAATCAGCGGAGAAGTTATAAAAGGTCAGCAGATTGGACGTAAAATAGGGTTTAGAACTGCAAATTTAATTTATCCGCCCGAACTCATTGATTTGCCTTTCGGAGTTTACTCAGTGATAGTTCATTATGAGGGCAGGCAGCACAAAGGTATAACAAATTTCGGTATTCGCCCGACCGTTTCGAATAATCATCAATGTTCACTGGAAACTCATATTCTTGATTTTGATAAAGATATTTACGGAGAAAATATCTCTGTCGAATTTTTGAAGATGATTAGACCGGAGAAGAAATTTGACTCAATAGAAAAATTGAAAAAACAGATTTATCTGGATATTGAGAGTATTTAGTTATTTATCAAACTCAAAAAGTTCTGGTAATTTTATTTTTAATGCTCTTGATATTTTGAAAATCATGAGCAAGCTAGGATTTCTTATCCCTCTTTCAATAAAACTCATATAAGTTCTGTGAATACCAAGCTTTTCCGCAAGTTCTTCCTGAGAAAGCTTTGCGGTTTTACGTTTTTGTCTTACCTGTTTTCCAAAATTTTCTAGGATTTTGGTATTCATAAATTAATTGTATGAATATGATACTGTTAGTTACACATACAATAAGTAACAAAATATTACTAAAATAAGCTTATATATTGGAATAATACACTATTTTGAATTATAATGAAATTGTTAAGGAGGATAGTTTATGAAACATGCTTTTACACTGGCTGAAGTTCTTATCACACTTGGCGTTATCGGAATTGTTGCTGCAATGACACTGCCCGGACTGATTGCCAAGTACGAAAAAAAGTCTTAGCAAATCAGGCAAAGGTTTTTTATTCCCAATTTTCGCAAGCATATAATGCAGCTATAGCAAAACACGGTGATCCTGGTTCCTGGACGCAAAGTAAATATCAAAGTGCAACAATGGCAGATGAAAGAATGAAGTTAATTTTTAACGAAATGAAAGGTCAGACTTGTTATGTTGCTTACGGTGCAGATGGCTGGATTGGTTCTGATAATAAAAAATCTCAACCTTGTAAAACTGTCGAACGATATGTAAAGAGTTTAGATCCAAATACAAGCGGATTTACTTCTTATTTTATTAGCAATTATGGATCTGGAATCAGAAATGAAATAATTTTGCCAAGTGGAGCTATTGTATCTGCAAACGCGCATGTGGATAGTAATACTTCAACAAGTGATTATGCAGTTTCTGGTTTATGGGTGGATGTAAACGGTTTGAAGAAGCCAAATCAAATAGGGAAAGATATTCACTTTTTTGTTGTTGTATACAGATATGGTAAAATAAGTTCTGGCAGTTGTTTTGGTCATAACATGGAGTATACTGTTTGTTTGGATAAATCTCGAAACTTTAAATCAGCGAGTGCAATATATCCAAGCGGTTATAATTATAATATCTGGTCAACTTCTGTTTGTACAGCTAAAAACCCTCGTGATGAGCGCTGTACAGCTAAGTTAGTAAGAGACGGCTGGGAATTCAAAGATGATTACCCATGGTAAAATTTTAAAGGGCGGTCATAAAACCGCCCTTTTGGTTTATTATTTAATTAAAGCTTGAACCTCTTTGAATTTCGGGTTCTTTGCCCCTTTTAACCATTCAAAAAGCGCGATTTCCACACAGGATATTTTTGCACCGTTTTGCTGCATAATGTCAATTCCCTGTTTGAATTCGTATTTGTTACGGCTTGCGCAGGCGTCTTTTATTATGTAAACCTCATAACCGGCTTCAAGTAATGCTGCTGCTGTCTGGTGTACACAAATATGGGTTTCAATACCAAATAAAACAATCTGTTTTTTCCCGTAAGAGGCGATTTTTTCAGGCATTCCTTCTTCCAAAAGGGCATTAAATGAGGTCTTTTCAATAATATCTGCATTTGCCGGCAGAACAGCCTTTAATTGAGGTACGGTGTTTCCAAGTCCTTTAGGATACTGCTCTGTTACGATTACCGGAATGCCTAATGATTTTGCTGCGCTTGCAACTTTAACTGCTTTTGATACAACTATATCTTTATCAAGCGCCGCTACAAGACGTTCCTGTATATCAATTATCATAACCAGACTCTGCTCTGCCGATAATGTATTCATAAATTTCTCTCCTTATTCAATGGTGCTCTTAAACTCTTTTATAAAATGCTCAACAATTTTTGTAATTTCTTTTGTACTGATTTGGTTTAACGGCAGTGAAATTTCTGCATTTTCCGGACTGTCAAGCCCTTCGTGCGTTATATACACAATAACTTTCGCAAAACCCGGGTATACAATTTTTAATAAGCTTGTCTGTTTCGGGTTGGTTAACCTGAAAAGACTCTGCGTTTCATCCGTGTACTGTTCGACTTTTGTATTAAATAACTTTTCTTCCCAGGACTTTTGTAATCTGTAAAACACCGGCGCAATTACCTTTTCCAGCTTTTTATTAAATGCAGCTCTGAATAGTTTGTAATTCTTTTCTTTAGGTTCCTCAAGCCACGATTCGTCGTTTAAAACAGAGTTTTCCGTAAAAATCGCAAACTCCTGATTTCCAAGCATGCTTTCTGATAATGCACACAGCGCATTCTTTTCCAGCGTCATGAATTTATCTGATGTTATCGGACAAATTCCAGCTTTTATTGAGATAGCTCCGTTTAATTCGGTTTTAATCTTTTCAAGGATTTTGACGGCTGCAGGAATACTTCCTTCGCTAATCATAATAAATATTTTTGCAGCACCGCCATGTGTTATGACGTCTGAAAATCTTACTGATTTTTTTATTGCCTGAATTAGTTTTTCGGCAGAATATTTCACCTTGCCCTCCTCGTCAGGCGAGATAACCATTAACGCTCCATCCGTATAATTGTAGAGTGAAAGTTCTCTGTCATTGAGTATTTTTGCGGATTTATCAGCAATTACTCCTGTCTGTTTATCAAAAATTTCGTATTGTTTCAGGTAATTTTGATACTGTTTGATTTTCTTTTTTAAACTTTCTTTTTTTATACAGTTAACCGTGCGGATTGAAATTTCCGAAGGATCAGCGGTTGCGGAAAAATAATCATCAATTCCTTCATCATAAGCATTCAGGATAAAATCCCTGTCGTATTTATTAATCAGCAGAATTACGGAGTCAATCTGGGTTTTTATATATTTAATCAGATTTATTGTTTTGGATTTGTCGTTATGTTCGTGGATAATTACAATATCCGGCTTATCTGCAAATACAATATCCGGTGCCTCGTTATAATCACAGTAAGACAATTCATCGGTTTCTCTGAGCAGAATAAGTTTTTCTCCGAATGTTTCTATAATATTTTGTTCATTTGTGATTAATAATATATTCATAATTTAAACTTGTAAGTGTTTTTTGATGCACAGGAAGCTGCCGCCTGCACCGAAGAGTATTCCCATTGCAAACATAGTGAATAATACAATACTTTGAGCAAATACAGGTGTCGGAACCATAAAGAATTTGTGCATATTAACTAATCCGTTCTGGACAAAATTCAGCGGAATTATGGCAATAATCGAACCAGAAAATCCGTAAAAAGCCCCCTGCATAATCAGCGGAAATCTTATGTACCAATTAGAAACACCCATTAACCGCATAATCTCTATTTCATCTTTCCGAGATTGGATTACTAACTGTATTGTGTTATTAATAATTGTAATTGTTAATATTCCCATAATTATCACAACAAGAACCGTTATTGTGTTAACTACATGATTTAGCGCCTGAATTTTTTTTGCTAAATCCTGCGCGTAACTCATATCCTCAACAGATTTAAGCTGTTTGATATTGTTAAACACAGCCGAAATATTTTCCGGCTTATCGACTTTAACGTGGAGAGTATCCGGCAGAGGATTACTGATATCAGGCAAATTCATTTCCCTTTGCAGATTTGTCCAGGATTCTTCTTTAGGAATAATTTTTACATTTTCAACATGCTCAAACTCTTTAATTCTGTTTTTTGCAATATTTGTATCAGTTCCTGATTTCAGGTAAACCGAAATTTCCAGAACGTTACCGAGTTCATGGGCAAATGCGGAAATTGACATGGCGCTTCTGAAAAATGCTCCGAATATTGTCAAAATTGCCGCCATAGTTGTAATTATAACAAGGTTAACTATTCCGGTGCGTTTTACGTCGTAAACCGTTTCCATTGTTAACCGGTATAGTATTCTTAATTCACACAGCCAATCTTTCGGGATGTGTTTTTTTACTTTTTTCTTTATTTTTAATTTCGAATTATTCATAAGTACCTGCTTGAATATCCCTAACAATTTCACCTTTATCAAGAGTTATAACACGTTTTCTGAAATAATCCACCATTGCGCTGTCGTGGGTGGAAACAATCACTGTAATACCTCTTTGATTAATCTGGTCTAATATCTGCATAATTTCCATAGAGTTTTTCGGGTCTAAGTTTCCGGTAGGCTCATCTGCGATTAAAAGCGGGGGACCGTTGACTATTGCACGGGCAATTCCGACTCTCTGCTGTTCTCCGCCGGAAAGTTCAGCCGGCGTTGCGTGAAGTTTATCGTAAAGTCCTACAATTTTTAATGCGCCCGTAACTCTTGCATTAATTTCTCTTGAACTTATCCCGAGTGTCCGGATTACGTATGCAACATTATCGTAAACAGACATATTCTGAAGAAGTTTGTAATCCTGAAAAACAATTCCCATACAGCGTCTGAGGTTCGGAATTTTATCATTGGAAAGATTTGCGATGTTAATTCCGCCTATGGTGACAGTCCCGCTTGTCGGGCATTCTTCATGATATAGAAGCTTCATCAGAGTAGATTTTCCGGCACCTGACGAGCCTACTATAAATACGAATTCCCCCGACAAAATATCAAGATTGATATTTTTTAAAGCATAATGGTCATTTTTGTATTTTTTTGTAACGGCTCTGAATTGAATCATATATTCTTAATCCTTATTAAATTATTTTACCAAACGGTAAATATCTATTTGTTTTTTTATGCTTTTAGCAAGTTTTTTTCCTGTTAATCCGTAGTAATCGAGGAGATAATCCCATTTTCCGCTCTGTCCGAAGGTATCGTTTATGCCGAATCTGTGAACCGGCATCGGATAGTATTCAGCAAGAAGTTCGCAAACTGCACTTCCAAGACCTCCGATTATTGAATGGTTTTCAACAGTTATAACAAACTTTGTTTGTTTTGCTTTTTCTATAATTGTTGCTCCGTCGAGCGGTTTTACGACAGGAGCATTTAAAATCTGAATGGAGTAACCGTGTTGTTCCAAGATATTAGCGGCTTCAATGACTTCGGCAAGAGTTTCTCCGTTAGAAATAACTGTAACATCAGTTCCTTCTTGAATTACACTTACTTTGCAAAAATCAAATTCATAATTTTCGTCAAATATGTCGCACACGTTTGTGCGGGCAATTCTTATATACATAGGACCGTAGTTTTCTGCGGCAAATTTAATAACCTGTTCACACTCCCTGCAATCAGCGGGAACTATTACGGACATGTTCGGGATACTCCTCATAAGAGAAATATCCTCTAGCGCCTGATGGCTGGCTCCGTCCTCACCGACAGTAATTCCGCCGTGGGTTCCGATTATTTTTACGTTAAATTCTGGATAACAGACTGAATTTCTAATCTGGTCATAGGTTCTGCCTGTTGCAAACATTGCAAAACTTGCAACAAATGGAATTTTCCCCTCTGATGCCAGTCCTGCCGCTGTTGCAATCATATCCTGTTCCGCAATCCCGGAATCAAAAAATCTTTCAGGATATGCTTTGGCAAACATTTGAGTTTGAGTGGAGCATGCCAGATCCGCATCCATGACCACAATGTTCGGATTTTCACCGCCGAGTTCGGTGAGAGTTTTTCCAAAAGCAGACCTTATAGATTTTCGTTCATTTTTGTTAATTAGCATCAGAAAAATTTCCTCGTATTCAAATAATAATAAGTCCGGACCCCATAGTTACAAGGCTCACTCAACATTATAGCATAAACAAATTATTTATCTCAAACATGTAAATATATTCAATAAAATTGTAAATTTAAGAAAATTTTGTTAAGAATTATTAAAAAAAATCGCGATTTTAGCAATTTATTTTCTTGACGGTTATTTAAAAGGTAGAATAGGAATACGATAATAATTTTTTATTTATTGAAAGGAAGAAAATAATATGATGCAAATTCCAAATTACGTAAATCCTTACATGCAAATTCCGTCGCAGCAGTATGCGACTCCTGCTCCTAATTACAATGCAGTAAAGATTGATGTTCACAATCCAAGTGTAAGTACTCCTGGTGTTGGTCAAGCTGTAGTAAACGTACCGCAGCAGCCGCAATATGCAGCACCGACAATGCCTTATTACACATATCCGCAGGCACAGCTTTACAGCTATCCGCAGACAGCACAACAACCATATTACATGCCTCCGCAAATGCAGGCTCCACAAGCTCCTCAAGCTCCGGCACCTGTAGCACAGGCACCTCAAGCTCCGGTTGAAGTTCCTGCTCCGCAAGTAGTTCAGCCTGCACCTCAGACAGTTCAACCGCAGGTTATCCAGCAGAATATCAACACTCCGCAGCCAGCTCCTGAACCTGTTGTAACTCAACAACCGGCTCAAGCTCCGAAAGAAGCTGCAAAACCTGTTGAAATCGTTCCTTCTGCTCCCTTAACTCCACAGGTTGACTTAAACGCTTTTATCGCTAAATTAACAGATCCTAACTACGATGTTCAGGCTTCTGCGATGGAAGAAATCGCAAACATGGTAAAGGATGACCCTCAAAAAGCTACTGAATTATTAGATGTGAAAGTTATGGATGCATTAAATAATATTGTAAAACATGACTCATCCAGCCTTGAAGGTCCTACCCCTGAACAATTAGCAGCACGTAAGAAAAAAGACGAAAAACAGACTTTAACTCCTGAAGAACAGAAATTAGCTGATGTTCCGTCGCCTTATGAAGCATCTGAAAGAAACAAAAGTTATGCTATGTACACATTAGCAATCCTCCAGAAACTATACGGTGATGAAGTTGCCAAATTAACAAATACAACTGTACCGTTAACTGAACTCCCTGGTGCAGTCACTATCGTAGAACAGTTAAAAGGCAACCCTAACCCGATGGTAAGAACCTCTGCTGTTGAAGCTTTAAGCTACATCCAGAACCCGGCTTATGAAAAAGACTTAAGAACAATTTTCAATAATGCGAAAAACGATGTAGACGCAGAAGTTCAAAATGCAGCAAATGTTGCGCTCGGAAAATTAGATGCTGAAGCAGCAGGAGCAAAAACCGCCGCTATGACTCCAAACCCGCAGCCGGCACAAGGAAATGGCAAAACAATTGAAATGACTCCGAATACACAAGCTCCGGCACAGGCTGCATAATTATTTACTAATTCCTTTCTTTAAATAAACGACAAGCAAAAACCCCCGATATCAATCGGGGGTTTTTGAATTAGAGTCTTTTAGTTGGGCAGGTATGCCCAACCGCCTTTTCCGCCATTCGTAAGGGAGATGGCGCGCTAGCGCCGGAGGTTTTTTCTCCTTTACACACTCACCCCGTCCTTCGGGCACACTCCACCGGAGGAAGAGGGTTGAAAGAATCATTGTGAGGCGTTAGCCGAAGCAAGCCAGCCTTTAAAAAAGTGAATGGGGAGTTGTGAATAGTGGATAGTTCAACAATAATTAGTCACTTCACTCTTCACACATCACGTCTCACATTCTAAAAGCTGGATTCTTTCGGGCTTCGCCCTCAGAATGACGTAAATTTTTCCATAGAGTGTTAGTTGGGCATACCTGCCCAACTAACATAACCTCTCACTATGGGATACAAAGGGTAGAATGTTGAAAGAAAACCGTTCAACCTTTCCTCCTTTCAATTAAACTCATCCTTCACTTCTCACTCTTCACTCATCACTTAATTGAAGTGTCCCGGCGGCGCCTTAGTATCTTAACAACTGTTTATTTTACTGCTGCCGGTTCTTTTTCCTGATAGCTTTCCGGTATTGGTGCACAGTTTTCGTAATTTGCAAGTTTTGAAATCTGCTCGCACCACTGATAGATTATTACATCTTCCGGAAGTTTATAAGAAATAGGTTTTCCTATGTGGAGTTTTACGTTTCTTCTTGTGAATGGTTTTAATTTCGGATATCCGTCCCAGCCGTCGATTGCGACCGGAATTATATCTGCTTTTGCATTTTTAGCTATTACTACAAATCCTTTTTTTATCCCTTCAAGTTTCCCGTAAGGACGGGTTCCTCCTTGAGGGAATACTCCAAGCGACCAGCTTGTTGATAAAATATCTCTTACTGTTTTAAATGTTGCTATTTCCGGTTTTGTTCTGTCGACAGCAAAAGCTCCGAGGCGTTTTACCAGCCAGGATAATTTTTCACCCTTTTCAAAGAGTTCTTTTTTTGCCATATAAGCAATAGGTCTGTTGCATGCCATAGTCACCATCGGCGGATCAAATATTGACACATGATTTGCCGTATAGATAAATTTTCCGCTTTTAGCTTTTGTCGGAAGGTTTTCTCTTCCTGTAATCTCGTAGTTATAAAATATTTTCATGAACGGAACAACCACGGTATATAAAAATCCGTAGTAAAACATAGTTCTGAAAATATTATATTCGTAAGGATATCTTCTGTTATAATTCCGTTCTTTTTTACTCATTCTTAACTCCTAAATCATTTTGAACTTCTCCGGTTTCGGCAGGTGTATCAATAACTGTGAACCCTGTCAATTCCTGAATTTGTTCCGACCATTTTTTTACAACCCCGTCTATATCGTCACTGTAAGGTATAGGTTTTCCTATTTTGACTATAATTTTACCTGTAAAAGGCCATCTTTTAACTTCATTTGTTCCGATAATACCAACAGGCAGAACTGCACATTTTGTTATTTTGGCAAGCCCTGCAAAGCCTTTGGTAACCCCTTTTATTTCTCCGGGTATACCTCGTGTTCCCTGAGGAAAAATCCCAAAAACCCATTTGCTTTTTTTTATTTCCATGACTGTTTTAATTGTAGAAGGTCCAAGGCTTTCTCTATTTACGGCAAAAGCTCCGAGCCAGTCAATCCACCACCGGAGAATTGGAATATCAAACAACTCTTTTTTAGCCATAAAGGCGACGTGTCGCGGTAAGATAGAAACCATTAGCGGCGGATCAAGAGTTGAAAGATGGTTCGGGCAAACTATGTATTCATTATCTTTCGGAACATTTTCAAGGCCGTAAACTTCAAGTCTGTAGACAAGCTTAAACCTTATCATATAACCTATTTTACAAACTAAGTCCTGAAATATTCCGCGCCAAAAATTATATTGGGAAGATGTCCGTTTTGTATATTCTTTTTTCTTTTTTGCCATATAGTTTATCCCTCTTCAATATTATACAATAAAAATTTTTATTGTATAATTAGTAAAGAAAATAAGGAGAAAGACTAATGACAATCCCCAAAACTTCAAAGAATAAACTGGAAAATGAATTATTTAAAAGTGTATATGAAAAGACCCCTGATTATGTTAAAGAGCTTAATTTGATGGATTTTTCAAATGATGGCGAGTTTAGTTTTATATTAAAAAAAGAACATCTTGAAGCATATGATGAAAAGAAAAATCCGGAAGGTTTAAATTTAAAAGAATGGTTTGCAAATTATGCAAAGGAAGCAAAAGTTTCAACAGCAGGCATAAGAGGTCCGCAGAATATTCTCTATCCGCAGGATACGAGATTCCCGATTAATCTTGTCGGAATAGTTCTTGCAACATTAGCAAAATCGCTTGTTGCAAAAGAAAAATATAAAGGAAAAGAAATAGTAAAAGTTGCAGGACGTGAAGTGAGATATAATTCAGATTTGTTTCTGGATGCGATTGCACGTATTCAGGCTGCAAACGGAATAAAAACTCTGGTTCCGGTTGATAGAAAAACTATTCCTATCTGGCTTGCGTCATTTTTAGCATTTAAACTTGATTTGTTAGGCGGTGAGTATATTACATCAAGCCATGGGATTTCAGTTAAAAACGCAACAAAGGATTTGAATTCTCAGGGCAGTCAGTATCTGCCTGAAGAATCTCTTGAATTTGTTGATAAAATTCAGGAAATTTTTAATGAAACAGAGAAAAAAGGCTCTTACGAAATCAAGATTGCGGCAAAGGATAATCCGTTGATTGATGAAAAAGTTATGTCAAAGTTTAACGACGGCGTGGATTTGTATGTTGAATATCTTCAATCCGGTGTTGCTAAAAAGATTAACCTTGATTTGATTAAAAATTTCAAAAACAAAATTGTTATTGAAAACGTCGGCGGCTCTGCCTACAGAACTCTTTCGAGGGTTTTGAAAAAGTTGAATATCTCTGATAAATTTGATTGGTTTAATACGGAGGAAGATGCATTCTTCCACTCAATCGGGAAATACGATATTACTCCTAAGGGCGAACATGCCTTTTATGATTATTCAGTTGATGCAACGGTTGTTGCAAAACGTTTGAACGGAGAAAAATTCTTCCCTGTTATCGAAACTCTTCATTACGAAGAAAAATTGAAAGATTATCCAGTTGGAACGGTTGTTCTGATAACAGACCCTGACCATGACAGATTGACAATAACCCAGACCGAAAAATCTTCCCGTATTCCATATCTGGAAGCGAACGGTATTGATTATGTCAAACTTAATAATGATACGGTGCTCACAGTATTCACAGCTAATCAGGCGTTTTTAATACTTATGGATTTCTGGGCAAAACAATTGAAAGCAGAAGGTTTGTGGAATAAACATCCGCGCTTTATGATTAAAACTACAGCCTCTGCAAGTTCATGGGATGAATGGGCTAAGAAAAACGATGTTAAAGTCGTTAATGTTCCGGTCGGATTTAAAGAAATTGCAAACATAATGAAAAAAGTCGAATTGCAATTGAAAAATTCACCTGAAAAAGAGGTTGTCGTGGATGATGTATTCGGAAATTCAATCAATCTCGGCAAGAACCCTCGTCTTTTGTTTGGCGGAGAGGAATCAGGCGGAATGATTATGGGGACGGAAGATTTGATTGAATCTCTCGCGGGTCGTAAAGCCGTTGCAATGAGAGAAAAGAGCGCTACAGAAGCCATTATCGTTGCCTCTGCACTTGTTGCAAAACTCGGCAAGAAACCTCTTTCTGATTGCTTGAAAGAAATCTTTGACGATAACGATATTGTCGGACGTTACGACACCCGTGTCGATATAGCTTACTACAATGAATCCGAGCCTGATATCGAAAAATTAAAACTTGCAAAAATAGAAGGCGAAAAAAAACGTACCAAAAACGATTTATTCTATCTTTCAATGGCTATGGCTGTTAAAGAAGGCTTAATGACAATAGAAGATGTCAGAGAGGTTCTGAATGATTCTTTCAAGAGTTTGATTTTTGATAATCTTGAAGAAATTAAATTTGTCGGTGACGGTACATATATGAAATTTGCACATAAATATATAGAAATCAGACCGTCCGGAACTGATGCAAAAACAAAAGCCTATGGAGGCGGTTCAAATAAAGAAATGATTGAAACCTACGCAAATGTCATGGGCAACTACTCAGGCGACAGAACCGAATGGCATAAGAAATTTATTTCAGAGGAATTTTACAATAAAACAAAAGAAGAGGCTATGAAATATTACCTTGATTTTGTTGATAAGGATGCAAATAACGAATCTTTTGTAATCCCTGAATATACATTTTAAAAAGAAGGCGGGCGCATCAAAGATGCGCCCGCCTTCTTTTTATTATTCAAAAAATTTAATCAACATTTGCCGAAAGGCAGGTTTTTTCGTAATGTAATCTGTTATTAAACGCATTTATACGCTTCATAATATCTTTAAACATCGGAATAGAAAGGCTCTGTTTTCCGTCAGAGAGAGCATTTTCCGGGTCGTGGTGAACTTCTATCATAATTCCGTCCGCCCCTACTACAAGCCCTGCTTTTGCCAAAGGCTCAATTAAATATCTCTGCCCCGTACCGTGGCTCGGATCTACAATAATCGGCAAATGCGAGTATTTTTTAATAACAGGGATTGATGCGATATCCATAACGTTACGAGTGAAGGCGCTGTCAAAACTTCTTATACCGCGCTCACACAAGATTACATTCGTGTTACCCTGATACATAATGTGTTCAGCGGCAAGAAGAAATTCTCTTATTGTACTCGCGAGCCCGCGTTTTAAAATTACGGGTTTGTTGCATTTTCCGACAGCCTGCAGGAGTTTAAAATTCTGAACATTTCTTGCACCAATCTGCAAAACATCAATATAATCCAGCATCATCGGCAAATCCGACGCATCCATAATTTCTGATACAGTTAATAATCCTGTTTCTTCCGAAGCTTGTTTCATATACTTTAAGGCTTTTTCTCCGTAGCCCTGAAAATCATAAGGAGAGGTTCTCGGTTTAAATGCTCCACCCCGCAGAAATTCACAGCCCATTTCTTTTGCTGCAAGCGCCACCTGCAACAAACCGTCGTAATCTTCTTCAACCGAACAAGGTCCTACCATTGCAACAGGTTTATTGTTTCCGCCGATTTTTACCCCGTTTGAAAATTCGATTACGGTGTCTTCTTCTTTTCTGTCGCGGGAGGCAAGGCGAAACGGTTCTCTTATGACTTTTATCTCCTTAACCCCCTCAAGTGCAGCTATTCTTCCCGGGGTTAATGTAGTCTTATCTCCGATTGCATCTATTACGGTATGCACATCCCCTGTATTGTAACGTACTTCAAACCCATTGTCCTTTAATAAATCAATTACACGCTGAATTTGAACTTTTGTCGCGTTACGTTCCATTATTATAATCATCGGCTATTCTCCTTACTTTATTTTAAAAGCAACTATCAGTGTAGCATAAACAATTATTTATCACAATTTAATTTTAATTTTCTTTGCAGCTGTATTGCCGGAAAATATTCCGGCAGAACGTTCAGGCAATTCAGAATTGATTTTTGGCACTCTTCATAATTTTTCTGTTTATAATAGGCTTCTGCAAGAAGATAATGGAGTTCAGGGTCATTGTAAAAATAATCTTTTGCTCGCAATAGAAACATCATACCGAATTCTTCAAGATGATTATTCATAAAAACACGTCCTATATATTTATGAACCTCCGGATTTATCGTATAAAGCCAGTCCGCATATTTTACAATATTTTCTACATAGTCACCCTTAAAATGAGATGTAAGAAAATTCAAATCAATTTCCAGAAAATTTCTTAATCCGAAGTATGACGGATATCCCTCAATTTTCCCTTGAATAATTCCGCACAAAAATACTCCCCATTTTGCGCGGATATCCATATCTTCAATAGAGAGAAAAAGTCTTTTTGCTTCATTGATATCCTCATCTAAAATACAGCAATAAGCTTCTTCAAGAAAGTAACCGTTTTTGTTAAAAAACTGACGGCATCCGCTATTATCGGATGCCCACAGTTTTTGTACGTTTTTTTTGTATTCAAAATCCATAAAAATAACTAATTATTATTTGTATTCGCATTCATTCCGTTCAGACTGTTCATCATAGAGTTCATCATCAGAGCCTGTATCATTTGAGGATCCATATTTTTGCCGTTATTTTGCATCATATAAGGAAGCATATTCATCATCGGATCGGAATTATTTGCATTTCCGTTATTCAGCATCATTGACATCTGCTGGATTTGCGGATCCGGAGTGTAATAATTCTGCTGCGGCTGTTGTACGGTCTGAGCCGGCTGTGCAGGTATCTGCGCTGTGTGAGGAGTTTCTTCTATTTCTTCAACTTTTGCAGGAACAGATGTTGCAACACCTTTCATCGGCTTAGCTTCACGTTCTTCGGGAATTTCTGTTGAAATATTTAAGCCTGCTCTTTTCAGAACCTGTACTGCATTAATGATTTCATCATTTGAAGGCATATCATCTGCCATTGCCAATTTATCCGTTGTAAGGGCTTCTGATTTATTAAATTCTTCAAGTTTTTTCATATCCTCTTCTGTCAAAGGCAGCCCTCTATTCATTTTATTCTGGAGTTTTTCCAGTTGTTTTTGTCTTAGCTGGTCGTTGAGTTCTTCAGAAAAACCGTTGCCGAAAGGCGCCTGAATAAATTTATCCAAATCGCTCAAGGCTTCTTCTATAGTCTGGGCAGCTTCTGCCGCAGGATCAATTCCACAGGTTGTAGAATCGTAAAGGCACGATTTACCTCTTCTGGCATAACTAACGATGGTATCATTCGGATTCAGTGTAATAACCATTTGATAACAGGACTTTGCAGCTTCTATCTCGCCGATTTTAGTATAAACCATCGCAAGATAATAGTATGCAACGGCATTTGTAGAATCTTTTTTCAAAATACTATACAATTCTTGCATAGAACCTGTATAGTTTCCTGATTTATACTTAGCAATAGCACTTTTTTCGGTTGCAAATGGATAGTATTGCATTTTGGCAAAATATTTATCCAGAAAGATTGCATCCGGAGCAATTGATGGAGCATCTTCATCTACTGTCGACTTTTTGGAATCTTGTTTTGCCGCGGTATTTGTATTCGTTTTTGTTCTGGTTTGCGCAGGTGTTTTTTTGGTATCTATTTCCCATTTTTTTGGTGCACTTTTAGGACGGTTGATGTCTTTTTGCAAATCATAGTTAAACGGCGATGATATCGCGTAAGATGCCATATCCAAATTTATCCCAACCATAAATGTTGCTGCGGCTAAAAACAAAATCAGTTTCTTATTCATAACTTCTTAGTCCTTTTTTCTGTTTTAATGATTATTTCTTCCAAATCAAATTTTTATATTTTATATTATACAGTATTTTTATAAAACTGCCTAATATATTTGAATTATTTTTTACTTGAATTTTCAAAAAAAATATATATAATAAACTTATGAAAATTTTGGGAATAGATCCTGGCATGGCAATTGTCGGATACGGGTTAGTCGAATTTGACGGGGAGGAATGCACTCTTTTGCATTCCGGTTCTATTCAGACGGATAAGACTAAGCATGAAGCGGCAAGGCTTTTAGAAATTTATAACGATATGGAAACTCTAGTTGATATGTATAAGCCTGATGCAGCTTCTATTGAAAAACTTTTTTTCTTTAAAAATCAGACTACGGTTATGCCTGTTGCGCATGCAAGGGGAGTAATTTTAACGGTTCTGGAAAAATACGGAATTCCGATTTTTGAATATACTCCGATGGAGGTTAAACAGGTTCTAACAGGCTATGGCAGAGCCGATAAAAAAGAAGTCGAGCAAATGGTTAAATATACGCTCGGAACCGAAGAACTTCCGAAACTTGATGATACTGTTGATGCTATTGCTATTGCAATTTGCCATACAAGAAGTATTTAATTTTCGGTTTATGATATAATTTTAGCGGAGAATTCTATGGATAAATCTTTATTAAAATTAATACTTTTAATAAGCGCTTTTGTTGGCGGACTCGGCGGAATTTTAACATTTATTCCGTATATCGGGCAGGCGGCTTTTTGGATTTTGCTCTGTTTTGCCTCGGTTCTTGTGATGGCATTTTTGATGAAGGCAAAACTTTTGGAATTATACACGGTGCAGGAAAGTGTTACAATCGGAGCTATTGTCGGGTTTGTTTCGTTTATGGTATTTTGCATAATTTATGTTCCTGCCGTTATTATTCTTTTAAAGTTTTTTAAATATTATTCAAACTACGGAGTTGCGCTTATGGTGCAGGAGGCAAGTTTCTGGATAATATTTATCTTATCTGTTTTTATGGCAATTTTGAGCGCCACGATAAATGCATTTACCGGATTTTTAACGTTTTATTTAAGCGAGTTTATAAAAACTCTTGATAAAAACGAAGAGAAAAGACACAGAAAATTTAAATAAGGAAAATTAGATTATGGCAGAATTTCATTCAAAAATAAAAACAATCGAGTGGGTAGATAATTATTCAAAAATGGTAGATCAGACAATTCTGCCGTATGAATTTAAGTATGTGAATATAACATCAGGACAGGAGATGTTTGACGCTATAAAAACAATGATTGTTCGAGGAGCTCCGGCAATAGGAGTTGCGGGCGCTCATGGAGTTGTTTTGTATGCACAGGAACTTGAGAAAGAAAATTTATCCCGAGATGAATTTATAAGAAAACTTCTTGAAAAAGCTGATTATATGGCAACGTCGCGTCCGACAGCGGTTAATTTGATGTGGGCAGTTGAGAAACAAAAAGAAGTTATCAAAAACTCAAAATCCGATATTCAAGGGATTGTGGAAGAACTTAAGCAAAACGGAATTCGTCTTGAAAATGAAGATTTGGAAATAAACAAAAAAATCGGTGATTACGGTGCGGAAGTTATTCCGAAAGGCGCAACTATTTTGACTCACTGTAACGCAGGCGCTCTTGCGACTGTGGGATACGGTACCGCGCTGGGTGTTGTGCGTTCTGCATTTGCAAACGATCCGACAATCCAGGTTTTTGCGGATGAAACAAGACCGCGCCAGCAAGGGGCAAGAATTACGACATTTGAACTCACAATGGACGGGATTCCGACAACATTAATTACAGACGGAATGTGTTCATATTTTATGAAAAAAGGTATGATTGACGTTGTTGTCGTGGGTGCTGACAGAATTGCCGCAAACGGTGATGCCGCAAACAAAATCGGAACTTATACGGTTGCGATTGCCGCTAAATATCACAATATTCCTTTCTATGTTGCAGCACCTTTATCTACTATTGATACAAGTATTAAATCAGGTGATGAAATCGTAATTGAAGAACGTTCGCATGAAGAAGTTACCCACATAAACGGCAAAATTATCTGTGCGCCTGATGTAAATGTTATTAATCCGGGATTTGATGTGACTCCGCATGAATTAATTGCCGGAATTATTACAGAAAAAGGAATTTTAAAACCTGATTACAACAAATCTATTGCGGAAGCTTTTGAAAAAGAAGTGACTGCTATTCGTTGTCAATAGGTTTTCCTTTAGAATAATTAACGTATTCAAGTTCATCTTTGCCAGTTAAAATATTTTCAAAGCTTTGATATCCTTTATGATAGTCAGGCTGTGGAACTATGTTTCGTATGCGAACTGCAGAGTGGTAAACATCACGTCCAAATTGATTAGGCTTTTTAACTCCATTAACATCAAATGTTATTGCACCGCAGTTTGTAAGAGTGTATTCATGTGTAATTGTTTGTCCGTTTTCATCTTTTACAGGACGTAAATAATCATCAGTTTCAGTAGCTGCTGCAGATCCTATACAGTTGTCATACTGGTTATTTTTTAGTTGAATAATTGCACCATCAGTAAGTATAATTCGCGGTGCTGTATCCGCATTGTAAGATGTCGTCATATTATTTTTGTCAAGAGCCAATTTTGAATATTTTATATCATAATAATACTTTGAACATCCCTTTTGAGAGGAATTTTTACAAAATTTGGCGCCTTTAAAATATTTAGCAAACTTTTCTGCTACTGTTGCGGTGTCATCTGTTGTGTTAAATAAAAAAGAATTATCATAGCTAACTCCGTAATCTTTCTGCGCCAGCAAAAGAGCATTGTTAATATCTGAATAAACTTTTTTGGTTCTTGTTATTAGTTCCTTATCTTTATATTTTGTCACAAGCGACGGCAGGGTCATAGCGGCAACTATACCTATAATACCGAGAGTTATAAGAACTTCTGCCAGTGTAAAACCTTTGTTATTTGCAATCGTATAATGTGACAATTTTAATACCTCTTAAATTAGCTTGTAGCCGCATGTTAGCACAGTTTTACACGACTGTCAATCGTGGATTTAAAACATTATACCTACGAAAATATTTATATGAATAAAAACGTTAAAAAAAGGTTCGGCAGAAATTTAAAAAAATTTCGCAGAATGAAGGGGCTGTCGCAGGAAGAGCTGTCGCTTGAGCTGGATCTGGACGGATCTTATATCGGCAAGGTCGAAAATGCAAAACTGAATATTACTATTGATAAAATTATCAGTATTGCCGATTATTTGGGTATAGACGTTATAGAACTTTTTAAATAGAAATTAGGAGTTTCTCTGGAAAAATGCCGCTATTTCTTTATGCGGGAAGAATTTTACGATAGGTCGTCCGTGCGGGCATGTGTATGGCATTTTTGTTGTGCGCCATTTTTTTACAATTTCCTGCATTTGCCAGGTTGAAAGTTTCTGTCCTGCTTTTACAGACGCCTTGCACGATGTCGTTATAAGAATTTTTTCTTCCAGTCCGTCGATGTCGCTTTCAATATTTTCTAAAATGTCTGAAAGAATTTCCTGCGGGTTTGTTTTTGCTATTAATTGCGGAACTTTACGGAAAATAAGTTCCGTATCGCCTGTGAATTCAATCCCAAAACCGAATTTTTCAAATTTATCAAGGTTTTCTTTTATAAGTTCCGCCTCGGTTGCAGAAACAGTCAGAACATCCGATACAAAAAGAAGCTGTGATACTATATTTTTTTCAGATTTAAGTTTTTCATAGATGTAGCGCTCTTCTGCTATATGCTGGTCAATAATTTCCAGTCCGTCCTCTTTTTCAACAAGAATATATGTGTTTTTATATTGACCGACAATATTTTCTTCCGGTTCAGGTTGTTTTGTTTCTGCGGGTTTGAAAATTTGTTTTTGTTCTGTCTGTACTATTTGCGGCAGTGAAGTATCTTCTTCCAATGTGTCTTTTATAAAAACTTCGTCACTTTCTTTGTTGAATATAACGGCAGGTTCTACTGGCTTGAATTCTATGAGGTTTTCAGCTTCTGCTGGTCTGGAGAAGGCAGGTTTGGGCTGTTCAACATGGTTTGAAAGACCCGCAAGAATGGCTGTCATTATAAAATTAAACACCATATTTGTATTTTTGTAGCGGACTTCTTTTTTTGTCGGGTGAACATTTACATCAACATCAGCAGGAGGCAGTTCCAAATTTAATACAACAAAAGGATATTTCCCGCTTGCTATTAAATTTTTGTATGCCATATCTATGGCTTTCATAAATATCGGGCATTTTACGGTTCTGGAATTTATATAGATATGAAAATCCTTCTTGCTTGAACGCGTAAAATCAGGGGTGCTTACGTATCCTGAAATCTTCATCCCAGAAAGATTATCAGTTTTCAAAACCTCTTTCAGATTATCCGTAACCGTGTTTGAGAAAAGTTCTTTCAGTGTGTATTTTAATTCATTATTGCCTGACGTTTTTAAAACAGTTTTCCCGTTCTTTTTTAATTCAAAAGCTGTCTGCGGATTTGCAATTGCGATTGACTGAACAAGTTCCTGAATGTATGAAAATTCGGTATTGGAATTTTTCAAGAATTTTAAGCGTGCCGGTATATTATAAAAAAGGTCTCTCACCTCCATAATTGTCCCGATGGCACATCCTGTTTCAACTTTTTTTACTTCGGAATTTTCACACTTTACTTTTGTCCCGGTTTCAAAATCTTTTGTTCTTGTTGTGCAGGTTAATTTTGCAATTGAAATGATACTGGAAAGAGCCTCTCCTCTGAATCCGAGTGTATGAATATCAAATAAATCTTCATCAGTTGAAATTTTGCTTGTAGCATGTTTAGAAAAGGCAAGCATAATATCGTCAGGGTGAATTCCTGAACCGTTATCCGCAACTCTGATATCGCGGCATTCATTTGAAATTTCAACACTGATTTTTGTTGCCCCCGCATCGACTGAATTTTCCACAAGTTCTTTTACTACGGACGCGGGGCGTTCTATTACCTCACCTGCCGCAATCTGGTTTATTAAATGTTTTGATAGCTGTTTTATTCTTGTCATACAAACCTTTCATTTAAATAAAGTGTGACATAAAGAAGTCTTTTACCAGATCGAACTTGGTTAATAAAATTACAGCGCCTAGTGAAACTATCAACCCGAATGAAACCTTGGTTAAATCTTTCAATATATGTTTGTACATTTTTTTAGGTGACTCAAAACGGAGTCTTGTATACAATGCCATTTCGCGTCCGGCAAGGAGTCCTATAAATACCCATGTGGTTGACATCGGAATATTATTGAGTGTTATGAAATATAATAACAATAACGAAAAAATAACATCAATAATAGTCGCGGATCTTGGATCCTGCGCGTTAGTTTTCATTTTAACAATTTTTTGGATTTCTCCGCCGCGTTTGAATGACAAAATTCCAAGGAAAAGAGTAAACGCTGTCAGGACAAACAAAAGTTCCCAGATAGAAGCTTTTCTCGGCAGATAAACAAAAAGGTTTGCCGCGTCCTGCATTAACCACTGCGACCATAAAAACGCTGTCGAGCACCATTTTGCAACAATCCAGTAGGTTGGGATTTTTTGTTTCTGAGTGTAATAGAAATATCTTTCAACAGGTCTTGCAATAATGCTGTATATAATATATGCCGACACAAAAGCCAATCCGTAACCAATGAAGGATTTTGTAAGCATCATGCCGATAACAGATAAATCGCTTATTGAAAATACACTCAGAATTAAAAATGCTGTCGCAACCGGAATTCCGAACCTTGTCAAAATCAAAAGTATAATCGGCGGTAAAACATGTATTATCGTAAAATGATGTGTCACCGGAATTCTTGTAAGCCTGCCGAATGACATATCCCCGTCATTTATAATCCATCCGGCAGCAATTGTTATTATCATTACCGATGCCGCAAAAATCCAGATATAAATAGGGTTTGTCTTTTTATTTACGCTTAAAAATGTTCCGAGCGTCTGGATAATATCGTTTGATACGCACGAATACATAGCAAGGAGAAAGCCCGTTATCATAAATAAATTGCTTAGTGTAAATTCTCCTGTAAACATCCTTCCTCCATTCAAAATAAATTTACATCAAAAACAAATTCATCTAAATGTTTGATTACAAATTTGAAACATTTTTATACGATGAAAAAGTTAAAGTTTGCGCTCAACCTTAGAAAGGCGCGGACGAGATACAGTTCAAGGACTCGGGAGGGATATCAGTGGCAAGACTTAAATCAAATACACAGTTAAAACCGGTTAAAAAGGCTGATTTGCAGGTTGTAAAACCTGTCAAAACCACTAAATACAGCGATATTGATTTAAATAACTGGAAAGCATACGACCACGTAAAAACTGATACTCTCTGGGAATTTCCGTCCCGTCTGAAAGAGGGCGGACATTCCAATGAATACCACGGCAATTATATCCCGCAGATTGCGCAGCAACTGTACGAAAGATTTACAAAGAAAAACGATATCGTACTTGATTTATTTTTCGGCTCCGGAACCTCCGGTATAGAAGCCTTGAATATGGGACGCCGCTGTATTGGGGTTGAACTTAAAGAGGATTTGGCAGAAAAAGTTTCCGAAAAATTTACTCCGAAACAACTTGTCACGGATGTGAATATAATCTGCGCCGACAGTGCTTCTGATATTGCAAAAGAAAAAGTTAAAGCAAGGCTTGATATTATGGGAGAAGAAAAAGCACAGCTTCTAATCCTTCATCCGCCTTATGATGATATTATCAAGTTTTCGGATAAAAAAGAAGATTTATCCAACTGCGAATCAACCGAGCAGTTTTACGATTTGTTTGAAAAGGTTGCGCAAAACGGTTACGACCTGCTTGAAAAAGGACGCTTTGCCGCGCTCATAATCGGCGACAGTTACAAAAATTCTGAAGTTCAGCCGCTCGGGTTTGAATGTATGGCTCGAATGATGAAACTAGGATTCAAACTCAAGGGAATTATCGTAAAAGATATACAGGGCAACGAACGCGCTAAAGGCAGAACAGCAAACCTCTGGCGTTATCGTGCTCTTGCCGGCGGTTTTTATATCTTTAAGCACGAATATATAATGATATTTCAAAAAGTGAAGTAATTTTAGCCAGCCCGCGCCAGCCCGTGCCAGCGTGTTAAGAAATATTAAAACTAAGAATTATTCTCACTTTACAAATCTGATTTTATATTGTACAATAAATTTTGTTAATAACATGATACATATTAAGAAAGGTGGAAATTATGGCAAAATTTGTATGTACGGTTTGCGGTTGGTCTACAGAAGCTGATAAGGCACCTGAAAGATGCCCTCTTTGCGGTGCTACAACATTTAAAGAAGTTGGCGGCGGCGAAAAAGTCTATGCTTGCGAACACAAAGTAGGTGACGGCGTTGTTGAAGATAAAGAAATTATGGAAGGTTTGAGAGCTCATTTTAGCGGTGAATGTACTGAAGTAGGTATGTACCTTGCTATGTCAAGAGTTGCTGAAAGAGAAGGCTATCCTGAAATTGCAGAAGCTTACAAAAGATACGCATTTGAAGAAGCTGAACACGCTGCAAAATTTGCAGAACTTCTCGGCGAAGTTGTTACAGATTCTACCAAGAAAAACCTTGAACTCCGTGCAGAAGCAGAACATGGTGCGTGTGAAGGTAAACTTGCAATCGCTGCACGCGCTAAACAGTTAGGCTATGACGCTATTCACGATACAGTTCACGAAATGGCTAAAGATGAAGCCCGTCACGGCAAAGGTTTTG
Source organism: Candidatus Gastranaerophilales bacterium (assembly GCA_944324285.1). GTDB lineage: Bacteria > Cyanobacteriota > Vampirovibrionia > Gastranaerophilales > Gastranaerophilaceae > Scatousia. The sequence goes on along the minus strand of CALUVR010000002.1, from coordinate 10,329 downwards.
ACGGCCTTTTGAAAAGATATTTTTCATAACCTATAGTTGAAAAGATGCATAGTTAAAAGGTTGAAGAGGATTAAACCCTTCAACCTTTTTTTATTGTTTTTTCATTAATCATTTTCTGTAACCATTTTAAATTTTGCTTTTAAGTCCGCTAAACAGTTTAAAGTTTTTTCGGCAACATTTGGGTTATATGTAGAAAATTCAATAGTATCAGCATTTATTATACCGGGCATTTTATGTTGTGTTATAAGCTTTTGGATAGGGCTGTAGATATCTTTTCCCTGCCTCGGCGGGACTTTGAATGTGGTTTTAATAATTGGGGTGATTTTACTCATAGTTGCTCCTTTCAGTCTGTGAATATTATCATCAAACTTATCATGAATAATTTAATTTGCAAAAGAAAAAACCACTTTTGTTAAGAAAGTGGCGGGGAAAAGTTACGAAATTTTTTAAATAAAGGAAATAAAGGAAAAAGGAATCAATTGTAAAAGTTTTGTGTGGAATAATCGTTATGAGAAGATTGTGAACGTTTTTTCCACGTTTTTGTCGATAACGTTTTTAACGGCATCGTATTCTGTTTGTAATGCGCTGTGTTCCGTATCGAGTTTTCTCAATTCAAGGTCAAACTTGTTGTCTTTTGCCTCCAAATCGGACAGTTTGTTTTTGTATTCCTGTTCAATTCGGGCAATTTCTCTTTCATCTTCGACCTCCTGGATAGATGAATCAGAGTCGATTGAAGTTGAAACAAATTTTCTTTCTGTGGTTGAATAGTATTCAAGAAGCAGTTTGCCTTCTCTCAATTGTTGTTCAAACCATTTGTTATCTTTAATAGTTTCTGCGGTATTTTGTTCTGTGTAATAGCCAGCCGCAAGCATTTTATTAAAGATATTAGTTAAGTATTGGATATAGCTTGCATTTTCAGGATCGGCTGCTGTTTTTTTGTTATTAATAGAGCCGGATTGTCCATAGTAAGCCTCTGTCAAAGCAACTGCATAGTCATATAATTCTCTTTGTTCTTTGGTAGTACCTTCATAGTTGAGGGCTTTAGTTTCGGTTGCACCGGTATTCAAATCTGTGAGGGTATAAGTGGCATAACCGTCATAAGCATCACCGCTGAAGGATGTATAGCCGAAATCAAGCCCGTGTTCGTCGTCACCGTAGTGCAAATCAACAGATGTTAAATATTGATCCCAGGCTTCGTGTACTTTCTGTTTAGCAATAGCTTTATCTTCATCGCTTGCGTCGCCTGCATCGTTAACATCAATATCGGCTTGAGAATATCCCATAGCGGATAAGAATTTGTTCAAGTCGCCGTTGCCTGATTCAAAAGCTTTAGCCTGAGCATCTGTGACTAAAACTTTTCCGTCAGCGTCTGTCACAACATACTGCAAACCGCAAGCAACGGTATTATAACCGGTCATAAGACCGTAAGAAATATCAGTATAAACTTCTGTAGAACCGTCAAAGCCTGTTAATACGGTTAATTTGGTAGCATCAAGCGCTGCAAGGTATTCTTTATTCGCATCTTCAGTCTGCTGAGATAGACGAATTTTAGAATATGAAATATCCTGACCGGAATTTTCATTATCTGTCATTCTTGCAGTTAAACTAAGAAGTCTTGCTTGTGAAGCCGCCATTCCCATAAGTCTAGAGGGTCCTTTCGTTTAATCGTAACTTGTAATCATTAGTACGACATGTTTTGGTAAAAACTTTAAAATTTTAATGACTTTTGTTAATAGTTTGTTACAAAATCTATTTGTAACAAAATGTAAAGAAGAATTTTAAAATGCCTGAAACCCAATTATAATGCCTTATAGGATAGGATAGGATAGGAAGGCGAAATAGCACTTATTTCGGGTAATCTGTTTTAATAGAACTATAGGCGGTTGACATGAGAAAGAGTATAAAGAAAGGAGTATTATATGAGTATTAATGGTGTTGGTGCTAATGGTGCCGGTCCGGAGAAAATCAATTCAAAGAAAGTCGGACAGGAATCCGCAAAAACAGGTTTTGTCGGCGGATTGAAAGATGCCATCGGAAATCTTTTGAATGGCGGTAAGTCAGATATTAAAGAGCAACCGATAAAAGGTTTGAGTATTGAGCATACAGGCACAGCCAGCTATAGCGGCACAGTAGATTATGCAGGAACAGTTGGCTATACAGGAAGCGGTTCCGTAAACTATAGCGGCACAGTAGATTATGCAGGAACTGTAGGCTATAGCGGTACAGTGGATTACAGCGGCGAAATTGTCGACCCTTTGACCGGTGAAACAGTAGCATATAGCGGAATGGGAAACTATACAGGTACCGTAGGCTATAGCGGTTCCATAGGCTATAGCGGTTCCGTGGATTATTCATATAGCGGTACCATAGGTTACAGCGGCACCATCGCCTACAGCGGAGGCGATCCCGTAGCAGATGTTCCTGTTAATCTAACTAATGAGACTTGGGAAAATGGTCAACAGGTAGGCATGGCAGATTATACCGCAAGCGGTACAGCGGCTTACTCCGGTATGGTGGATTATTCCGGCACCGGCACCGTAGGCTATAGCGGTACCGCAGATTATTCCGTGGATGTTACCCATACAGACTATGAAAACGGGCAGCAGGTAGGTTCCGCTGATTATACAGCAACCGGTACTGTAGGCTATGGCAGTACTGTAGACTATATGGAACCTTAAGCAAAAAAACAAATAAAACGGGAACCTTTTGGTTTCCGTTTTTTTATCTAATGTCGTTGAATTCCTGAATTGATATTGATTCTATTCCCTCTACCTTCTGGAATGTTTTATAGGTGTTTTGGATAGGTTTTTTTGAATGGATATCAACTATAACATTTATCTTTGTGATATCTGAACTTTGTTTACTCTGTTTTCTTGTAATTTCCCTTAATTGCGGAAATTTCTCAACTATAAAATCATAAATTGTATCTGAAAAGTCGTTTTTACAACTGAGGTTAATTGCGAGTCGTTTTATATTTTTTGTGCTTGAGGTTAAGACATTTCTTTCAAAGAATCTTATTGTCACAAGGACGATAATTGTGAGGATAGTTGCGGTAACGGCAAGTCCATACATCCCTGTTCCGCAGGCCATACCAATAGATGCCGCCATCCAGAGGGTTGCGGCAGTAGTAAGTCCGAAGATTGTCGCACCGTGTCTTAATACCGCACCGCCGCCTATAAAACCGATACCTGTTACAACCTGAGCTGCAACTCGTGCTGTATCTCTTATGCCTGTTGCATTATCCACGGAAACATTGTCCCCCATTGCAAATGTCGGAAATCCGTAAATAGATAAAAGTGTAAATACGCATGCCCCGACGCAGACCAGAATATTTGTTCTTAATCCTGCGTATTTATTTGTCATCTCTCTTTCAAGACCTATTGCAAAACTTAAAAGAACCGCACACGAAAGCCTTATCAGTACGGTTATTTCAGTTTGAACAACTGTATTGCTTAAAAAATTCTCCATCATCTTACCTTACTTTTCGGATCTAAAACATCTCTTATTGTATCACCAATAAGGTTAAACGCCAACACCGCAATAAAAATTAAAAATCCCGGTGTCAAAAGCCACGGTCTATATATGATGTTTGTGTATTCCTGAGCTTCTTTGAGCATATTTCCCCAGCTTGCGTCCGGCTGCTGGATACCAAGCCCCAAAAAGCTTAAGCCTGATTCCGATAGAATGTAAGAAGGAACCGATAAGGTCATAGCAACGATTACAAAGCTTGCGGTCTGCGGGAGAATATGTTTTACGATTATACGAAGGCGGGACGCTCCGATGGATTTTGCCGCCTGTACATATTCCTGATTTTTTATGGATAAAACCATTCCTCTTACAACCCTTGCAAAGCCTGCCCAGCCTATTAGTGCAAGGATTATTACAATAAGCATAAACCTCTGAACACTGGTCATTCCGGACGGCAGGATTGACGCTAAAATTATTAAAAGATAAAAACTCGGGATTGACATAACAGCTTCCGCAAATCTCATCATCAAAGTATCGACAACTCCGCCAAAGTATCCGGCAATACCGCCGTATAACAATCCTATCGGGAAAAGCACAAACAATGCAAGAAATCCGATTGTCATTGAAATTCTTCCGCCAAAAAGAAGGCGGGAGAATACGTCGCGTCCGTTTATATCAGCCCCGAGAAGAAATAATCTGCCGCCGCTGTCTGTTGTGATAAGATGCCGTTTCATAGGGATTAAACCTAAAAATTTGTAAGGCTCGCCTTTTGCGAAAAATTTAATATAATGTTTTTGGCTTCTGTCAAGGTCGTAAGTTATGCGTAAATTTTCGCTGTCAAAATTTCTTACGTAATTGTAAGTATAAGGCTTTGATAGTTTTCCGTGTTCATCAATTACAAAAATCTTGGAAGGCGGAACGTACGCCATTGTGCGGTCAGAAAAATCTTTTGTATAAGGTGCGATAAAATCCGCAAGAAAAAGTGCAAGATAAATTAACCCCAGAACTATCAGGGCGATTTTTGCAAATTTATCTTTCATTAACTGTTTAAAAACTTCTCTTATCATGCTTTCACCCTAATCCTCGGGTCAGTGATAATGAGAAGAATATCCGCGATTAAGTTACCTAAGATAAGCATTATCGCTCCCATCATTAATGACGCCATTACTAAATTTATATCTGATTTCAAAACCGCTTCAAGAATTAACCGTCCGAGTCCAGGATACTGAAAAACGTATTCAGTCAACGCAGCGCCGCTCAAAAGTCCTGCAAATTCAAAACCCAAAAGCGTAATCATCGGGTTAATCGCGTTTCTCAAAGCGTGTTTATAAACTACATCAAATTCACTCAAACCCTTCGCCCTTGCAAATTTAACATAGTCGCTGTCCAAAACATCAAGCAGATTTGCTCTCATCTGTCTTTGCAGTCCGGCGAGCGAAAGCGTAAACAAAACAGTAACAGGTAGGATTAAATGGTGGGTTATATCCCAAACCTGCTGCAGGAAAGTCATTTCCAGAAAGTTTGAACTGGTTAACCCGCCAATCGGAAACCAGCCTGTTTTTACCGCAAAAATTAACAGCAAAACCGCAAAGAAAAACGAAGGTATAGCCATTCCGACACTTGTCAGAACCGTTAAAATCCTGTCAAAAGGCGTTTTCCAGTTCAGTGCCGCAGCAACTCCGAGCGGGATTCCGACTAACCATGTCAAGGCAATGACTATTGTTGTCAAAAGCAGAGTGTTCGGAATTCTTTCTTTCAGTTTTGCAGAAACCTGCTCCCCGTTTGAAGTTATACCAAGGTCGCCCTTTATAAAAGATTTTGCCCATTTGCCATATTGAACGATAATAGGTTTATCAAGCCCTAGGCGTTCTGTTTCCTTCTGCAATGTTTCCTGGGAAACTGAAGGGTTTAACCTCAATTCCGCAAGCGGGTCTACAGGGCTTAAGCGTATTATAAAAAAGCTTATGATTGATACGATTATCAAAAGCGGTATGGATTGAAGTATTCGTTTTAGTATGTAGATTAATATTTGCATTAAGACCCCTCACCTGCCCTTAGGGCATCCTCTCCCGCTAGGGGCGAGGAATTTATATAAATTTCCTCTATATTATACGTCATTCCGCCAAGCGGTGTCGGATAGACGTTTTTAAACTTTGTTCTGATTGCAGAAATTATTAGCGGCGAATATATGTAAACAAACGGCTTTTCCTCATAAGCTATCGCCTGATATTCATCGTAGAATTTTTTACGACCTTCAAAATCAGTTGCAAGCGCCCCTTGCGTATAAAGATAATCAATCCTTTTTTCCCACAGGTAGCGGTCGTCTTTTGTGTAATCCGCAGGACGCTGGTTGAACATGTGGAGTGTTCCGTTTGACATCCAGACATTTTTCCCGCCGTTCGGTTCAAGCGGCGACCCTGTCAAACCCATTATCACCATATCCCAGTCAAGGGTATTTACAAGTTTATTCACAAGCGAATTAAACTCAATCGGTTTGAAATTAACCTTCATCCCTAAATCTTCAAGGTCTTGTTTCACCATAACCCCGATAGCTTCACGCTCGGTGTTACCTGCGTTTGTGTAAAGGTCAAATTCAACGTGGTTTCCGTATTTGTCGCGTAAATGTCCTTTTTTATCCCAGTAGTACCCTGATTTTTTTAAGAGTTCTTTTGATTTTTCAAGGTCACGGTCGTAGGGTTTAAGGTCTTTATTAAGAAATATCGAATTAAGGCTTTCTGCAGTAAATAACGGTGCCGCAAGCCCGTTTGCCACATTCATAACCATATTTTTTCTGTCGATGGCGTAATCCACAGCCTGTCTGAAATTCTTATCCTGAAACCATCGCTGTTTTTTCGGGTCAACGTGAAATTTCCCGTCTTTATCTTTTCTGTTGTTAAGGTTAAATGATGCAAACATTGTTCCCGTATTAGGACCAAGGTTATATATTTTGAAATCGGAATGTTTTTCAAGTTCTTTGAACCTCGCAACATTTGCACCCTGAAGCCCGATAACGTCAAGTTCTCCGCCTTCAAACTTCAAAACCTCGTTATTAACATCACCTACAATTAAATAAACAAGTTTATTCAGATACGGAAGTTTTTCATCTTTTGTATTTATGATGTAATAATTCGGATTTCGTTCAAAAACTACACGCTGTGCGGGGACATACTCTTTCAACTTGAACGCTCCTGATGTCACAAGAGTTTTCGGGTCAATGTTAGTTGAGAGAAATGTATCAAAATACGCTTTTCCTTTTTTTACTGCAGGTTCAAATACGTGTTTCGGCGCTATAGGACTTGATAACATTCTTATGAAAGGTGCAAACGGCTGAGGAGTCTTGAATTCTACCGTATAATCATCAATTTTTCTGACTGTCGGGAGTTTGCCGTCAATAACGATTGAATCTCTGATAGAAGTATTGCCGAAGCCGTCTAATATAATATTCTGCCACGTGAAAACAACGTCATCTGCCGTAATCGGCTTTCCGTCCGACCATTTTATACCTTTTCTTAAATGGATTAAATAAGTGTCCCCCTCAACCGTAAAATCTTTCGCCAGCCGCGGAATAGGTTCCCCTGTGACAGCATTTGTTGACAATAATCCGTCATACATTATCTCTGACAATTGCGACGAAATATTATCTTTTGAATTAAACGGATTAAATGTTTTCGGACCTTCACCAATAGTTGAGGCAACAAGAGTACCGCCGAATTTTCCGATTGGCGCCTGCGACTGCAGGTAATCAATTCCGTTAATGGTAACATTTTTCTGCGGCTCAGGATAATTTATATCTTCAGTTATTGAGTGAGGTGCTGCCGCCGGTTTTACTGTTTGCGGGTAATCCGCGTGCAGGCAGGATTTTGCAAAAATTGCCAGTAATATTAATACTAAGACTACATAACCCGCTCTTTTCATATATTCAGTTTAACATAAAAATTTTCTTTGTTTATAGGTTAACAGGACAGGATAAATTTTGGGAATTATCTTAGATTTTTATGCTAATATTATTTCAGAGGGAGTGATTATCATGATAATTCATAAAATAGAAAAATTAAGAACTCTTGTGAAAAGCTGGAAAAAAGAAGGGTTAACAGTTGGGTTAGTGCCGACAATGGGCGCACTCCATGCTGGACATTTGAGTCTTATAAAAAAAAGCATTGAAAAATGCGATAAAACAGTTGTTTCAGTATTCGTAAACCCTATACAATTTTGCCCCGGTGAAGATTTGGATAAATATCCAAGAACCCTGGAAGCCGACGAAAAACTCTGTAATGAAGCCGGTGTGGATATAGTTTTTGCCCCTGCACCTTCTGAAATGTACGGAGAAGGACATATTCTCTCTAATGATTTCTTAACATACGTTATACCACCATTTTTCTATACTGATAAATTATGCGGGAAATCTCGTGTAGGACACTTTGACGGAGTTTGCACAGTTGTAAACAAGCTCTTTAACATTGTACAGCCAGATTTTGCATTTTTTGGAGAAAAGGACAGGCAACAGTTAATAATTATTAAGAAAATGGTGAACGATTTAAATATTCCGGTTGAGATTATTCCATGTCCGATAATCCGCGAAGAAAGCGGACTTGCACTAAGTTCCAGAAATAAATATTTAAGCGAAAATGGAAAAAAAGAAGCTCTTGTTTTAAATAAGATTTTATTTAATATAAAAATGTGTTATAATAAAGGTATAAAAGACGTCAAATTATTAACTGAAACAGCATATTCTTTTTTAAATAATAATCATGCCTTGGAATATCTGGAATTCAGAGATAAAAACAACTTGGAAGAAAAAGAGGTTGCGGATAATAATACAATAGTATTCATAGCTCTTCGGGTGGAGAATGTACGTCTGATTGATAATATTGAGTTATAAGATGAGGAAAATCAGTGCATAAAAATCTGGAAAGAATTAAAAAGGTAACAATACTTACGGGACATATTTTAACGTTTGTACAAATAGTTTCTATTACGTTAATCCTTTTAGCTTCATTATACTGGTTCTTTGAACTGGTAGAAATTAACATCCTTAATTTCTTAACACCTATGATGAATGCTATTAAAACTACAATGCAGGCTAATTTCGGAGAACAGTTAGAAAAAGGGCAGGCTGGTATTGATGGTTCTTTGTTTATTTTTATTGCTTTAACAGGTTTGTTAATATATATTGTTGCTCAATTAAAAATATTTTTAACCCATACTGAACATTCGCTGAATAAAAGCATTGTTATATCTAAACAAAAAGAAGAAGAACAATTTAATATACAGCTTAATCTTGAAAAACAACGTGCAATGATGCAGTACAAAAATATAGTTGTACTCGTAAATATTTCACTAAAAAGTCTGCTAAAAGATATGTACCAAACAGAAAACGACTCAAAACGTATCGACAAACGCCAGGAAGCTGCAGCTATTGTATCTTTTTATAATACTATGAAAGTGCTTCCAGGCTGCGGATTTTCAAAAGATGGAAATACCCTCATTATTACAGCTAAAAAATTTGAAATGATTGATGCGATTTTAAAAAAAATCAATGAAACACTTGATAACCTCAGAAATGAATATAAAATGAAAAAAATTGCACTCAATGCAAATATGGCTGTTGATGTCTACACGGATAAGGTATTATTAAAAGATGTCTATACGGATTTAAAGACATTATTAAAATTAAACATGCCTAATGAAATTTTATGCTACGGAAATTTTTGCAACCGCTATGAACTAATGAAGAACCCTCAGTTTGAAGCATATTTAAAAGGCACATACGACATCACTGACGACGAAAATATCTGGGCAATAATTAAGAAAAATTAACTGTTCACTTGATTTTTTTTTTCTCTTTTGCTATTCTAAAGAAGCAACCGCAGACAATTAGTCGGGGTTGGGGCGAAAAGGGACAGACCAGAAGATAACGGGTTTGTTGTATAAAAGGAGATGGTAAGCCTAAAGTAACAGGTTTGTCATACAAGCAAGTAAAAGCCTCTAACCGTTAAATGTCAAAAGACAGCTAATCGAGGTTACACAAAGTCGAATATAAATATACTTTTATATGCCTGTGTGTGATTTTGCGGTTCCGGATAAAAAGGATTGCAAAATCTTTTTAGTATTCGGGCAAAACAAAGGTCGATAAAAATCAGTTACGATAAAAGGAGCAAAAATGTCAACAAAAGCATTTAAATCAGAAAAAATAGATGCAATGAAAGAAAAGTTTGAAAAAGCTCAAGTTGCAATTATTACAGAGTATAAAGGCTACTCGGTAGACGAAATTACAACCCTCAGACGCAATCTTCAAAAAGAAGGCGGCGACTACATGGTTACTAAAAATACTCTTACAAAAATCGCAACAAAAGGTACAAACTATGAAGCTATCGCTGAACTTTGCAAAGGTCCTATTGCTGTAGCATTCGGGTTTGAAGATCAGGTTAGCCCTGCTAAAATTGTATCTAAATTTATTAAAGATTCAAAAAAAGGCGAAATCCTTGGTGCTGTATTGGAAGGCAACTTGTTGTCCGCTGATGAAGCTAAAGCATTGGCAAATCTTCCTTCAAAAGAAGAACTCTACGCAAAAATGCTCGGCTCTATCAATTCCCCTGCATCAGGCATCGTCGGCTCTATCAACGCTGTTATGGCTTCACTTACACGCGCTGTTGCAGCTGTTAGAGATCAAAAAGAAAAAGCTGCAGCTTAATCAATTAGCTGTAATCATTTAAAACGTACATAAAACAAAAATAATTAAAGGAGAAAAAATAATGAGTAATGTAGAATCAATTTTGGAATCAATTGAAAAATTAACTTTATTAGAAGCAGCTGAATTAGTAAAAGCTATGGAAGAAAAATTCGGCGTATCTGCAGCAGCTC
>CALUVR010000001.1 GCA_944324285.1 Candidatus Gastranaerophilales bacterium | reverse complement strand
ACTTTTATTCCAGCGTTTTCTGTAATTTGTTTATAAATGCTTACAATCACTCTCTGCGTTCAATGGGTTCTTAATCCCCCCTGCCCCTCTTTTCAAGGGGGTAAACCTGATCACATACTTTTTCAAGGAAATTTTTACCCCTCCTCCAAATCAAAGATTTCGTTACCTCTCACAAAACGTGACAATTAGTCACCTTTTGTTCGGCAGAGTCTCAAGGGGAGGACAAAAAATAATAAAATTTGCCCAATGAAATATTAACAATCCCCTTGTAAATGGGAAATCTCATCCCCTCTCATTTTGAAGAGAACATTTTAATAAATGACGATCTTTATTTCTTCATTACAAAGCTCTTACCGGCAATACAATTCTCCATTAACTCTCTGCATACCCAAGGTCTGATACTTTATTTTGAGCAACAAACAGGCTTATGCAAGAATAAAATATTCTTTTATTATATTGAGAATCTTCATGGCAGAGGTTCCGTCACCATAAGGATTTGAAGCTTTCAATCTGGTGTTTTCTTTAGTATCAGACAGAATTTTTTCGCTTAAAGATGTGATTTTGTCGTAATCCGCTCCAACTAAAACGGATACACCCGCATCAATTCCTTCCTGACGCTCTGTTTCATAGCGCATTACAAATGTCGGGCAGCCAAAGGATGGCGCTTCTTCTTGTATTCCGCCGGAATCCGTTAATATCAGTTTTGCATTTTTCATTAAATATACTAAATACGGGTAGTCCAAGGGTTCTAACAACTTAATATTTTCGTATTTGCCAAGACGCTCATAGATTTTGTTTTTAACATTAGGGTTTGGATGAACAGGTATAACAAATGTATGATTGCTAAACTTTTCCGCAAGATACTTAATTGCCTCTATTATTCTGTCAATTCTTTCACCGTGATTTTCGCGTCTGTGTGCTGTTATGAGGACAAGTTTGTCATCTATGGTAATCCCTTTACCCATAAAAAATTCAGCCGCTTTCTCCAGTGTTTCTTCAGAAAGACAGAAAAGCGCATCTATTACAGTATTCCCGACTACGTGGATTTTATTATTTGAAATATTCTCCTTTAAAAGCGCTTGCCGGTTTTTTTCTGTAGGCGCAAAATTAAGTTCTGCAACGCGTGATGTCATCTGACGCATAACCTCTTCCGGAAAGGGTTCATAGATGTCGTAGGAGCGTAAACCGGCTTCGATATGAAATACCGGTATTTTATTATAAAAGCTTGCTAAAGCCCCGCAAAGAACTGTCATTGTGTCACCCTGAACTATTGTAGCGTCAATTTTATTATTGCAGTAAACATTATTTAATGCTGTTAATATTCTTGTTTGAACTTCTAAAAGAGATTGATTCGGCTTCATAACATCAAGATTAATATCAGCCTTTAAACCAAAATATGCAAGGGTCTGATTGGAAAGTTCTTTTTGCTGCTCAGTATTGCATATAATAACATTAAATATTTCCGGAAACTTTTTCATTTCCAAAATAACCGGCGCAAGCTTTATGACCTCCGGTCGTGTTCCAAAAACCACCAATATATTTTTTGTATCCATACTTAAAAGTTTAATATAAAAATTAATCCTGTGCAATTACATAAGAGGGATTAAAAATATTTATAAAGGCAGATAATTATGTAAAAAGGAGAGAAAAATGCTTGATTTATATTATTCGGAAACATGTCCTTACTGCAGAAAAGTCCTTTCGTATCTGGATGAAAATAATATTGAATTTAACCGTAAAGATGTACATGATACAGAAAATTACGACAAATTAATGACGCTAGGCGGAATGGCGCAGGTGCCATTTCTTGTTGATAATGATAAAGAAAAATCAATGTATGAATCTGACGTAATAATAGATTATCTAAAAAATAAGTACAATTTAGCAATATAACAGGATTTTGGTATGTTTTATAATTATTTTAAAGATGAAGGGTCTGAATATGATGAATGTACTGCAAGAGGCGCATGTTCAATTGCCCCTAAAATCTCTTCGTTGCAGGAGGTTTTGCTGATTTTTTTGCGTCACATCGCTTATTATGCTATAAAACTCGAAAAATTAGGTGAAGATATTTTCCAAATCGGCGAAAATATCACAGAAAGCCTTGCTACGCTTATTTCAACAACGGATTACACTGACGAACAGCTTTTGGGGCTTGTCGCGAAGCAGTATGCTTATCTTATAAAAACAAAACGAAAATATTTTGAACTTTGTAAATCTAATGGTGTATCATGCACTGAATTAAAACCAGAGCTAGATATTACACCTCAGATTACTCTTTCTGCTATTATTTCTCAAGGTGAACGATTATATCTTTCTAAGTACAACAAGAAGAGCGTTACCGAGAGAAATATGTATGAAATATTGCTCGCTATGCTTAAGTCGGTGTCTGCCAATCTCTCTCATTTAAAAGAGTTTCAAGTTTCGTCTAAAGAGGCTCAAATTGATGTGCTAACCGGTCTTAATATTCTAAATGACTCAAAATTTTCTCGAAGAAAGGTTAAGGACATAATAAAGAAACTTGCTAAAACAGACGAGATAATCATAAGTAAAACCTCAGAAGAACAGATAAAAAGGTATGGAAATCTCTCCTTAACAAAGGTTTCGCACACCGCATACCCCGGAAAATCAATATTAGTTTCAGGAGGCTCTCTAGGAGAATTATTAGCACTGCTTAGGGCAGTGAAAAACAGCGAAATTGACATATATACACATGGCGATCTCTTGATTGCTCATGCGTTTGAGAAATTTAAAGGTTTTAAACAGTTAAAAGGACACTACGGAACCTGTCTTGAAAACTGTATTCTGGATTTTGCAACATTTCCGGGTGCAATACTTCTCACAAAAAATTCCTCACAAAATCTGGAATATCTATACAGAGGACGACTCTTTTCCACTGAACTTTTTAAGCCAAAAGGTGTAATTCAGATTGTAAATAATAATTTTAAACCGCTTATAAAATCGGCACTTGAGGCTAAAGGATTCGCCAAAGAGCTTAAACGCGAATGTGAAGAGGTTGGTTATGCAAAAGAGGAGCTTCTGCAGCAGCTTTTGAAGATTGCAGATAAATTCAATAACAAGGAAATTGAGCATCTGATTATTATAGGTATTTCAAACTACACAAAACAACAGGAAGTTTATTTTAAGAATTTATTAAAAAATCTGCCGGAAAAGTCTTACGTAATAAGCTTTTCCTATTCATTCGGATATTCCAACGTTCTAAAGCTTAATCTTGTAAACAATCTGCCGCTTGTATATTCAGTCATGGGAGAATTATTCTCGCATATAGATATAACGTCAGGGAAAATAAGCTTTTTCCTGACTAAGTGCGATGCAGGCTCTATCTCAAAGCTAATTTCATTAAAAAATAACGGAGCAAAGAATGTTTTTCTTTATCAGTGCTCACCAAATGTAATAAACCCATCAGTTCTCTCAACACTTCAAAAAGCTTACGGTATCAAATCAACAACAACCCCTGAAAAAGACGCAGAAAACATATAAAACGAAAAAATCCCGCCAAATATGACGGGATTTTTCTATATTAATAATAAAATTAATATCTGTAATGAGCAAAAGCTTTGTTAGCTTCAGCCATTTTGTGGGTATCTTCACGCTTTTTGCAAGCAGAACCTGAACCGTTTGAAGCGTCGATTAATTCGTTAGTCAATTTATCGATGAAAGATTTTCCGCTGCGTTTTTTAGCAGCTTCTATTAACCATGAAGAAGCGAGAGCAAAGCCTCTGTCTGCTTTAACTTCAATCGGTACCTGATAAGTAGAACCACCGATACGTCTTGCTTTAACTTCCAATAAAGGTGTCGCATTAGTAAGAGCTTTCTGGAAAATGTCCATAGCTTTTTCGTTAGTTCTTTCTTCAATTCTCTGCATAGTAGCATAGAAGATTTTTTCAGCTAATGATTTTTTACCGCGTCTCATGATACGGTTAATAAATTTAGATATATCAACACTGTTGTATACCGGATCTGCTAAAGGTATTCTTTTTGCTGGTTTAGAACGTCTTGACATTATTTCTTCCCTCCTTTAGCATTTTTCTTAGCGCCGTATTTAGATCTGCTTTGTGCACGGTTAGCAACACCTGCAGTATCTAAAGTACCGCGGATAATGTGGTAACGAACACCCGGAAGGTCTTTTACCCTGCCGCCTCTTATCAGGACAACACTGTGTTCCTGAAGGTTGTGACCGATACCCGGAATATATGAAGTAACTTCAAATCCGTTGGTTAAACGAACCCTTGCAACTTTTCTCAAAGCTGAGTTAGGTTTTTTAGGGGTTGTAGTGTAAACCCTTGTGCATACTCCACGTCTTTGAGGACAATCCATCAAAGCTGGAGATTTTGTTTTGTCTGTAAGCTTTTTACGTTCTTGACGTACAAGCTGGTTAATTGTAGGCATTTTTTTCTCCTTTATTAAGTAACATCGTTTCGCGAAGATTGAAACCTGAAACCCTTACGCATTCCGGTTCAACGAGCCAATCATTCAAGAAAGCTGGTAAGCGCCTTCTGGTCCGGCTCTGCTTCACTAGCCTGCCGCAATTTCAGCACGAAAACATACGACCGGTGTATTATTATTTAACAACGGTAAAAACGCATTGTCAACAGTATTTAAACAAGTTTGAAGTCGCCGTTCTTTTTGATATGTTCGACAAGCCCGCCGTCTTGGAGAAGTTTTATCATAACAGGCGGCAGCGGTTCAATCGGTATGATAGCACCGTTTGTGAGGTTTTTAAGAATACCTTTTTCAATATCAAGGTCGAGTTCATCACCGGCATTTATACCGTCCGTGTCGCATTCAATAGCCAAAAGCCCGATATTTATAGCATTTCTGTAAAAAATTCTAGCGAAAGATTTTGCGATAACAGCTCCGACACCGGCAATTTTAATTATTTGAGGGGCGTGTTCTCTTGATGAGCCAAGCCCGAAATTGTTTCCCGCTACAACAAAATCTCCTTTGTTCATTTTTGAGGCAAATTCAGGATCAGCATCTTCAAGAACGTGTTTTGCAAATTCAGGCAGGTTTGAACGTAAATGGAACAATCTCCCCGGTGCTATATGGTCTGTTGAAATGTTATCCCCGAACTTAAACGCTTTTCCTCTCATGATTACTCCTTATTTTTCATCTGTATGTTTGATATCAAGTTTACTACAAAATAAGAATTCTGTGGTATAATTTAATTAAGAAAATTTAAGGAAGAGGTTTTTATGTACTTTAGCAGAAAATGTAAAATAACATATATATGTCACGGGGCAACAATTTATTCAGATGAGTATATGTTTTCGGACGTTGATAATTATCCGCCGATAACCGAGGGCGGATATGAAGAAATGGAAAAAATTTGTGATTACCTGAGGCGTCGCGGCGTTAAAAACGACAGAATTTATTCATCGCCTGCAACACGCTGCCTCCAGTCTGCCAAAATGGTCGCAAAAATTTACAAAAAAGATTTTGAAATTATTGATTCGCTTAAACCCAGAAAATGCGGCAGTTTCAACGGCAAAACTTTCGAGCAGATTGAATTGGAACAGCCGGATATGCTTAAACGGCTTATCTCAGAACCAGAAAAAGCTACACCTGAAGATGCTGAATCTATTTCTAATTTTATAATTAGAGTCGGAAAATCTATTGACGAAGTTGTTAATCAGAATGAAGGAAACCGTATTATAATAGTAACGCATCCTGATGTTATAAAAGCTGCAATCTGTGATGCTCTTGATATTCCGCATTCTTCTATGCAGCATATTTATATTAAAACAGGAAGTGCTACCCAAATTAGTTACTTCGAAAGCTGGAAGAGCCTTGTCTACAGCGATTATACGCCGTTGTAATTAAGTTTTGCTATTGGCTTACACCATTGTAAAGGATACTGAAACCAGTTCAGGATGACTGCTATATATAGTTTTTGATGCAAAAATTAACCAACTAATCGCTTGGATTCTTCTATAAGAAATTCTTTACCGGGTCTTATATCTATGAAGTCCCACGGCAATTCTTTATTATAAGGATAATTTTCCAAAGCGTAATAATCAGAATTTATATTATATTTTTTTGCTGCAGACTTGAATGCGCCAAGCTTTCCCCCATTTCTGTACACATCTATCAGAAAATCTCCGAATGTATTATCACCGCGGGAAAGCACAGCCTGCCAGTAATCCCATTTTGCACTGGAAACCGAAATTTCAATCCCCAATTTATGCATTTCTTTTTTCAGATAAGTGGCTTTATTTTCAAGCACTGACGTCGATTCTCTGCCAAACCACTGAAACGGAGTATGCGGCTTAGGTACAAAAGTCGAAAATCCAAAGGAAATATTAAACCCTTTATATTTCTCTTTTATGCGCTTTGCAAGTGCAATCATCTCATCAATATCATTCTGAGTTTCTGTTGGCAAACCTATCATACCGTAAAACTTAAATCCTTTTAATCCAGCCTCCACAGCAGTTTCTACAGCCTGCATAATCTGATGTTCTTCAAGATGTTTATTAATAACTTTTCGCAGACGCTCGCTTCCTGCTTCTATTGCAAGAGTAATATTTTTTTGACCTGTTGCGACAAGTGTCTTTAATATTTCCGGAGTTATTGCATCAACCCTCAGGGATGATACACTCATTTCGATTTCTCTTCCTTCCTTTACTTTTTCATATATATGTTCGCAAATCTTGTTAAATTGCGGATGCGCGCTTAACTGTGCCCCGAGAAGCGCTATTTTGTCCGTATGTTCAAGTCCTAATTCAATTGTCTTTATAACGTCTTCGTAATGCATAAATCTTAAAGGCAGGTTAAGATAAGACGCCAGACAAAAGCCGCAGCGATTTGCGCAGCCTCTTGCAACTTCCAGAATAAATGTATTTTTAAAAAAAGCTCTTTCGCTTATAATCGGTGTATAAATGCATTCTTCCAGCTTTTTAGTAAGTTTTTTTACTTTTTTGGCAGGTTGTGACGGAATATATACACCCTCAAGATTAGAAAGAAGCTTTAATATTTCAGATTTGGACTTATCTTTGTTTTCTTTGCAGATATTTACAACTTTGATATTAACATCCTCACCGTCGCCGACGATAAAGAAGTCAAAGAAGTCACTATACGGTAAAAGATTTGCACTAACAACTGGTCCGCCGGCAAATATAAGCGGAACTTCCTCTCCACGCTCTTCAGATTTAAGCGGAATTCCGTATTTTTCAAGTATTGAAAAGATTGTTAAAAAATCCGTATCAAATGTAAAAGAAAATCCTATAAGCCCTAATTCCTGAATTTTATATTGAGTGGAAGCCGTATCAGAACAAATATATTCAATATTAACGTCCTTCATCTCATCAATACTCTTAAACATCCACAAAAACCCCAGAGATGACAGTGCAAAAGATTCCGGACCCGGAAACGCCATCCACATATTCAAATCAGGGTATTTATGGATATTTTTATTGTAGAGGTATATATCAGCAGTTTTCATTCTGAATTTCTCCGGAGGCGCTTGTTTCTTCGTTAATCGGCGCTAAATAAAGTTCATCAATCAGAACACATACGGTCGCGGCAATTGCAGGAGATAGAATTACACCCCAGAACCCAAGGAACTGTTCAGCAAGGAAAAGTGCCAAAAATACCATCAAAGGATGAAGCTGCATAAATTTTCCAAAAAGTATGGGGCGTACAAGGTAGTTTGAAAGCTGCTGCACAAGCAAAAATCCGAGAATTATAAGTATAATCTTAACAATTCCGAGCGGATAGGCAATCAATAAAATGACGCCCAGAGCTATTGTCGGACCAAGCAGCGGGATAATGTCAAGAATACCTGTAATCATGCCGAGTAAAAGAGAGTAATCAACCCCTAGAATTACAAGAACAATCATCATCATAATTCCAACAGAAAGCATCGACAGCAACTGCGCTCTAACGTAGCCGCCTACTCTGTTACTTATATTGGCTAATATATCAGATGCCTTTGGTTTTAAATCTGCAGGGAAAAATTCAAGGAATTTTTTTCTTAAATAATCTTTATCAGCAAGCAAATAGTATATAATCATTGTGAGAGCAACAATAATTACAAGTATTTGGAATATTCCAAGAGTAAAGCTCCAGGAGTGATTTACGATGTTTTGCGCAACATTAGGGGACGCTCCCATAACATTATCCATGGATATAAAATCAGCCAATCTATGCCCGAATATACTGAATGTTGACAGGTAATTGATTACAAAAGTTATTTTTTTAGGAAGAAAAGTTAAAAATGCGTGTATTTCTTTGTATGCAATAAGCATAATTGGTATAAACAAAGCAAATACCGCTGCTGTGCATAAAGATACTGCGATTGCTGAGGCTGTACTCCTTGATAACTTGCCCTGCATTTTTACGACATACGGATTAAGCGCACAGGCTATTACGTATGCAGCAAAGAAAAGCAGTGCAATTCCAGTTACTTTGGGCATAATATAGATAAGGAATATAACCAAAATCAGAAATATTATATTCTTTAGCGTAAAATATTGTTTAATCATTTATCCTCCTTATTCAAATAAATTTTATAGAAAACAATATGAATATGCAATTAGAAAATTATCCTAAAAAAGATGTAAAGAAATATTACAAAGTTATATATTTATGGCAATATTACTTTAAATATATACTTTATATATTTAAGAGAAAATAAATAAACACGAAGGACATGACATGGGTTTACTAACTGGCGGATACCTGAAAATGTATACGAAAAGGCTGCAGTTGCAATTGCAACGGCAGTTGACCAGTGTAATGCTTCGCTACAACAAGGTTCAAAAACAAGTTGGAGAGATGGAGAAGCAGTTAACCCGCATGCAGCAAAACCAGAATTCAGTGTTTAATGCTTCTATGCAGGCTGCTAATTATGGTGCATATCAGAGTATATTTGGTATAGATCCTAGGACAGGTCAGTCGACAATTAATGCTAACGACGCACAAGCTATGCAAACCGCAAATAACCAGTATCAAGCTGCACAACAGATAAATGCTATCAAGTTCCAGCAACAGAAATTTATGATGGATGAAAGCTTTGAACAATTCAGGACAATGCAATTGGAACCGCTGCAGAATTTGGAAGAAAGCCTTGCGATGGAAAAGGCAAGCCTCGAGTCAAGACTTGCAACAATCAAAGAACAGCACGAAGCTGCAAAAGAAATGGAAAAAGATTCAAGAAAAGATGTTATCCCGGATTACACGGGACAAGGTTAATAAACAAAAAGGTTCGGTCACCGCCGAACCTTTTTTATGCTTAAATTTCATGAATATTAATAGCATTGTAAGGACATGAAATAGCCGCATCAAGGCAGCTTTCTTCATTCCCGCATACTTTATTCTGGTTTGCTATCGCATAGCTTCCCATCATATCAAAGACTTCAGGGCTGACTGTTGTACAAATCCCGCAGCCCACACATCTGTCAGATACACTTACAAACATAATAAATCACCTATAATTAAATTACATCATATTATAAGTATTTACTATATTTTAATAATTTCATTGTACAAAGCGGTTACTCATCCTGTGTAAGTACAACAGCGCCGTTCCTTTCAACAGGAAGTGTTATGATTTCTGCTTTTACGTTTAAATCGTTCCAGACTTCTTTTACAACTGCTTTAATTTTATCGAGATTATTTTTCTCAGAAATTATAAGTATAGAAGGACCTGCGCCGCTTAACACACAACCTATCACGTTTTCTTCGTGTTTAAGTCGCTCCGCAATCTTTTCCAATCCCGGTACAAGTTTCATTCTGTATGGCTGGTGGAGTTTATCTTTAAGCGCAAGTTTCATTAGGCTTGAATCCTTTGTGTTGATTGCGTGAACAAACATTCCCATTCTTTGAGCATTATAGACAGCATCCTGCATAGGCACTTCTTTAGGAAGAACGGAACGTGAAATATCAGTTGCGAGTTCATATTCAGGAATACAAACGGTTAAAGTCCATTCATCAGGCCACTCAAGTTTTCTATACACAATACTACCGTCATCCTCGCTTGATGTAAGGGTTAAGCCTCCGACAATAGCAGGGGTTACGTTATCAGGGTGCCCTTCAACTTCTGTCGCTATAGAAAGCAGAGCCGCTTCATCCGCTGGTCTGCCGAGTAATTCGTTTGCGGCAATCAGACCTCCGACAATAACAGATGCACTGCTCCCTAAGCCTCTTGCTATCGGGATTTGTGTATGTATTGTTATTTTTAATTCGCTCGGAGTCTGCCCGATAGAATTATATAAAAGCTCAACAGCCTTATATATTATGCTGTTTTCATCCATCGGGATATGTTCAAGTGAAAATTCGTCCGTAGTTTCGTTTTCGGACATTACGTTAATTTGCACGCCGGTTCCCGGTAAAACTGTTTCTTCTATTGTAATCGTGTTATAAATAGGCAGAGCCATTCCCATACAATCAAAGCCGGGTCCTATATTAGCTGTTGTAGCAGGTACTTTTACTGTTACTTTCATATCTTCCTCATCAATCTACTGATATATTTTAACATAAATATAAAAAATCAACCTGATAGCGCTAAAAAGCTTAACATACTTGCAATACAAGATAAGAATACTACAATAAATATATGTATGAATTCTACCCTTATTTTACAAATGATGGCTCAGTAGGTCTTTATTCTGAAAAGGACAACGATATTTACCATTCCACCTATGGTGCGTTGACTGAAGCGTATGAAAAATTTATTCTTCCTGCGCATTTTGATAAATTTTTTCAGAAAAATTCTGAAATAAAAATTTTAGATATTTGTTTTGGAATTGGATATAACTCAAAAAGTTTTATAAATTATTATATTAAAAATCTGTATAACGACGCGATAGATACAAATAATATCTACAATGATATTTATAACGCAAAGATAGATACGAATAACACTTTATCTAAAATTTCTGCATGCAATTCTGAAAATTATAAAAATTTAGAGAATTTTAAAATTTACATAAAAGCAATTGACACAGATAAAATTTTAGCTTATCTGTCACCTTTTATAGTTTGTAATAAGAAAAAGCTTCCAAAAAATTATAAATTACCATTTAAGAATGAAAAAATCGAGAGAATGCTAAAAAAAACAACAGAAAGAAAATTTGAATTTTATGATGGAGTAAATTTGCTTTTTCTCGAAAAAATATGCGAAAAATATGGAGAAATTTTCGAAAATCAGGAAATTGCTTGCATTTTGCGCGATAAAAAATACCGTGACTATTTTGACCCCTCTATTTGCCGTTTATTTAAATTAGATAAATTTTCAAGGTGTTCTTATACCCCTATAAAAGACTTTTGTGCCTTCTTACATAATATATATTATCTGAACGTATCAAAACGTTATAAAAAGCCTCTGAAAGGCTTTAAATCAGCTAACTTTATTTTTGACCTAAAAATTGAGGATGCTCGAAAGGAACTAGTTCAAGATGATAATATGTATGATTTTATATTTTTGGACGCTTTTACTCCTGCCAAGTGTCCTGCCCTCTGGACTGTAGACTTTTTTAAACTGCTTTTTCAACATCTTAATGCTGATGGTATGATTTTAACTTATTCAAATTCAGCAGCCGTGAGAAATGCATTTTTAAACGCCGGATTTTTCATCGGTAAAATTTTTAATCCTGACATGAATAAATTTACGGGTACTATTGCAGTAAAAAATAAATCACTTATAGAACATGAACTCTCAGAATACGATTTAGGGCTTTTAAAAACAAAGGCGGGTATATTTTATCGTGACGAAAATTTAACCGACCTTAATGAGGCGATTATTACCCGTCATAAAAATGAAGTTGAGAAATCAGGTTTAATATCAAGTTCAAAGTATATAAAATCGTTTAAAAATAATATTGCTGAGTAAAAATTGTTATTTGTATATAACTGAACGATACAACGTATAAAGTTAAAGAAAAATTGCACAATATTATATATGCAAAGTTGTATAATATTCCCTATATTAAAACTTGCCCTAATACAAATATCTTTGTATAATTATTTTTGCGTTTAAATATACAGAGGGATTATCATGATTTATGATGTTGTAGTTGTCGGAGGAGGAACCGCAGGGTGTGCCGCTGCATATACGGCAGGGAAATTAGGCTTAAAGACCCTTATTATCGAGAAAAAAATTCACCTTGGCGGAACTATTACATCAGGGCTTGTAATTCCGGTTATGAAATCCGGTAATAACCAGATAAATACTGAGTTTAAAGAAGCTTTAACCGCCGAATTACACTCTCTTGGCGGGCAAGCGACTTACCACGACAACTCCGGCTGGTTTAATCCTGAACTTGCAAAAATTGCTTTGGACAATCTTATGCGAAAAGCCAATGTGGAAGTGTTTTTTGATACGCATATTATAGGCGTAAAGGTTGAAGATAACGAGATTAAGCGCATTAAAATTTCAAAGGAAATATTATACGTATCTACCGATGAGAGAGATATGGATGAGAAAAAATTATCCGTATCTATCGGTGCGAGATACGTAATTGACGCAACAGGTAATTGTGAAATCGGAAAAATTTGTGATTGCAGATTTCTGGAAAAAGATAAAGAATTTCAACCGGTTACACTGCGTTTTATGATGGGAGGCGTTGATTTAAAGAAATTTTCAGATTGGCTTATCGAGTATGATAAGGACAGGAATGTCACAACGTATGAAAATATAGACGGAAACATACACCTGTCAACGGCATATACGTGGGATAAGGATAAAAAGTGGGCGCTGGAGCCTTTGTTTAAGGATGCTGTAAAAAGGTGTATCCTGAAACCTTACGACACTAACTATTTTCAGATATTTACAGTACCCGGAATGCCTGATACAGTGGCATTTAATTGCCCTAGAATTATAGATTACAACAATTCTCTTGAAGTAAAAAACATCTCAAAAGCACTGCAATTAGCGCGCCAAAACATTTACAGATATCTGATATTCTGCAGAAAATATTTCCCGGGCTTTGAAAAGGCATTCATATCAAATATAGCGGATATGCTTGGCGTAAGGGTTTCCCGCAGAATTAGAGGCAAATATATTTATACCATTGAGGATTTAAGGGCAGGCAAAAAGTTTGAAAATCCTGTTGTTATATCAGATTATCCTGTAGATGTGCATTCTAATAAGAAAAATGGTTCTACATTGAAAACATATAATGAGTATCAGCTCCCGTTGGAATGCTTAATGTCAGCGGACATCAGCAATCTTTTTGTTGCTGGAAGATGTTTGTCAGCCGATTATATGGCGCAAGGAGCATTAAGAGTTCAATCAAGCTGTTTTTCTATGGGTGAAGGTGTTGCCAAATATATCAGGACGTTGGTTCAATCTTAGTCATTAATATTTGTGCTGCATTTAAAAGCGGATCAATTGTCGGAGAAAAAGGCGGAGCGTAGGTTAAATCGTTATTTACAAACTGTTCAACGGTCAACTTTGCAAGAAGTGCCGTGGCAAGAGTATTAATCCGCTTATCGGCGTCCCCTGCTCCAACTCCTTGCCCGCCGAGCAGCAAACCTGTTTTTTTATCGGCTACAAGTTTAAGGGTTATATTATTGGCGTCAGGCATATATCCGACTTTATCGGATTTGTTTACTGTTGTGGAAACCGGCTCAAATCCTGCAGCTATTGCCGCAGCTTCAGTTAAGCCTGTAGTTGACATTGTTAGACCTAAACATCTGGTAACTGCAGAGCCGAGCACTCCAGTAAATGATTCGGGAAAACCGCAGGCATTCATTGCAGCAACCCTACCTTCTTTATTTGCATTTGACCCGAGGGGCATCCAGACAGGTTTTCCGGAAACTATATTTATTTCCTGAACACAATCTCCGCAGGCATAAATATCCTGAATATTTGTTTCCATTTTATCATTTACTTCTATAGCACCTGTTGAGCCTAATTTTATCCCGCAGTCGATTGCTAATTCGACATTTGGATTTACCCCAGCGCAAATTACTGCCATATCAATATCAAGGTACTTGCCTCCTGCTGTTCTGGCGCCATTTACGCCGTTATTGTCACCTGTGAATTCAATTACAGTTTCAGAAGTAAATATATCAAATCTATTATCACTGATTGATAACAGCTGCGTCTGGATTAAATCAGCAATATCATTATCAAAAATTGACATTATATGTGCGTTGCGTTCAAAAAGTGTAACTTTAAGTCCTTGCCGTACAAAAGCTTCAAGCATTTCAATCCCGATATAGCCGCCGCCGACTATCAATGCACTTTTTGATGAAGATATTTTCTCTCTTATTTTAATCGCGTCTTCAATACGTCTAACTGTAAATATATTATTGAGCGCAATATTTTTTATTTGCGGCACAAACGGTCTTGCGCCAGTTGCTATGATTAATTTGTCGTAGCTTGCAAGAAATGCATTTTTTGCTGTCAAATCTTCTATAAGAATTTTTTTGCATTCAGGGAGAATTTTTGACACTTTGTGTTGAAGATGTACAAAAATTCCGTCCTTGGCAAATTCTTCGGGTGAACGTACCAGAAGGGTTTTATAGTCTTCAAAATTCCCCTCTATATAAAAAGGAATTCCGCATGCTGAATATGAAACATGCGTATCGTCAGTATAAATGTCAATTTCCGCATCCGGCAGCAGACGTCTGGATTTTGCAGCGGCTTTTGCTCCTGCTGCCACGCCGCCTATGATAACTATCTTCATACACTGATAATAAAATAGTTGATTTAAAAATCCATTACACTCATGACTAATTTAATCCTGAAGTTGCAAGAAAAGTTTCACGCATAAATTCGCAATAGCAGTCAATATCAGACTTAAATTCATCAGCTTTATTAATCAGTGATTTTAATTCAACTATAATTTGTTCCTTTTTTAAATCTTCGTACATGACACACATTCTCCTCAAACTATATGGATAGTTACGGCTAAAATTGTGCAGGTCTTTAAAGTTTTTAGTATTTTGTAACATAGATTAATATTTAAACTTTTTTATGCAAAAATAAATATTCAGCAATTTACCATTATTAGGAGAAATATAAATATGAAGATACAAAAGACATCAAATGTAAACTTTCAGGCAAAATTTTTAAAAAGCGATTCACTGGAGCAGGTTGTGAATTACGCAATCGAACGCGGCAAATTCGATAAATTAAACACAGCTCGTAAAAATATTGACAACACACATTTTTCAACACGATTAAAGGTAGACATAGGCAATGACGAAGGCAGACCGTTTGTAAGATTTACCAGATATAACCTAAAGCCGAACGCCCCGATTGATTACACAATGGATGATTTCAGGCAGGAAAAGACAACGGTATTTAAGTCATCAGTAAAAATGAATCCGTTAAAATTTGCGTTTGAGAAAATTATAAAATTGGGAAATGACGCCCCTCACAATAACATGTATAAAAAAGTAGTTAAGGATAAGCGCTAATCAGTTTCATTATAAACCAGTTTTTTACGCAGACTCCACTGTATAAGCGTCAAGACAAGTATTATTATAAATAATACGTAAGCGATTGCAGAGGCTTTTCCGACATTAAAGTATTCAAATGCATTTTTATAAATTGCATATACAAGGACATTTGTACTGTCGAGCGGTCCTCCCTGCGTCATTAGATAAATTAAATCAAATATCTGAAAAGAGCTTATTGCAGTAATAATAACAACAAAAAATATAGAAGGCGACAACAATGGAACAGTTACGTAGAAGAAGGTTTTTACAGATCCGGCACCGTCAATTTTAGCAGCCTCAAACATGCTGTTGGAAATTCCGCTGAGGGAAGAGAGGAAAATTATCATATTGTAACCGATAAGCTTCCATACAGATACGATAATAAGTGCCGGCATTGCAAAATGAGTGTCATAAAGCCAGTTTATATGCAGCTGTAAAACTTTATTCAAAACTCCTATATTCGGATCAAAAATCCACTGCCAAACAATTCCGATTACAATCATAGGAGTAATAAAAGGCAAAAAATATGCTGTTTTAAAAAATTCCGACCCTCTTATTTTACTGTTTAAAATTACAGCAAGAACGAGTGGAATTATTACTCCGAAAACAGATGTAGCAACCGCAAATACAACAGTATTCAGAAAGATTTTTCCAAATAGCGGTTCCGTGAATATCTCCTTGTAATTTGCAAGCCCGACAAATTCAATGGGGTTTAACAAATCCCATTTTGCAAAACTTAAACCAAAAGAACAAATTACAGGAATGATTATAAAAATTAAGGTTCCGAGTAACGCAGGAAGAATAAAAATCCACCCTGCAGCGGCTTCGTTTGAAGATAATTTCGAGAAAAATCTTTTCATGGTATAATTATACAATAACGAAGAAAATTAGGGGAGTAATTAACATGCAAAAATATGACCACGCTTTCGGAAAGAATGATATAAGAGGAATTTACGGCGAAGATATAACAGAAGAATTATATATACATACAGGCAGAGGTCTTGTTGCATATTTAAAAGGAAAATCAGGGAAAAGTCCTTCCGATATGTGGTTTACGGTATGTATGGATGCAAGGACGCATTCTCCTTCTCTTTCAAAAGCTTTAATTGAGGGGATAACCTCAACAGGCGCAAACGTTGTTGATTTAGGGCTTGCGCCTACCCCTATAGGATATTACTCCGAAGTCGTAGGAGTTCCAAAAACTTTAACAAACGGAAACGACATTATTTCTGCCTGCATTATTACGGCAAGCCATAACCCTAAAGAATATAACGGGCTTAAAATGACTTATGAAAAACATACTCTTAATGAGACTCAGATTAAGGAAGTTAAAGAGTATACTTTCAAGGACTTTGACTCGCCTGAAATTTCCGATAAAGCTGGCGTTGTAAAAACATATAATATAATTCCTGATTATATTTCCGATATGGAAAAACGTTTCGGTAAAATCGGTGAAGGCGTAAAAGTTGTTGTTGATAGTGCAAACGCAACAGGCGGAATTGTAGGACCTGAATTATACAAAAAACTCGGCTGTGACGTTGTGGAACTTTATTCAGAGCCTGACGGGACTTTCCCGAACCACCACCCGAACCCAAGTGTCGAAAAAACTCTTGACATTTTAAAAGAAACTGTTATTAAAGAAAAAGCTGATGTAGGAATTGCCTATGACGGCGACAGCGACAGAATAGGCGTTATTGATAATAACGGGAAATTCTTAACAGGCGACAAACTGCTTTTAATCTACGCACTTGATGTTATTGAAAATTATAAAAAACAAGGTATTACGCCAAAAGTTGTGAGTGAAGTTAAATGCTCACAGGTTCTCTACGATACAATAAATAATTCAGGCGGCGAAGCCATTATGTGCAAAACCGGGCACGGTTATATTAAAGATATGATGAAAAAATCAGGCGCTATCTTAGCAGGCGAAATGAGCGGACACACTTTCTTTAAAGACAGATATTATGGTTTTGATGATGCAATTTACGCAGGCTGTAGAATTATTGAAATCATTTCTAAACACAAAAAAGCAAATCCTAACTTTACTATTCAGGAAATGCTTAAACCTTTTGAAAATGTATGTTCATCCCCTGAAGTTCGTTTCCCTTGCCCGAATGGTTTGAAAAAAACGGTTCTTGAACATGTAAAAGAAACTGTAAACAATAACAAAAATATTTTCAGCTCACCGATTAAAGATATTATTACTCTGGACGGAATGAGAATTGTCTTTGACGGCGGCTTTGCACTTATTCGCCAGAGCAACACAGAGCCTGTTTTTACGTTAAGATTTGAGGCAAAAAATAAAGACCAGTGCGAGTGCTTCCAAAACTGCATGATAAAAATGCTTGAAAGCGCGCTTGATAATGTAAAATGCAACAAATAGACAGAAAAAATGGAATATTTAGGTTTGTAAGACTGCAGAAGAATTAGTAGTCAAACAATTCTTTTAATGTCACACCGAGGGCTTTTGCAATTTTATTGACACGTGAAAGCGGGATATCTCTATGCGCATTTTCTATATTTGCAATATATGAGTTATCTGCATCAATTTCAAAACTCAGCTGTTCCTGGGTTAAACCTTTTTCCTTTCGCAGATATCTAACCCTCTGTCCGAATTTTCTATGAAAAACTTTATCCAGCTTCTTTGTCATAAATTAAGGTATATCAAATAATCAGAATAAAAATATTGCTATTTTGAAGATTTTATAGTAGAATTACATATGGGATAACATTTTTAGCGGTGTATAATTTATGAAGAAAATAGCATTCACATTAGCAGAAGTTTTAGTAACTCTCGGGATAATCGGAATTGTTGCGGCAATGACACTGCCTACACTAATTCAAAGCAATAAGAATAAGGAAGTAGAGGCAAAGTTAAAAAAGATTTATTCAGTTATGAATCAGGCAATACTCTTGTCAGAAAAGGATAACGGTCCAAAAGAATACTGGCCGCAAAGCTGCAAGGATGACACTTGTGAAGATTTTTATAAGACCTATTTCTTACCATATCTTTCAAGTATAAAGACACTGCAGTTTTCTGGATATGGCGGATACAATATAGCAATATACTTCAATGACGGTACACTTCTTGTGGGGAAAGCCATAACCGATTGGTACTTTTTCCCTAACGCTAAAAATTTTGATAAAGATACTTTTGCAGTAGAGACAGAAAACGGAGGAGTTGTGCGAAAGGATTGCGGTACTACATACTTTGCATTTCGTTTTACGCCCTGGGCACAAACTGAAGCAAACAAATTTCACTATAAAAAGGGGTTTGAACCATACAGGCATTCTTTAACTGAAAATACAACAGACTCTCTGACCGAAGGACCGTACGGCTGTGGCGTTCAGAATTCCGCTAATGTATTTTGCACAGCGCTAATTCAGCTTAACGGCTGGCAGATACCGGATGATTACCCGTTTAAGGTAAAATAAAGACAATACAAATATATAAAAATTTGGTCTGGAACTACATTCGCTAGTCGTATGTAATCAGCTCAACCCGAAGCAAGTGAACTCGCTGCGCTCGGACAGCACTTGCTTTTGTTTTTGTTTCGTTGAACAACGACTGCTCTTTGCGTTAAAGACAAATTTTTATTTATTTGCATGACAGTATTGCACAGCTTTAGTCTAAACTGTGATATATCCCCTTAAGCTTCAAGTCAGTTAACTTTTCATTGCTACCCCTCCTCGAAATCAAAGATTTCGGTCCTCCTGCAAGGGGAGGACAAAATTTTAAAATTCATTGCAATAGAAAGTTAACAATGCCCTTAGCTTCATGCTTGATTTTTAAATATTTTTATGTTAACTTAAATTTGTCAGAAAAGTTTAACCCGAATACGAATTCCAATAGGCTTTAAATAGCTTTATTTTTGGCGTATTCAATTCATACGAAATTTATTACTATTAATTTATGAAAGGTAAAATCAATGGATTTAGAAAACAAAGACGAATTAACAGCAGAAGAAAATTCAACTGTCGAAAATGAAACTGTTGACGCTCCTGCTCAAGAAGAAGCAGCCGCTGAAGAAAAACCTGCAAGAAGCAGAAAAGGTCGCGGCAGAAAACAAAAAATAGAAACTTCTGAAGAAAAACCTCAGAGTGAATGGACTGAAAGAGTAGTTCAAATCAGCCGTGTAACAAAAGTTGTTAAGGGCGGTAAAAAATTAAGCTTCCGCGCAATCGTTATCGTAGGTAATCAGAAAGGCCAGGTAGGCGTTGGCTGTGCTAAGGCTTCTGAAGTTATTATCGCTATTCAAAAAGCAATCGCTGACGGAAGAAAAAATCTTATTACAGTGCCTATCTTCAAAACAACTATTCCGCACCCTATCACAGGTAAATCAGGAGCAGGTGCTGTTATGTTAAGACCGGCATCAGAAGGTACCGGTATTATCGCAGGCGGTGCTGTTCGTTCAGTGCTTGAACTTGCTGGTATTGGTAATATCTTATCAAAATCTTTAGGTTCAAAATCTCCGCTTAACGCAGCTAACGCAACAATGGATGCTTTAAAAAGATTAACTCCGTTTGCAGATGTTGCTAAAAAACGCGGTTTAACAATGGCTGAACTTTTAAACTAGTCAATGTTCCAATTGTATTTAAAAGTTGAAAAAGAATAATAAATAAAGGAAAAATATTATGGCAAAAACAGGAAATAAACAAATAAAGGTTAAACTCGTAAGAGGTTTAATCGGAGCTTCCGAAGCTCAAAGAAAAGTAGTAAGAGCCCTCGGCTTTACTAAAAAAGATCAGGTTGTTGAACACTATGATTCACCTACTATTTTAGGTATGGTAAACAAAGTTTCACACCTTGTTCAAATCGTTGATTAATGTTAGCTGGCTGCGTAAGTGAGGGCTGGTGGGTAAGACAGAGGCATAACAGCCTTTAACAATACCGGCAAAAGCGAGCAGTCATACAAATTACAAAAAGGAAAATAAAAATGTCAGAAATGATTACATTAGAAAGCTTGAAACCTGCAGAAGGTTCAACTCATAAAACAAAAAGAGTAGGCAGAGGTCGTTCATCAGGCAGAGGTAAAACATCTTGCCGCGGTCATAACGGTGAAGGACAACGTTCAGGCAGTGCTTCTAAAAGAGGTTTTGAAGGCGGTCAGATGCCGGCTTACAGAAGATTACCTAAATTGAAAGGCTTCCAGGTGTACAAAAAATTATCATTTGAAGCTATCAATGTCGGAAGACTTGAAGGATTAGGCATGAAAGAAGTTTCTCTTGAAGCTTTAAAAGAAGCAGGTAAGGCTTCATCTTCAGCAGACGGCTTGAGAATTTTAGGTAATGGTGAAATTAAATCTGCAATTACGGTTAAAGCAAGCTACGTAACACCGTCAGCAAAAGCTAAAATCGAAGCTGCAGGCGGAAAGGTTGAGTTAGTATAATGGCACAGATGAGAATGCCTTCTACCGAAGATTTAATGTCAATGTGGCATGCGTCCGGCTTAAAGCAGAAAATTATTTTTACGTTTCTGATGATAGCAGTATTCAGACTCGGCGCACAATTACCTTTGTATGGTATAAACAACGGGGTTTTCGCAAATATTGCAGCAGGAAACAATATAATTGGTTTTCTGGACTTATTCACTGGCGGCGCATTGGGGAACGTATCTATTTTCGCATTAGGTATCGGACCGTTCATTACATCTTCAATTATTGTTCAGCTTGTATCAGTAGTAATTCCTTCTCTGGAAAAACTGCAAACTGAAGAAGGAGAAGCCGGCAGACGTAAATTATCACAGTATACCAGAATATTTACGGTTGTTCTTGCGGTGTTTCAGTCATTAATCTTCATGATTTTTATGAGACATCTTCCTGGAGCAATTATGCCGGGGGTTAACCATCACTTATTCTTTATCAGTTCAATTGCGGTATTAACTGCGGGTTCAATGCTTGTAATGTGGATATCAGAACTTATTACCGAAAAAGGTATTGGGAACGGAGGTTCCTTAATAATCTTTGTAGGTATTATTGCAGGGATTCCTGTATATGCGGAAAGAACTGCAAAAATGGTATCCCACAGTACAGCTTTACAATTCGGACTGCTTGCACTCCTTGCGATTTTCTTTGTGACTATGATTTTCATTGTCATTATGCAGGAAGCCGTTAGAAAAGTCATCATTGTTAATCCTAAACGTCAGGTCGGGAATAAAGTTTATGGCGGAATGAATTCGTTTATTCCATTTAAACTTAATCCGGGCGGCGTTATGCCGATTATCTTTGCAGTTGCAATTTTGTTGTTCCCGTCAACTGTTCTGAGTTTAATCGGACAATTAAACTTCAAAAGCGAAGCGGTCAAAGATTTCGTAATGACACTGACAAGATATATGAGTCCTGACGGAATTCCGTATTATGTGCTCTACTTCTTATTGATTGTGGGCTTAACCTTCTTCTATGCTTCAATCATGCCGAATATGCAGCCAAAAGATATTGCGAAAAACCTGAAAAAATACGGTTCTTCAATTCCGGGTGTAAAACCGGGTAAACCAACCGCGGAAGCGTTAGATAAAATCCTTACAAAAACAACATTTATCGGCGCTATGGCACTCGGTATAATTGCATTAATTCCGTCGTTTGCAAGCTACATAACCAATATCAAAACCCTTCAGGGTATAGGAGCGACATCTCTGATAATCATGGTCGGTGTTGCACTGGATTTAATTAATCAAGTTAAGACACACTTGCTTGCAAGAAATTACGAATCTTTCCTGAAAGAATAACAAAGTGTTATACAAACTGACTAAGCAGTCCTTAATCTTTAGGGACTGCTTTTTTAATATAAAATTACTTACTTTTGGTAATGTTTCACCAAAAGAATAGAGGTAGCATATAAATGTAAATCCTCAACTCTTCTGATTGCTCAGTATTTGCCCCGCCGGTTTTGGACGGGGCTTTTCTTTAATTATATTAAGAAGGTGACAAATAACGATGAATGAGCTATAATAAAGAAAAGTATTTTAAAAGAGGATTTGATAAATGAGAGAATTAGTTGAAAAAGGTCAAAGAGTTATAATTATTCCGGCAGATTTTAAATTTGCCAATAAAGGGACCATTACGGATGTTGCTCCGGAGGGATTTACACTGGAATTGGAATATAAACCTGAGCATATTCTAAGAAGTAACTATTGTGAATTTTATCTGGAAAGCAAATACGGTACGCTTTATTTTGATTCTTATCCTAAATCAATAGAGGGGAACACTCTTTTTATCGCAAGTCCTGCAAAACATAAGTTTCTTCAGCGCCGTCAATATACTCGTGTTAAGTATGTTCATGATTTGGAACTTTTTGCAGGCGACGATAAATTTCCAGTTACGACACTTGATATATCTGCAGGGGGTATGAAATTCAAAACGAAATCAAATGTAAATATTGAGGGCGAATATTGTATTACGCTTCCGCTTTCAGAGGCGCAGAGTGTTACATGCAAATACAGCCCGATAAGAATTGAAAAAGGCACAAACGGTGAATATACACATTCAGGGCGTTTCTTGTTCAATGAAAACAGAGATAAAATGACTCTTATTCAATATTGCACAAAAAGAAGTATCGAAATTAAAAATAAATAAAATGAGTCTTATTAAAATTCTAAGAAAAACTTGCAGGAAATCATTATTTACAACGCCTTCACACGGGCAGAAATATTTTATATTTAATAAGTTCAGAAATTTCTATAAATATGATATCTCGGAAACGGACTTTTATAATCCGCAAGAGGCGCTTAAAGAGGCTCAACAGCATGCAAGTAAGATTTACGGGACAAAATCAACCTTCTTTTTAACAAACGGTTCAACAAGCGGGATTATAGCTGCGGTGTTGGCATGTGTGCAAAAAAACGAGAAAGTTCTTATCTGGGCTAATTCACACCCATGCCACAGTAATGCGGTTAAACTCGCGGGAGGGATTCCTGTTTATTTTGAAGTGCCTCTATCGTCAGAATGGGATGTTCCGCTCGCAACACCTGTTGAAAACCTTGAAAAGTGCCTTGTAAATGAAAAAATTAAGGCTGTAATCATAACATCGCCGACTTACGAAGGGATTGTATCAGATGTAAGGGCGATAAAAACGCTATGCGAAAAATACGAAACCTATCTCATTGTTGATGAAGCACACGGCGCGCTTTATCCGTTTTCTGAAAATCTTCCGGAAAGTGCAGTAAAAATCGCGGATTTTACAATCCAATCCCTTCATAAGACAGCAGGCGGCTTGAACCCGACGGCTCTCTTACATTGTAATTGCAATCTTGACCCTGAAAAAGCTATTTCCATGATTAACACCACATCGCCTTCATACCCGCTTCTTGCGTCTATTGAGGCAAATATTAATTTTCTCAATTCAAAACGCGGCAAAAAACAGTTGGAAACACTTATTTCAAATATAAAATCTCTAAAAGAAAATTGCTGTAATTGTGAATTTTTCGGTGACGATGTTACAAAAATTCTTGTTAAACATAAAAATTGCACAGGATATGAACTTTCAAAATATCTTTATGAAAAAGAAAACATTGAAGATGAAAAAACAAATTCAAAATCAACAATGCTTCTTTGCGGAATTGGAACAGGTGAGAAAAAATTAAAAAGACTTGAAAATGCGTTAAAAAAAATGTAACGAATTGTAAAAATTTTCTATATAATTTAAAGAAAATACCCCAAAAAGCCGATAACCATACAAAGAATATATTACGAAACAAAGATTTGAAAGGAAAAAGTTCGTAAACTATGGGATTGGCAGCATCACAAGCTAGATTATTATCTATCACGTCACGTATGGCGGATAATGAACTGCGTTCACAGCTCATTAACAACGCCAAGATGCGCCTTACAACGGAAAGTTCTAAGGTGAGTGACGAATATATTGCTGCTTTGAATAAGACTCAATTAATGATGAGCAATTACAATATGCTCGGCGAAAAACAGTATCAGGATTTGACTTTCAACAGCTTAACAGCATACAGCCCGATGAACAACCAGTACGGTCTGGTTAACAAATCAGGTGAATTATTGGTATCAGAACTTGATACAGCAAGATATGAAGAAGCATTTAAGAAAGCTTCCGAAGATAAGGAGATTGAGGAAGGCGACACAGAAGGTTTGAACGCAAAAGCGTTGGAAGAATTTCTGAAATCCTACGGATTAGAAAAAACAACCACATACTTTGAACAAGATCAGGTATATGGATTTGATAAAGATTTACAGAGAATCTGGGAAGGGGATATGGTATACGAATATATCCCTGCAACAGAAGATAATCCTATTCCACAGGCAAACAGAGTATCAGGGCTTCACTATGGTTATGAAAAATCAAAAACATCTGTTGAATACGGCGTTTATACAGCCCTGTTAGAGGACTATCAGGCTGCAGACGCTGCATATACTGCTGCACTCAAACAGTATATGAAGGATTTGGTCTATGGAACAACAGGTGGTGGAAGAACTTATGAAGAATTATATAAAGAATTAATGGGTAAAAATTATGAAATCGACACCAATGGAATGTATAAAGTTCCCGCATATAGCGAAGCAACTGATTATCAGGGAAAAATGAATGAAATATGGGGTAAACTTAAAGGATTTATCGATCCTCAGAAAAACCCTACATTTATAGCTCAGATGGAAGAATACTTATCTCTGGCTAAAGATCAAGATAGGTCTGAAACAACAACTCCTGCTCCAAATCGTGGTTTTACGAGCACTTCGGAGTACCCGGCAGGTGTTATTATAGATCCTACAAATCACACCATTACTTGGCCGGATACTATTGATCCTGAGCAAACTGCACCTGCTCTAGAAGGTAATGCTGATTTTGGAGACGGAGCAACATGGACAGAAATTGTTCAAAATAAAGTTTCTGAAAACGATGTTGTTGACGGTGTTATAGACATGTATAAATACTTTCAGAGCAGTATCTTAGGGGCTTTAGACAGAGATGAAGTAGCATCTTCAAGCAATATAACTCAAGAAGTCAAAAATGCTCAAGATGCATATCATGAAGCTTCAAAGAAATTAGCAATGTTTATATTTGGCAGAGATGATATAGGTGAGCAATATTACGACTACCTTGACGATATGGAATGGATTCTCTATGGTCCATACAACGATATCGACGGAGATGGAGAAATTGATGCAGAAGATATTGAAGCAGGCAGGTCTAATGCTCCGCTCTTCCCTACAACTGCACTTGATCCGTCCGAAGGCGGGGTTACCGGTGCCTATGTTACGATGGAAGGAAAAGAAAGCACCGGTGTAGATGCTGACGGAGATGGCAAAATTGATTATGTAGACGTAGAAAAAGAATACTATTGTAACTTCCAGGCTATCATAGATGTTTACCTCTGCGAAAAAGCAATGGAATTGTACGGTACACCAAAATATACCTGGGTTGACGTAAACGATCCTGATGCTGATGGTGAAGCAAAAGCTAAGTGGTACACAAACCTCTTTGAACGCATGCTTGAAGGCGGTTATCAAACAATTGAAAAAGGTCTTGCTTCAAGTCAGGAATGGTTGCAATACGCCTTAGAAAGCAGCCTTGTTTCAATGGAACAGGTTAACGCTGAAGATATGTGGGTTTCCACTATGTATACAAACTGCAGCGATATCACAGAATCTACCGTAGATGTTGATATTACTCTTGCAGAAGCTGAATATAACAAAAAAATGAATGCTATCCAGGCAAAAGATAAACGCTATGACATTGAATTGAAAAACATTGATACAGAGCACAATTCACTTCAAACAGAATATGATTCTATAAAATCAGTAATGGATAAAAACGTCGAGCGAAACTTCAAAATGTTTGAGGCATAAAGATTTAAACCCGCAGTAAATGCGGGTTTTTTAGTGTTCCTTTATACGATATAAAGATTATGTAAGGAAATCCCTAATCCTTAATCTTTTGAATTATAATAATAACATAGGTTAGAAAATATATGGAGAAAGATATGGATACAGTTAATGAAATTCTTACAAAGTTAGAAAATGCAGACAATACTACTAAAAATGAACTCGAAAATAAATTAGTTGATATCGGAACTAAAGCTCTTCCGCAGCTTGTTGATCAATTACAGGTTGTAAGAGGAGTTAAAAGAGGTGTTGTTGCTATGACTTTGATTAGAATCGGCGACGCTTCCATTAAATATCTTGAAAAAGCTGCCCACGATAACAAAGACTTTGAATGGGTTGCTGAATACTTAATCAGAGAAATTAAGGGCGAAATTGCCGCTTAATCAGTCAATATATCTTTAATGCTAAAAACCGTGTAAAGTAAATACCTTACACGGTTTTTGATTAATTTAATTAGTGACGTGCTTAAATTATGTTAGTCAATATATTGCGTTATTACACGTTAGTAAGCTGGTTTATATTATAAAGGTGTCTAAGCCCCTCCAGAGTCAAGGTAGGGTTAATAAAATCAAACGGACGCTTCATATATTCGGCAAGATATGCAGAATACCCGCCTGTTGCAACGATAACTGCTTTTTCCCCAAGCTCTTCTTCACATTGTGCAATAAGCCCGTCTATCATGCAGGCACATCCTCTTATTACTCCTGATAAAATAGCATCAACAGTGTTATTTCCTATTGCTGACGGCGAACTTGCCGCATCAATTCTCGGTAATTTGGAGGTGAATTTATTCAACGTCTTAAGCTGTAGATTTATCCCAGGAGCTATCACTCCTCCTATAAAATCACCGTTTCCATCTACAATATCAAATGTTGTAGCGGTTCCAAAATCAATTACTATTACCGGATGTTTATATAATATATAAGCCCCTGCCGCGTTTGCAATCCTATCAGCACCTACTTCATCAAG
Source organism: Candidatus Gastranaerophilales bacterium (assembly GCA_944324285.1). Taxonomy (GTDB): domain Bacteria; phylum Cyanobacteriota; class Vampirovibrionia; order Gastranaerophilales; family Gastranaerophilaceae; genus Scatousia. The sequence goes on along the minus strand of CALUVR010000001.1, from coordinate 147,012 downwards.
GTTAGGCATTTTTATATTAACCCCGGTATTTATCTTTGCGGACAAAAACAACGGATCTACTTTAAAAACATTCTTTACTGCTGATTTAAATTTGTTATTCAATTCTTCCACAACAGATGAAATAATGCAACCGTCAACAAGAAATCTGCTAAATAGCGACTTCAGCAATACTTCATACTCTTCAAGCGAAAGGTCTTTATCTGAAGCGAGTCTGAATTCCTCTACCAGAGCATTCTCATCAAAAAGCCCTAGTGTTATATTCGTATTTCCTATATCGGCTGTTAATAGCATAAAAATAGTCCTTACATTCGCAAGGACTATTTTATACCAAAAATTTTATTTTGCAAAGATGCGCTGATAACAGGCGCCTGCTAAATATTAGCTGCCCCGTAGCCCTGAGATCCGTCATAAGCCTGAGCTGTTGTTCCCTGGGAACGCATCAGCGTAAACAAGCCTTCTCCGGATTTCAGTCTGTTATAAAAAGCATTAAATCCGTCGCCAAATTGCATTTTTTGTTTTTTTCTATTATCTATATCGTCTGTTCTATTTGTTCCAATTGCCTGTACGCTAAAGTCACCCATTGTATTGCTCCTTTTTATTCAGAATTTCATACTTCATATCTCATGTATATATATAAAGTATTTGATTTCCATAAAAGTGCTTCATTTTAAAAAAGTTGTTACATAAGTTTACATTTTACAGCAATAAGTTTTTCATTTTCTTTCAATAGAAAATTTTATATTTCATAAATGCAGGGACTTTCGAACCATTTCTCTTTATAAAATTTGCCGTATTAAATGTAACAACGCGTTAAAATATGTAAAACTTTTATTAAGATTCGGCAATATTTTAAAATTTTGTGTTTTTATAAATATACGAAGTCGTAGTTTATTATTTTGATTAGGTAGTGTGTAATTAAAGGAGAATAAATGTTTAGTCCTGAATTTATGAAATTTTTAATTAATTATCAGAAGTCTGAATTTACCCCGGAAGAACCGAAAAAAGAAATCCATTTTAAAGACAGACGCGGCGGTAGCAAGCTTGCGGAAATCCTTTTGACAGTTAATAAATAGCTGTAATTTTTGAATTAAAATTATTTATGCAAAGCTTTGTTCACATTACAAAGGCTAAACGTAATGTTGAACATATTAAAATGCACAAAAAAAAAGCCTCCGGAAAGGAGGCTTTTGGAATAAACTTTTGATTCATTCCTCAAATAGTGTGAAGTGTAGTGTGTGTGCTTAAATCTCGTATCTGATTCCTCAATTTAAGCTTTCCTCGTGTTACATATATATAAAAAATTTTTCGTATATAAAATTGCTATATTTTTTCTATTTATCATATATTTGTTTACAAAACTTTATAAAAAAACATGTATATATTGTTATAAAAGCGGGTATAATATTATTATAAAGGTAAAGAGAGTGTCAGTTTATTAAAGGAGATATATGAAAGTACTAATTTCAAATGATGACGGTATCGCAGCAAACGGAATACGAGTGCTTACAAAAGCACTTGCAGAGGATCATGAGGTCTATGTAGTAGCCCCTGATAGAGAGCGGAGTGCTGCAGGGCATTCACTTACATTACATACTCCGCTAAGAGTTGAAGAATTGGAAACAATTTCAGGAGCAAAACGAACTTGGGTAACAACAGGCACTCCCGGAGATTGCGTAAAAATTGCAATTAATGCGATTTTGTCACCTGAAGAAATGCCGGATATTGTAATTTCAGGCATTAATCACGGTCCGAATTTAGGCTCAGATATTTTGTATTCAGGAACAGTAAGCTGTGCGATGGAAGGAGCCATGATGGGAATTCCAAGTATTGCAGTTTCTCTTGCAAGTATGCAGGCTGATTACGATGATTTTCTTTTTTCAGGAAAGTTTGTGAACTCTCTGCTCAAAAAAATTGATGGTTTTCCATTTCCGCCAAAGTCAATATTGAATGTAAATGTGCCGGCACTTGATTCTGATGATATAGGCGGAGTTGCAATCACAGAACTCGGAAGCAGAATGTTTACAAATACTTATGAAAAACGTGTAGATCCGCGCGGAAAAGTATATTATTGGATGGCAGGCGAACTTACAAACGAACCAAATGATGCAAATACTGATATTGCTGCGGTTCAGAATAACAAAATTTCAATAACGCCTGTTACCTATGAAATGACTAAGGAAGATTACATAACAAGTCTTGATAACCTTCTGTGTAAGGATAATTCCTGCAATTGGTATTAATATATAAGCATATCGACCAAAAATCCCTGTTATTAAATTAACAGGGATTTTTTAGGCAAAAATTTTTCCTAATTTGTTTTATTAATAATATAGTTCAGAAAGGGGAAAATATGTCATTAAAAGTTGACAAATTTATGTATGGCAGCAGAAAAGCATTAAATAAAATTGCAGAAAACGCTGACAGCGGCTCACTCCTGTCAAGAGAATTGCAGATGGTTCCAAAGTATCTTGAGTGCGCAAAACTCTCAGGAAAGGATATTTACAGGTTTAATGATGCTGAAATAAAAGAATTGACTGTGGCATTTAAAAAGTATGAAACAAAACTTCCTGCGACAGACGTATTGAAAACACTTCTATCAATAGGAAGCGAGGGAAATGTTAAGCCTTTAAGTGTTGAAGAAATAAAAGCATTTTTGACTGCAACAAGCGGCATGAAAAATCAAGAACAAAAAAATGTCCTAAACTTCCTAAAGGTTTCAAGACAAAACATGCAGGAAAAAGTAACATACGAATCTCTAAAGGCGAAATATCCTTATGAAGAATTCAAAGCCAAGGATATTGAATTAAACAAAAGATATCAGCGCCCGAGCATAAGTTCTGAGGAGTCCTTGCAGCAACGATATGAAGGCTTTTTAAAAAGAGAACTTTACATGCTGACAAACCCATATTATGCAAATCTTATAAAAAGCAAGGAATTTTCATTTAGTGAACAATTAATAAAAAATAATACAGCACTTATAAAGGCGGTTTCTGAAATTACAGATGCAAAGGCGTTGAACGGAGTATTTCAAATAGCGGGAACTGGTGAAAATGTCATTACAGCCTCAAAAGATTTAGTAAAAATATATCAAATGAGTAACGGGAATAAATATCTAATAAAAGACTTATCAGGAATGTTTTATCCGTCAGAAATTAAACATATACGAGAAGCGCTTGAAGCTGCAAAATACAGAGAAGAGGCGGCGTTGAATGGATATATCGGCTTCGAAAAGGATTCAGGAGAAACCTTAAAATCAGCAAGGAATTCGGTACTTTCGCTATTGAATATTGACGGTAGTGTTAATTTAATGCCAATAAGATATGCAAAGAACGAAGATGTATATCCAAGTAAAACCATTGGTGAGGTTCGCGGACGTCGAATTTCCGGCGGGAACTATGAGCACGGTAAAAAGAAATAAAAAATCTTGATTTACAAAAACTTTCGTGGTAGATTTATTTTGTTGGCTTTCACTAGAAGTTGGCATGAAAATAACTTAATTGGTTAAATAAATAAAGATAATTAGTCGATGTGGCGGAATCGGTATACGCGCACGTTTGAGGGGCGTGTGGAGAAATCCTTGGGGGTTCAAGTCCCCCCATCGACACCATAAAAAAGATGATAGCTTTTGTTGTCATCTTTTTTATTACAAATTTATAAAACTCCTTCCTCAAGTCAGGAAATACTTGGATGGGGACTACCAAATAAGGGGTTATTGATTATTTAATCAGGTATTTATGACTACTCCTTCCACAACTCGGGGAAGGTTGGGATGGGGAGCAATCTAATTAGCGATGGAATTGTGCAAAGTTGAACACGAGGTTCCAAAGTGTGACTTTAAGAGCTTAGTGCAAATCCAGGACAGGTTCGCCGTCAATATTAATAAAATGACAATGCATGCTGCCTGAACATGCAAGGATTTCACACAATGTTTCACTATTCACAGGATTGCACTACTAACAATTATCTGCCGATTTCAACGGCTTTCAACGCCATGGATTTTGTAATACTTACAAGTGCAAGGTTTGCTTCATAAGCCCTCTGCGCAAGTATAGCGTCAGCCATTTCGACCATTGGATTTACGTTAGAGGCTCTGATGTAACCGTTTTCATCAGCATCAGGATGCCCCGGTTTATAAATTTTTTCCCCTAAAGTCGGATCTTCAACACATCCGTTAAAAACAACCCCGCCCTGTAGAAACGGTAATGTCCCGACTCCAAATACATCTTCTTTCATTTCGTTCATTAATCCGTGGAACGAAATATCTTCCGTAGCATTCAAAACAGGAATACGTCTTACATAATTAGGCGTATCGACGTTTGCAATGTTTTTTGTATGAACATCAAGCCTTAAACCGTGTGTTCTTAAGGCTCTTCCACCTATGTTCATTGATTCTAATATACCCATAATTATTGCTCCTGTTAAATTACTTATTTACCAACGTTTATTACAGTTTTCATTTCAGTTATTATATTTGACATTCTTCGTGTTGCCATTGTGTATAAAAGTGCGTTCTTTTGAAGTTCCATTAATTCCTTATCGGGTCTGATTTCTTCCCCGTAACGCTTTGAAATTATTGCAGAAGGACCGAGTCTTTGCGATAATTTTGTTTCAAGAGGACTATCCATAGAACCGAGATATTCCTGAAAATCAATATCACGTCTTACATAACCCGGAGTATGCATATTTGCTAGGTTAGAACCAAGTGCAACCTGCCTCTGGGAGATTAAATCCATCATTAATTCAACTTTTCCTACGCCTGACGATGGTGAAAACATTTTTTATTTCCTTTCGCTATTATTCTCTGATATTAATTGCTTTGTTGTACATATCATCAACAACTTTCATCATTCTTGTACTTGCAAGCATTGATGCATTAAGCCTTAACATATCACTTACCGCGTCATAGATGTTTATGTTAGAGTTTTCCAGATTATTCTGAGCAAAGCATTCGTGATCTTTCACCAAAATTGCCTCGCCTGATTCTTCAGTCGGACGCATTTTGTTCATATCACCCTGCTCTAAACCTTCCGGATTATCAAATCTTACCAGCGGAATTGTCCCGATTTTTTTACCGTTGCCTTGCCCTTTATCGTAAGTTATAACATCCCCGTTTGGCTTTATTTCAAACTTATAGCAGTTAGAAGGAATTTTTATCCCGTTTCCGACAATCCAGTCATCGCTTGTCATAAGGTAACCGTCTTTACCCTGCTTAAATGCACCGTCACGAGTGTAGGCAACTTCTCCGTGCGGGGAAAATACAGGAATAAAACCTGCACCAACAACAGCAACATCATAAGGGTTGCTTGTAATTTGAACAGAACCTTGTTTGTAATCGGTTCTGATGGCACCGGTCAGATATCCGTCCTCCTGAAGCATCTGTTCAAATCTTACAGCTTTGTAGCCCCTTGTGTTGTAGTTTGCAAGAGCATTTGCAACGTAACCCAATTTTTCCCACTGGTTTGTTACGTTATTTACGCTTTTTCTGATGATTCCCTGTAAGTTGTTCATATTTTTATACCTCTAACTACGATGCAGAACCAAGTTGGTTAATTACTTTTTGAAGGTTCTGGTTTTGTATCATAAATAACTGTCTGTTTGCTTCGAAATTCCTTATTACCGGCATCATTGCAATGAATTCGTTTTGCAATGATACGTTGGAATATTCGTTATAACCTTGCTTTACCTTAGGTTCCATAACCAGTAACCCGTTTGCATCAACAACGCCTATTGTAGCTACAGGTTCCAGCTTGCGTGATTTTTCATTATAAACGCTTAATAAACCTGAATCGTCAATTTTTATTTTCTTTAAATCATCAGGAACTATATGAAGCTGGATAGGCACCCCTGCATTTGATAAGACCTGATGATCTTCAAGGGTTAAAAGGTTGCCGTATCTGTCTATCTTAAATCTGCCGTCACGGGTTAACTTAACCCCTTCATCGCTTCTGGTTTGAAAATAACCTTTTGTTGCAATAGCTAAATCAAGAGGATTTGAGGACATCGCAATACGACCGACTTTGTCATCTGTTGATTGAGAAAGTCCGTTTACGCCCAAAAATTCCGTAAAAGAGGACACTACAGGCTCGCGCCTCTGGTATCCGATTTTATCAAACCCGTTAACGTTCTCGTTTGACATAGCCATGAGTTCACTCTGAACCTGCATAGCTCTTATTGATGTTTTTATGCCTGATTCCAAATATGAAACTCTGCCGTTGATTATCATAACTACCTCTTAATTAACCTTCTTCATATTTACAGACGGTCACATTTACATGATTGCTTAATATTTTAAATATAAATCATCTGTTTATATGAGTTTGTTATGGTAATAATGATATTTTCCTAAAAGTCAAGAAAATATATAGAAAGCCGGTAAAAATCTTATATATTATATGAAAATTGCAGAAAATTTCCCATCAAATTTTCGTTCCACACCTGTACATCATCAGGCACTGCAAGTACAGCAGGCGTAAAATTCCAGATGTGCTTAATTTCGGATTTTACAAGGTAATCAGCAGTAGCTTGTGCATACTTTTTGGGTACAGTGAGTATTGCAATATCTATATTTGACTTTCTTAGAAGATTCGGCAGTTTTTTTATGTCTAATACAACCTTGTTATTTATTGTTGTACCTATCTTACTTCTATCGTTATCAAACAACGCAATTATATTTAAACCGTAGTTTGAAAAGTTATCATACTTAGCAAGCGCCATACCCAAATTTCCTGCTCCTATAATAAATGCATTCTTTGTCTTGGCAAAACCAAGTGTGGCTTCTATAGACTTTTTTAATTCTTTTACAATATAGCCGACCCGGCATTTGCCGGAATTATTCAGCAGATTTATATCCTTGCGAACCTGCGAATCGTCTATTCTTAAAAGATTTGCTATTTGTTTGCTGGATATAAATTCAATTTCGCTTGTTATATAATCATCAAGTATACAATGATAAAGTGTAAGCCTGTTTATTACTTTGTCAGAAATTTTCTTATCCATATTTTAATTCTCAGTTGTTAGCGCGTTTTTCTTCCTCTTTTAAAAAATCGCACAACCCTTCTAGACGCTTATCTTCCATAGCGTCGATAAGAGTTTGTATATTGTCGAACTTCTTTAGCGCAAAACCTGTTTCCGCAAGCAAGACACAGTCATTACAGAGCCTGTAGCCATCGTATTCAATAGAACCAGCAAGACATTTACTCTGTCCGCAGCAGTCACATTCAAAGGTTTCATCAATAATATCAGGGTTATCCTCTATATCATCAAGCCGCATTTGTTCGACAACAGCCTGCATTTCTTCTACTATTTGTTTTTCAGATTTCATAATTCTATCCTATTTTATTAATTCAGCCATTTTTCTTACAGCTTCCGGAAGTCCTGTAAATACTGCCCGTGAAATTATGCTGTGACCTATATTTAATTCATAAAGCCCCGGGATTTCATGCATTCTATGCACATTCTCATAGTTCAGACCGTGTCCTGCGTTTACTCTTAATCCGAATGTTTGCGCAAGGCGTGCCGCATTTTTTAGTTTGAGAAATTCTTCTTCTTCGTTTTCCTTGCCAAAAGCTTCCGAATAGGCACCGGTGTGCATTTCAATAAATTGCGCTCCGCTTTTGGCAGCAGCCTCTACCTGGGATTTTTCAGGGTCGATGAACAAACTTACAACAATTCCTGCATCAAGAAGCGGCTTTATAAATTCTGTTACCTTATCAAGCTGTCCTGCAACATCCAGCCCGCCTTCGGTTGTTATTTCCTGCCTTTTTTCCGGTACAAGACAGACGGAATGCGGTTTTATCTCAAGTGCAATACGCTGAATATCATCTGCCATAGCCATTTCAAGATTTAATTTGGTCTTTATGGTTTTTATCAATGTATAGACATCTTCATCTTTAATATGGCGTCTGTCCTCTCTCAAGTGGGTTGTAATTGAAGTTGCGCCGTTCTGTTCACAAATATCCGCAGCTTTAACCGGCTCCGGTTCAACACCGCCCCTTGCGTTTCTTAAAGTTGCAACGTGATCTATATTTACACCTAATAGCATTTCTAATTACCTCTTTTCTAAAATTTCAATTTTGCAATTTTTAACAGTGCAGTGTAGGAAGGAAGAATTGTAATAGACTCATCCGTATCGTGAGATGATGCAGCTTTTGAAATAGCGCGCTTTATAGATGGTTCCACTATAATCTGTGACTGCGGAACCCCGGCATATTTAAGCCTTAATGCCATATCATTTGCTCTTGTGCCTGAAGTTATTACAAGCTTTTGCGCACCTGCAAGGCATTCAAAATCGCTGTCCCATAGCCACGATATGTCCCTTCCGTCTGCGTAATCATCATTTATTGCTATCACAATATTAGAATTTAAATCAACTGTCTTTAAGACTTCACTCGCGCCCGTCGGATTTTTTATCAATTGAATCAGTGTTTTATGCCCTTTAATACTGCGGGTTTCAGTTCTTCCGAAAATTGATTTAAAGCTGTTCAGGGCATCCTGAATGGTTATCGGAGAAACACCGGTTTCAAGTGCGTATGAAATTGCTGCAAGCGCATTATAAGCATTGTAAAGTCCTGATAAGTAGACTTTAAATGCATATTTTTCCTCTTCATGTGTTATTTTTAATTCTGAAAAATCCGAATAAACTTTTACATCTGCCAAATAATCGCATTTATGACGTTTGTATCCGCACTTTTTGCAGTAATAATGTCCTTCCTGTGCAAAAAATCTCTTTTCATACTGCAAAGGCGCTCCGCATGTACAATTAAATACTTCAGACGGTGCATTGGACTTTTTGTCGTTTTCGTATTCTACATTTTCAAAACCGTAATAAATAGCATTTCCGGATTTGTCAAAGGTTGAAACAAGCGGATCATCAGCATTAAGGATAAGTTTTAGCTCCTGATTTTTATCAATTGCAGATTGTATAAGCCCTGCCGTTGTTGAAAGCTCTCCGTATCTATCCAGTTGATCCCTGAAAAGATTTGTTACTACAAGATATTTTGCGTTAATATAATCGTAAAGCTTTTGCAGGTAAGCTTCATCCGATTCAATAACAGCATAATGAAAACGCTTAAAAGGGTTTAATTTAAGTGCAAATACATTTGCAACCCCTGTCAGCATATTTGCGCCTTTAAGGTTATGAATTACTCTGTAGCCGTTTGTTTCTATAATGTGTGAAATAAGTCCCGAAGTGGTTGTTTTACCGTTTGTACCGGTTACAGTTATAATGGCTTTTTTTATATAATCAGGACAATCTTTTAAAAAATCAGGATAAAATTTCAGAACCAGTTTCCCAGCAAAAGATGTCCCCGATGAGTGTGAAAACATTCTTATCCCAGTATAAGCAGTTCTTGCTAGTATTAACGATAAATAAAACTTCAATGATTTCATTATAAATAGTCCTTTGGACGTATTCCAATTCTCTCAAGATTTATATACAATTATAAATATAATACAAAAGTGTAAAAAATAAAAATGTATTTATTTATCGCAATAATCTTTATAGCAGAGCTTATAATCGCCTTACACATTATCTTCTACGTTATTAAGGCGGATAGGTATGTATGCGCTCTTAATGAAAAGGTAAAAGAATGCCGCCCGCAAATAGAAGAGTGCCTTTTTTGCGTAAAAGACAGCGTTTCATGCGCAAAATCCTGCGTTGAAGCTGCTATAAATTTTATTAAATGCAAAAGACAAGAGTTCATGGAGAGGATAATAAAAACTCTCTTAATATATCTTCTCCTTTTATTACTGGAAAAGAAGTTTAAGAAACTTTCTCCAGTCGTGAAATATGTTGTCTTTGCAAAAGATTACTGGGACAGCATTTCAGCCTGATTTACTTGTAATTTTACAAAAATATGATATAATTAAACTCACAAAATGAAAGAAGAGGTTACTTATGAGTAAAAATAAATCATTTGCGTTTGGAATGGGGCTTATAGCAGGTGTTATAGGCGGTATAATCGCAGGGGTTCTCTACGCACCGAAACCCGGCGAAGAATCAAGAAAAGAAATCAAAGATGCAGCTTGCGAATTATACGAAAAACACTCCCCAGAAATTAAAAAGGCAAAAAAACAGGCGCTTGAAAATATTGACTTAATGAAATATAAGCTTGAAAGGCAATTGAGAAAGTTCAATAACATGGTAAAATCTAAAAAAATGCAGAAAGCTAAAGAGCTTGAAACATCTGATGACAACTTTGAATATTAAATTTAAGAGGTAAAAACACTATGGATTTGACATCTCAAATAGCATTGAACCAGGGATTGACCTTCCTCGCTTGGGCAAGCGGCATTGTAATCATAATTGTCGGGGGCTTCCTTGTAAAATTGATTTATGATCTGTCCAAATTATCAAAAAATGTAAATGAGACAGCGCTTTTATTAAATACCGAACTTAAACCTACATTAAAAGAACTGAACGACACCCTGCACTCAATTAATGCTATTGTAAAAAATACGGATCAAGGGGTCGACAGCTTTAAAAACGCGGTTGAAAAAATCTTCGGAAAAACTAAAGTAGTTTCGGAATCCATTATGGGCGGTATTATTAAAGGTTTTGCGACAGTATACAAATTATTTACTAAAAAATAGCAGTTTCGGGTAATGAAATTTACCTTTACTGTTGTAAGAATGAAAACGAAAGAAAAGGAGATAATATGTCAGGAACTAAATTTTTAGCAGGCTTTTTAGTAGGCGGCGCAATCGGCGCTATTGCAGGTATTTTGCTTGCACCTAAGTCAGGTGAAGAAACAAGAGCTTTACTTGCCGATACAACTAAAGACTTAACAAATCGTGCTAATGAAACAGTAAAAGAAATTCAATCAAAAGCTGATGACGTTGTATCTGAAATGCAGAAAAAAGGCGACGAGTTAAAAGAAAAATTGCAAAACGTAATTAACCAGCAAAAAGAAGGCAAAGAAGCAAAAGCCGCTGAATAATTACATTATGAATTGTAATAAATAAGGGACAGAATATATTTTTCTGCCCCTTATTTTATTTACAGGAGTGCTTGCCGTCCCAGGTTAAATTATCACAATGAAGATAGTCCATATTTTCATTAGAAAGCACCCATGCAGCACATCCATAGCCGCTATAGTCAGAAGCAGAAGAATTTGAACAGGTATATCTAAAAGACAAATGTGATTTATCCTCAGGAGTGCCTGCAGGAACAAGACCGGCTTTAGTCCAATAAAATATAAAAACATCACGTCCAAAAGTATTCGGTTTTTGACTGCCGTTTATATCAACAAAAACTTCACTGCATAGACTTTGTAATGCTTTTGTATCCCCGCGGTTTGTATCACAGCTAAATGCCCCATTTTTATCATCATTATTTAATCTTATATACGTGCCGTCAGGTAATATCATTGGAAATGACGCTACTCTATAACCTGAATTACCGTCCTGAACGCCGTTTAACATTTTATAAAGAGGTCTGCAGTTAGCGTCTGAGCAAATTCGCAATTTCTTTATATAATTTTTTAAAATGTTATAATATGTAAACGTCATAGGAGGAATATTGTCCCCTTCCTCAGGCTGCATAACATCCCACTCATCAGGGTATCCGTAATCATTTGTGACAGAAAGATATACCTGCGACAGTGCAGAGTAAGCTTTTTTCAGACGCGCTATTGCTACTTTTTCCTGATATCTGCCGACTAGAGCCGGCAACGTCATTGATGCTACTATTCCTATTATTCCAAGTGTAATTAAAACTTCTGCTAGTGTAAACGCCGAAAGCCACTTTATAAAGCTTAAATCAGGACGCCCCCCCCCCGAAAAGCCTGTTATAGCAACGTTTTTCCATGCGTACCTCCTATTTTTATCTTCCTAATGCATCTCTCAATGCTTTTTCCAAAACCTGTACTTTTGCTTCCAAAACTCTCACTTTAGAAGAACTTGTGTCGGATTTAACATCGCGTCTTTCAAGTTCTCTGCGGTAAGCTGCAATTTTATCCAGTTCCGCAAAGTAGAAAGGAAGCGTTAATGCAACACCTGAAAAAATACCGGCAAGCATTATACAAACAGTATAAAAAGAAACATTTAATGTTTTTGTCAGATGATAAGTCATTTGTGCCGCAACATCATATCTCGGTCCCCATACTTGAATAGTTACGCTTTCACGTGCATTCAGTATTACAAGAAACATTACCCCCAATATAGCAAGATATGCCATTATTTGCATTAATCGTTTCATTTTTCTCTGCCCTCTAAATATTTAAGAACCTTTGCCACCTTTTCGTCAGGTTCTATTTCCAATTCTATTATCTCATCAGAAAACGGTTTTGTAAACCTTAGATAATAAGACTGTAAAACTTGTTCCTGAGTCGACACCTTACCTTTGCCCGCTCCATAAAGAGTATCATTATAAACAGGATGCTTCATATAAGATGTATGAACCCTTATCTGGTGAGTTCTGCCTGTGATTAGTGTTAAATCAACGTATGTCGCGTCTGCATAATGTTTAATTACCTTTAAAACAGTTGTGCTCTCCTTACCGTCTTTTCTCACCATCATCTTGTGCGGCTGGTCAGGATTTCTGCCTATCGGAAGATTTATTATATCTTCATTTTTAGGATAAATACCTTTTAAAACAGCTCTATACCTTTTTACAATAGTATGATTTTTCATCTGTTCGGCGAGAAATTCATGTGCCTTGTTATTTTTCGCGACCATTAAAAGTCCGGATGTATTTCTGTCAAGTCTGTGCACTATCCCGCGGCGAAATTCTCCGTTTATATCAGATAACTTTTCTCCAAATTTATATAAAAGAGCGTTCACTAAAGTATTTTCCGCCTCAAGTGTCGTTGGATGCGTAAGCATGCCGGAAGGTTTATTCACAACAAGCATATTTTCATCTTCATACTTTACATCTAGCGGAATATCCTGAGGTTTAATCTCTATTACCTTTGCTTCCGGAAGTTCTATTTCAATTTTATCATTTTCTTTCAGGATATATGAAGATTTTTTCGCATCTCTGTTAACCAAAATATTACCATTCTTTATAAAGGATTGGATTTTTGAACGCGAATAATCAGACAAAATTTCTCTTAAAAAATTGTCAAGCCGCTGCAATTCATCATTTTCATCAACATATATTATCATTTATTTTGCTTTTCTTATAAGAATAAGAATTATTAGTGCAATTACACCGATATTTATAAAGATATCAGAAATATTAAAAACAGGAAAGTCAACAAATTTCAACTCAAAAAAATCTCTAACAAACCCGAAAACAATTCTTTCATGAAGATTGCCGGCAATACCTGCAGCAAGAAGGGACGAGAAAAAAATAGATTTCATTGAAATTGATTTTGCATGCCTTATAATATAACCGAATATCAAAACGAGAGCCACAACCGACAATATTATCAAAAACTCTCTTGAATTATTCAATATATTAAATGCAGCGCCCGAATTTTGAACATAAGTGAGAGCAATTACCTTACTGGAAAACGCAAATCCTCGCGCAATATTTTTAACAAGAAGTTCCGAAAGATACAAATCCGAAATAAGAAAGAATACAAAGCATACTATCAAATAAATTATTTTACTTAGCTTTTTCGACATTTGACTCCTCTATTTTCACAAAATTATTTTTCGGAACAACATTAACTCTTGTAATAATGAATGCAAGCCCGTTCATATAAACCTTTACAAAGTCATCATTCAGTTTTTCAGACCGTGTAATTCCTACGGAGGCAACAGCGTACTCGTTGATATTATCTGAATTAGCGTGGAAAACTCTTTCCAAAATCTGCTCTTCAGGAAGGCGTTTGAATACTTCAGGGTCTTTTTTTACAGGCTGAACTATTCTTTCTTTATTTATAGCCGCAATAACAATCTGGTCTTTAGGTAAATCCACCTTTAATTCTGCGGTATATTCCTCTCCAGCACCGATAAGAGAAGGCGCATTAAGTTCCATCTCAACAAACCTTGCATCTCCGTATTTGAGAGTAGAGGTTTCTTCTACAACCTGCTCTGCTGTTATCTGCCACTTTTCATTAGTTTTTTTTAAATGATAAACACATGTTGCGGTTGAATAAAGTTCCCCCTTTGCAGCAATCAAATCAGAATCCTCATCGTCAGTTGCAACTGCTGTTTCAGAAGTCTGTACAACAGCATAGTCACCTTTTAGTTTTATATTTTTTATTTCTGTCTTATAAGTTATATCAGGATAAGTGTCCCAGGTTTCCTGTATGAGCTTAAAATAAACTTTTTTTACATACCCGTCATTATCTACATAATTATCTGAATAAAGCGTAGAAAGCTTTTTCAAATCATACTTATTAGTATAATCAGTCTGTAAATCAAATAAGTTTTTTATTTCTTTAACAGCCTGCTTTTCTTCTCTTGCGTTTTCAATACGCAATTTAAAGTCCGCAATAGAACCTGCGTATGAAGGCTCAAAGTAACCTGCACTAAATGCCGAACACAAAACTAATGATAATATAAATTTTTTCATACTAAAATTATACATAAAAATCTAAAAAAGGCTAATAGTTTAAACATAGGATTTTCAATCCTGCAACAAATTAAAACTCAGCATGCCCGAAACACATCACCAAAGAAAGACAGCCGACGGATACGGCTGAATTTCTTCGTTTATTTAATGTGTGCCAAATTAGTGCTGCTTATAAACGTTTCTAGTGTAATTTTCTATATAAGGGGTATCTATTTCAAATACGTGGACTCTAGCAGGTCCCAAATCAACTCTCAATTCTCCGTCAACAGCCTGGAATATACTTTCTTTTCCGTAAGACGGGAGAAGGTTATCAAGTTTTTGTGAAGCTTTTAGCGTTGGGATTTTAACCTTGCAGGCAACTCCGCGGTTCACGTTTTTGTTTGCAAGAACAAGCAGGGTACGTCCGTTATAGTGTCTTGCATAAGCAATTATCTGGTCGTTTTTGTCATCATCTTTTTCAAGTTCAATAAACGTACCGTTAGGACCGACTATATCTGCGTAATCCCTTCTAAGCTGGTTTGCATCCTGAAGGAATGTTCTGATTGATTCATCATCACCGCCTGGTTTTCTTGAGGCGTTAAAGATATCCAATTTACCGCGGTGAACTGTCATTTCGTGGTTATCAGTTTCTGTTTCCGGATTATACTTATCTTCATAAGGGTAAAGATAATAATCACCATTCTGGAAGCCGTCAACCTGATACATATTCAGCATCGGCAGGGTCGCCTGAATACCGAGAGTCATTTTGCAGTAATCAGCACCGCCATGGAACATCGGAGAAATATCATCATGGGTTGCGAATGAGCCTATTAAAGATTTTCCTCTGTCGACTCTGTAGGACATATCCAGCTGCTCTTTTACATAATCCATAAGAGTTTGAGCATTTGCCCATTCATGGAAAATGTGATACTGACCGTATATGGCATCAAACCCTGCACGCAGAGAATCTTCGGGTCTGTCATAAGGCATATTTGCCTGAGGTGATGCATCTTCGTATGTATATGTTTCAGCAAGCCATGCAAATTCAGGATCCCTCATTCTTGAATAAGGGATTAAGATATCCCAGAATTCAACCGGTTTCGCTCTTGCTACGTCTGCCCTTATACCGTCAACCCCTAAATCTATACAGAAATCAATAAACTGTTTGTGCAATTCAAGAAGTTTCGGGTTGAGAGTACGTTTGCCTTCATCTTCCCATGGTTGGAACATTCTGATATCGTTCCATCCTTGAGGTGTTTTTGCTAAACCGTCAGGTTCAATTGCCATCCATTCCGGATGATTTAAAAACATTTCATAAGACGCACAGCTCGGTAAATCCACCATAACTTTAATATCACGCTTATGACATTCATCTATAAACTTTTTAAATTGGTCTTTAACCGTCCCCGGTGCAGAAGGGTCATAAAGTTTCGGATCAATTTCTATAAGATCTTTAGGTGAATAAACCGAACCTGCTGTCCCCATCGCTTTAAGTTTCCCCGGGGTGCTTATCGGAAGTAGGTGGAGTGTATTAAACCCGTCCTCTTTTACTTCATCAAGCCTTTCAATAGCATTTATAAAGGTGCCGCCCTGTTCATTACCGTCAATATATTCGTTTCCGTTTGTATCTTTTGCATTAAATGTCCGCGGAATAATTGCTAAAATATTTGCCTGTTCATGTCTGAACATGCTACGGAGATTATTTCTGTAGACAATCTTTTTAGGCGCTTCCGGCTGTTGAACACTTGTTGACTTTGTGACAGCAGGTTTATTTATGGCAGCAAGGTTCTGCAGATAAGCAGAAATCATGTAACCGCGGTTTTTGTCTGCCTGCGCAGCAGAGTTAATCTGAGGCTGTTGATTTTGATTTTTCAAGCCTTGAGGTTTATTTACATATTGAGTTAACAAGTTTGTATTCTGTATCATATTTACTTAACCCTTTTGCCTGTTTTCCGGAAGTTTCATACGTCCGAAGAAGAATTGAGCGACTAGCGTAACTCCGAGTAACACAGCACCTATTGTTCCGAATGTTTTTCTCCACGTTTGAGAATTGTATTTTCTCAAGCCTATTTTTGAAAATAAATCATCAGGCGACATGCCAAGGAGCAGGAATTTTCTTGCAGAAGTTGCATCCGAACCTCTATTTTCCACAAAGTGCTGTAGTTTAGCAAAGTATTTTGTATCTCCAATATCTTTAAAAACAGCATCCCTATATGCCCCCACACCTGTTATGTTTGTATCTCGGAATACAGCTTCAGTATCAGGATGCAGCGGTTCTTTGTATAAAGTCTGCATTACTGTTTTAAAGAAATCCCAATCCATAGGAATATCAACGTCTGCCATCGGACGTGCAGCACCTACGTATTTGTTGATAACTTTACCATCTTTAATTTCTATATCGCTGAAATCATCCATATTAGGATAAGGATTTCTGAGCGCGTAGAATTTTGTTTCAAAATCAACCATGTGACGATCAATGGCAAGCTGTTTACAAAATTCAATGACTTCTTCTTTTATTTCACGAGGTCTGTCTTTTAAAGTATCAATCGAATTTGTAGCAACTTTGCGATAGAAGTTCATACTGTTCAAAAGTCCCTCAAACGTACTCTTAATTCCAAGGAAGCGTTCTTCTACAAAGCTTTTCTGAATTTGTTTGAGTGACTGATTTTCATAATGAATGACATTACCGTTTCTTACCGCCTTAGGACCGGTTAAGTGCTGGGACATATTCTCAAAATTAACAACTTTGCCGTTACCTGAAGTAATATTTTCAAATGCATTTGCGGCTGTATCGTAGGTGCTGTCTGTTGCTTCAATATAGTTTGAAGGTATTGTATCAGCCTTCACTGTATCTTTTAAAGTATTTATTTTTTCACAGACAGCCTTCATTACTCTGCGGTATTCTGCGTCATTTGAAGATATTTTTTCCATCTTTTCACGCAGAAGGGCTGTCATAAGCTGTCTATCCATACGGGTCTTTTTGATTTCTTCCGGAGTGAATTTGAAGATTTCCGTCAGACTTTCTGCTACTTCATTCCAGTAATTTGCAAGACCTGTTTCCGGCGCTGAGGCGAATTTTATATATGCAAATTTATCTAATACATCTGTTTTTGCCTTTAAGTCAGTCATTACCTTAGCAGCACTTTTTACAATCTGCTGTGCTTCTTCGTTAAATCTTGCAGCAGGTGTAGAAGCCAGAACCTTTGATATAGGAGCTTCAGAAAACTTAGCATTAACAAGTTTATCAAATATAATAGGTTTTTCTATTTCTTCTGTTACCGGGAATGCAGGATTTGTTGAATTATATTCTTTAATATTTTTTCTTACTATTAAACTTATATCATCTAGTAAGTCCTGAGCCTGTAATTTGGTAAAATCTTTACCTGCATAAGCTTCACTCTCAAAAAGCGCTGTCAACTGCTCCGGCTTAGGAACTACTGCATCTACAATTGCCTTATCCAGAGGACTGTTTTTCAGTGCTTTTTTTGCATTATCCGACATTGATTGTGCTGTAGAAGTTGAAATAGTAAATTTTTCAACTCCATCAGGTCTTAAGATTTTTTTCAAATCCTTTTCCATAGCCTCTGTTGCAAGCCCGTCAAATCCATCTGTAAGATTTTCGGAAAGAGTTTTTATCATACCATTCGTCAATGGCTGATCTTTATGCAATTCTATAAAACTTTCAATATTTTTGATGATTTTATCCGATTTCATCTTTTGAGTAGATTCAGAGAAGTTATTCAAAAGTTTATCAGCTTTTTTCATCTGCAGATTATTTAGATATTTATTTACATAAGGTTCTGAAAGGCTGCATATCAAAGCGCTCATTACAGGAGTTGCAAAGCCTGCTGTCAGCATCCAGAGGGTATTATTTTGAACAGCTATTTTTCTCATTTTATCCTGAATGAAGTCGCGGCGGTTGTTCATATCACGCGGAACTCCTAATCTGTCGCCTATTTTATTTATTTCTTTATCAGAATATAAATCCCAAGGAATAAATTGAGGGTCAAGATAGAATTTTTTCTTTCTGCCAAAGCTGTCCTCATATTGCTGTGAAATATTTACACCGTGGATTAACTGAGCCGGCCACTGGATTGCGACTTTTGGCCAGATGCTCATTGAGGCGAGAAATGACGCAAGCCCGATAAATTCCATAGCTTTTGTTCTTGGAGTCTGCTTAATTGTTGCTAAGAACCCTGCCAAACTCAAACCGCCGACAGCTAATCCCATATCGTTTAATTTACCAAGCTGGTGGTCATTTGCTTTCCCTGTGTAACCGTCTTTCAGAGCTTTTAAATCGTATGCTAAATCTTTTACTATAACAGCCGGAACATCTGTTATTCTATTTTTTACAAGGTGACCTTTCCCTGGAAGCGGTTTTATAAAAGTACGATTTGCAAGTTCTCTATTTATATCAAAATTAGGTTTAGCTTTTTTGACATTAATAATTTCCACATCCTGAGATTTTGTCTGATGCTGAGGTTTGTTATTATAGTTATGTATGTAAGATGAAATCATGTTTGGCATATTAGTTCACCACATACTTTCTTGACTTTTCTATAATGTCCGCCGAATCCAGCTTGGATGGCTTATGAGAACTTGTCATTGTATTTGCAACCCCTATTACGGTGCCGAGGACTGCCGCCCCAAGGAGGGCTTTGCCTGCATAACGGCTCATACCGTTTTTACCGCCTTTATAAAAATCTTTTATACTTTCACCTAAAGTTTTTACGAATGTTGTACAAGTTTTGGCAAACTGTTTACCATGCCAGAATTTCCATGTTCCGACTTCAAAGAACTTATCCCAGCATTCTTGAATAGCAATACCGACAGCAGTTGCCGCCCAGAGATACGATACAATATTCTTTGCTGTTGCTGATTTAATTACAATCTCTCTTATACGAGGTTTTGCTTCCTGGTCAGAATCATTTAAATTTGTGCCCAGCCCTAATTTTTTGGCAATCTTATCATACGGAGCATTACGCGTTTTAGCGTTATCTTCAGGACCGTACATCAAATCCCAGCGGATAAATTCACAGCTCTCTGGAACCTTGTGATACTCTATACTTGTAATGTCGGTGTCATTAATATTTTCAGGAAGTTCATATTGAACTTTAGCATAAGGCTGCTCTGTATCCACCCCTGTCATCCATTTTACCGGTTGGGTAATCAACTGTTTTGAAGCACTTTTTGCAAGTGCATAAAAAACAACTCCAAGCCCTAAGCGTCTGCCAAGTGCGGATGCATTCTTTTTATCAAAAGGGAGGAATGTCTTATTTGAATTAAACACTCCAATAAGCATTGCACTGCCGACTAAGTACGGAACCATACCCATTGTCAAAAATTCATAAAAATTGGCATTTTTGCTGCCGTTTAAACCTTTTGCCGGATAAACAGTCAACGCATTTGTAAGCTTATCCACACCTATTCGCATGCGGTTAGAAAAAGTATTTTTAAGTACTGTATCGTGAGTATAAGGGAGCTTATTTTCTTCATTTTTATCTTTTTGATTATCCGAAGAAAAATTAAGTCTTGTATTTCGATTAGTAATCGGTAAAATCATGTTTTCTCCACACACAATAAGTCTGGTATTTTAAGACCCGTCAAAACTTTTTTTTGCCACTTAGGATTTTTTAGTTTACATTTTTTTACATTACTTGCAAATTAAAGAATATCCCAAAAGAAAACTCTAAAAAGCAGATTATTGACATGCTTAATTTTACCAAAAACAAATAGAATTACAAGAGAAAGTTTTACTAAGCAGCAAAAGTGAATAGAGAATAGTGAGTGGTGAATAGTTCTACAATAATTATAATACCTTTTAAAAACAATTCATCCGTTCAATTATTTGTATACAGAGAAAAATACCGCAGTCGCAATCCCTGCTAAAATACAGTAATATCCGAAAAATGCTAGTGAAAATTTTGATATAAATTTCATAAAATATTTTATACACAGATATCCGACAATGCCTGAAACAACGGTGCCCCAGAGTATTGCATTCCAATTGAAAGTAAGAGCCTCATGCAAATCTATTTTTATAAAAGGATAAACCATAGAAGACCCAATGATTATAGGAATACTTAGAAGAAAAGAATATCTTGCGGCAGTTGTTCTATCAAGACCTGCAAAAAGCCCGGTTGCAATTGTCCACCCGGAACGCGAAAAGCCCGGGAGTGCCGCAATTCCTTGCGCTAAACCAATAAGTATTGACGTTTTTAAATCAACGGAATTCTTTTTTGCTGCCACATGGGTTGATATATATTCGCTATAGAGAAGCACAAACCCGGTTATAAAAAGCAGACCGCCTACAATTGCTGGTGAAAATACAAGTTTTTCCGCAACAACATGCAAAGGGAATGCCACAAGCACAGTTAAAAGGGTTCCTAAAATTATATAAAGTCCGAGTTTTGCCTCATTATCAGTCCAGTTTTTATTACGGCATGCCAGAACCAGCGCGCGGCAGATTTTTATAATATCTTTTCTAAAGAAAATCATGACCGCAACAAGGGTTCCGAGATGAACCATAATATCAAAAAAGATTTCCTGTGTTGATTGTTCATGTATCGGAATTCCTGAAAATACTTTATAAAAATTTGAGGTAAATACCAGATGCGCGGAACTTGATATCGGTAGAAATTCACTGAGTCCCTGCACTATTCCCATTAATATTGCTTGAATAAGATTCATTTTATTTTCTCGCTTTTATATCTACTAGTCCTCTTCAAAATAACTGCAGCATGATGTCTGGGTTTCCCATACAGTAATCTTGCTGAGCAATACAATTTTTTCTTTTAATTTGTTATAAATAAATGCGGCAATCATTTCGCTTGAAGGGCTTTCGCCTTTGAATTCCGGAAGTTCGTTTATATCTTTATGATCAAGCAAATCCAGAACTGCATTCAATTCACGCTTAAGCATTTTATAATCAATTAAAATATTGCTTTTATCAAGGGTTTCGCCTTTAACAAAAGCTTCTACCATCCAGTTATGACCGTGCTGGTTTTCGCATTCGCCCTCGTAGTTTAACAGGTGGTGGGCAGCGGAAAAAAATGCCTGTGTTTTTATTTCGTACATAGTTAAAATCTCTCCTTAATTACGGTTTAAATTCAAAATACAATCGCAGAATTCACGGACAGCGCCACAGCCGCCGTTTTTTTCTGATTCAAAATTTGCAACATCTTTAACTTCCTGAACAGCGTCTTTCGGGCAGCCCGCAAGTTCTACTTTTTCTAATACGCAGATATCAGGAATATCATCTCCCATATAGGCGGCTTCTGCGGGAGTAAGTTCATATTTTTGTAAAAGTTCATCAAGAACTGCGGCTTTGTCTTTCACGCCCTGATAAACTTCCGTTATATGAACATCTTTAGCGCGGCGTGTGACAGCTTCGCTTGTTCTGCCTGTTATAATTGCAGTTATTATTCCTTCTTTATGAAGAGCGGCAAGCCCGTGCCCGTCTTTTGAATTAAAAGTTTTTAATTCATTACCGTTGCTGTCATAGGTAATACTTCCGTCAGTCATAACTCCGTCCACATCAAAAGCTGCTAATTTTATACTCATTATGCAACACCTGCCTTCAGTAAATCATGGATATGGATTACGCCGACTGGTTTGTTGTTTTCATCAACTACCGCAAGAGCCGTGATGGAATATTTTTCCATCAGATGAAGAGCGCTGGCGCCGTATGCTGCAGGGTTAATCCGTTTAGGTTCCACTGTCATAACATCTTTTATAATAAGGTTTGAAGTATTGCCGTATTTCATAAGAGTTCTTCTGATATCGCCATCTGTGAGGACGCCTGAGAGTTCTCCTTTTGAATTCAAAATCATTGCCATACCGAGTTTGTGGGCTGTAATAATTTCAACAACTTTATTAAAGCTGTCGTTTTCTGCTGCAACCGGTAAATCTTCTGTTTTCATCAAATCAGAAACTTTATATAAGAAGCCTTTTCCGAGAGCGCCTGACGGGTGGAAAATAAGAAAATCTTCTTCCGTAAATCCGCGTTTTTCGAGCAGACAAACCGCCAACGCATCGCCCATAGCAAGAGTAGCGGTAGTGGAAGCTGTCGGCGCTTTATTCAAAGGACATGCTTCTCTTTCAACTGAAATATCCAGAACAACATCAGAAGCCTGCGCAAGGGTTGAGCCCATTTTACCTGTCATACCTATCATCAAGACTCCAAACCTCTTTATAATAGGTAAAAGATTTAACAGCTCCTGAGTTTCGCCGCTATTGGAAATTGCGATAACCACATCCTGTTTTGTAATAATACCGCTGTCCCCGTGGGTGCTTTCAGCCGGATGGAGAAAATATGAAGGAGTACCTGTTGATGATAAAGTTGCTGCAATTTTTTTACCGATAAGCCCTGATTTCCCCATGCCTGTTACAATTACGCGACCTTTACAATTATATAAAATTTCAACAGCTTTATCGAAATTTTCACCGATGTTATCTTTCAATCGGAGAATTGACTTTGCCTCAATATCAAAAACTTCTTTTGCCAGCTCATTAATACTAGTTGCAGTCATCATATTTCCACCTCATATTCTTATTTTGTCGATTTGACGCGACACACAAAATTATTATACACCAAAAGTAGGAATTACAGTCAAAACGTTAAATTTTCTTATCATTACGCCGACGGAAAAGTTATGAAATTCATAAGTTTTGACAAGAATAATTCAGCAGAAATTTTACAACGTGTTGAAAAATATATAGAAGAATCCGACTGTAAAGAAATGGGACTGGATATTTCATCTTTGAATATTTTCGACGCCTCAAGAGTAATCCTTGTATCGTCTGCTATGCACTATAGCAAATACCCCGACGGAAAACTAAAATGTAAAGTTCATACAGAAGGGATAAAAAATTTAATCTCGGGATATACAACAGCCAATCTGGAAATTATATAAAAGTTACATGAAATTAATGTAATAGATTCGCGCACAAAAGGCACAAGTATTTCTTTGTACCTTAGAACAAATATGCGGCAAGTATCGCAAAAATTATGAGCGGAATATTAAAATGTAAAAAGGTCGGAATACAGGTATCTTTAATATGGTTATGCTGACCATCAGCGTTTAAGCCTGCGGTAGGGCCAAGGGTTGTATCAGATGCAGGAGAACCCGCATCTCCTAATGCTGCTGCAGAAGATAATATTACAACGCTCGCAGGTACAGAAAGCCCTAAATGTGCACATACAGGGATAAACAAAACCGCAAGTATAGGAATTGTTCCGAAAGAGGTTCCTATTCCCATCGTGATAAATAATCCTATAAAAAGCATTAAGCTTACTGCAAGCAGTCTGCTGTTTTGCATAAAAGGAAGAATTGCATGAACAAGGGTATCAATTCCGCCGGTTGACTTCAAAACCATTGCAAAACCTGCCGCAACAAGCATTACAAAAGCAACATACCCCATTAATCCTATACCCTCATTTATAAGGTTATCCATCTTCCTATGGCTTACAGCTCCGCCGCCAAATACAATTCCAAGCCCTACAAGTGCTCCAAGCGGCAGCGATTTTGTCAAAAGCTGGACGATTAATGTTGCGAATGCTCCAATAAGCGTAATATAGTGGTTTTTATTTAATTTTAAAGCCTCCGCATCCTCTTTTTCAAGTTCATTTTCAACAGGCTGAATGTCGTTATATTCTCGCGGCTTACGATACGAAATCAAAATCGCAACAAGAAGTCCGACAATCATGCCAAGTCCTAAAATCCAGTTTGCTTTCCATACATCATTTTTTAAAACAGTCATTCCGTTGACTGTCATATTTTCCGCAATTAAACCCTGAAAAATCAAACCGAAGCCGGCAGGTATTGCAATATAAGGAGCTTTTAACCCGAAAGCAAGTGAACACGCAACCGCGCGTCTATCAAGTTTAAGCTTGTTCATTACATGCAATAACGGCGGAATAAGTATCGGAATAAATGCAATATGAACAGGTATAAGGTTCTGTGAAAGAATTGCAATTCCTGTCAGAATTGCAAGAAGTAAAAACTTTTTGTCCTTAATAACTGTTGAAATCTTTTTTGCGAGAATTGTCGCCAATCCGGTATGCGTCATCGCCGCGGCAAATGTTCCGAGAAGTATGTAGCTTAATGCTGTTTCCGAATTATCCCCCATGCCTGAGATAAATGTTTGCATAACTTTTTCGACAGGCAATCCGCCGATAAGACCTGCCGCAATCGCTGAAATAATTATTGCGAGAAGTACATTAATCCTGCATACACAAAGCACGCATAACAAAATTACCGATACAACTACAGGGTTAAATATAATATCCATATAAAAATAGTATCATGAACAAAAATAAAATTTCCTTAAAGGAAATAGGCTAGTGCGTAAAAGGCACTAGTCCTTATATATATGGGGCTTGTGCAGCCCCAAACCCTGCACCGACATTTTTTTAGTTTTAATATCCTGATACGTTCACTTTTTCTTTTTTATTACGAGGAAAAAAGAAAAAGTGAACCGAAAAAGAAAAACACGTAAAAATTACAGCGTCGCTGCGCGCCGCTAAATCAAACGGAAATAGTTGAAGGCAATGCCTTCAACCTCTAGTGCTCGCTATCGCAGCTACGCCGCACGCTCGCATGAAAACCCTCCGGCGCTTACGCGCCACCTCCCTTACAAGGGAGGTATTAACTTTTGGAACAGTTGTGTTTGTTTTCGAAACGATAGCGGGAGCAGGGCGGGAGCGTGTTGAGAAAATAAATACAACTGTTCCTTATGATTTAACAGCCACCTCTCCCCGTCCTTTCCCCTTATTGAAATTGCACCCTATCTAAAGTATTATGAATTTATGAACGAATATTCTGAAAAAGCAAGAAAATATTTTAAAGAAGGCTACAACTGCGCGCAATCCGTTTTTTGTACATTTGCAGAAGAACTCGGAATTGATTTTGATACTGCGCTGAAACTTTCATCCTCCTTCGGAGGCGGAATGGGCAGAATGAGAGAAGTCTGCGGAGCCGTAAGTGCTATGTTTATGATAGCTGGATTGAAATACGGTTATACAGAACCGAACAATAAAGAAATTAAAACAGAGCACTATAAAAGAATTCAGGAACTTGCAAACTTATTCAAAGAAAAACACGGCACGATAATCTGCCGTGAGCTTCTCGGACCTCTGGCAGACGACAATTATGTTCCTTCTGACAGAACAGAAGAATATTACGCCTCTCGTCCTTGCGAACAAATTATCGCAGATGCCGCTGAAATTATTTCAAAATATGTTCCTGCAGAAAATAATTTACCCGTGTAAGTTATTTGACAAAACCGAACACAATATTGAAAACGCTGTTTTTACGGAGGAATTGTATTGAAGCGCATTAAGCATCATAAAATCGTGATGCGCCATATTTATTCTTATACAGGAAGTTTTTACCCCTGCCTCATCAAGCTTTGAAGCATAAGCTTCGCCCTCATCACGTAAAACATCATTTTCCGCAGTAATGATTAAAGCTGACGGCATTCCCGCAAGATCATCTATACATGCTCGAAGCGGTGATACATATATGTCATTTTTAAGTCTTTTATCAGGCAAATAGGCATTCCAGAACCATTCCATGGATTTTTTTGTAAGCCAAGGTCCATCTTTAAATAATTTATATGAATCACTATCCATATTCGCATCTGTTACTGGATACAAAAGTGCCTGAAAAAGAATTCGGGGACCGCCCGAACGTAAAGACTTCAACGCAACAGAGGTTGCAAGATTCCCGCCGGCGCTGTCACCTGCTATGACGATTCTGTCAGGGTCAATGTTAAATTCTTCAGGATTATTATATAAGTATTCCAGAACCCCGTAAGCCTGATTTAATGCCATAGGGTATACAGCCTCAGGGGAACGAGAATAATTCACAAACACAACGACCGAATTTGTACAATTGGCAAGCTTTCTTATAAGCATATCATGAGTTTCTTTATCACCCAAAATCCATCCGCCGCCATGAAGATAGAGAATTACGGGCAAAGTTTCGTTTGAATCATGCGGACGGACTAACCTTACGCTGACAGTTCCAGCAGCTTCAGTAAAAATATCAATATCCGCGATTTCCGCAGGAATTTCTTTATAGGTTTTCCTCTGCAAATCAACAAGAAATTGCCTTGCGTCATCCACGGTCATTTCGTACAAAGGTTTGCCGCCTGAGGCTTCTAAATTATTTATAAACTCTTTTGACACTCTGTCTAAATTCGGTGATTTCGAAGATGCTTCACTCATATTACCTCCTATATAATTAGTGTTCTGATTATTTAATTACTCACGTCATTGCGGGCTGCGACCCGCAATCGCACAGTCGCTGCATCACACATGGCTGTGATTCCGCATAGCTTGAAAAACAGAATTTCGCCATCCGTCTCAATCAGTTTTTCTATGCTTCCGGAATGACTGAAGATTTTCTTTTACCCCTCACCCGCCCCTAGGGCACCCTCTCCTGTCTTGGATTTACTCCACGCTCACGGAGTGTCCCCTACGAGCTTACGCTCTGCCGGCTCCATCCGTTCGCGATCCGGACTAGCGTCCGTCCGTAAATCCGCCTCAAGGGGCGAGGGTAAAATTTTTCCGTCAATCTGCGCTAACTGCTCAATCTGTTTGTCCACGCTTCCGGAATGATGCCGTTATTCTAACTTTTTGTTCATCTTTATAAAATTTCTGCAGACATATTTCATCCGCCAATCCGGTGAAGATTTGTAACAATATACTTTATTAAAATATTTGTTTCCTATATGCTTGGCGTGTGTGAGTATAAGGAGAAAAAACATGCCAAAATTTAATCTGATGTCCTACATAATGCCTCCGGAGGATAAAATGTTTTTCACACTGTTTCAGGACAGTGCAGATATTTGTCTTGAAACCGCTAAACTTTATGACGAAATTATGAAAAACCATCTGACAGATGAGCAAAAAGAAATTGCAAGAAAATATAAGAAAAAAGGGTCGATTTCTTTTAAACTTACACTTAAACAGTTAAATAAAAGTTTTATAACACCGATTGAACGCGAAGATATTCAATATATAGCGCTCCAGTTACATAAAATCAATAAAAAAATTATTAAAGCCTGTTTGAATTTAGAGGTGTACAGATTAACAGAGTACACGGAAGAAATGAAAGAACAGGCTTTAACTTTGGTACAAGCAACCGAACAGTTAAACAGAATTATTAAAAAATTCAAAAAAGTAAGTGATGTTGAAGAGATTACAAAAGAAAATATTGCGATGAAAGAAATTGAATCTCACGGGGACGAAATCCACAGAAAAGCCATGTATGAACTTTTCTCCGGGAAATACGATGCTTTAGAGGTAATAAAACTCCGCGATATTTATAAAGAAATTGAAAACGCTCTTGATGCATGTTTTTATGTATCGGATACAATTTTGAACGTTGTTTTAAAACAGAATTAGGAATAGAAAAATGACAATAACCATATTACTGTTAATTGCAGTCGTTGCCGTTGCACTTGCGTTTGAATTTATCAACGGATTTCATGACTGTGCAAACGCTATAGCAACAGTTGTTTCAACAAAAGTTCTTTCGCCTAAGCAGGCAGTTCTCTTTGGTGCTAGCCTTGAATTTGTTGGTGCACTTACAGGAACGCATGTTGCAAAAACAATCGGAGCCGGTATTGTTAACGCTGAAATGATTACATTGACAGTTATTTTCTGCGCACTGCTTGGCGCTGTTTTGTGGAACCTCTTCACCTGGTGGCTCGGACTTCCTTCAAGTTCTTCGCACGCTCTTATCGGAGGACTTCTCGGAGCAACCATTGTTAAAGCCGGATGTGACGCGGTTCATGTTACAACTCTTGTAGATAAAGTTATTATTCCGATGTTTACATCACCTGTTTTAGGATTTTGTGCAGGATTTTTGCTGATGCTCTTTTTAATTAGAATTTTATATAGAGCAAATCCTCAGGTTGTGAATAAAAAATTTCGTAAACTTCAGCTTGTGTCCTCAGGACTTATGGCACTGAGCCACGGTTCAAACGACGCGCAAAAAACTATGGGGATAATAACGCTTGCCCTTTTAGCCGGAGGGGTTCTCCATAAAGGACCGCAGGGGGAATTTGAAATACCTGTTTATGTAATTCTTGTTTGCGCACTGACAATGGCTGCGGGCACTATGAACGGCGGCTGGAAAATTATTAAAACGATGGGGCATAAGATTATTAAACTTAAACCAATCCACGGGTTTGCAGCTGAAACTTCTGCCGCAGGCTTAATCCTCACGGCATCGCATTTCGGAATACCTTTGAGCACAACTCATGTAATTTCAACTGCAATTATGGGAGTCGGTTCGACCCTACATGCGCACGCTGTCAAATGGAGAGTAGTCGGAAATATCGTAATTGCCTGGGTTCTCACAATTCCTGCCTGTATGATATTATCTGCAATTATCTACTACACCATCTATAGATTTATCGGCTGAAAAGGCTAAATTATCAAAAAGCCTAAGTGCTTCTTCTATAACTTCCGACATTGAATAAGGTTTAAAGCTTCCCTGACGTCCGAGAAAATAGAGGTCTGGGAAAATTTTGGAATATTTTTTGTACTGCTTATATAACTTGAAATTTTCACCATCACACAACGGATATGCCCTCGCATTACCGCCGTAAACATAGTCTGACCAGTATTCTTTTGCAAAAATTGACCCGGCATTTCCCTTAAATTTATGTATCGCCGAAAAATCGAAATCCTCAGGATATTTTACAACAGAGCAATCCTGCGCAAAAAACTCCGCATTCCCGATGATTTTCATCTCTACACTTTTGTACTTTAGCATTCCGTATTTATAGTTAAAGCAGTCATCAATTGAACCTGTAAAAAATATTCGCTTAAAATTTTTGGAAATCATATAATTGTAATCGGTGTTTAAAGAAAGCTCAATATTCGGACTGCGCAGCATATTTTCAATCAGTGAAGTATAGCCAAGTTTTGGAACCCCTTGAAATTTCTCGCTATAATATCTGCAATCCATGCTTATTCTTATAAAATCATAGGGAAAATCTTTTTGTAAAGCGTTTGGAAATAATTTTTCCGCATAAGGTTTTGAAAGTTTATCGAGGATAAAATCCGCAAGAAAATCCAAATCACTGTCGCCAGCTGTCCTCAGGAAATTCACACTGACATCAGAATTATATGAAAAAAGATTTAATAATTTATATTCAAGCCTTTTTGCTAAACTTTCAGGAAAAATCACACGGAGTGATGAAATATTCAACGGCAGATTAACTAATTCTCCGTCAATGTACGCAAAAACTTTATGAAAAAAAGTATTAAATTCACCAAAGGAATTAATATAATTCCAAACTGGTTTATTAGATGTATGAAACACGTGAATGCCGAATTTATTTACAAGTACGCCGCTACGATTTTTGTAATCGCAGCACAGTCCGCCGACATAAGAATTTTTATCTATTATCAAAACTTTTTCATTTAAAACATTTGCAATTCTTTCTGCAATAACTGCACCGCAAAGCCCTGCACCTACAACAAGATTAGGTTTTTCCCTGCTGTTTAAAAATATATTTTTCATAACCTGAATTATATATTTTTAAAAGAATAATAAAATAAGTCTGTCGGATAATATATAAAATGAAATTTTTAATTTCCCTCAGCAGTTTTTGACTTTGGCTTCATCTTAATTTTAATTTTAAATCCTAATATAGTTATGATTTTACGTTTTATAGCAAAAGAGTAATCATTTTTAACAGAGAAAAGATGTTCAAACAATGATCTGTTACAGCGCTTAATCTCTGATAACATCTTTTTGTACTCATCCCGAGTTAAATACTCCTGGCATTTTAAAAGATATGCTTTTTTCATATCAGAAGAAATAATTTTATAATGCCATGCTAAGCACACATTCAAATGATTTTTAAATTCATCTTTTAATTGTTCATATAAATCAATTTTAATTAAATACTCTTTTACAAATTCAAAGTATTCGAAATAATCATTAAGTTTACATGAATTACTATTCACAATAGAGCCTTCACGACATCTGTAATTATATAAATATTTATCTAAATAAAATATTTTACCTGCATTTAATAATACGATAATACAAAACAGATGATCCTCACCTAATCTTACTGGCGCGAATTTTGCCTCGACTCTATCTAAAAACTCTTTCGTATAAGCTCTTGTCCAAGCATGTAATTCTTCTCTAAGTAATGCCCCTCTTTTTAAATCCCGCCAGTTATAATACGCTTTTTTATATAAATCAACGCCGTAATCTTTTTTCAGAGATTTTGCATGATTAAGATAATGCCAGTTTCCTGAATATTCAAAATATTTCTTGTAATCAAATTCAATAACCTCGGCATCCGTCTTAATAAAATAATTATATATTTCTTCTAATGCGTTTTCTTCAATCCAATCATCAGGGTCTACAAACATAATGTATTTGCCCTGCGCAGCTTCAAGGGCAAAGTTTCTTGCAACGCCCACTCCCTGATTTTCCTGAGTAAAAACTTTAAAACGGTTATCCCTTTTAGCATATTCTTCTAAGATAGATAAAGAATTGTCGGTAGAGCCGTCATTAACACAAATTACTTCAAAGTTTGTAAGTGTCTGACTTGCGATACTGTCAAGACATTCGCTCAAATAAGGTTCAACATTATAAACAGGAATAATTATAGAAAACAAAGGAGTTAAAACCATTGTAAATATAAAACCTTTCTTTGCATAGATAACTGTTAAAAAACGGAGAGGGTGGGATTCGAACCCACGGAGGGTATTACCCCTCACAGACTTTCGAGATCCGCACCTTAAACCACTCGGACACCTCTCCATCTGTTTTTATATTACCACAAACAATAAAAACCTCACCTGACATCGGCGAGGTTTTTAAGTTATATTACTAACTTCTTTAAAATCTACTGCATTGATTTATTAGAACTCAAATATTCTTTCTCTTTAATACCGTCCACATACATTCTTCCGCTTGGTTGAACCCAGATTTGGAATTGGTCAGGGTTAAGACAGCCGTTACAATTTGTTGTTGTACATCTGCAGTTAGGTTCTTTATCTCCGTTCACGTCTACATATATAGATTTTTCCTGATCGAAATCCGTGTATGGCATATACCAGTAAATCCCGTCTGTCGTTATAAATGAAGGCTGGTTTGTGCCGGTCGGAATTTGAGAACCTGTAACACAACTTACAGTATCGTTAATGGTATTAACCTTTGCGGCAAACAGCTTGCAGAATTTATCACTGCCGTTACTTCCGTTAGAGCATGGAGGATTATTACTGTCAGGCAGCCCGTAGCATTCTCCGTCATACCAAGCCTCTGCAACGTTATCCAGACCCTCACTATCACCGTTTCCTAGTGGGTACAAACTTTCATCGTTTACAAGTTCCCCTACCATACGTTCTGCAACATAGTATGCTTTTTTGAATAATGCCTTGTTTTCGTTAGGGCGCAAGC
Source organism: Candidatus Gastranaerophilales bacterium (assembly GCA_944324285.1). GTDB lineage: Bacteria > Cyanobacteriota > Vampirovibrionia > Gastranaerophilales > Gastranaerophilaceae > Scatousia. Next base: position 115,125 of record CALUVR010000001.1, on the reverse strand, counting down.
TTGATACTGCAGGCAGCAATATTGACGCCAAAACACCTAACACTGCCATTGTTATCATAACCTCAGCCAACGTAAAAGCTCGTTTTATATTCATAACAATTCCTCTTAATTTATTTCTCACTACCCTCCTTTACAATAACATATTTGACACAAATTTGCAATATATTCTATAATGCAACACTCACCCTCTCTCTTGACATGATGCGCATTATAGCTTATAATATTAATAAGGAGTTGGGATTTTTGTTATGAGATTTGATAAAAAATATGCAATGACTTTAGCGGAACTGTTATTTGTGTTCATCATTATAGGTATTATCGCAACAATTGCCATAACAACAGTTAAACCTTGGGATAAAGCTTGTAAATATGCATATTCAAGAATTTATCATTCATTAAGACTTGCTTTTTATAATGGAATGCTTATGCAGCCGGAGTTTCCAACTACTTCCACCAAGTTTTGCGAAATTCTTGCGGATAAAGATATCGGCTATATGAACACCACTGCTGACGGAGAGCAGTGCTTAGCATCAAGAGATTTGACAAATAATCCAAGACAATTTCCTAAGGAAAAAGTTCAAATCATTCTCTCAAACGGGGCTAAAATGTGGATTGGTGCAAATAACGGTAGACCTTTTGAACACACAGAAACCGAAACCAGCGGAAATGTCAGCAAAACAAAATACTACATTGTCTATGTTGATATAAACGGAGATAAAGGTCCGAATACTGCATTATGGAGTGAAAAAAGGCTTTCTGATATTGTTGCATTTGCTGTCACTGACGGGCTTTCGGTAATTCCTCTCGGGCATCCTGAAGTCGATAACAGATACCTTAATGCGCACGTCGTTTATCCGCAGATTGGCGAAGATGATGTTGACGGCAGAATTTCTGATGATATGACATATTACGAAGCAAGAAAACACGCCTGGGGAAATACAGTCGACAGTGCAGACAATATGACCTTGAACATTCAAAACGACCTGCCTAATGACAGCTATTTTAAACTGACTCCAACAGGCAGTGCACTTAGTCCTTATTATCCTGATGCGGATTCTTATTCCGATTTTGTGACCGAAACTATTGAAATGGACGAAGATGAAGGATGCTCTGAAGAATTGAATTGCTTCGTTGATGTATACGAATACCACTAATAATTATACGAGCCTTATTGTATAATTATGTAAGAAGAGAGGTTTTTAATATGAAAGTATTACTGATAAACGGAAGCTGTAATGCAGAAGGTTGTACTTTTACAGCACTGTGCGAAATTCAAAATATCCTTAAAAGGGAAGGTATAGAAACAGAAATTATACAGCTTGGTAATAATTCTTACAGAGATTGTACAGGCTGTGGCGGATGCCGCAAAAACGGAGTTGGAAAGTGTGTTTTCAATGATGATATTGTAAACGAAATTATTGAAAAAGCAAAAAATGCCGACGGATTTATATTTGGTTCGCCTGTATATTATGCGCATCCGAGCGGCAGACTTTTATCGGTAATGGACAGACTTTTCTACGCCGGCGGGGCTGCGTTTGCTTATAAGCCTGCAGCTGCAATTGTATCTGCTAGACGTGCAGGAACAACGGCATCAATTGATGCAATAACAAAACATTTTACAATAAACAATATGCCTGTTGTCTCTTCAAACTACTGGAACATGGTACACGGAAATACGCCTGAACAGGTTCTGCAGGATAAAGAAGGTTTGCAGATAATGAGAATTTTAGGGCACAATATGGCATGGCTTTTAAAATGTATAGATAAGGGTAAACAGAATGGTATTACCCCTGAAAAAGAAGATAAAATAATAACTAATTTTATAAGATAAATTGTAAATAATATTTCGTCACTAAGGTTGTTGGGGGTATCTGTGAATTTTAACAGCCCCGCTAATGGCGTGGGACTGGCGGGCGGGTGAGGAGTTAAAAAGAGAAAACCCTCCGACGCTTACGCGCCACCTCCCTTACAAAGGGAGGCAAATCGTAGCCCCTCTCCCCTTGAGGGCATTGTTACTATACTATTGCAATGAATTTTAAGATTTTTGTCCTCCCCTTGAGGGAGGACCGAAATCTTTGATTTCGAGGAGGGGTAGCAATGAAAAGTTAACAGACTCCCCCTTGAGGGAGAGGGTGCCCGAAGGGCGGGTGAGGGGTTAAAGAGAAATACCTCCGGCGCTTTCATGCCATCTCCCTTACAAAGGGAGGCAAATCGTAGCCCCTCTCCCCTTGAGGGAGAGGGTGCCCGAAGGGCGGGTGAGGGGTTAAAGAGAAATACCTCCGGCGCTTTGTGCCACCTCCCTTACAAAGGGAGGTTTTGACATTTCACTCTGCCCTCACGATTTATAACTCAATCACATAAAAGCCACCACACCCAGCATCAACGAAAACTCAACATTTAGCTTTTCCCTCGTAACCTTTCGCAAAAGGCTAACGTACTGTTTCCTCAAAAACGCCCTTAAAATAGTAGTGACTTTTTAATTTTTCGTATTAAGTGCTTATACAAACGTTGTTCCAGTGTATAAAAGGCGACTGGTCGCCCGCTATCGCTCGCGGCTCTGCTTACGCTGCGGATTATTCGGGGCGGCGGCACTCTGCCGAACAAAACGATTGAGTATCGTTTTGTGAGAGGCATAGCGACCGCCACCTTACGGGCTGGGGCACTTCGTGCCACGGCGCCCTACCGAAAATCCGCAAAAAAAACCTGATTTTTGGGGAAAAATCAGGTGCAAAATTTGTAGGGGAAAAATTAATTGGAGTTATATTATTTAATGAAAAATCTTTTTCTATCGGTATTGGCTTTAATTCAGCCCGCCGATATCTTAAATAAGGTGAAGTGCCTGTCTGTTTGCCATTGCGATAAAGTTCATCTGTGCAAACAAAACTTCTGATCTGTCTTTGAATGGCTCGTTGTTTGATACGTTAGTTGTTACTTGATCTTTATACATATCTTTCAACTGGTTATCAATCTTTTTCAAATTCTTAACTGCCATCTTTATCGCCTCTCTTATTTATCTCTCTCTTATGTATATATAAAGTATATACAAATTTCTGAATTTCAGTTTTTGTTTAACTCGTTACATTTCTTTACAAAATGGCAAAATATCTAAAATTTAATCAATTTTTGAAAATCAGGTGTTTTTATATATATAATTAGAGGTTAATGGTAGGACTATGGTTAGTAACAATAATATTAATTTAAGACAGAATATACCGATGCAGGCAGGGATACAGCCGCTTCAAGGAATGCAGAATGTTGACGGAGAGAAGATTAAACAGTCTGTTGACAATTCATATCTTGCAAACCGTGTAAAGGCATCAACTGATGATGAATCCAATCCTTTTGCAACACTCGGGGTAGGTACAGCTTTATGGTACGGAATATCTCAGGGGATGGATAAGCTTAACCCTATGATGGAAGGAAAGTATGAAGATACTATTCTCGGCAAAATGGGTGCCTGGGGCGATAAGGTTGCGACAAATTCAACTAAATCAGGTTTAGGAAAGAAAATTGATACTTTCCTTAGAAAAATGAAAATCGGCTGGTGGAAACTTACTAAGAAAAGCGATATAGCTTATGCTATCCAGAACCATAAGACAAGCCCTGAGTGGAGCTTTGCTAAAGTTCCGGGAAAAGGTGTTGAAGGTTTCCTCGCTTCTGATACAGAACAGGTGTTTGAAGAATTTTTAAAGCCGATATCCGGACGTGAACGTAAACTTAACCTTCTGTTCTTTGATGTTCCGCTCGGAAAGTATAATTCTTACCAGAAACTTGAACAATACGGCGTTGACCAGAAATATATTGATGACTTTGTAAATAAAATCAAGAATTTATCTTTTGATGAAAAAGCGCTTGCACTTCAAAAAGAAGAACTTAAACTTCTAGGAGCAACGGATGATGTTATTAGAACTGCTTCCGCAAGAGGCATGGAAGGCTTACGTGAGGCTGCGTATGATTTAAAGGTTAAGAAACTCGGCTTTAAATCCAAAGCAGCCTATGAAGCGATAAAAGGTAAATTTATTGACAATACTAAAACTGTAATGGACGCGCTTTCTAAAGCAGATAAAAATCTTAAAATTTCAATCTGGCGCAAAAACGGAACCTGGGGTAAGATTAAATCTCACCTATTCGGCAGACGTGTTTCTTTGAGTGAATATCATAACAAATATATTGCAACAATGGGCAAGGGTAATAAAACTGCGCTTGGAAGATTTTTACCAAAGGCATTCAGCTGGTTCCTTGAAGGTACGACAAACAGGTTTGCCGGCGGTAAACTGGCAGTTGCAATGCAGGCAGGTATCTTTGCCGATATGTTAATCCACGCGTTTAAAGCGCCAAGCGGTGAAAAATGGAAAACTTTGTCGGAAAGATTTGTCAATGACTTCACATACTTTATGGCTATGCCGTTTGGTATCTGGGCAATGCACAAAGTCGGCGGTATGAAATACGCAGGGCTTGATAAAAAAGGTGTGGAAGCCTACAACAAAGCACGTGAAGCATTCAATGCAGACGTAAGAGCCGGAAAACTCGCAGATAAAGCACTCTATAAAGCCAGAAGAAAAGAACTTAAAAATATTCTGAAAGCTAATGTTAAAAATCCAATTACCCGTCTGTTAAAGAAAATCGGCGGATTTATAAACATCGGCAACGAAAAAATTCTCGGTCGCGTATCAAAAGCAAAATGGAATATGAACTTCTTTAGAAAATCCGGAAACTTCTTTAAGAACCTTCTCGGTGTTCCGATGAGAATTGCAATCCCTATGATGATTATAGTCCCGTTTGTTGCAAAGAACGCTACAAAAATCTCTCACTTCCTCTTTGGAAAACCTACAAAATCAGTTCTTGATGAAGATAGTGAAGGTTCACAGGATAAATTAACTCCTGAACAGCAGGCGCAAATGCAGAAACTCGCAGAAGAATACCAGAAGCAAATGCAGACCCAGGCGCAAGCCGCTGCACCGAAAAAGAATGAACCATTCGTAAGCAATAACAGCCCTACAAATCTTTTAAATATGGCAAAGAACGGAAATCCTTATAAAGAAACAATTCCGAAAGTAACGGAGCCTGAAAAATTATCAAAACCGACATATACATACATACCGTCCCCGGAAAGTACAATTGTTCCAAATGCGGGCGAAGATTTGACCCCTGCAAATGCAGCGCTTCAAAAGGCTGACGCTATGGAACAGAAGGTTGCCGAAACATTATCAATGAGATTGTAAGGTTAGAATATTATAATTTATATAGCAAAAACAAGTGTATTTGTTTTCGAAACGATAGCGGGAGCATGTGCGAGAGCGTGTTGAGAAAATAAATACACCTGTTTTTGCAGCACAATCAGGTAGTTTTTGATTGTTTTATTGTTGTAATTTCTCATAAAAACTGTTATAATATTAATGCTCTGTACGGGTGTTCAATTTTGTTCCTACATTTATTATAAAAGGGAGAGTTGACTCTGTCAGATATTGAAGTATACCCGCCGAAGTTATCTTCGCCAGCAGGAAACGGATTTATCGAGGCGCTCACCCACCTGCGAGCCTAGCAGGTAACAAAATCACATTCGCACAGGGCTTTTTTATACCTTGCTCATTTGCGCAAAATATGATAAACTCTCTTATAGAAAGGTTTTGTATGTCAGAAAATATTTCAACAGTCATCCTCTCTAAAGAGAGTCGTTTTAAAGAACTTCTTTCTATGTATTTAAAAGAATACGGCGGATTTGAGGTTTTAGAAGATTTCGCGGACGATTCTGACCTTTATAATACATTATCCTCTCTTCCAAAATCCTTCTTAATTGCAAATATGCAGGATAAATCCTTTGACAATCTGATTTCACGGATTTCTTCAGACTGTCCGAATTGTAAAATTCTTGCTGTAACTGAGAACCCTACTGTCGAATTTATAATAAACGTTATGAGGCTGGGTGCTAAAGATGTCATATCTTCACCTGTAATAAAATCTGAATTTTTTGACATTCTAAAAAAAGTAAAAAATCAGTTAAACTGCGATTATCAAAAAGTTAATAAGTGCAGAATGATAACGATTTTCTCTAACAAGGGCGGAATCGGCAAAACCTCAGTCGCAACGAATTTAGCGCTCGAACTTGCCAGAACTACTAAAGAAAATGTTGCTCTGATTGATTTAAACTTCCAGTTAGGCGATATTACAACATTTTTAGATTTAAAGCCTTCTTTTAATATATCTTATATGCTGAAAAATCTGGATAAAATTAACAAAGATTTTTTATTGAACACACTTGAAAAATATAAAAACACAAGCCTTTACGTGCTTGCAGATCCGCCGTATTTTAAGCAGGCGGACGATATTTCGGCAAAACAGGTATCAAAGTTATTTGATATTTTAAAAGACAGTTTTTCTTATATAGTTGTTGATACGGACGCAAGTTTCGGAGATAAGACGATTACTGCGCTTGATAATGCCGATTTGCTGTTCCTTGTAACCTGTATAAACCTTCCGGCACTTAGAAACTGCCAGCGATGCCTTGATTTGTTTGAAAAACTCGGCTACAGCAGCGAAAAGGTTCAGGTGCTTGTAAATAGGTACATGGAAAACGACGAAATAAAAGCAGAAGATGCGGAAAAAGTCCTGAATAAAGATATCTACTGGAAAATTCCGAATAACTACTTTACGATGATGGCTGCAATTAATAAAGGGGTTCCGGTATCAGAGATTAATCCTGCCTCAAATGTAGCGCAAAGTTATAAAGAACTCGCAATTTATGTGTCAGACAGCATTCACAGGCATGAACTTATAAAAAAATACACAAATAACACATTTAACAGTATAGATAATATTCTGAAAGGTTAAAATATGGGATTTAAAGACAGATTTAGAGGTTTGGAACCACAGAATATAGTTGAAGAATATGAAGCAGAAAATTCGGTTCTACCATCTCAAACAGCTGAAAATTCTATTGAAGTGGAGCTAAAGCTTAAACTTTCTTCTAAAATCGCGACAATCCCCGTATGGTTTGAATACTCTGAAGCTGAGAAAAAAGGGCTGATAAAATCATTTTTTGAAAATTGGGTTAGAGAATCCGGCATTAACCTTTCAAACGATGATAAAATAAATGCAACAGATAAGCTTTATAATTCAATTTACGGTTTCGGCGCACTTGATGCAGTTCTTTCAGAGCCTTCTGTAACCCAAGTTTTTATCCGTGCAAATAACCCTTTAAAAATAAAAAAAAATGAAGAAAATGTGACCTCTGATATTGAACTTGGCGATATCAACGAACTTGCAGAAAGGTTGAAAAAGGCGGCGTCTATATTTTCAGATAAGCCGGTTTTAAAATTCGGATATAGAAACCTTATAATTACGCTTGTAATGCAACCTGTCGGAGATACATTCATTGCGATTAATAAAAAGACAAGACAAAATACCGATTTTGGTTTTCTACTCCAGCATAATAAAATTAATGAGAATATCTACGATTTTCTTATTTCATTAATCAACGAAAAGAAAAACCTCCTAATCTCAGGACCTTCTGAATCAGGTAAAACTTCTTATCTGGAGTCATTTTATTCTGCCATTAAAAATAGCGTACTTTTGCAAAACACAAAATTTCTTGAAGAAAAAAGCTATATCTGCGGCGGACTGGAGGAAGAAGAGTTACAAAATCTTATATCTGCCCTAAGTGCAGAAAATCCTGAATATTTAGTGTATGACTTCAATAATGGCTATTATAATAAATCTTCTGTTTCTGCAATTATATCGACAGTGAGAGCAGACTCTCCTATGCTTGCGGTGACAAAAATTGCCTCTAATTCGGCAGCACGCGATAAGATTACGGAAAAGCAGGCAAAGGCTGCAATCGGAGAGAATTTTGACTATATAATTCATCTTGAAGAAAATTTGTTTATATCATCCATTTCGGAATTCTCGCTTAATAAGGCAGGTTCGCTTGTCATGACGGAAATACTGAAAAGGACTGAGAATGAATATACTTATGAATTTCCAGAACCTGCCGCAAATAAGGAAGAGCAAGTTCCAGTGTTGGCATCACAGCCTGAGCAATCAGAACCGCTATCCTCAAACAGCTTTAAATCCCGATTTAAGTAAGATTATTTTTAAATGGCTTTTAACAAATATAGAATTCGTTTTGAATTAACCACTTCCTTCTTCTCTACAATATTATAATATTTTGAGAAGGCAAGTTCAAACCCTTCTGCATTATAAGCAGGAAAAATATCCTCTCTTGTTGCCAGAAGCTTTTGAACCTGCGAATCCTCTTTCGGAACAAATTCAAGGATCATATATTCTGATAATGCCGAGAAATATTTTGCAATACTTTCCAGAGGAACATTATTTGAAATTGCAATATGATGAATTAATGCAAGTCCCATTATTAAATCTGGCTTTTGCCTTAATGAAATTTCTACACGTTCTTTATTTGCCCAGCCAATATTGGGTGACGGATTTGTCAAATCAAATAAGACAGGAAGTAAGAATTTTTCATTATTTTTCTTTATCATATTATAATTTTTTTCGCAAGCTATCGGATCAATATCAAATGCTACTGATTCTATGCCCATTGAGCTTGCCAATCTTGTAAACAACCCGTTATTTGCACCAAAATCCCATAATGTTTTAGGATGCACTTTATCTATATATGAATTTATGATTGATTTTTTAGATTCAAAGGCAGCTTTGTCATAATTAGTAAAAGTATAATAATCACCCCACTCCGAATCCTTTAACGGAAATTTTAGAGAATTAACCAAATCCTGAAGCTTTGTATTTATTAATACTAACTGTTGTTTTGTAATATGTGATTTCTTCTTATAATCTATATCCCTTTTTTCGCAGTCTTTCTGCAATTTTGCCTGCACGCAGACATTGAAAAATATACTCGGAACAAACTTTGCGGTAATAGGTAATATAGAATTTAACAAATCGAGCGGAATTCCATCAATATTAGTTTTTAAAAGTTGATTTAATCTTAAATCTTTGTATGACATTAAAAGCAACGGGGCAAGAAAATGCTGGCAAAATTGTTTATAACCATTCCATGATTGACCTTCTTTATATATTTCAAAGGATAATGTATCAATAAAAACCGGTTTACCATCTAAAAATTGTACATTATATGCAGATGCATCCTTTAAAATCATACCGTATTTCAGAGCAAGGTACTGCACCTTTAAAGTTAATAATGCAGCATCTTTCAATTGTGAAAAGCTCCATTCGTAAGGATATGATATAAATGGAATTTTTACGGGTTTTAAGACTTTATAAACGTCTTTGAATTTTGATTCTTCTAATTCCTCATGAGAAATCAGATAGCCTTTTTTAACTAAATTATCACACAACCCCGAACTCAACAGAAAATCATAGTTTTCCTTGTAGCAATAATTTACGGTTCTATAGATCTCATTATCTTCTTCAAACACATAGCCGCTTGGATCTCTGAATGACGATTCTACACTATTCATACTTATCCTCTTTATTATCAGTTTTTATAAATACACCTTTTATTTTAAGGAATATAGTCTTGAAAAACATCAAAACAGATAAAATTCCGCTATATATTATCTGGAATAAATCGCTGCCGGATCCCGGATTAATATAAGCATCTGCAGGCTGAGAGTGTAAAGCTAACATTACAATTAAAGGAATTAATGAAATATAAAAATAAAACTTTGAATATCTGTTAATCATAAAAAACCTTTCTCTACTTGAATTTATTATAGCACAAAATAACAAATTACTAAACGAAGAACCAATCTTTATTTTCAGACTTGATAAAGTCCTCTGATTTAAAATCTACCGGACTTATATCACCTGTATTAAAATAATAATGATAGAATTTTTCATCCAGATATTTTAAATTCAGATTAAAGAGATTATTCAAAACAATTCTAAATAAATTTACAAGTGTTATATTATCATTCAGCTTTAGAACATCAGATTTATCATAGACCGTTAAAAGAATCTTATATCTGGATTTATCAAAACAAGGTGAGCCGTGGTCACTGTGAATAATAATTATAGAATTATCTTTCATTTTCCCTTGAATTTCGTCAATTAATGCAATTACTTTTTTGTTAATCCCCTTTTGGTACTCTTCAAAATAGGATAAATTATTATGATATTTTTTATTTACGGAATTAAACTGACTATCAAATAAAAACGGTTCATGTGGTGCTAAAAAGTGCAAAAAATTGTACGTAGGTCTATTAGATATGTTAATTTTTGTAAATTTGTATAAAGAATTAATTTCATTAATATCAGTTACATAATCATAATAATAAAATTTAATAAAATTTTTTAAATAAAAACACACCAAGTTTTTTAATGCTAACATTGAATTTTTTGATAAATAACTGTAGTGAATGCTTGTATTTGATAATTTGGGTATTGGTTTAAAGTGGTGATGCGATAAAATATTGCACTCGTAACCCAGTGATGCCAAAACAAAATGCAATCTATTTATAAAATAATGTGAATAAGACTTAAATTGATTATGCCATGGAGTTTCTATAAAGTTTTCAAGATAATCAAAATTTAAAATTGATGGGAGAGAATGTTTTGTAAAATTGTAATTGGCTTTTGTACCAAGAATGATTTTAAAACCTCGTTTTAGCAATTCCATTTTAAATTCGTTATTATCAAATCTTGAATCATCAAAACCGGAGTGAGAGTCCAAAATTATATGATATATATCCGGACGGACGCTTCCTTCCTTCCTTCCTTCTAGGAGATTATAAAATTCCCTTTGTAAATTTTCTTCATTCTTTGAGCAATTTACATTGAAAGTGATTACAGATTTTATTAAGTCTGCTAATACTATAAACGTCACAGCAAATACGGAATATTTAAGGATTGAATTAATCAAAGTAAATATTTTGAATTTTGAAAAGACTAAGATATCCAGACATAACAAAATGCCTAAACATAATGCGAAAATACAAGCCCAGGTTCTCTTTGATTTTTTATTATAATCATGGCTTGAAAAATTTAGTATAAAATACACGAAAAATAGTATACTAAATGTGTATTCACTATTATGTACAAAACAATTTATTAAAATGAAAATACAGGATATCAAAAATGCTGCAATTAATAGGGTTAGGGAGTATGTTCGCAATGAAATCTCTGTAAGATTTTTCTTAAACAGAACATGCAAAGACAAAGTATATAGACAAATAATAGATATTAAATTACACATAACTATGACCCAATAACACTATTATATAATAAAAAATTAAAAATAATACTTTATTTCTGGTTTTCTCTTTTAATATGCTTCTTCAGATTGCTGGAATCAATCAGAGCTTTATTAAATCTCTCTATTCCGGGGTCAATATAGTTTGGCATAACAACTTTTTTTACAAAAGCATCAATCGGTTTTATACTGATAATCATAGCGACAAGCCCGCCTATAGTCTTTAGCAGCTTATTTGCAAACTGGAGCTTATTAATATATGTCTTTAATGAGTATCTGAGCGCATTATTTGCAAATATTTCTCCGTAAGTTTCTTTTAATACAGGATATTCGCGCATGTATTTTTTGTAACTTGCAAGTGAAATTTCCGGAGGCTTTTTCTTTGCCTGTAAATCTTCTTTAATCTTTACCAGCATATCAATATTTTCATTTGCATATTCCATTATTTTAGACTTTTTACAGTTTGCAAGCGCGTATCTGCCGCTTAAATTTTTAAAGAACTTCTTTATCCAATGGTCTGACTGCTTTTCGTTTTTGCACGCACGAATTTTATTTTCAAGAGATTCTGAAAAAAATTTCTTGAATTTTACTTTATCATCAAAGATATCCCCGACGCACTGGTCAACCGCATTACTCATGTGCAACAGGGTGTCCTTTTTGGCGTTGACACTTAATCCTTTATTCAATAACTTTGCGATAGGAGAAGTCAGGTTTTGCCCTGCAAGAATTGCTACAGCAGGAAAAATAAAACTGCTTAACCCTTGATAAATTGCCTGCTCTACTGCTCGTGTCCGGCTAGGGTCATAGTGGTTTCTGTCATTTTTATATTTGTCGTAGATATCCGCACCAAGATACATAATTGGCGGAATCCATAAAATTTGGCTTAATTTCGGTGCAATTTCATATATGGCAGCACCTATTTCGTTTGAATACGATAGCGCCACCATCCATTTTTGATTTAGAGGATCGTGGTATTTTTTGTTATTCTGTTTATTTTGTGAGGTTTCAGGCTTTTTATTCTGCGAGCCGAATTCTACCGGATAAATCAATTGGAATATTCCTTATTTAAATCTATTATATAATAATTTCTGAAAGAAAAAATTTGCTATTAAAATACTTTGGGATAAAATTTTGTTATGGAACGAAGATTTAAAATTCATTCAAAATATTTACCCTCAGGGGATCAGCCAAAAGCCATAAAACAGTTAACGGAGGGACTTTTAGCAGGATATGACGCCCAGACGCTCCTTGGGATAACAGGTTCGGGGAAAACTTTTACAATTGCAAACGTAATTGAACAGGTACAGAAGCCTACATTAATTATTGCTCACAACAAAACTCTTGCAGCACAGCTTTATAACGAGTTTAAAGAACTTTTTCCTGATAATGCAGTTGAATACTTTATAAGTTATTATGACTATTATCAGCCTGAAGCATATATACCGAGGACTGATACCTATATAGAAAAATCAGCTTCAATAAATGATGAGATTGACCGTTTGCGCCACAATTCCACAAGAAGCCTCTATGAAAGAAACGACGTAATCATTATCGCTTCTGTTAGCTGCATATACGGTTTGGGGCTGCCTGAAAATTATTTCAGAGGTTCTGTAGAATTAAAAGTTGGCGATGAAGTTGATAGAGATGCGCTTTTAAACCATCTTGTCACAACTCAATATACGCGTAATGATTTGGTATTAGAAAGGTCAACATTCAGAGTACGCGGGGATATTGTGGAAATCATGCCGGCTTATGAAAAGATTGTGACTAGAATTTACTTTTTCGGGGACGAGATAGAAAAAATAGTCAGAATTGATAATGTCTCAGGGGAAATTCTTGAAATGCCGGAAAAAGTTGTGATTTATCCGGCTGTTCACTATCTTTCATACGACGATGATGTTGATGAAACCTTAGGGTTAATTCGTCAGGAATTGCAGCAGCGACTTGCAGAGCTTAACGCAGAGAATAAACTTATTGAAGCTCAAAGACTTGAGCAGCGTGTAAAATATGATATGGAAATGATTAAGGAAATGGGATATTGCTCCGGAATTGAAAATTATTCCAGAATAATAGAACGCCGCCCGCCAGGCTCTCATCCCGCAACTCTTCTTGATTATTTTCAAGGTGATTTTTTGACTGTTATTGATGAATCTCATGTCACGCTTCCGCAATTAAAAGGTATGAGCCACGGTGATGCCGCAAGAAAAGATACTCTTATTAAATACGGATTTAGACTTCCGTGTGCAAAAGATAACAGACCTCTGACAAGTGATGAATTTTTCTCTAAAGTAGGTCAGAAAATTTATATCTCGGCAACTCCAGGTGAATTTGAGCGAAAAACTTCTCAACAGCTTGTTGAACAGATTATCAGACCGACAGGCTTGGTTGATCCGAAGATCCATGTAAGACCGATTGATACTCAGATTAATGACTTAAAAGAAGAGATTAAAAAGCGTGCGGATAAAAACGAACGCGTACTTATTACAACGCTTACAAAGCGTATGGCGGAGGATTTGACGGATTTCTTTATACAGGAAGGTATCAGAGTAAGATATTTGCACAGCGAAATTCAATCACTTGAACGAGTTGAAATCTTGCGTGATTTAAGACTTGGTGAATTTGATGTTCTTATCGGTGTAAACCTTTTGAGAGAAGGCTTGGATATCCCTGAAGTATCGCTTGTCGCAATTATGGATGCTGATAAGGAAGGATTTTTGCGCTCAGAAACAAGTTTAATCCAGACAATAGGTCGTGCTGCACGTAATGCTTGCGGGGAGGTTATTATGTATGCCGACAAAATTACTGATTCTATGCAGGCTGCAATTGATGAAACCGAACGCCGAAGAGAAATACAGCTTGCATATAATAAAAAATACGGAATTGTTCCTCAAACTATTAAAAAGCCGATTGAAAATAATCTTCTTTCGCTTGTTGCCAGCTACAGAGACCTTGAAGATATTGTGGCGGAAGAAATGGTTGACCTAGGGGTTGAGCAAAAAGATTTGCCGAAACTCATAGACAAACTTGAAAAAGATATGCATAAAGCAGCTAAAATCCTCGATTTTGAACGTGCCGCGGAAATTCGCGACAAACTTAAAAAACTACGGGAAATGGTGACTAAAAAGTAAGATACTACGCCATTAAAGTTACGAACGTCCTCTCAAAAACCGTTTTTTTTCATTTATATTCAATCACAAGCTGTTTTCCTGCATAAATTCGCCGCTTTTTATCATAACAGCCTACATAGTATTTAGTATGTTGTTTTCTTAATTTCTTCTTTTTCTCTGAAAGTAAAGATTTCTTCACTCAACTGCGCAAGGTAATTCGCCATAACAGTAAGATTATACATAACTGCAATACACCATATAAAATTGATAATTGCATTATCAAGCCCTACGAACAGCCAGAACATATATGTAATAAATCCGACAACAATAAGAGCTATAATGAACATCTGTACAACTAAATAAGCGAAAGCTAAAAAGGCTTCACCGTAAGCTACGAATATTTTTTTCAGATTAAACGCCTCAAAAACATTTAAACGCCTTATGTAAATAAGATATGTAGACACAGGCAAAGCAACAACAAAAAACCAGACAAAAATATCAATCGTCATGTGAAATGTCGGATCTTCAATCTTTACAAATCCTGTAATAATCAGATTAAGGATATAAGCTATACCGACAGACATAGCCATTGCAAGAATAGTCTTAATCCCCGTCCATGCCATTGATAGCAAATTTATACCCGGAATCAATTCAGATTTTTTTGCAATAGTATTATGTGCGGATTCCGTTAAAAAGCCTATAAGCAAAAGCCCAAATACAGAACCAACAACAGTCAATAAGCCAAAATTATTATCAAGGAACAGTCCCCTGCATATAAACAATGGAATTGCCCATAATATAAGCTTCAACCCTGTAAAGCTTTCCCCTATTGTACTGTCATAAGCTTCTTTTATTGACGCCACGTCATACCTCCCGTTTACTATATTTTCTATTTTAACATTTTTTTCTAAAAAAAACAACTTTTATATTTCAGGTATCTTTATTATGAATTCAGCACCTTTATCAATCTCACTGACAACAGATATTTTTCCGCCATGTAATTTTACGAGTTCAGAAGTTATTGTAAGCCCTAATCCTGTAGAATTAGGGGTTTCATTCAGTTGTTCGAATTTATTAAATATTTTTTTGTGATATTTTTTTGGAATACCGCAGCCCGAATCTTTCACAGATATAAATATAAAATTTTTCTTTCTGACTGCTGATAGTTCAATTTTACCGCAGTCAGGAGTAAATTTTATTGCATTACTTAATAGATTAAACATTATTTGCTGGATTTTTTGGTAATCTGCAGCAATCTCAAGAGGTTTATCAATAATTAATAAAACGCGTTGTCTTTTCTTCATATAAAGAGGTGATAGGATATTTAAAACCTCTTGCAAGTTGTCATTTAGATTAAATTTTGTAACATTAAGCGACAGACTGCCTGCTTCAATTTTTGACATGTCAAGGATTTCATTAATCATATTCAGCAGATGCAACCCTGCAATACGTATATCTTCAACGTACTCAAGCTGTTTTTCATTTAAAACACCTACAAATTGAGAACTTAAAAGTTCAGTAAAGCCAAGAATAGAATTTAACGGCGAGCGTAACTCATGGGACACATTTGCTATAAATTGATTTTTAATTCTTTCGGTTTCTGAAATCTTTTCGTATGCCTTTGTTTTCGCTGAAATTCCCTCCTGAAGAGTTAACAGCTGGGTTTTTATTATGGAATTTAACTCTGCCTCCTTTATTATATTTGAAATAGCAGCAGCACAGGTTTCAAAAACAAGAAGCTCACTTTTCGTAAACTTCTCATTTCTGAAAATTTCTACATACCCGTAAGGCAGATTGTTAATCTTTAGCATTTGACGAGCTTTTTCACGGTAACTGTAAATTTTGCCGAATTCAAATACAGGTGAATTTTCATCACCATTCAGGTAAATTATTTTCCCGTATTTGAAAGGAATTATCTCAGAAAGAATCCTGAAGATTTTGAGATAAAAAGCGGTATCTTTAGGATTAATATCATAAAAATTTTTTAGTTTTTTTATTGATTTTTCGTAAAAATTATCCAAAATTATTCCTTATAACCTATGAATCTTAAATTTCTCATGTAGCCTTCGTAATCAAGACCGTAGCCGACAACAAATTTATCATCAATCTCAAAACCGTAGTAATCAGGTTCAATTTCAGTTTTACGCGTAATTTTTTTATCAAGAAGCGAGCAGAATTTAGTAGATTTTGTGTGGAAATTTGTATTCATAAAATCCATTAAAAATTTTGCTGTTAAGCCAGTGTCGACAATATCTTCTATAATAAGAACATTTTTACCGTTCAAATCAGGAAGTGAAATATCAACTGCATTTACTTTTCCCGATGTATTAAATCCTGTCCCGTAGCTGGAAAGTCTTATAAATTCCATTTTCAAAGGCATATTCAAATGTTTAACAAGATCTGTTGCAAACATTACAGCACCTTTTAATACACAGATTGCAATAACTTCTTCGCCATTATAAAATTTATTCATTTCATCCGCGAGTTCTTTTATTTTGTTTTGAATTTCGTTTTCGCTAAAAAGTATTTTTAAATCTTCAACCTTCATTCTAACCTTCCTTTTTTATTAATCTTATCATGTGAGTAGGTTTATTTACAACTTTAATCTTTTCGCTTATACCAAGTCCTGCCGCCCAGAGAATTTCTTTACCGCAGCAAAGCAAAGGAATTAAATCTTTTTCGTGATTCGGGATTTTCTTTTCATTAAGGTATTTTTTTAGTTTCTGTGAACCATGCGCCCCGAGAGGATAGATTATATCGCCGTCTTTTCTGTTACGCAGGGTAAAATTTATATTACTTAATTCCACATACGCTCTCATCTCACTGTCTTTTGGAAATTCCGTGAGATTTTCATTTATACGCTTAATTATAAATTCATATTCCCCGAAATCGTAACTACCCTCTGTCATAATTTTAACTTCAATTTTATTGCGACTTGTCTTTTTTATAAATTCAAATTTTTTGCTGTTTACGAATATCCATAAATCAGTTGTGACAGATTTTGTTTTACCTGATTTTGATAAACCGTTTTCTTTAATAAAATCAACAATAGAGGTAATTTTTTCCCTGTCGTATTCAAGGTTATTTTGTATGAAGAATTCATGGATTAAGTAGTTCTGAGCCGGCGTTTTGAGGTGAAGAAAGACCTCTGTTGAATTACCGGTTTCAGCTTTGATTTTGCTCATATATTCTTTAACAATTTCGTTTGTTTCTTCTGCATTTTTTGAAAGATTGTTAAGCGCATGAAGATAATTAGGATTAATCTCTGCAATAAGCGGAATTAATTTTTTCCTAATAAAGTTTCTTTTATATTTAACATTGTCGTTAGAACTATCTAAAATCCCTTTCAGATTATTTTGAGCGCAATATTTTTCAATCTCAGCGCGTGTAATATCTAAAAAAGGGCGGTAAAACATTCCGCGCTTTTCTGAAATTGCAGAAAGCCCTGTCACCCCTGTTCCTTTTATAATTCTGTATAAGACAGTTTCCGCTAAATCATCAAAATTGTGTGCTGTAAATATGGCTGCAGCACTAAATTTTTCTGCACACCTTTTATAAAAATCGTATCTTGCCTCTCTTGCCGCAGCTTCCGTATGCGGAATATCAGAAGAAAGAGTTTCCGCGTAAAATGCTATCCCGTTTTTAAGACAAAAATCTCGGCAAAAATTTTCGTCACGAAGGCTTTCCTCCCCGCGCCAGTTGTGGTTCAGGTGGATTGCAATAATTGAGGCACCAAATTTATACAGAATATTTAAAAGACACAGAGAATCACATCCGCCCGAAAATCCTATCAATATTTTTTTATTTTCAAGCTCATATTTTTTCAAAAAACTTTTTACGGTTTCTGTAATGTTCATTGTTGAAACTTTTTAATGCCTTCTTTTATTTCAACGGCATCAACGCCTAACTGTTCAAGGACTTTCATTGCAACACTTGTCGGTTCGGTTGTGAGCGCAAGGAGCATGTGCGATGATTCAATTCTGGATTTGTGCTCTTTTTTGGCAAATTCCCACGCTGCTTCCAGTACCCTTTTTGCTCTTTGAGTAAATACTATTTCCCTGTCATAGTATTCGTTGCCGAAACCGATTAAGGATTCCACAACTTTTCTTGCGTCCCGTATATTTATTTCAAGTTCCGCCAGAACCTGCGCACCAACGCCTGTTGCTTCACCTAAGATTCCTAAAAGAAACATCTCTGTCCCGACGACATTACGACCGAGTCTGCGAGCTTCTTCTTTTGCAAGACGAAGTATTGTAAGCGTTTCCGGCATTTGTTTTTCAATTGGTTTTATAATACTGTGTGCCAAATCATCATCTGAGATTTTCAATTCCTTAAAAATCTCATAAGCGAGCCCCTTCTTGGTTTTCAGAACCCCGAGGACAATGTGTTCCGGTAAAACAACTGAGGAACCTAATTCTTTAGCTGTTTGAAGCGCCATATTCATTGTTGTGAAGGCGTTCGGCGTAAAGATTATCTGCTTGCCTTCATATTCAGCCTGACGTGATTGAATATTTTCCAGTTTTTCTTCAAAATCTTCCGCAGTTACCCCGTTTTGCGCAAGGATTTTTGAAAGTTCTGAGTCTTTATCTTCCAGAATGGACGATATAATCTGTTCTGTGCCGAGAATTTCATAATTTGAAGCTGAAAGTTTCGCTACAGCACGCTCAAAAACTTTTGCAGATTCCGCACTGTCAAAGAGATCTCCGGTATGTTCATCCGGTAGTTTATTCTCTTTATTCTCATCAATTTCCGGATGATAAAGCCGCTTTATCTTTTTCTGGACAAGTTTTTCCAGCAGTGATTTTGCCGTATAGACATCAAACCCCATTTTTTCTAATGTTTTAACATTATTTGAATGCTTATCCGTAATTACGGCAAGGAATAAATGTTCGTATAAAATTGACGGATTGCCCGATTTATTAGCTAAATCAAGTGTTCGTTTCAATATATTTTTTACGTGGTGGCTGAAATTAGCTTTGGCATTATTGTGGATTTTTTCTGTAATTTCTACTGTTTTACTTATTTCTTCATAAAGATTTTCATAAGTTATATTGTACATTTTAAAAATCTTCAAAGAAACGCCTTTAGCTTCCCTTACAAGTGCAAGGAGAAGATGTTCCGATAAAATATACTCGGACTGCATTTCTTCTGCAATTTTTTGGGCTTCTGCCACTACATTTATTGCTTTTTCCGTAAACTTTTCAAACAAATCTTATTCCTCGTCTTGTGCTTCATCTTCCAGACTTTCGACATAAGACGCTACTTTTTCAAATTCAGCATCATCGTCGATTGTCTCAAATATATAATCTTCTCCGTCTTTTGTTAATCTCATCAGAACAATTTCATCTTCATCGCCGGCTTCCGCATCAGTCGGAAGAAGGAGCGCGTATTCCTGTTCGTCTACTTCTACAATGTCAAAAAGTTCAAATGTGATAACGTTGCCGTTTTCATCAACTGTTTCGATTAATTGATCATTTTCTTTTTCTTTTGCCATTTTTGTCCTCTTTCTTTTTTATTTTCTTGACAGGTACTGTTCCAGTATAATACAAGCACTTTCAATATCAACCAGTCCTTTGTTTTTTTTGAAGTCTATTTTTTTATTTCTTAAATTTTCTTCTGCAGTATCAGATGTGAGTCGTTCATCTTCGTATATTATCTCATAATCTTTCAGAAGTTTTGAAAAATTTATACAATCATCTGCCTGAAACCCTTTTGTTCCGTCCATATTCAAAGGAACGCCGACTACTATTTTTTTTACATTGTTTTCTTTTGCAATTTTTAGAATTTTGTCGACAGCCTCTTTTTCTGGGTTTCTTGAGATGCAAGAATGTCCGTTTGCCAGCATTAAAAGATAATCGCTGAGAGCTATTCCTATTCGTTTTGTTCCTATATCGAGCGCCATTACTTTATACATTTTGCACCCACTTGCTTTCGATTTTTTCTATTATTTCATCAAGTTCTTTTAATGTAAACCTGCCATTATTCTCGTCGGTATTAAATTTTAGCGTGAAATAATATTCGTAGATACTTTTTCTCAAAATGTTTCTTAATATTTCGATAAATGCTGTGTCATCATGATATATTGCAAGAATATTCGACGCCTGGTTATCTTTATTATCAAGCATTTTCAGGTAAGCGCAGGTGAGGAGTCTTTTGCGCCATATATATTTTTCTTCGTTATAAAATATCTTATCAAGATTTTCGTCAATCATTTTATCAAAATCAACGGAGTTTAAATCAGTTTTAATTACAATATTAATGCTATCAATAAATTCTTCAAATTCACTGCTATAATGAGCGTCCAAAAACCAATGATTCATAACGTCAAACTTCTCAATTACTGCTTTTTGCGGAGGGTATTTTGATGTGAGAATTGTCAGTAAATCATCCTTTTCACAATCAATATCCGCAAGAAGATTTTTCCAGCAGATGTATTCATAAGGGATAACTCTTGATTTTTGTGCAGAGATTTTTTCAGCTTCAAGAAGGAGTTTTTTTACTGCACCAGCCGGAATATTCAGGGATTCTTCATCTTTATAAAATCTTTCAATAATCTTGTCGCATTCAAATTGTGAAATATCGTTAAAACCGAAACTGTCGCGGATTCCGCTGTAATCGTTAGTTACGACAGCCGCAAACTGCACTCTTTTATTTTCATTTGTTCTTGAAAATATCAGCGCCTGATTTCCATGCCCGTCAGGGTATGTAACGCAACAGCGATAAGGTTTTGACTCTGATAAAAGATTTTTATAGAATTCTTTTGAATTATCCTCTCTTATCCCGCTTAATTTAAGAATTGATATATTTTTTTTAATAAGCGGTTTTAGACTGTCATCTGCATTGTCATAAGCTGTATTTAAAGCATGGTAGGCAAGCTGCGATTTAGAATTGCCGAGAATAGAGAGCGCCTCTTTCCCGATATCCGACGAAGGATTAGAGAGAAATACCGGTATCAGAATATTAGCAAGCGCGTCTTTTTCGTAATCTTCTGCAAGCGATTTTATCAGGATGATCTTGTCTTTTTCGTTCACCGCGCTCAAAAAATCCAGAAAATCAATCTGTACTTCAGGATTGACTATTGCTTTATCAAGAAGCTGTTTGGTATCTGCATCAATAATATCATCGGCGTTGTCAATGTATCCTTCATAATCTTCGTATTTCCAGTCTGTTTCTAAATCTCTTAAGAAATTAAGAACAATAATTTTAGCCTCTACTGTTGCAAAATTGTTTTTTAATATTGCCCATAGTTGATTTATTAGTTCATCTTTGTCAACGTAGCGCTCAAGGAGAATTTTTACAATATTTTCACTGCCGGCTTTCATATTCAGCAATTCTTTAAAAAGAATTTTGGCAATGATATTCCTGCTGCTGTTATCAAGGGCTGCAAATTCCGCAGTTGAATATTCCCCGTAATATTTTGAATATTTAGAGATTATTCTTAATATTTCAGCTTTTATTTCAAAAGGATTAAGCTCTTTTCCCATTATCTTCTGGCTTTCCCCCAAAATGCGTCAAGAATCTGCTGTGCTTCCGCAGACGGCATACGGTCATTTAAGATAAGATATTGTACTGCAATCATGGCACATTCGGAACAAATATTAACACCGGGTCCCTGAACCATTTTTAAAACTTGTGTATTAGGTCTTTTACAAAAACTGCAATATACGAGTTCCTGTTCGTCACCTGAGTCGTGCTGCTCCTCCTTGTGATGTCCTCCCCGTTTTGCGCCTAACTTAACCACTTTATCTTCAGACATGTTTATTCTCCTTTATTAGACCTATTACACTATAGAAAATCTCATACATTTATTGTAACTTAAATCTGAAAATTTGCCAAATTTTTTTGGTTAATTTATAATATCTTCAAATACGATTATTATTGTTCCCCGCGAGGCGGGTTTTGTTATATGATTAAAAGAAGAGGGATGAGTTAAAAATGAAAAAAGCACTTTTATTAGTCAGTATTCTTTTTATTTCGGTTGTAACGACCGCTTGTATTAATAACCTTGCAGTACAGGAGTTGAATAATAAAGCCGCTTCATTTATGGAGGAGGGCAATTACACTGAAGCTATTGAACGCCTTAAATCAAGTATTGATTTGGATTCTTCTCTGTATGAATCTCATTATAATCTTGCAATTGCCTATACGAAGGCTGAAGATTATCCGCATGCTATATCCGCTTACGAAAAAACAATTGAATTAAATCCTGCCTTTGCTGATGCATATTACGGTGTTGCAGTTGTTCAGGAAGATTTGATTGCGGATTTAAATTCGGGTCTGCTGACAGTTAATAATGAAGGGAATATTGAAAAGGTTAACAGAGAAGAGTTGGCGGATGAAGATTTAGACAAAGCTATTGTAATATCTGACAATACTAAAAAATATATTAATGAGCTTACAGATGCCGCAATAAGTAATTATGAAACTTATCTGGAAAAGAGTCCTTCCGCTGAAGATGCTGACGATATAAAAACTCATATAAAAGATTTGCAGCTCAGACTGAACCAATCTTCTCAGCCTGCAGCTATAGCTCAGGAGTAAATTATGTTTAAATCCCCGGGAGATGTTTTATTTAGTATATGCGGGTTCCCGATTTATAATTACGGTATTACCATGGCTATCGCCTGTATAACAGGTGTATCTGTTGCGTATTTACTTTTTAAAAAGTTCAATCCCGATAAAAACTACTCTGCATTGTGGGATATTTCAGCTTACCTTGTTATTGCAGGAATTTTCGGTGCAAGATTGTATTACTGCCTTTTAAATCCTGTATATTATTCACAAAATCCTTTAGAAATACTTAATTTCAGAGAGGGCGGTTTATCTATCCACGGCGGACTTATTGCCGGAGTTATTACACTCATTTTGCTATCTAAAAAACACAAGCTGCCGGTTTGGAATGTCCTTGACTGCTTTGCCTGCGGTGCTGCTCTCGGGCAGGCAATAGGACGCTGGGGTAACTTTTTTAATTCAGAAGCGTACGGATTTCCGACCCAGCTTCCGTGGAAACTTTATATTCCGCCATCAAGCAGACTGCCTGAATTTATGAACTTTGATTATTATCATCCGGCTTTTCTCTATGAAAGCCTTTTAAATCTGTGCATTTTCGGAATTTTATGCTTAATCCTCAAAAAATACGCAAATTCGCACCCGGGAGTGACATTATTTTCTTACCTAATACTGTATTCATGCGTGAGGTTATTTGTTGAGCATTTCCGCGTCGACAGCGCGTTTGATATCTGGATTTTCCCGATTGCGCAGATTGTGTCGCTTGTGTTAATTATTCTGGGAATTGTCGGAATTATATGGCTAAATAAGCGGCATTCGTCTGCTTCTTAGCCATTGATTTTTTATTATAGCAGCATGGCGGAAGCGTAACATTTGTTATTTATTACCTGGAAATTGAATTGATTTTTAGCCGCCTTTATTCAATAATCAGATTATGCAAAATATACAGGAAAAGAAACCCCTTATATGGCTTTCGAGTGCCCATTTTATTAATGATATTTATACAGGCATGCTGAATCCTATTATGCCTTTTATCGCTTTGAAACTCGGTATTTCTATGGCGATTGCGACGATTATTGTGAGTTTATCGCACATCTTTGCATCACTCTTGCAGCCAATATTCGGGTTTTTTGCGGATAATATCAGAAAAAGAGCTTTTATTTTCTGGGGACTCCTTGCAACTTCAACTTTTATTTCGCTCGCGCCAAGCGCTAATAATGTTTTCATATTACTTATATTTATAATTGCAGGAAGTCTTGGGTCAAGTTTTTTCCATCCGCAGGCGCTCGGATTTACTGTCAGGTTTTGCACAAAAGATGTTATTAAATGTATGGGAATATTTATTGGACTCGGGACTTTAGGCTATTCAACGGGACCTATTCTTTCAGCGGCTGTCGCTCAGTTTATCGGACTTCATTCAATGCCTTTCCTTGCGCTCCCGGGGATTTTTGTCGCAAGCCTTATGTTTCTGTTCGTCCCGAAAATTTCTTCCTCAAAAGAGGCTAAAACGCATAACGATTTTTTCAATACCTTTAAAGAAATATTCTCTAATCGCAGATTAAATCTTTTAAACATAATTGCAATTCTAAAAACACTTGTGACAACATCAACCTCAATTCTTCTGCCGTTCCTGTGGCGGAATATGGGATATAAACCTTTCAAAATAGGGGTTGCTTTGTTTGCATTCAGCTTTCTTGCAGGAATAGGCTCATTTGTAAGCAGAAGTGTCGAGAAAAAGTTTGGAGCAAGGGCAGTTCTTGCATTTTCTATGATTTCGACGCTTCCTTTAATGATATTATTTGCGCTGACGTATCAAAGATTTTCAATTGCCGCATTTGCTGTATTTGTTCTGATGGGTTTCTGCACAGGTATGGCAATGCCTGTAACTATGG
The DNA here is from genome assembly GCA_944324285.1 of Candidatus Gastranaerophilales bacterium. Classification (GTDB taxonomy): domain Bacteria; phylum Cyanobacteriota; class Vampirovibrionia; order Gastranaerophilales; family Gastranaerophilaceae; genus Scatousia. The sequence goes on along the minus strand of CALUVR010000001.1, from coordinate 90,430 downwards.
TTATGGCACAAAGCACTCTCCCGCAATATAAAAGTATTATTGGAGGATTTATAAACGGTTTTTCATGGGGTATTGTTGCAATCGCTCTTTCAATTATCGGTTTTGTAGCACAGGCTAAGGGTATTGTCCCTGTTTTAATCGTTATAACTCTCATTCCGGCACTTGCTTCCTTCCCTGTTCTTGAAAGATTGTTTAAGAAAAATAGCAATCTTTCTTAATAAATTAGAATAAATTCGCAAAAAAATTTTATCAGGGATTTTAATCTCTTCAGGTAAAAATAGAAAGGTTTTCGTATGCAAATTAACAACAATTTTAACAGATTTTCTGCCCCTCAATTTGGTATGGCTCTTAAAGTAAACAAAGGTGCTCAGGAATACTTACAAAAACAGAGTATGAATACACTTGAAAAACTCGCTCAGGCAGGTAAAGATATGGCTGATTGCAAGTTTTGGGACTTAGAAGTAAATGAAAAAGGGCTGCGGGTAAAGTCAAAACGTTATGCAAACGCTTACATTAATCCGGAAATTAATAGAGATAGAGATCCTAATCGTTTTAAATCCTTTTCGGATGTTACTTTTAATACTATTTACGATGGTATTAACGGTCCAAAAGGACAAAATTATCCAATATACATGGATTTAGGCTCAAATGAAAAAGCTGCAAAGGTATATAATGAATTTCAAAATCTTGATTATGTTGACAAAAATATTGCATTAACAAATCTACTGGAAGCAAGGGATGCTCAAAAAGCTGCAGAAGAAGCTGCTAAAAATGATGCAGCACAAGCTAAAAGTAATTTTATCTCTGATCTTTTTGAAAAATTTGGCAATAAGCAGATTGAAATATAATCAGCATACAATATTTATAAAAAAGACTCCTTGACAAGAGGAGTCTTTTTTATGCCATAACATCTAAATTTCTTTTAATTTCTTGCTCCTGTCGTTTTTTAGCCGCTTTTTCCTGGAGATAAGAAATCTTATATAATAAACTATTGGATGCCAAATCTAAACTTAATCTTTTGTCCTGTTCATGAAGCATCGCTAAATCATGCTCCCCTCCAAATGCACTCATATTTGTAAATGAACTAGCTGCGTTCATCATGTTCATAGCAGCATTATTCATGTTATTAATAGCATTAAAACGTGCAATAGACGAAACTAACATTTACTAACCTCAAAACATGTTAACTACAATTCTAGAATATAACATTTTTATTGAAAATGCAATAGTGAAATATACTAATTTTCATGTAAACTTTTGTAACGAAAATAGCAAGTTATGAAATCGGGTTTTGAGTATATACTTTATATATATACAGAGAGATAAAACATTAAATAAACACAAAAAAGAGAGAGAGTATTAAGAAATCCGTTTAAAACAAGAGAGAGAAAATTATTCCTATTCCTACCTTCCTAGAACAAAATTAAAAGCCCCTTATAAAAGGGGCCTTTTTATTACTTCTGCATTTGCCAATATAATTTAGCCTGCAATTCCGATTGTATGGATTTTAATAAAGTTTGTACCGCCGATAAGCAGTTCAGGCACAGAACCTGTGATTACAACGGTATCGCCTTCACTATATCCAAGGTATTTTGTGAGAAATTTATCCATTTTTTTCAAAGATGGAAGGTCAATTCTGCCGCTGATATCAAGTTTAATCGGGAATACGCCTCTGTAAAGCTTAATATCTCTGCAGATTTCCTGTTTAGGGCAGCAAGCAAAAATTGGAACACTCAGGCGACCTTCGGAGAGGAATGAGGCTGTAAATCCGCTTCCTGTCAATGCAATAACTGCTTTAACCGGCATTTTTTTGGACATGTCAGCAATAGACATACCGATTGCCATAGCCTGAGAATCTTTTTCTTCCTCTATCATTTTTCTAGGGAATTTATTTTTTCTCATAAACGGAGATTCTTCAACTGCAACCGCAATTTTTTTCATCATTGCAACTGATTCAACAGGATAAGCACCTGCTGCAGTTTCGCCTGATAGCATAATTGCATCTGTACCGTCTAAAATTGCGTTTGCAACGTCAGAGGTTTCCGCACGGGTCGGGATAGGGTTTTCAATCATACTTTCAAGCATCTGTGTTGCAACAATTACTACTTTACGCTTGATGTTTGCTTTTCTTATGATAGTTTTTTGTACAATAGGAACCTTTTCCGTTGAAATTTCAATACCAAGATCGCCTCTTGCTACCATAAGCCCGTCGGAAACTTCAATAATACTGTCTATATTTTCAACCGCTTGCGGTTTTTCTATTTTTGAAATGATTTTTGCTGTAGTATTGCCGTGTCCCTGCAAAAGTTCTCTAAGTTTTACAACGTCTGACGCTTCTCTTACAAATGAAAGCCCAAGATAATCAATATCGTTATGTGCTGCAAATTCCACAAACTTTAAATCTCTTGCAGTTAAAACATCAAGACTTCCTTGAGAACCCGGAATATTGATACCTTTTCTCTGCTTTAAGAGTCCGTCAGTCAAAGCCTTTGCAAAAATTATTCTATCCTCAACTTTCACAACTTCTAGCTGAATTTTTCCGTCGTCAATCATGATTTTTTCGCCCGGTGTAACGTCGTCAGCCATACCCTTATAATCAACCGGAATAATATCATCTGTCATTTCAGGCTGGTGACGAAATTTCAAAACTTCACCCTTTTTAAGTTCAATAGGATTATCAAGGTTTCCTATCCTTATTTTAGGACCTTGAAGGTCTAAAAGAACAGGAATAAGAGTATTTCTTGCTTCTTCAAGCTCTCTGATGTAAGACAAATTCTTTTTGTGCATTTCAACATCGCCATGCGATGAGTTTAACCTGAACATTGTAACGCCTGCATCAAAAAGTTTGGTAATCATTTCTTTACTGCTCGTTGCAGGACCTAATGTCGCGACTATTTTAGTCATTGTATAGTCCATTTTATCATCTCCTTTATTTAAATAGTGATAATGTATATTTACAAAAACTTTACAAAAGTTTCTTTCTGATATATAATTAATACTATAAAAATAATTCATTTACTAGTGTTTAGTATAAAAGATGAGGAAGTGGAAAATGAACAAATTTATGGTCGGGTTATTAGCTTGCGGTTTATTCGCAACTACGCTGATGCCTTCTTTTGCGGCAGATATTGCCGATGTAAGCTCTAACTATTGGGCTTCAAAAGAAATCAATGAAGTCGTTGATGACAACATCATGACACTTACCGACGGAAACTTTAATCCTGAAGGTAGTGTAAAAAGAGTTGATTTCGTTCAAGCTCTGTTAAAAGTTTTATCAAATGACAATTTAGACGTAAGCATCTCAAACAGTTTTTCTGATGTTAAATCATCAGATTACTTCTACAATGATGTTTTACGTTCTCAACAACTCGGTTTGGTTTATGGTTATCCTAACAAAACTTTCCAGCCTAAAAAACTTATGTCAAGATCTGAAACACAATCTGTTATCAGCCACATAACTAAAGATATGGATGCTGATACTGCTGTATTAAACAACTATACAGATGCTAAAGAGATTCCGGCATGGGCACAAAAACCTTATGCAAAAACTTTAAATTACGGAATTTACGTAAATTATCCGAACGAAAATGAATTACGTCCTAACGACGTATTATCAAGAGCAGAAGCTGCTGTTATTCTTGCAAGACTGAAAGACAAATTGGGGCTTGTAAAAAGTGAATACAAAGATGGTGTTGAACACTTCGCTTATGCAAGAAAAGCTCCTAACAATGAAGTTAAAGTAGGTAATAACGCAAATTACGTTCACGAAGGTAACGTTATTCCTGTTGCATTCACTGAAAAATACAAATCCGATAAAAGTGCAGCAGGCGACAGCTTAACTTTCGTTGCTAAAGAAGATATTTCGACAAAAGAAGGTACTGTTATCTTCCCGGAAGGTACTAAGTTCTATGCTACAGTTAATGAAATTCAAGACCCGAAATGGTTCAACAAAAACGCTAGAGTTTACGCAGAAATTACAAGTGCAGAACTTCCTTGCGGTAAAAAAATCGATTTAAATGCTAAACCGTTCACTAAGAAATATGACCTTAAAGAAGGTCCTTGGATGACTGCAGGTAAATTAGCATTATGTACTGTTGCCGGCGGTGCTGTTGGTACCGGTGCAGGTGTCGGCTTTGCATTCATTCCTGACCCTGTTAAAATCGGTACAGGTATTGCAATCGGTGCTCCTGTTGGTGCTGCTGTAGGTTTGGCTACAGGTTTAATCACAAAAGGCTTGAACTACCACGCTAAAGAAGGCGAAGTTATTAAAGTTATCTTACTTAAAGATGCTGAAGTAGCTAAAGTTAAAAGTTCTTTATAATAGGATTAAATAAACTTGAAAAGTGAGAGGTTGAAAATTTCAGCCTCTCCTTTTTTATACTTTTGGCTTAGTAAATATTTATATACCATATCACCCTCATGGTTATAGTAATAAGTCCGGTGAAGGTTAGAATGATAATGTAACCAATAAGGAGATATGTATGAAAAAGTTTTTAATGTATTTTGGTGTATTCGGTCTATTATTGCTTCCTGCGCAAGGAGCTTTTGCATGGAATATTCAAAGTCTTAACCCGCTGCCATATATCGGCATAGGACCTAATTATTCGACATTCAGTTTAAATCCTTTTACAGGATTTAAAAACTGCAACCCTTGTAAAAAAATAGAAAAATGTAACAAGTGCGCAAAAGTGGAAGTTGTTCCGGCATGCCCTGTCTGTCGGAAGGCATTTGTCGAAGAACAGTGCCCTTGCATGAGAAATCACTACTAATTTGCAAAAGCCGGTAAAAAACCGGCTTTTATTTTTCGTCCGATTTTTCAGGATTGTCATCATCCAAGTCGTCATATTCGCTTTGTTTAGCCTTAACTGCATAAAAAATTGACAACATCAGCAGTATACAAATCGGAAGCCCGTATGCAATCAAAAATGCCAACCCTACAGTTTCAGGATTTTTTACAATAGACTCTTTTGAAGCTTTTAAATGCCCCATAGCCCACAGTGTAAGTATTAAAAAAGTTGAAATACATGCGTTTTTAGCTTTTACCGCTTTTTTGTAATCCATTAATATTCTATGTCCTGTAATGTCTTAAAAATTCTATCCGTAATATACTGAATATATTCTTGAGAAACCATCCCATTAATAACAGCATCGGCTATCTGATAGGCAGGTCTTATATATTGCTGTGCAGTTCTATTAACATCTTTAAACTGCAAATCAGCAGCAGCCCCGGTTTTTCCTCTTAATGCCGCACGTCTGTACCAGCGGTCTTTGATAACTTCAAGAGGCGTATAGACATAAACTTTAACATCCATGATATCTCTGATGCCTTCATTTAAGACATATAATCCTTCAGTCAAAACAACCTTTGCAGGTTTTTTAACTTCTCCGTTCGGGTCTGATACACAGGTTACAAAATTATAATTAGGAGAAACAACGGTTTCACCTTTTTTTAAACCCATAAGATGCTCTTTCATTAAATCAAGGTTAATCGCGTCTGGAGTGTCAAAGCTGAATCCGGTTTTAAATAGTTCTTCATAGCTTCCAGCTTCCTGCAATTCTTTTGAAGTGTCTTTATAGTAATCATCACAGCGGACAACAGTATAAATACCTTCTTTTTTATCTTTTACGCAGGCTTTTATAGTATTATCAACAAAAACAGTTTTGCCAGATGCGCTCTCTCCGGTAATCCCTATAAGAAAAGTTTTTTTCTTTTCCTGAACAACTTTCCTTGCAATATTTAAAATCAAATTATCAGACGTTTTAAGAAATAGCGGCTGAGTTTCCTTTTTATCTTCTTCAAGCACTCTTTTCAGCGATTCTACGATATTTGAAATAATCTCCATATCACTGCGGCTTGAATAATAATCATAGCTTGTCAAATGAAAACTTGTGGTCATACTTTTTTCTTATTCCCCTAATGAACTATTCTAACATTGTACTTTAAAGGTAAATTATTTTCTAATAATTATAAATCTTTGTAACAAATATTTTTATTTACTAAAGAATATCTGAAATATTCCGATAATAAATAAGTAATAGTTAATCGGGAGTTATATATGAGTGAAGATTTGTTCAAGGAAGCATTTTTAGAAGCAAGAGCAGAAGCGGCTCAGGAATACCGCGAAGAATTCACAGAAATCGGAATGGCACTGGAAAAATTCTTTAATAATGTATTAGAAACGATTTCTCTGAATGACAAAGAATTGACGAAGCATTAATTAAAAAAAAAGAACCTTATTAAAAAGGTTCTTTTTTTTATGCTGTTTGAGCCTGGGCAACTCTTTTGTATGAGGATATAACTTCTGCATTTTGCTGTCCCATATTATCTTGCGAAAGCTTTTGTTCAGTTGCTGCAAGTAATTCTTTTTCGAAATTTTTATCGAATTTAGCTTTTAAAGCTATAACTTTGGCATTATAATCATTATGATTTTGCAATTCTGATTCACCAACGACAGCACGAGAAGCTTTTCCTGCGAGCCAGCTTCCGAGAAGCCCGACAGCCGCACCCACAACAGCCCCGACTGCGGTTCCGACACCCGGTATAGGAATACATGTTCCAATAGCAGCACCAGCCGCGGCTCCAGCTTTCATACCTATTGCAAATCCTGCTGTTTCTGCCGCTACATTTACAACCGAGCGGGCAAGCTGTTTTGTGCCGGCTTTTGACCCTAACTGGCTGTAAGTTGTACATATTTCAGGGGCTTCAGCAAGAAGTGAAATTCCTGCAAAAAGAGCATTTCCTTTAACTGCCTTTGAAACAGTTCTGAATGTACTTGATTTTACCGCAAGTTCTTTAGCACCTTTGGAAAGTTTTGTTAATCCTGTAGCTTTTTTCACAGAATTCCAAAGCTTACCTGTTTTGCCTAACGGAGCAAGCTCTCCGGAAACTTTTGCTGCATGTATATTTAAATCAGCTTTTGCAATAGCCTCATAAATTTCTTTCAGTTTGACTTTATAAGCATCCCCGCTTAATTTTCCTGCTTCTCTGATTAGTTTTCTAACATCTTTATAAAAATCGGACTTTGCTATATTTTGCAGATATTTTAGTCTTGCAGTTCCGGTAAGTTTTGCAGCTTCCGAAGCCGGAAGCTTTTTAAAAGCTTGATATTTTTGTGCAAGCTCCCGCAGAGTATTATTTTTGGAAAAATTCTTAGCTGTCTGCAAAAGATTCCCACCTTTTAAACTTTGTTGCAAGTCATCCGCAGCCTTTACAGAATTTTTTAAAGTTTTAAGAAAACCTTGTTCCTTAAAATTAGTTTTGTTATCCATAAGCCATTTGCTGCCCTTAACGGCACCGTCAAATATGACATATCCTGCAACCCCTGTACCTAAATTAAGGTCATAATGGTTTACACCTGCGCCTGTTGCATATTTTGCAAGATTAAGCAAATCATTACTTGTATAACCAATTTTCGTCATATTTCCCCGCGAAAACTTTTTCTCCTTATATATATAAAGTATTTTTTCAAAATAAAATTGCCCGTAACATCTAAAAAATCTTGCAACAAAAAAGGACGCTAATTTCTTAACGCCCTTCCTGTCGGGTTATCGGGTCGGGAAATTTTCTTACTACCTGCTACCCTGAACCCTAATAATAAATTCCTGCCTGTCTTGCCATAAAGTCATCATTATATCTGCCGCCGCCATATAATTGCATTTGTAGTGCCGCAAGTTCCTGCGGAGTCATTGACATTTGTCCGAAAGGATTTGTCGTTCCGGTATCAAATTTACGCTGGCTTTGTGTTTGTGCCTGAGTTTGCGACTGTGCTGCCATTTTCTTTTCTGTATGGCTCTTTCCGGTCACAAGACTTGCAAGCCAATCACCTGCCATATAACCGACAAGACCTCCAACAATTGGTCCTACAACCGGAATAGGAGATAATAAAGCAGCCCCGATTGAACCGCCAACCATACCTGCAGTGACTCTTGTTGCTGTTTTTGCAGTTTCCGTAATACCGCCGACAAGACCTTTATCTTTTGTTGCACTCCATATATTTGGAATTTCAACAGCAACCGCCAATAATCCGCCGATTAGCGGTAATCTTTTGCCGATTCCTGCAAGCGACCCTTTTAAGCCTCCCCACCATTTTATTTTACCTGCTTTAGCCGCATTTGCGGCACCCAGCTGCCAGCCTGTTGACATACTGCTTGGCAGACTTCTAAGCTGTTGATACATATTTTTGAAAAACCCGCCGTTTGCCTTTATTTGAGCTGTATTGTGCGCTTCAGCAGCTTTTGTTGCATCTTTTAATTGAGTCCAGAAATTTTTAAAATGCTGTCCGCCTGTTCTTTTCCCTTGTGCATTTAATGTTCCGTAAAATGAATTAGTTAATTTTGCTGTAAAAATATCGCCTCCGGTTCCAAAAACAAAATCAGGAGCTACTTTTACACCACGTTGAAGATAATTCCAGGCTTTTGTACCTATTGCACCAATTCCCATAACCATTACCTACTAATATTTTCTAACTACCTTACTTATATAAAGATATTTTTCTTATCAAAATTGCGCATCTTTTAAGTTATGTTACAAATCTTTAAAAAAGGGCAGTAATACAAACTGACACCCCTCTTTCTCAAAAACTGTTGCGCTAATGCGAGAAAAAGAGTATAATTCTTTTATGTATTGTGAGGATTCGCGGATTTTTATAGAAAACGATGATTTATGTAATTCCTGTGAAAATTATATAAAGGAGCTTGATTGTCCACTTCTGGGGGCACTAATTCAGGGGGACGTATTTCTGGAGGAAAATCTGCTTGTCACTCGCTGCGGGTTTTATAAGGAATTTAAGAGAAATCTTTATATTGTGAAAGGTAAGAAGAAAGATGAAAACGGTAACATTAATCAAGGGTGACGGCATTGGACCGGAGATATCTGATGCGGTTATAAGAATAATTGAAGCAAGCGGGTTAGAGATAAAATGGGACATTCAAACAGCGGGCAAAGAGGTTATTGAAGAAGAAGGAACGCCCCTGCCTGCAAGAGTATTAGAATCCATAAAAATTAATAAAGTAGCACTCAAAGCACCGGTTACGACACCTATCGGAACTGGGTTCCGCTCGGTAAATGTGCAACTAAGACAGGCGCTTGATTTGTACGCCAATGTCCGCCCGTGTAAAAATCTTCCGAACATAAAAACACGCTATGAAAATGTTGATTTGGTTGTAATCCGCGAAAATACTGAAGATTTATATGCAGGTATTGAACATAAAATAGATGAGAATACTGCTGAAAGCATAAAAATAATTTCCCGCAAGGCTTCTGAAAGAATTTGCAGATACGCGTTTGAATATGCGGCTAAACATAAACGAAAAGAAGTTTGCTGTGCGACAAAAGCCAATATCTGCAAACTTTCTGACGGCTTATTTCTTGAATGTTTCCGCACAGTTGCAGAAGAGTATCCTAAAATTAAGACAAGAGAAATCCTCGTTGATAATTTATGCTTACAGCTAGTTCAAGATCCTACTGTTTTTGATGTTCTCGTTATGCCAAACCTCTACGGCGATATTGTTTCAGACCTGACGGCAGGTTTAATAGGAGGGTTAGGCGTTGCACAGGGTGCGAATATCGGTAATTACGGTGCGGTTTTTGAACCGGTTCACGGTTCGGCTCCAGATTTAAAGGGTAAAAATAAGGCTAATCCGACGGCTATGCTTCTTTCTGCAATTGATATGCTAAGATATATTGAAGAAGATAAATATGCTGATAAGATTGAAAAAGCTTTACATAAAGTCTTTGAAGAAGGTTGCTTCACTGAGGACTTAGGCGGAAGTATGAAAACAACTGAATTCCGTGACGCAGTCATTATGAATTTAAAATAACCGTTATATAATAAAGTGTCGACGAGTTCCATCGACACTTTGGTTTAAGATATAAAAAGACCGCTTTTTATAAGCGGTCTTTATTTATGGAAAGTTAGTTTGCGGCTTGCTTTCTCGTAAATACAAATACAATTCCGAAAATCGAGATAATTATCAAAGGAATTGAAATAAGAGGTCTTACAGCAATCCATGCGACCGCAATTGTAATTAGAGAAAGCGCAAGTGCAATTAAAAAGCAAATAAATCCGGTAAAGTTTTCAGCTATGTCTCCAATAACAGGTATAAATGAGAATATTATTGACAACGGAGAGATTAACAATTTAAGCCCTGCAGCCATTAGTATAAAGCCGAGAATTCTCAGTATGTAAAGAAGCATTTTTGCATTTTCTTTAAATATATTTACCATCCCATCAGCAGAATGTATCCCGTTATATAATAAAGCTATATCATATTTATTATTTGAAAATTCATAGAAAATTTTATTATACTGCGCTGCAATAATTGAAACAGACGAATTTATCGGCATATATTGATAAGAAATCCTGTAATCACCGATTTGAGGAGATGAAAAATCTGTACCGCTGTAATAGTATCCGGAATAAGTTTGATAACCCTGTTTGGACGGTAAGTTAGTGAGCGCTATTTCCGGATTAAGTTTTTTTATTAATTCAGGGTCGAGTCGAAAATCGTCAACTGAAACATTATTTGCAAAAAATTCATCTGATTTAAATGCCATAGTAGGATTGTCATGTCCTCTTTCTTTAAAACTGGTGGAGTTAATTTGTTTATCAGACCATTTTTTAGTGTAGCTGCATGATTTTGTTCTATGCGACCCGCTTTTGGAGCTTCTGCATCTTTCGTCCCATTGATACATTTCCACTGTTTTTTTCAATGCCGGAGTATTTACACTGACGAAATCATCTGATACAGTATCATTAGTTTTCACTCTACCTGTATAGTGGACAAGTTTCCGGTTATACTCAGGGCTATATTTGGAAATGCTGATTACATTTTTCTGTATATAATCAGCTTTTTGCAAACTTTTTACATAGCCGGCTTCATTAAACCACAACAAAAAGAAAGAACCTACAAAAAGAATAAGTCCAATCAACATGCCTGAAAAGACATTTCTAACATTTTCTTGAGTCTCCATTTAACCTCCAGATATTATTTGAATTTTACCAGAGAAATTATAACAATGTAGACTTAAGATGACATCCTTTATTTAATCTAAAAGACCTAAATCGCGGAGAAATCTTGAGTTATCGGCAAGTCGTTCAAGTTTTTCATCTTCAAGCGGGTCTACAGTACCGTTTTTAAAAAGCTCATCCACCAAGTCATTATGGGAAGTATTTTCAGGGTCAGAAAGCACTAATTTTGAAAACTTTTTTATATCGTGCTGCTTTTCATATAGTTTAACCGCACGTTTTGATAATCCGTCAAGAAATTCATTTTTTGACATATCAAAATTTACATCAATAGGCTTTATCATGCCATTTGTTGCAGCCTTTTTGCTGTTTTTTGTGCTTAATTTTTCGGAAAGTTTTTTAAAAAGTTCCATGACACATATCCTCAATGATATTATCCTATTTTTTTGTTAATTTGGCAATCATCCCATGGATTTAGATTAGGGCAGTGTTTAAATCTTGATTAATGTTTCTATTTAATTTATAATATTTGTGCTGAATACTAAATAAGAAAGAGGTTTGAAATGCTTGATATAAAACTAATTCGGGAATGTCCAGATAAAATTAACGAACTTTTAAAAAGAAGAAATCCCGAATTATCAATTGATGAAGTTATTAAGATTGATGAAGAAAGAAGAAAGATTCAGACTGCGGCAGATGAATTAAGAGCAAAAAGAAAAAAAGATTCGCAGATGATAGGCGAATTGAAGAAAAAAGGCGAAAATACGGACGCTGTGCAGGCTGAGGTAAAAAAACTCGGTGATGAAATAAAAGAATTAGAGGAAAAGCAGTCTGTTTTGGATGAAAAACAGAGAGATTTACTTTTGCATATCCCTAATATTCCTGATGAAACAACTCCTGTTGGAGCCTCAGAGGATGACAATCAGGAAGTTTATAAATGGGGTGAACCGAGAAAATTTGACTTTGAATTCAAACCTCACTGGGATTTATGTGAAGAAAAAGGACTTGTCGATTTTGAGCGAGGCGTAAAACTTTCACAGAGCCGTTTTACATTATATCGCGGCAAAGGTGCCAAACTAGAGCGCGCTATTATAAATTTCTTCCTTGATTATCATTGCGGCGAGCAGGGATATGAGGAAATTTTACCGCCATTTATGGCAAATGCTGCAACAATGACCGGAACCGGTCAGCTTCCAAAATTTGCCGAAGATATGTATAAGTGCGTTGATGAAGATTTATATCTTATCCCGACGGCAGAAGTTCCTGTAACAAACATATATGCAGGCGAAATTCTCTCCGAAGATGATTTGCCGAAATATATGACTGCCTATACCCCTTGCTTCCGTCGCGAAGCCGGTTCTGCCGGTAAAGATACAAGAGGCTTAATCCGCGTTCACCAGTTTAATAAGGTTGAACTCGTAAAGCTCTGCACGCCTCAGACAAGCAAAGATGAACACGAAAAATTGACAGAAGATGCTGAAAAAATGCTTCAGCTTCTTGAACTTCCGTACAGACGTGAAGCGCTTTGTACCGCTGATATAGGTTTCTCTGCAAACAAATGCTGGGATTTAGAGGTCTGGATGCCGTCTTACGGTACTTATAAAGAGATTTCAAGCTGTTCAAATTACGGCGATTATCAGGCAAGACGCGCAAATATCCGCTACCGCGATAAAGAGACAGGAAAAGTTCAATTCGTTCACACCATTAACGGTTCAGGGCTTGCGGTCGGAAGAACTTTTGCGGCAATTGTCGAAAATTACCAGCAGGCTGACGGAACGATTATCATACCGGAAGTCCTCAGAAAATACACTGGTTTTGACAAGATATAGAGCCATAAAGGCTAAATGCTGTACACGTTGAAATACCAGAGTCCGGCGGAGGGGGTACTACCTCATTCCGGAAGTTCAAGCTATGCGGAATCGCAGTCCAGCCGAGTGCAATGCTTATGCGATCCCGGGTGCGGTCCGGAATCGCGTTACCACTTTACCACTTTACTAGGGGACTTCTTTCTTCTCACTACGGGAGAGGGGGCAGCTTGAGGTGGCGGACGATGGCGAATGTAGAGTTGTTCAACAAAAATAATTGGTACATTCACACCTCACTCTTCACTTTTCCCAAAAGTCTGGATTGCTTCGCTATCGCTCGCAATGACGTCACAGCCCCTCTCCCCTTGCGGGTGAGGGTGTCCGAAGGACGTGGGATGGGTAAAGAAATAGACGTCATTCCGAAAGCGTAGAAAAACTGATTGAAGCGTCAGCTGAAATTATGTTTTTCTAGCTTGCGGAAGCGCATTACAGTTTGAAGTAACGATTATGCGATCCCGACTCGTAGCCAGGGATGACTTCAATTTAGAAAATGAAACCGCCCTTGAAAAGGGAAGTGGCACGAAGTGCCGGAGGGATTAAATCTATAAAAAAGACTCCCATTTCGGAGCCTTTTTATTTATCACAATGTATATTAGTCGAGTTTACTGAATATATCATCAAGTTTATCGTTACCGCTGAATTTTCTGTTTAAAGCATCTGCCTTATTGCAGCATTTTTCAATAAATTTTACAGGACTTGAGAAGAAACGGGCTAAAAAACCCTCTTGTGCAGGTTCATAATAGGTCTTACCGTCAAAAATATCAGCTTTTAGCTTGTTTGAATTAACATCATAATCTATGTGTACGTTAAAAGAATTCTTTGCCTGCTTATCAGCCAAATCAGCGAGTTTATCAATTTCTTTATTGCTTAATCCTTGGTTTTTTAAGAATTTTTGTGCCTTTTCTCCGATTGAAAGGCTCATTCCGAAGCTTTGATTTTGTTGTGGGGTTAAATTTACCTGCATACTGATTCTCCTTTTTGTTACCTGGGTATATATAACCTGTGAAAATTTTTTTTGCCATTATTAGAATAAGAGTTTTACATTTGTTAATTTTTAGTGCATAATTAAAATATCAGACAAGGAGTATGAATGTACGAGTTTCCGTTTGAACTTGATGATTTTCAAAAAGAAGCCTGTGAATATATTGATGCCGGGAAAAGCGTCGTAGTCTGCGCGCCGACAGGTGCGGGCAAAACTGTTATTGCCCAGCATGCAATCCATAGAGCGCTGGAAGATGGTACAAGGATTTTTTATACAACACCCTTGAAAGCTTTATCTAACCAGAAATATTATGATTTTTCCGAAAAATACGGTGCAGATAAGGTCGGGCTTTTAACAGGTGATACTTCAATCAATAGAACAGCCCAAATCGTTGTTATGACAACGGAAGTTTTCAGAAACATGCTATACGGAACGAATTTCGGGGCTGTTGCTGATAATTTAAAAGATGTTAAATATGTTGTGCTGGATGAAGTTCACTATATGAATGACGAGCAGCGCGGAACTGTCTGGGAAGAAAGCATTATCTACTGTCCGACAAATGTTCAAATTATAGCGCTTTCTGCAACTGTTGCGAACGCTGATGAACTGACCGACTGGATTAATACAGTCCATAGCAGAACAGAACTTGTGAATACTGATTTCAGACCTGTGCCTTTAAGGTTCTTCTACTTTGACAGTTCCCAGCCGGATAAGCTTCTCCCGCTTCTCACACCATCAGGACAATTAAATAAAAAGATTAGGCCTGAAAAAAGATTATGGGGACACAACAGAAAAAAACAGCGCTCTTATGTAAAAGATATTGTGAGAAACCTCTATAATCAGGATATGCTGCCTGCTATTTATTTTACTTTTTCGCGTAAAAAATGTGATGAACAAATGGAAAAATGTGCAGGACTTGAACTTGTGACAAAAGGCGAACGCGCTCAAATCAGGCAGTTTATTGATGATTACATAGCGGAGAATCCACACCTTTATAATAATAAACATATTGAATACCTTCTTTGCGGGGTTGCCTCGCACCACGCAGGACTTTTGCCTTCGTGGAAAATTCTTGTAGAAAAACTTTTCCAAAAAGGTTTGATTAAAGTAGTCTTTGCAACAGAAACCCTTGCTGCTGGGATTAACATGCCGGCTCGTTCGACTGTCATAAGTTCAATCAGCAAAAAAACGGATAGCGGGCACAGAATGCTTACGGCAAGTGAATTTTTGCAGATGTCAGGTCGTGCAGGCCGCCGCGGTATGGATGAAATAGGATATGTTACGGTTGTCGGAACCCAGTTCCAGTCACCGGAAGAGGTTGCAGAACTCGTTCTGAGTGATGCAAACCCTCTCGAAAGCCGCTTTTCACCGAGTTATTCCATGGTTTTGAACCTTCTCCAGCGTTTCAGTCTTGATGAAGCAAAAGAACTTATCCTGAAAAGTTTCGGGTATTTTTCATCAGGGTCGCGCCTAAAGCCGCTGCTTCAACTGAAATCTTCAATGGAGGGTGAAATTAAAGCAAGAGAATTTGTCTGTCCTTATAAATTAACCGACGCTCAACTCCATGAATACGATAAAACCCGTCATATATATGTTCAGAACCGGCAGACTTACAAAAAAATTACCAAGCAGGAACGCTCAAAAAATCGTCCGTTGTCTGATGATGTTATAAAATTCGGCAAAGAAACAAAAGCACTCCTTGAAAAAATGCATAATTTCCAGTGTGATACCTGCAAGCTTTATAAAAAACATACGAAAAATATTGAGGTTATCAATAGATTTGACTCAAAGCTAAAAAAACTGGATAAAGAAATAGACCGGCAGCGTGATATTTTCTGGAATAAATTCCTCGCACATAGAAGCGTACTGATGGATTTTGGCTACCTGAAAGACGATTATCCGACTGAAAAAGGAATTACAACATCACAAATCCGTTCGGAAAATGAATTATTTATCGCGGAAATTATTTTCTCACACGTTCTTGAAAATCTGACACCATCCCAGTTGGCAGCTGTCATTTGTGCAATTACAACAGAAGAATTAAGGATTGATATTCCGTATCTTCCGATATCAGAACCGGTAAGAAAAACTCTTAACCAAATCCGCAATATTAAAAGAAAAATTGAAAAGGTGCAGAATTCTTATGATGTAGAAGCTCCACTGTATATAAACCCGTATTTCAGCTCCCTCATAGAACTCTGGGTTGAAGGCGCCGAATGGGAAACGATTACTGAGCAGATTGACATAGGAGAAGGCGACATTGTCCGCTCTTTCAAGCGTGTAGTCGATGTCTTAAGACAATTTACAACCATAGCTAATGTTCCGGAAGCTTTAGTCTATACTGCGCGTGAAGCAATTGACAAGATTATGCGCGAACCTGTTGATATTGATTAACGAATAAAAGGAGAATTATATGAAAACAACTGATATGACTGAATTTCACCGAGGGGGGGGGGGCTGCATCTAAGCAACAAGGCTTTACTCTGGCTGAAGCACTTATAACACTTGGGATTATAGGTATTGTTGCGGCAATGACTCTGCCAACTATAACTCAAAAAGTTGATAAACAAGTTACAGTAACGAAACTCAAAAAAAGTTATTCTACCTTGCAACAGATCATCAGGATGTCCGAAAAAGATAACGGAGAAGTGGTTGAATGGGATTTTCCAACTGAAACCAACTATGCGGCAAATGAATCTGAATTTTTTAAAAAATATTTTGAACCATATTTTAAAGTTGTAGGCAAAACTGGTTTTTACGCTGCTGAGCGCGTTCAATATAAAATTAATAATATTGACGGAGAACAGGCAATTGAGGTTTTATACTGGCACGTACTTCCTGACGGAACAGCTATTGGTATGTTTAATAATACAGCCGGCGGGTATATTTGGATTTTTATTGATATAAATGCAAACAAAGGTGTTAACAGGCTTGGAAAAGATATATTTATGACTGAATTTTACAGAAGTAAACATTTGGGAATGTGGGGATGGGATATATTAAGAAACCGAGATGAAATTTTAAACGATTCAAATTATCCTTGCAAAAAAGGGAGTCATAAGAAGTATGCGGGAGGTTTGTGCGGAAGATTGATAGAGATGGACGGCTGGGAGATAAAAGATGATTATCCGTGGTAACTGAAAGAGAATATTTGTAAAGAGCCAATCCTGCATTTACCTCCCTTTGTAAGGGAGGTGGTGCGTCAGCGCCGGAGGGTTTTCTTCTTTTACCCCTCACCCCTACCCTCTCCCTCAAGGGGAGAGGGAGTTAAAACTTTCCACCTGTAAAGGAAGAGTTCTTTTCGTACAGCACCTCATCCTAGTTCCTCTCTCCAAAGAAGGAGAGGGACAGGATACAAAAATGAATAAAAATCCCCCTTAATCCCCCTTTACAAAGGGGGTTAAACTAATCCCTTGCCCGTTAGGAGGGGGGGCTTTTTAGCTCCCTCGCCCGATTTTATCCCCCCTACCCCCCTTTCAAGGGGGGGAAAACCTATACCCTACCTTTTCAATGAAAATACTGACCCCTCCTCGAAATCAAAGATTTCGTTACCTCTCACAAAACGTGACATTTAGTCACCTTTTGTTCGGCAGAGTCGCAAGGGGAGGACCATTTACATTTAATTTCCTGCTATTAAAATTAACTCTGTTCTCTCAAGAGGTGCCCCCCTCTTGCTCTTTTTAACCTCTACAAATTCTCTCTTGCAAGGCGTGAATGTTGCTATTAAAAAGACCGGCGTAAAGCCGGTCTTTTTAGGTATTTACTCATATCCTCAACTATTTAATGTTGGAGAATGTCCAAGCATCAAAGGTCGGAGTTTCTGAAATTTTCATTTCTTTTTTGTCTGTACCTGATGTTGCATCATCGTGAGCAATCGGTTTATACAATCTGTTGTAGTATTCAATTACCATTCTGTCAGAATTGAAGTAAGCTTCTGATGTTCTGATAGCCTGTCGCATCAGTCTTGCCCATTCCTGTTTGTTTTCATAGTATGTAGGAATGATTCTGTTTTCAATGATGTTCATGATGCATTCATGGTCTTTCCAATGACGCTCTTCCCAAGGCATTTCATCATCAAGTCCAGGATATTCAACTGTGTATCCGTTAATACCGTCGAATGTACCTTCTACAGTCCATCCATCATAGATTGATAAGTGTAATGCTCCGTTAGCGTTTGCTGACATTCCTGAAGTTCCTGAAGCTTCAAACGGTCTGAGCGGTGTATTCAACCAGATATCTGAACCACGTTTCAGCAATCCTGATAATTGAAGTTCATAACCAGGCAATACTACAACGTTTTTCAATGAGTGTGAACGGTTCAACAATTTATTGAACATTTCTTTACCCATAACATCATCCGGATGGAATTTACCTGCGAAAATAATTTGTACTTTATTTTCGTCAAGAAGTTTATTAATTCTGTCTTTATCCATCAAGATTAACCAAGCACGCTTGTAGTCTGCAAATCTTCTTGCCCACGTAATTGTCAATACATCAGGGTCAAATCTTTTACCCGCTACGTTTGCTACGTGTTTAAAGAGTTCTTCTTTCATTTCACGTTTGACAGCTAGCAATTCTTCAGGAGTATGAGCGTTTTTAATACGTTCATCCTGCCAGTAGTGAAGGTTTACGGCATTTGTAATAGCTCTAATAGGGCATCTTCCGTCAACCCATTCCCACATCTTGTTTGCAACAAGACCGTGCAATTGCGATACAGCGTTAGCAATTCTTGACATTCTCAATGCCGCAACGGTAAGCGAGAAGTTTTCACCACCTAAATTAACTGCAGTTTCACGGGAAGCGCCTGCAAAGAAGCCGCCTTCCATTAGGGTGTCTACCCAGTGAACTTCGTTACCTGCAGCAACAGGAGTGTGAGTTGTGAATACAGTATGTTTTTTAACTTCTTCAAGGTTGCCGTTGTGCTGTCTTAATAATTCAAATGCAGCAGGAAGTGCGTGTCCTTCATTCATGTGAACTACATCAAACTTATAGCCTACTGCCTGTAATATTCTTACACCGGCAATACCTAAAACTGTTTCCTGTGCAATTCTGATTTTTTCATTTCCGTCATAAAGTTTATGTGATATGCTCTTAGCCCAATCACTGTTACCTTCAATATCCGTAGTTAACAAATAAACAGGACATGCACCGAATAATTCCGGTTCAACCAGGTATGCTTTTACTTTAACTTTTTCGCCGAAAATATCCACTTCAGTCTGAACATTAATATCTTTCAAGAAGTCATAGTATTTTCTGATGTATGCTACTTCAACCTGACCGTCGTGAGCTATTCTCTGGTCATAGTAGCCGTATGACCACAACATAGTTACACCAACCATAGGCATTTGCAGATATCCGGCAGATAACATGTGAGATCCTGCTAAAAAGCCCAAACCGCCAGAATATGTTTTCAAAGATTGGTCTAGTGCAATTTCCATTGAAAAGTAAGCTACATTTGGTAATGACATATTTTACCCTTTCCTCTTATACTAAATACGAATTTTCATCACCCTTAAAGGGGTCAACTAACAGCATACCACAAAAAATCTCTAGTCAATTGTAATTATGTAAATATTTTTAACTAATCCTTAAGAATTAGTTGTATGGTGCTATTTGGGTTTAACAAAACTTAATATAAGGGGTATTGCCGATAATAAAACGTTAATAAATGACCCTGCAAAGTAATCTAAAGTGAGTGGTGTTTGTGAGGTCAGTACGGAATGGCAATTCCGTCGCGTTCAACGCTAATGTGATTTCAAAATTTTTGTTGGGCAAGTATGCCCAACCGACAGTTCCCAAGAGAGGAAGATGTAGGAATGGGGTGAGGTTAAGAAAAAGGCACTAAGGCTACTGGGAAGCTATACTAAAAGTTTGCGTCATTCTGAGGGCGAAGCCCGAAAGAATCCAGCTTGTGAATGTGAAGAGATATGTGTGAAGCGACATGAGACTAATTATTGTTGAACCCTTCACTATTCACTCCTCACCATTCACTTTTCCAAAGGCTGGATTGCTTCACGAGCGCTCGCAATGACGTATCCTCCTGAGGAGAAAGCAAAGTCATTCACGAAACGTCACATAACCTTATCAAGAATTTTTGTGAGTGCAATTTTTACGTGCGCATAGTTCAAGCCGCCTTGCATATACGCTACATAAGGAGCTCTCATTGGACCGTCAGCCGAAAGTTCTATGGTTGAACCTTCTATAAATGTTCCACCCGCCATAATAACTTTATCCTCATAGCCCGGAATGTATTCCGGAATTGGTGTTACATAGCCGTTAACAGGCGAAAGTGATTGTATTGTTCTACAGAATTGTTCAAGCGGTTCCGGAGAGCCGAAAGTAATGTTTTGTATTATGTCAGTGCGCTTTTCGTTAAATTTAGGAGTAGAATCGTAACCTATTTCATCAAATATTTTTGCAGCAAGGACTGCACCCTTAACGGCTTCTGATACAACCGACGGTGCCATAAAAAGCCCCTGAAAAATTAATCTGTGCTGATTAAACATAGCCCCGCCTTCTGAACCTATACCCGGTGCCGTAAGCCTGTTTGCCGATTTTTCGACAAGTCGTGCTTTTCCTGCGATATAGCCTCCTGCTTCGACAATTCCGCCGCCGGGATTTTTGATTAGAGAACCTGCAATTATGTCAGCGCCTACTTCCAAAGGTTCTTTATCCTCTACAAATTCTCCGTAGCAATTATCAACAAAGCAGATGCAATCTGGATTTTTCTTTTTTATAATTTTACAAATTTCACCGATTTCATCAACCGTTAAAGATTTTCTTGTTGAATAGCCTTTCGAACGTTGTATTAGAACCATTTTAACGGTTTCATCAATAGTTTTTTCTATTGCATCTAAATCAACGTCATCATTTTTTAGAGGCACTTCATCGTATATAATCCCATGCGCAATGAGTGAATCTTCTCGGATTTCTTCTTCCCCGAGTGTTCCAATGACTTCCTGCATTGTATCGTAAGGTGCACCCACAACAGAAACAAGTTTATCGCCCGGTCTGAGGTTTCCGAAAAGTACGCAGGCAAGAGTGTGAGTGCCTGAGGCAAAGTGTATTCTTGCAATAGCCTTTTCTGCTTTGAAAACATCTGCAAAAACTCTATCCAGAACTTCACGCCCCATATCGTCATGTCCGTAGCCAGATACTGTATAAAAATGTTCAGGTGCCACTTTGTTTTCTATAAACGCATTTAAAACTTTTTCCTGATTGTAATCTCTTATGTTATCAATAATTTCAAATTGTTCTCTAAGGTCTTTTTCGGCCTGTTTTATAATTTCTTTGCTATTCATATTATATCCCTCAATTTGATTGTAACACGAATATTATTTTGTAGTAAAATATATGTTAAATGAGAAAGGAGTAAGATTATGTATCACGTTTACACAGAAAGGGATTATTCAGAATTTTCAAGAGCTTTAATCGGTGAATATACCGACCTTGATGAGGCAAAAGCTGTTGCGGAAAAAGCCATAAAAGAAGATCCTGAACTCAATTACATTATTCTTGAAACTGACGGACACGTTAATAATTACGGGGATTTAATAACAACGGTTGTCGCTGAAAGTTAACTTATATTGGAAATTTACGAAAAGCAGACCTGCAAACCGGTCTGCTTTTTTCTTTTTTATGGTAAAATTTGTCTTATGGATATGTGGAAAACTATAGTATTTTATGGAACACTTTTTTTACTTATATTCGCAATCTGTACGAATGCGCAATACTTTGACTTTGACCTGTGGGCAAGGTTAATAGCCGGCATGGGTGTAATTGACGGCGGCGGGGTTCTGAAATCAGACTTCCTTTCCTATACACCTACTCACATCTGGTATGACCACGAATGGGGCTCTGGCGTAATCTTTTATGTATTCCTTAAATTTTTTGGACCATACAGTCTTATTATACTTGAATGGATTTTATATTGCAGCATTTTCTTTTTAATATCTAAAATTATTAAACTAAGAACAGAAGAAAACGCTTTTAATATTATTTTTTATATATTTCCGGTAATGGCGGTTGCCGCCAATTTTAATAATCCCGTAAGATGCCATTTATTTTCGTTTCTTTTGTTTACGGTGTTTATTTATATTCTGGAACTTGCAAGGAAAAATATTAACAAACCGCTTTATCTAATTCCTCCGCTCCTTATTCTGTGGAATAACCTTCACGGCGGAGTTGTTTCAGGACTCGGGCTGATTTTTATGTACGCACTCGGGGAATTTCTAAATAAAAAACCTTTTAAAAAATATCTTATAACGCTGACTTGTTCGGTGCCGCTACTCTTGATTAATCCTTGGGGATTCGATTATATAAAATTTCTCCTTATGGCAAATACAATGCCGCGCCCCGACGTTGCCGAATGGTGGGGAATATTTTCTAAAATATACCTGTTCAGACTTATTCCCTTCAAGCTTTTTATGTTTGCCATTATAGCGATTGAGGCGGTTCACATTATAAAAATGAAAGCCAAAAGCTTTTCAAATTGGTACAACGGGCTTGACAAAACTAAATTTATAGTTCTTGCGGTAACGCTTTATCTTGCTGTCACAAAAGTTAAATTACTTCCGTTTTTCGTAATTACCGCAACTATTTTCGGGTATGAGGATTTTTATAATCTTATTAAAAACATTAAACTTCCACACTGGAAAGACAAAGCACTTTATACCGTCTTAATCCTCATGACACTATTTTCACTTCTTATAAAGAATATTTCAATTCCGCTAAATATGTACGCATATCCGGTTAAAGAAGTGGAATTTGTCAAAATTAATAATATAAAAGGCAGAATGCTTGTGAATTTTGGACTTGGAAGCTATGCGGCTTACAAACTCTATCCGAATAATCTTATATATATGGACGGAAGATACGAAGAAGTTTACTATGAAGGAATGGTCCCTCTTTTAAAAAAATTCTATCTTGTACTCCCTTACTGGCAGGAAATTCTCGATAAATTCACGCCGGATGTCATGATTATTGAAAACGATTATCCGGTATATAGTGTATTAAAAAAATCAGAAATTTGGACTAATATTTATGAAGGAAAACATTTCGGCGTATTTGTAAAAAAAGAAAATCTTAAAACAAATTACAAACAACCTTCAGATGATATACAATATTATAAAGATACATTGTTTGATACAGATATAAAATTCAAAAAAAGAGTATAATAATATATATATGAAAAACAAATCTTTTGATTATGCATGTTTATTCGGCGGCGGCGCAATAAGGGGCGCAGCATACTGTGGTACAGTTAAAGCCATGGAAGAACTCGGAATTAATCCCAATATTGTTGCCGGCTCCTCTGTAGGCTCGGTACTTGCCGGATTAGTTGCTGTAGGTTATGACGCTGCGGAATTAAAAGACATATTTCTTCAGGTTAATTTTGAACTATTCAGAGATTTACAATTCGCTATAGGTCCACAGTTTGCACTTAGCAAAGGAGAAGTATTTCTCGACTGGATTAGAGATTTAATTGAGCAAAAATTCTATGGAGAAAGCTATAAAAAAGGCTCCCATAAAGCTGTAACCTTCAATGATTTAGACAAAAACCTCGTAATTATTACAACAGATTTATCAAGCTTTGAATGTAAGGAATTTTCTAAATCCGAAACTCCTGATTTTGAAGTTGCTACCGCTATAAGAATTTCATGCGGCATGCCGGGGCTTATGAAGCCTTACGAATATAATAATAGAGTACTGGTTGACGGCGATTTGCAAAAAAGCTCACCTATGTGGAAGTTATCCAAAAATCTTCAGCCGCAAAACTCTAGAATTCTTGAATTCCGACTTGAAGGCGACTTTGAAGGAAACGAAAAAAATACTATTGAATATATTAATTCACTCTATAGTTATGCCACAATTATTGCAACCGAATTCATAATGGATATTTATAACGATAAAGACAAATATGATTACATTGTTATAAATACAGGCGACATCAATATTGTTGATTTTAATCTTGCTGCAGAAAAAAGAGAGAAACTTATGAAAGCCGGTTACCAGCAGACTATTGATTACTTTAAAAAAGTTTTACCAAAAAAGAAAGAAAAATTTCTTTCCATTTATCAGCAGATAGAAACCGACCTAAAAAAGGTTCAGAAAAATCTTAAGTCTGACAATGTTAATAAAGCTAAATGTATTCTTGCTGAATTATTTACATACCTGTGCGATTACGTATCAATTATTGACCAAAATGACTACATTATGCTCAGGGACTTCAAAAACGCTTTATTTGAAAGTATTATTTACCCGCCTTTATTTGGTAAAGCAAAACTAAAAAATGAAAAATTCATTTTTTGCACACTTGAACAGCTTTTGATAAAAATTTATAATAAGGTGGCTGAATATAAAGAATTTTTAGCTCAAGAATAATACTAAAAAAGGAGGTTACAAAAACCTCCTTTAAAAATGCCCTGGGCCAGACTTGAACTGGCACTGAGTGATTAACCCAATTGGATTTTAAGTCCAACGCGTCTACCGATTCCGCCACCAGGGCAGGCATATTAATTTTCAGCGATTTTCTGGCGGACCGGTAGACGGCGTCTACCTTCCCTCCATTTTTGATACTTAATCAAAACCGGAGTCCTTGCCACCAGGGCTGGAAACATTCTATTTCCTAAGTTTTCCTGGCGAACTGGTAGATGATATCTACCTACCCTCCATTTTTGATTACTTAATCAAAACCGGAGTCCTTGCCACCAGGGCTGGAAACATTCTATTTCCAAAGTTTTCCTAGTGAACTGGTAGATGATATCTACCTCCCTCCATTTTTGATATTTAATCAAAACCGGAGTCCTTGCCACCAGGACAACCTATTAAATTTTCAAGCTATTTTATCATAGCTAAAAGATTGATTAATGTCAATAATATTCTTTTGCTTTTTATTATATTACAAAATATTAACATTGAACCGCTAAATTTGGCAATTTATTTACGCATATAATCTTTATATATATAGAGTATAAAGTATAAGGATTTATTATGGGTTTTAGTCTGAACAATTTGGGCGACACGTTAATGAAAATAGGACAAAGTACCTTACAGACAGGCACATTTTATCTGGCAGCCAAAACCTTAAATTCCCCTTGCAGCGGCGGAAGTATCTGGAGCTGCGGAAGTTTCGGAACCATGGGCTGCGGAATGGGTTATCCTGCAATGGGCGGCTACGGTTACGGAATGGGCGGCATGATGGGTATGATGGGAGGATACTCAACTCAGATGGCTGTCGGACAAGCTTACGGACAAGGCTACGCTCTTGGTGAAATGTTAAAAGCTCAGGGCGGCAACGGATTGTTTATGATGCCCGGATATCAAAATCCACTTCTTACACAGACTCAGGGTGAGCCGCAACGTTTAGACCCGACTAATAACGAAGCTGCTGAAAAATTTACATCACATCCGACTGAGCTTGGTGAACAGTTTGAAGAACATTCAAAAGCAGGCAAAGCTACCCAGTTTGTTATGTCTGATTGGGAAGGAAAAGCTGAAGGCGATGAGAAAAAACAGGAATATACGCAGTATGTATCGAATTTCGCAAAATCCTATATCGCGCACATTGACGAAAAATCAGGCAATAAAGATAACGAAATAACAGAAGAAGAATTTGCAAATTATAATATAGCATCAGATTTAGGTGCAGACGCAACTGATGCTGACAAAACTGAGTATAAAGCACTTTCGAAAATTGCATTCGGTAAAATAGACCAGAATGGTGACGGCAAAATCGACTGGAAAGAAATGGCTGCAACATTAAGCACCTATGATGCAATGAGCGGCTCACGCGACGGCAAAATTACAGCCCAAGAAGTAACAGAAGGCGGAAGCAGCCTTATGGACGGCACAAGTACAACTATGGATATGATACTCAGAACTGAATATACAAGACTGTTTGGCAACACTCCTGCTACAGATGGCGCAGATAGTGCTGACGGGGCAGATGGCGCTGAACGAGAACAGGAAGAAGAATAATAAGCCTTAAGAAATTAACGGGTCAAATACGCCCCATTCAAACGGCTTGTTATTAGCAAACGCTAAAAGTTTCTTGCTATCTAATTTTTTCATTTTTTCAAAAGCTTCGTCATAATCGTCATCACCGTTCATTGTTAGTATCGGAACCAGAGCTTCGTATGCAAGTTTCATAACTTTTGTGTCATAGTTTATCGCAAGTGTCTTAACACCAGCTTTTATTGCTACAAGAACGGCATGAAATCTCATTGCTATCATATAATCAAGCTTTGAAATTTTTATTATGAAATCAATCTGCGAGAGTGAATGCAGAATTTCCGTCTGAATTTCAGGCGCTCTTAATTTAAGCATTTTTTCAAATGTTTTGCAAATTTTCAAATCAATTGATTTTTGGAATGCATACAGTTCAATTTTTTTATCCGGAAATTCACTTACAATCTTATCGGCAAGCCGGTTGAGCAGGACATCGTTCATAGTCTTGCAGTCCCTAAGTTGAATGCCGACAATACCGGAATCCTTATCATGCCGGGGCAAATCCAGAGAAAATACGGGATCATTTACAAGTTTTGCATTTAAGCCCCAATTTTTTACACGTTCCAGACTTTTTTCATCCCTTACTGTGATTAGAGCAGCTTTTTCAAGCAAACCTTTCACTATTTTTTCAGAGCGTTCTCTCTGTAGAGGACCTATACCCTGTGCAAAAATTATAACAGGTTTTCCTAAAAGTTGAGCTATTTTAATAACAAGAGAATAATACAAAAGACTTTTAAAGCTTGTTGTATCCTGCAGCAAACTACCTCCTCCGGATATCAAAACATCTGAATTTGCAAGAAGTGCAAACACAGCAAGTAAATTAAAATTTTTAACAGAAAATACCTGAAATAAAGCTGATGTTTTTTTAGGGTTATTTGAAATAACGGCAACATTTGAACCTCTTGAGCGCAGATGATCTACAATACAGGCTAAAATTGCTTCATCACCGAAGTTATCAAAACCGTAATAGCCTGAAACCGTAACGTTTTTTCCCATTACATAACCTCTTTCAAAGCTTCTTCTATATCATTTTTATACGGAATAGATTTAATTGCGCCAATACCTGTAGCCTGCAATCCTGCAATTACGGCGGCAAATTTTGTAGCTTCAATCGGG
This sequence comes from Candidatus Gastranaerophilales bacterium, assembly GCA_944324285.1. GTDB lineage: Bacteria > Cyanobacteriota > Vampirovibrionia > Gastranaerophilales > Gastranaerophilaceae > Scatousia. The sequence continues at coordinate 63,491 of CALUVR010000001.1, read as the reverse complement.
GTATAACCGCTAGTAATTGCATGAAGATAGCCGCCGTTAAATGCATCACCTGTGCATGTTGTATCAACTATCTCTTTTGTAAAAAATTCCGTGAAGTAGACGTTGCCGCTATAGCCGGTATAATAGCCGCCCTTCTGGCTGGATTTTATTATTACTGTTGAACTTCCTAAATCCCAAAGCCTTTTTATAATATTTTCCGCAGAATCAATTTCTAAGATATTAGTTGTGTCGTATTTATCGTTCATAAACAAGATATCTACATACGGTATAATATTATTGAAATTTTCTCTTGCATCATCAGGGGTAGAAAGTCTTGAAGAATAATTCGGATCGAAAGCAGTTGTAATATTTTTTTCTTTTGCAAATTTAAATGCCTTTAAAACAGCTTCTGCAGCAGATAAAGAAAGCGCCATAGCATTTCCGGTTGAATAGACAGCTTTGGAATTTTCTATATAATCTTCCGAAATATCTTCTATTGAAAGTCTGGAAGGTGCCGTCTTGCGTCTATAATAGGCTAGTTCTTTTTCTTCGTCATGCGGACGTGCAATAAAGTAGATACCGTTTTGTTCATTTGCAATTTTAACCTGCGAGATATCAAGTCCTTCAGCCTGCCAGCTATCCATAAGATAATCTTTAAACACATCATTACCCACTCTTGTAATGAAGCCTACTTTTGAGCCGGCTCTGAGTGCGGCAATTGCAGTTGCGAGAGCATCTCCGCCATAGTATTTATAAAGACATTCAGCGCAAGATAATCTTGTATCGCTTGATAATTCTATTAAACTTTCGCCTATAGCTACAATATCAAGTTTTTCGTCCATACTAACCTTTCAATTCCTTAATAATATTGGCTGCGCGTTTTGAAATTTCGGAGAAAGAATATCCTTCATAAAAGTTGCGTCCGACGCCGACAGCAAGCGCACCGGCTTTGATATAAGCCGGAACTTCTGACAACTTAACATTTCCCTGAGCCATGACATTTAAAAACGGCATTGGTCTTAACAAATCTTCAACATACAAGGCTCCTCCGAGTGCTGTTATAGGATATAATTTTATCAAAGGAACCCTTGCTTTCCAGGCGTCATAGGCTTCGTTAGCGGTTGAGGCACCTGCAATAAACGGAACCTGTTTATCTTTTGATAATTTAACAAGATTCATGTGAAATATCGGAGAAGATAAAATAGCTGCTCCGGATTGAAGCGCCGTATTAGCCTGCAGGGTTGTTATTATGCCGCCCGCACAAACTGTAGCATTTTTGGAAATTTCCGCTATTGCTGAATAAATCTTTGGATTTTCCACATTTATTTCAAGAACCTGAATTCCGCCATCTATTAATGCATGCGCAATATCCAATACTTCCTGCGGATTTTTCTTCCTAATAATAGGAAATACCTTCTCTTTTGCCAGAAGATTAATTAAATTTTTTGTCATAATCTATCCCTTTTTTAAAATTTATTATATCATAAAATACAGATATTGGGATTTGTGGACATGAAATTCTTTAAGAAAAAGGCTTTTTTTATAAAATCATTTTTTTTACATCTGTTTTTATCAATAGTTGTAATCGCGCTTTCGTGGAGTTTAATAGAGCCGAACGCGTATAACTTCATGGTAAAAAGTTTTGTCGCGACGCAATCGGGATCTTCTGATATTGCGGTTATCGTGATTGACGATAAATCAATAGCATATCACCGCTGGCCATGGCCGAGAGAGTATTACGCACAGATGATGGAATTTCTAAATACATATTCAAAACCAAAACTTATCGGTTACGATGCGATTGTAACAACCTTAGATAAAGACAATCCTGAATCAGACAAATACTTTTTTGATACTATAAAAAAAATTCCTAATGTAGTTGTAGGTTTCAGCCCGCTTCAGCAGCCGTATGAAAGTCAGGCGGATGCAGAATACGATAAAAAATTCCGTGAAAAGTTTGATGTAAATATAAAGTTAAACTATACGCCTTACGATTTCGGGCGATATAAAAGCATATCAAAATTTCCTGAGCCATACTTTAACGCTGTAAAGCAGACGGGTTCCGTTAATGTTACGCAAAACTCCAACGGATACCTGACATATATGGATCAGGTCGTATCAGTTAACGGGCATTACTATCCGTCACTTGGATTAAGAATGTATCTGGCACTCAATGACACGCAAGATGTAACAGTTAACACGGATAATATAACTGTTGATAAAACTGGCTTGCAAATTCCGGCGGTTGCAAATTCTAAAGGAATTCAAAACCTTATTAAGTATTACAAACTTTCAGATACGGCTTACACACATAAAAAATATTCGGCAATTGATGTTATAAAATCTCTTGAACTTATCAAACAGGGCAAAAAACCGATTATAAATCCTTCTGAATTTGATAATAAAATTATTTTTGTAGGAGCAAACGCAAAGGCGGCGGCTCTCGGACTTGAAGATGCTCTATCAACCCCTATTGAACAAAAGCATCCGGGGGTAGATATTCAAGCAACAAACCTTGATAACCTGATTAATAATGAATTTCTGCGTCAGACAGGATTTTTCACGGATTTGGCAATCCTTGTTGCTATATCTATCCTGACATTTGTTATAATAAGTAAATTTACATTTTTTGCGTCGCTTGCACTGTTGATACTGGTTGCGGCTTTTTATATGGTATTTTCTATGGTCTGCTACCAGAGCGGAATTGCCGTGAATGTAATTACCCCTCTTGCAATACAGCTTTTGACAACAATTTTCGGGTATTCATACAGATTTCTGCTTGAGGGTAAAAACAAAGAAAAAATTAAGCAGGCAATGGGGAAATATTTATCGCAGGACATTATGAAAAACGTTGTCCAGAATATTGATGACATCAAGCTTGGCGGGAAACGTGCAATCGTAACGGTTTTGTTTGCTGATATCAGGGGCTTTACGAGCATGAGCGAAAAAATGACCGCGGAGGAAGTTTCCGTCATCCTGAACGAATATTTCACGGAAATTGAACCTATAATCACTAAATACAACGGAGTTATCAACAAATTCATAGGGGATGCTGTTATGGCAATATTCGGCGAGCCGATTCAGGACATGAACCACCCGCAAAACGCGGTCAAATGTGCTTACGAAATGTTAAAAACCGTTGACAGATTACAGGACAAATGGCTTTTTGAAGGCAAACCGAAAATAGAAATCGGTATCGGAATTAATACCGGAGAAGCCTTTGTCGGGAATATCGGGTCGGAAAAACGTCTTGAATACACAGTAATCGGCGACACCGTGAACCTTGCAAGCCGTATTGAAAGTTACAACAAGGTCTACAAAACAAACTTTCTGATAAGCAGTTCAACATACTCTTACGTTAGTTCAATAGCTGACGTTATAAAGATAAGCGAGGTTCAAATCCGCGGCAAAGCCAAGAAAATGGATATTTATGAAGTATTAAGGCTAAGTTAAATGATAGAAAACCTTGATAAAATTAAAATTGCGATTGACGTTGAGGTTAAGCACCGATATATAGATATCCACGGTAAAACCCAGACATTTTCTTCATTTATAAAAAATGAAGCTAAAAAATTATATAAAGCAACGCAAAAAAATCCGCGCTGGGCTGTGATTATTGAGGCTTTTGAGCATTACCCTTTTGCCTCCGTAAATGAACGCCGAAAATCAATAGAAAGACTAATCAAAGTTATTAAATCGGAAATTCAGACAACAAAACCACAAACGGAAGAAAATATCTCCGCTGAAATCCCTAAAAACCCGAATGAAGTGGATGTAATGTATGTCAAGGGCGTTGGACCAAAAGTCGCATATAAACTTAATAAACTCGGGATTTATACGGCAAGCGATTTGATGTGCTATTTTCCGAAAAAACATGTGGATTATTCCTCCAGAACCCTTATTAAAGATTTAAAAGAAGGCGAAAATACGACTATTTTCGGGTACATAAAATCTGTTTCTGCATTTAATACGAAAAATAACCTCTCTGTTGTAAAGGTTACTGTGGCAGACGAGAGCGGCAGGATTGAAATAAGCTTTTTCAATGCTAAGTCTAACAGATTTATTCTTGAAAGAACAAAGGCACAATTTCCTGTAAATGCCGGTATAATGCTTTCCGGTACAGTTAAACTCAACAACTACAGCCATAAATTAACCATAGATAAGCCGACCTATTCCATAATGACGGGAGAATTTCTGGAAGGTAATACAACTAACCTTCACATGGCGCGTATTGTACCTATTTATACCGTATGCGAAGATTTAAGTATAAAAACTCTCCGCCGTGCAATCTACAACGCAATCCAGCTTTATAAAGGCTATATCACAAATATTGTACCTGATGAAATCCGCGAACGGCTCGGGCTTATGGATAAAAAAGAGGCAGTTGAACAGATACATTTTCCGGAAAACATGGATGCCTTGGAGCATGCACGGTTCAGTCTGATATTTGAGGAACTTTTTCTTGTACAACTGAAACTTGTCAGATTAAGGAATGAAAACAATACGCATTCGGCGATTGCTTTGAAAATAAAAGAGGACGGGCTTGTACAAAAATTCATAAAGAGTCTGCCGTTTGAACTCACCGGCGGACAGAAAAAAGCCGTCAATGAAATTTTACACGACCTGAATTCCGAACAGCCAATGGCGCGGCTTTTGCAGGGGGATGTCGGCAGCGGAAAAACTGTCGTTGCCTGCATAATGCTTCTTGCAGGGATTGAAAACGGTTATCAGGGAGCATTTATGGCGCCGACGGAAATTCTTGCCCAGCAGCACTATAATAACCTTGTCCAATGGCTTACACCATTAGGACTGAGTGTCGGGCTTTTTCTCGGAAGCCAGGGCAAACGCGTCAGAGAAAAATTCAGAACAGATTTACGTAACGGACAGACAAATATTGCGGTCGGGACCCATGCACTTATTCAGGATGATGTGGAATTCAACAACCTCGGGGCAATTGTTGTGGATGAGCAGCACAGGTTCGGCGTAAAACAGCGAAATATATTAAGAAAAAAATCTCAAAATCCGCAAATTCTTACAATGACGGCGACTCCAATACCGAGAACTCTTGCAATGACAGTCCACGGAGATTTAGACCTGACGGTTATTGATGAACTTCCAAAAGGCAGAAAACCGATTATAACAACTCTTACAGGCTCTCATAAACAGGTTTATGATCTTATTAAACGAGAAGTTGAAGCAGGGCGTCAAGCTTATGTGGTTTATCCGCTGATTGAAGAAAGTGAAACTCTTTCCGCCAAAGCCGCCACAATTGAGGCTGAAAAACTTCAAAACGAAATATTTCCGCAGTTCAAAGTCGGACTTCTCCACGGCAAACTCAAAAATGACGAAAAAGACAAAGTAATGAAAGATTTTAAGAATAAAGAATATGACATTTTAGTTTCCACAACCGTTGTAGAAGTCGGGGTTGACGTCCCGAACGCAACTGTCATGGTAATAGAAAATGCTGAACGTTTCGGACTTTCACAGCTACACCAGCTCAGAGGACGTGTCGGACGTAATCAATTACAATCATACTGCGTCCTTGTAAGTTCCACCCGTTCTCAGGAAACTCGCGAAAGATTAAATATCATGACACAAACCAATGACGGCTTTGTGATAGCGGAAAAGGATTTACAACTGCGCGGACCGGGAGAATTCCTCGGAACCCGCCAGAGCGGACTGCCGGATTTAATTATTTCTGATATTGTCAGAGATGCCAAAATCCTTGAACTTGCAAGACAAGAAGCAATAGATTTCCTGCACACCCACGATATAAACGAATATCCTCTCCTTCAAAAAGTAACCTCTCTCCAGATGTTCAGCGGGCTTGATATCTAGTTATAAATGACTCTAAAACGGGCATAATATATCTAGTATAGCCGCATTCCGCCGGCTAAACTGTAATGGGGAGGTTTGTTAAGTTATGTTACAAAGAATAAATCAAAAAAGTCAATTTTTCAAAGAGTATATATTTTATATATACAAGAGAGTATAAAAGGATAAGATATGAGCGTACACTTCACACCGAGAGCTTCATACAAACCTTTAGGTCGTCAGCCGTTCCGTCCGGGACAGTGGCAGGGCGCCAGAATCGGCGGCAACCATACGACCTATATACAGAATAACTTTTTCGGAAGCTATTCAACAGGGATGAGCGGCTTCAACTATGGTAATTATAATTGTAACCATGATGACGGCGGCATGAGCAAGGGTATGAAATGGCTCCTTGGACTTGGTGCAGGTGCAACATTACTCGGCGGAATTTTGAAATTGTTCGGAGTCGGAGGAAAAGAACCGGCAACAGTCGAACATGAACCGGTAAGTACGCAACCTCCTGTTGAACCGGAAAATACAAATATTACAACTCCGGAGGAGACAGGTCCTGCTAAGGTTGACGACGGTCCTGAAGGTCCGGATGGTCCTACAACTCCTACAAAACTGAATAATGAAAAACCTGATGTATTAAAAGTTGATACAAAAACAATAGAAACATCAACAACTTACAAAGTTCAGCACGGAGAAACATGGGCTAACATCATTACGGGCAAATATAAAGATGAAAACGGTAATCCGATTAGCTTCTCCGATGCAAAAGAACTCTGGACGCAGCTAAAAGAAGAATGCGGCGTAAGTAAAGATGCAGACGGCATGCCTGCCGAAATTGAACTTCCTAACGAATTCAAGCAGTATAAACTTGATATAGATGGAACTGTTAAAAAGATAGGCGAGAATGAATATAAAGATAAGGACTATAAAGCCTTTGATGGTCATGCTGTTGATGCGAAAAAGACAACCAGCTATACTGCAACCGGCACAATAAACGGACAGTCAATCGGGACTATCTCAGGTTCAGGCAAAGAGGTAACTGAACAATTGTTAGAACAAGGCTTCACTAAAGAGCAAATAAAAGATGCCATGACAAAAGGCGAAATAACGATTGTAAAGCAGAAACCTGAAGAAGCATAGTATTTAGTCAACTGCAAAGTATTTTATAAATCAAATGTAACGAAATGTAAAGCTTCATAGAGCAAAAAAGGCAATTATTTACTTTGTATATACTTTATATATATAAGAGAGTATAAAACAGAGGATTAAACAAATGGGCGTTACATTAAGACCAATGAACAGACCTTTAGGCAGACAGCCGTTCCGTCCGGGACAGTGGCAGGGTGCCAGAATTGGTACAAAGCACACAACCTATATCCAGAACAACTTCTTTGGTTCAAGCTATGGTACAGGTTTTAACTATGGCAGCTATATGGATTATGGTAACTACTGTAACCACGACACAGGGCTGAGCAAAGGTGCGAAATGGCTTCTCGGACTTGGTATTGGAACGACATTACTCGGCGGTATATTGAAACTCTTCGGCGTCGGCGGCAAGGATGAAACCGGCTCTGTTCAGGGTCAGGGTAATCAGCCTGCAGACCAAGATCGTATTGTATTAGATAATCAATCGACGGGTCCTAGCGGCGTTGATGGTGACGATGGCGTTGATGATGACAATAAAGTTGATGACGATACAACAACAGAAACAACAACACCTCCACCGGCAGACACAAATCCGACTGACGAAGACGATAACGACGGTCCAATTAAAACCAACTGGGGCGTTCAAACTATGGTTTGTAGAGAGCACAATGGAAAAACTCTCAACATTGAAGGTGAATTAACAATTGACCCTAAGAACAAAGGAGCAGAAGGCGAACCTCCTAAAGAATTCACTATCACTGACACATCGTCAGGCACTGCACACGTATATAAATATGTACTTACAGGTGAAAAAGGTAAAGACGGACAACCAATTTATAAATGTGTATCAATGAATGATCAGCCTATCAGCGCAAATTCAGATAACAGATACACTCTTGAAACAGGCGAAAACGGAACTCCAGAATTAGTCCAGTATAACAACCAGGCTAACTTCGGTACAGGCCTAAAATTCGGCTCAGTTGCAGCACAGCCTCTGACACAAGGGCAACCAAATACCCCGCCGGAAACAGAAGCAGAAGAACCTGCATCAGAAACCGGAAATAAACCTACCCAAGCTGAAAAAGATGCAGCTAAATTAGCAGGACATAATGTAGCAGAGGATTTAATAGGATACACAAATCAGGCTGAAACAGAAGATGTAATAACTGAATTAAACAAGCTGAATTCTGAAACAATCGTTGATTTCCTCGACGGATATAAAGGAAATTCTGGACTATTCGGCATAGGCAAAGGAATAATTGAACAAATCAACAGAGAAAGCACTGACGGCGAAAAAGCAGATATGGATGGTAACGGTCTGGCAGATAACTTCACAAATGAACAGAAACTTAAGAGTCAGCAAAAAATCCTAAATGCAGTCATTGACAAAGCAATAGCAACAGGTGTTATTACAGAAGCAGATGTACAGGAAAAATTTAACACCTTTAGAAAAGGCGAAGGATACAATGTTGATAATACCGGTGCGGCAAATATAGATAGATATATTAATGAGCTTCTCGATAAAATAAAAGCAAAAGAAGCTGATAACGCAAAAGCTGAACAGACAAAAAATCAACCGACACTAGACAATATCACTGCACAGATAAAATCATCACCTAAATACCAAAACGCAGATGTAACTATTAATAAAAACAGCGATGGCAGCTATCAAGTACATATTAAATTCAAAAACGGTAATGAAGAAAGCAGAAAAATTGCGGACATAAATAAATTTGATATCAACGAATTCACATCAAGAGCATAAAGAAAAACTCCCTTCGGGGAGTTTTTTAGTTGTTAAAATTTATTAAAAATGGTAGAATTGTAATGGAAAGTCAGTTAGTTTAGATGTGAGGTGTTTATGGAAGACATAAAAGTTGTAATAGGTTCTGACCATGCGGGTTATGAATATAAAGAAAAGATTATTGATTACCTCAACTCCAGAGGAATTTCTTATACGGATGTCGGCACTCACACAAAAGAATCATGCGATTACCCTGTAATCGCGCGTTCTGTTTGCGAAAGAGTAATTAGCGGCAAATCCAACCGAGGGATTTTAATCTGCGGAACAGGTATCGGCATGTCTATTGCCGCAAACAAAGTCCGCGGAATCAGAGCGGCACTTTGCAGCGATACTTATTCGGCAAGAACTTCCCGCGCGCACAACAACGCGAATGTTCTCTGCCTTGGAGAAAGGGTTATAGGAGAACACTTAATGCTTGATATTGTAGACGTATGGCTCCATACAGGCTTTGAAGGAAACCGTCACAAACGCAGAGTTGATATGATTGAGTAATAACTCGATGGTGTAGATACAGATTTATCATTTGAAGCTTCTGAGGGAAATATTTATATATTAAGCAGCAAAAGATTTTCAAAATCAATCGGGATAAGGTCTTTGTTAAGCGTTCCGAGAGCGACATCCTTATTCTTGCCATGGTAATCACTCCCTCCCGTTATGCAGAGATTATTCTCCAGTGCGCATTTTACTAGAAAAGAGCTTTCTTTTTTCGTGTATCTTGAGTAGTAGCATTCAAGTCCTTTGATACCGCACGCTATTAGTGTTTTTAATTTTGGCAAAAACTCTTCTTCCGTCAAGTGCTTTTCGCCTTCTCCGCCCAAAGGATGCGCCCACACAGGAATTCCTCCGGCTTCTTTCAAAATTTTAACAGCTTCTTCTCCATCAAACCTCGAATTTCCTGTTTTACAACCATCAAGATATTTTTTCATCGCATCTACATTATTATCTGATAAACCACGTTCAACAAGGATGTTTGCAACATGCATTTTCACAACACTTTTCCTGGAATACAGCCAATCAAGTTCTTCTTTTGTTAAACTTATCCCGTGAACCTCTTTAAGGTACTCAATACGTTTTTCCAGTTTTGAACGCCTTAAAGTTTTTCCTTTTTCTATTAGAGAACAAAGCCCGCTGTCTTTCGGGTTGTAGTTATACCCCAAGATGTGGCATTTTTCGCCTCGCGCAGTACAGGTTAGTTCAATTCCGCGGATAAATTTTACTTCTGCCGGAACTAACTTTTCAATCTCCAAACATCCGTCAATAGTGTCGTGATCGGTGAGCGCAAAGATTTCTATCCCTGCATTTCTAATATTTTCAATTAGTTGAGGGATTGAATCGCTTCCGTCTGAGTAATTACTATGAATGTGTAAATCAAATTTTGCCATAGTTATATTATAGACCAAATTTAAAAAAGAACCTGACTTTCATCAGGTTCTTTTTACTTATTTAATCCTACACTTTTCTCTTACGAGCAGCTTCAGACTTACGTTTTCTTTTTACGCTAGGTTTTTCGTATCTTTCGCGTTTTTTAACTTCGGAAAGGATACCGGCTTTTTGAATTTTTTTCTTGAAACGTCTTAAAGCGCTTTCAATAGATTCGTTTTCGCCAACTTTAACTTCTGCCATTTATATTTCACCACCTTTCCGTGCTTTGTGTATATCTGTATTATAATTATAAACTAAATTTTTTAAATTTCAAGATGGTTTTTTTGTGATATACTAGATAAGTAGAGTAAATCTTGGAGGTGAGATATGCAAAACGCAGATATAGCAAGCAATTCGGACAAAGGGGGGGGGCAAGACTTTTCTGGTAATATTCCTATTTTATTTCTTGTTTGGATAAGACCTGAATTAACAAAAAAAGTCTTTTCACAAATTCGTAAAGCAAAGCCTAAACGCCTCTACGTTGCAATTGACGGTCCAAGAAACAATGACGATAAAGAGCTTATAGAAAAAACGCTGAAAGTAATTACAGTTGATTGGGATTGTGAGGTCAAGTATTTAAAACGAGATAAAAACTTAGGTTGTAAAGTTGCTGTATCAGAAGCCCTAACGTGGTTTTTTGAGCAGGAAGAAATGGGGATAGTTCTGGAAGATGACTGTTATCCTGATTTATCTTTTTTCCCGTACTGCGAAGAATTGCTCATTAAATACAAAGATGATACAAGGATTGGCTCCATAAGCGGTTATGGAAATAATATTCCAAATTCAAAATACAGTTATGATTTTTCAAAACATTTCGGCTGCTGGGGCTGGGCTTCTTGGCGAAGAGCCTGGAAATATTTTGATATAAATATGTCTGATTTTGATTTGTTTCTTGAAGAAAACGCTATTGAAAAATTTATAATTGATGAATGGCAAAAATATACTTTATTAGATATGTTTAAACGGCATGCCTCTCATAATGAAACAAGCTGGGGATGGATATTTACATATTGTTTGTACTGCCAAAATGCCTTAATAATTTATCCAAATACTAATATGATTGAAAATATCGGAATAAATGTTGACAACTCAGCACATAGAGCTGATGACGGCTTAACGACTTTTAAGCTTTCAAAAATGCATTTTCCAATGAAGCACCCGCATTTTATAGGTGTTTATAACTCTTGGAATAAACATAATTATACAAAATTTTTCCTGATAAAAACATTCAGGCTTCTATCTAACCTTATGCCTACGAAGGGGTTACGGCATAAGGTCCGATACTTTATAAAATAAATCTATTTTAACACAAAGAGCCGCTAATCGCGGCTCTTTGTGTAGTTAGATAAAAAAACTTGCTACTCTCTATTCAAAATCTGTTTTGGAGATGAATACCAAAAATTCATCAAACATTTTTTGAATCGGAACTTCCATTGAAACTAAAGATAAATCTTGCATGCAGATGTCGCTTTGAATTTCGCATTCTGGGGTTTTTGTAATCATAAATAATACTCCTATTCAGTTTTTTCCGTCTTACAAATAGTATATCGGATATATATCCTAAAACTTTAATCATATTTTTGCAGTATAATTCAAAATCCTTGTCAGAATGGGATTTGCGACATAAAATTCAACTTAATATTTTGTTACATAAATTTTTATATGGACTACTGGCGCATTTTACGTGCTTGTGTTAAGATATATTTTGTTAAAATTAAAAGGAGACACAACAATAGCTAACGATAACAGACAAAAGGACAAAGATAAAACTATTATGAACGAACGTATTCGTTCAAAGGAAGTACGTTTAATAGATGAAAACGGCGAAAATAGAGGCATAGTAGAAACAGTTAAAGCATTAAAGATGGCTTACGATGCAGATTTAGACCTTGTTCTAATCAGCCCTAACCAGGAACCGCCGGTTGCAAAGATTTTAAATTACGGTAAATATAAATACGAACTTGAAAAGAAAGCCAAAGAAGCTAAGAAAAAACAGCATACAGTTGATGTAAAAGAAGTAAAAATTCGTTATAAAATAGATACACATGATTATCTGGTAAGAATAAAAAGTATCCAGAAATTTATTGCACAGGGAAATAAAGTAAAAGTTGTGATAATGATGCGCGGGCGAGAAATGCAGCATTCAAATCTTGCGTTTGACCTTGCAAACCGATTTATAGAAGATTTGAAAGATGAGCCGCTGGTAGTTGAGAAAAAGCCTCAATTAGAGGGGCGTAACGTGACTTTGTATTTCGGTCCCCAATAAAAGTTCTTGACTTGAAATCTTTAGCAGGTATAATAAAAAATGTGCCCGTAAGGTGCATGGATAGATAAAAATAGAAATGCCGCGTTAGCTCCCCAGTGGAGCGAAGCGAAACGGAGTTAATAATAAGTAGAGCTTGCTCTACCAACTCCAACAAGTTGAAAATAAAAATGCCGCGTTAGCTCCCCAGTGGAGCGAAGCAAAACGGAGTTAATAATAAGTAGAGCTTGCTCTACCAACTCCAATAAGTTGAAAATAGAAATGCCGCGTTAGCTCAGTTGGTAGAGCAAGGGACTGAAAATCCCTGTGTCCTTGGTTCGATTCCGAGACGCGGCATTTTTGTTATATTCTTTATTTTATTTTTTGTTTCTGGTATATTCTATTTATAAAAGCGATTTATTCATGAATAAATCCGGTTTGCATATTCATGCAAACCGGTGGAAAGGCTCTAAGTTAAGATGTTAAATGGTAAAACTATTTTGGTTACCGGTGGTACGGGAAGTTTTGGTAAAAAGTTTATAAAAACTGTTTTTGAGAAATATCCTAATGTTAAAAAGGTTATTGTATTTTCCCGTGATGAATATAAACAGTTTGTAATGCAAAATATGACTGAATTCAAACCACATGAAGAAAAATTGAGGTTTTTTATAGGTGATGTAAGAGATAAAGATCGTTTAATGAGAGCTTTTGAAAATGTTGATATTGTTGTGCATGCCGCAGCTTTGAAGCAGGTTCCGGCGTGTGAGTATAATCCGTTTGAAGCTGTTAAAACTAACGTGCTCGGTGCTCAAAATATTATTGAAGCAGCTATAGATAGTGGTGTTAAAAGGGTTATTGCCTTGTCAACAGATAAGGCATGCGCGCCTATAAATCTCTATGGTGCAACTAAATTATGTTCAGATAAATTATTTATTGCCGGAAATGCTTATTGCGGATTTAAAGATACCCGTTTTGCGGTTGTAAGATATGGTAATGTTGCAGGTTCTCGTGGTTCTGTGATTCCATTTTTCAAAAAACTGGTTGCAGAAGGCGCAACGGAACTTCCTATTACAGATATGAGAATGACACGCTTCTGGTTGAAATTGGAACAGGCTGTTGAAATGGTGATGGAGGCAATAGAACATATGCAAGGTGGGGAATTATATGTTAAAAAAATACCGTCCATGCGTATGCCAGATTTGGCAAAAGCAATTGCACCCGATAAAAAGATTGTTGAGGTTGGAATCAGACCTGGTGAGAAAATACATGAACAAATGATAACAGTTGCTGACGCGCCTAATACTATTGAATTTGATGATTTTTATATAATATTGCCGCAAATTGATATGGATAATATTCAGTATAAATATCCGAATGCCAAAAGGGTCGCAGATGATTTCGAATACAATTCCGGTAATAACAACAGATGGCTTACCACAGAGGAAATGAAAAAACTAATGGAGGAGTTAGATGCGTAAATATTCAACGTCAAGTAAAGATCTATTATGCCTGAAAGAAGATTTTATTAAAAATAATAGTCAACTTTATGATAATGAAAGTCTGGATGATGAGGCTCCTTAATGCTTGATTATATTAATAATCACCTCTTAAATATGATAGATGATTTACAACACGTTTTTGATAAGCATGAAGAATGTTCTGAAGTGCATATGATTTTGGAAAAAAAGGTTGACAAATGCGAATAGGAATTCTTGGAATTACTGGGTTATTAGGAAATGCTCTTAAGCATGAGTTATTAAAGAGGGGCTATGAGTTTATCGGAGTTGCCCGTTCTAATGCAGATGTGTGTTTCGATATTACGTCAAATAAAGATCTAGAAGATTTTGTAAGAGAATATAAGTTTGATGTCATTATAAATACCTGTGCTATTGTTAATCACTCTTTGTGTGATAATAATCCTGAAGCCGCATATTGTACTAATGCACGTCCAAATGCACTTCTCGCCAATTTGTCAAAAGAACTGAGCTTTAAATTTGTATTTATATCAACTGACGGTTACTTTTGTGGAGATAGAGACTGTAAACATGATGAATCTTCAGAAGTTAAATTATTGAATGAATATGCAAAAACAAAATTTGCGGGTGAATGTTTTACACTTACAAATCCAAATTCACTGGTTATAAGAACTAATATTGTAGGATTTAAAGGTGCTGAACAACCGACTTTTCTTGAATGGGTTATTAATTCTTTAAAAAACAAAGAAAAGATGACCCTTTTTGATGATTATTACACGTCAAGCATAACTGTAACACAGTTCTCAAAAGCATTATTTGATTTATTACCCCAAAATCCTACAGGAATTTTGAATTTAGCTTCTTCTGAAGTGTTTTCAAAAGCAAAATTTATCAACTGCCTGTCTGATGTACTGGAGCTGCCTCTTATAGAACCAAAAATAGGAAGTGTATCTCAGTTGGTATCTAAAAGGGCTGACAGTTTAGGGCTTAATGTTTCAAAAGCTGAAAGTCTTTTAGGGTATAAATTGCCGGATTTGGAAGCTGTTATTAAACAAATAAAAGAGGAATATGATGAAATTTGCTAAAGAAATTTTTATCGGAAAAAGACGTATAGCATTGGATGAACCTGCTTATTTCATTGCAGATATTGCCGCAAACCATGACGGGGATTTGGAAAGAGCTAAAAACCTTATTTATCTTGCGAAAGAAGCCGGTGCAGATTGTGCGAAATTTCAGCATTTTCTGGCTGAAAAAATTGTATCCGACTATGGGTTTAAGCATCTGGGAGGAGAACAGTCTCACCAAAAAAAATGGAAAAAATCCGTTTTTGAGGTCTATAAGGAATATGAATGCCGCAGGGAGTGGAATGAGGAGCTTATAAAAACTTGTAACGAAGTCGGCATTGAATTTATGACGACTCCTTACGATTATGCTGCTGTGGATGAAATTAAATCGTTTGTAGACGCAATAAAAATTGGTTCTGGTGACATTACATGGATTGAGTTTCTGGAATATGTCGCAAAAATAGGAAAACCGGTTTTGCTGGCTTGCGGGGCTTCTGATATGGAGGATACAACAAGAGCTGTTCTGACTGTTGAAAAATATAATTCACAAGTTATTCTAATGCAATGCAATACTAATTATACTGCGGAATTAGAAAATTTTAAGTATATAAACCTTAATGTATTAAACACCTTCAAAGAAAAATTCCCCGGAATTTTATTGGGTTTAAGTGACCATACAAAGGGTTATTCTACGGTTTTGGGTGCTGTTACATTGGGAGCAAGAGTGATAGAAAAGCATTTTACAGATGATAATAGCCGAATAGGACCTGATCATCATTTTGCAATGAATCCTCAAACATGGAAAGACATGGTGATTGCGACAAGAGAATTGGAAGCCGCAATGGGTGACGGGATAAAGCGTATTGAGTACAACGAACGGGATACTGTTGTTATTCAGCGTCGAGCTATAAGACTTAAATGCAATAAATTTAAAGGTGATATTATTTGCGAAAATGACATTGAATATTTAAGACCGGCACCAGTAGATTCATATTCTCCTTATGAAAAAGAATTTGTTCTAGGTAAAAAACTTCTTATTAACAAGAATTCTGGTGATTATATAAAAAAAGGTGACCTCTGTGACTAAAATAGGTTTGAAGCTATGGAGTACAAATATTGATAATTATATAAAACCTGCACAGGTTTTATACGAGAAACATATATTCGATTTCATTGAGCTATATATAGTTCCTGATACTCTTGATAATTTAAAAATTTGGAGTAGGGTAAAAATTCCTTTTTCTGTTCATATGGCTCATAGTGCGCATAATGTTGATTTATCAAATTCTCAAAAATTAGAATTTAATAAAAAAATTTATACACAGACAAAAAAATATGCCGATATGCTTAGTGCAGATATGATTATAGTTCATGGCGGAACCGGCGGGGACTATAAACAATGTGCATCTCAAATAAAGAAATTTAATGATAAGCGTATTTTAATTGAAAACAAACCGCATATTACACTTCCATTTGTAAATGCGAACGTCTACACTGGAAGTACAATAGGAGCTATAACGTATATAATGCAATATGCCGATTGTGGCTTTTGTTTGGATATTGGTCATGCTATCTGTAGTGCAAATTCTCATTGTGAAGATCCGTATGATTATATAGAAAAATTTTTGGAACTTTCTCCTTCATGTATTCATTTAAGTGATATTCATATAAATACCGAACTTGATGAACACTTAAATTACGGTAGTGGAGAACTTGATTTCAAAAAAATTAAAAATCTAATCAATTCAAAGAACACTTTTGTAATAGAAACAAACAAAAAATCAAAAGAAAATTTAGATGATTTTGAACAAGATGCTAAATTTTTGAGAAGAATTTTGGAAGAAGGATAATATTTATGAAAAGTATTGCGATAATCCCAGCGCGAGGAGGGTCTAAAAGAATTCCCAGAAAAAATATAAAAAGTTTTTGCGGGAAACCTATTATAGCTTATTCAATAGAAGCTGCATTAGAATCAAACATTTTTGATGAAGTTATGGTGTCTACAGACGATAAAGAAATTGCAGAAATTGCTAGCTCATACGGTGCAAATGTTCCGTTTTTCAGAAGTCCTGAAATGTCAAGTGACACAGCAATGACAGTGCCGGTGTTATTGGAAGTTTTGGATGAATACAAAAAACGCGGAAATGAATATGATTTAGTCTGTTGTATTTACCCGACTGCTCCATTTATAAATTCGGCAAGATTGTGTGAATCAATGAATAAATTTGAGGAATGTAATGCTGATAGTGTTCTGCCTGTGGTGAAATATTCTTATCCACCGCAGAGAGCTTTAATTATTAGAGAAAATAAGTTGAAAATGATATATCCTAAAAATTACAATGTAAGATCTCAGGATTTAGAACCTATTTATCATGATGCAGGGCAATTTTATTTTCTGAAAACTGAAGCGTTAAAAAATGAGCAGACTTTATATTGCGGTTGTTCAATTCCGATAATTCTACCCGAAGTTGAAGTCCAAGATATTGATAATGAGGAAGATTGGAAAATTGCAGAAATGAAATATAATATCCTAAATAAATATACCTTAAACACTGTCATAGCTTGTGATTTCGGGGGGGGGGGGGGGGCACCCAAATTAAAGCCCCAAAATGGGGGTTAGCAGCAGGAATAAACGGGGCTTAGGAACAGTGCAGTTCGGCTGCAATTATGGAATCTCAAATGAAAATGGGCAGGTTTCCCCTGATGTTGTTTCTCGTATTATTGATTTCGCTTGTGCTAATGGTATAACTTACATTGATACTGCAAGTGTTTACGGAAATAGTGAAGAAGTTTTGGGCCATTTTGATTTAAGCAATTTTAGAATTATCACCAAGACGATTAAAACTCATAAAGATTTAGACTTATATGCGAATATTAAACTTTTTAAAAGTGCACTTTATGAATCAAGAAGAAAACTTTCAAATAACAGATTATATGGTTTGTTGTTTCATGAGGCAAATGATTTGCTTAGCTGTTATGGTAAAAATTTATGGGAGCTAGCAGCTGATTTTAAACACAAAGAAGGTCTTTCTAAAATAGGAGTATCTGTCTATAATCCGGAAGAGTTAATGCAGATAATTCGTCTGTATCCTATAGAAATTGTACAGTTGCCTTTAAATATATTAGACCAGAGGTTTGTTCCCTTATTAAAAGATTTAAAAAGGCAAGGTATAGAAATTCATACCCGCTCAGCCTTTTTACAAGGACTCTTACTAATGGAGCCTGAAAAAGTTAATTCATATTTTTCTTCAATTGTACCTCTTTTAAAATCGATTCCGGAACCGAAAATTGCATATGCTCTAAACTTTATAAAAAATCTTCCTGAAATTGACAGAATTATTGTGGGATGTACAAGTTTACAGGAGATACAAGAGATTGTGAATATGTATTTTACTAATGTTGAAGAAATTGAGTATTCGAAATTTAAAGTTGATGATGTCAGGATGATAAATCCTTCTTTATGGGAGATAAAATAATGGAAACTATATTAATCACAGGTGTGACAGGACTGATAGGCAAAGAGTACGTTAAATATTTTTTAAGTAAAGGTTACAGAGTTGTTGGAACTTACAGAAATAAAGAAAAATTCTGTCATTTATTTGGTGACCATCCCGAATTAATCGGGATAGAGGTTGATTTAATGCAGGAGAATGCAGTTGATTTAATAATCCAAAATTTAGAAAAATTCAAGATTTTCCCTGATTTTTTAGTAAACAATGCTACTAATTCGGCTTATTTAAAAGTAAATTCTAACGGATTATCGACTCGAGAAAACTTATTAAATCAATATATAATTCATGTTGTATTGCCATATGAATTGTCATTTCGGTTGGCTAATCATCCTTTGTCTAAATTGAAGAAAATCGTAAATATTGCTTCAATGTATGGTGTTGTTCCATATAATCCTTATTTATATAAAAATTCTCTTGTTGAGACTCCTGTTCAGTATTCTGTGTCAAAAGCTGCTTTAATACATCTTACAAAAGAGCTTGCTATAAAATTTAAGGATAAAAATATTCAGGTAAATTCAATTTCCTACGGAGGTGTCGACGGACGAGTTGATGAAGAATTTAAGGAAAAATTTGCTAAAATTACCCCGTTAAAACGAATGCTTAATCCGGCAGAAACTCCATACGCAGTTGAATTTTTATTGAGTGATAAATCTGTTTATATGACAGGTCACAATCTGGTTGTGGATGGAGGAAGAACTGTATGGTAAGAAATGTTGCAATAATTCCCGCTAGAAGCGGTTCAAAAAGAATTCCGAATAAAAATATCATGGATTTTATGGGAAAACCATTAATAGCATATACAATTGAAGCCGCTTTAGAAAGTCAAATCTTTGATGATGTTATAGTGTCTACAGATTCGGAAAAGTATGCGCAAATAGCTGTAGAATATGGAGCTTCGGTTCCATTTTTACGAAATAAATATAGTGATGACCACTCCACACTTGCAGAAGTTATGCTATATACAATTGAAAATTTGGATAAGTCTTATGATAATTTTTGTTCCCTGCAGGTATCCTGTCCGCTTAGAGATTTTCGTATCATAAGAGATGCTTATTCCTTTTTTATTAAATCTGAATCTTCAACCGTTTTAACGTGTTTTAAATTTGGGTTCATGAATCCATGGTGGGCTTTCAAAATGCAAGATAATAATAGAGCAGATTTTCTTCTAAGTAATCCTATGCAGTCTCGTTCACAGGATAATGAAGACCTTTATTGTCCTACTGGAGCTGTAGGTTTTGCAAAAGTTTCAGAATTTAGAAAATATAAATCCTTCTATTCTGAAAACGCAAAGTTTTTCCCTATTGATTGGAAGTACGCAGTAGATATTGACAATTTTGAAGATATTGAATTTGCCGCCTCTGTTTATAATTCTTTTCAACGTTCAGAAAAGTTTGCAAAATAATCTTATTTATATTTTAATTAAAGTATATAAGGAGTATGTTAGTGGTAAACAGTTGTATATTATGCAGAAGTAACAAACTTACTTCTGAAAAAATCGGGAAAGAAACTGTTATGACTTGTCACAATTGTCATTTGCAATTTCTTGAAAATTATAAAAATGAGCATGAGTATTATCTTGATTATGAAGAAGTGAAGCATAATTTCAAGAAAGAAATGAAGATTTTACGTAAAAAACAATATGAACTAGATGCGGCTCATTTTGTTAAGAACTGTGTGCCGGGGAGTATTTTGGATGTGGGGTGCAGCGCAGGTTTGTTTATGCATGAAATCTATAAAGCCCTCCCTCCTTATAGTAAAACACTTGATTTTACTGGAATTGACCTAGATATCGGTGCCATTGAATTTGCTCAGAAGAATGCACTTTCTAATATGGTTTATTACTGTACGGATTTTTTAAATTTTCAAACCGATAAACAATTTGATACTATTTTATTTAGAGGAACTCTACAATACATGAGTGATGATATAAGACAAACATTTATAAAACTCAAAAAACTTTTAAAAGAAAATGGAAAAATTATTATATATTTTCTTCCAAGTTTTTATAACTTTATATTTTATTTACTGAAAGAAAATTGGTGTCTTTTTGATTCTGTAGAAAGTAAATTGATGTTTAATGAAGATGTCATTTATTTTATCGAAAAAGAATTTGAGTTAAAACTTGTAGAATTATCTTATCCGTATATCGGAAGTGCTTATGAAAATAGGATGACAGATTTCAATAACGTAATTGATGTTATTAAAAATGGAAAACCTATGACAAATATTCCGTTTTACGGTAATATAATGCAAATAGTTTTTGAAAATAAAAAAGTGTGGTGCTAAGTTTGATTAATGTTGATGAAATAGAAAATTATTTTGACAAGTTATTTCCTATTCTCAGAAGTGTAACAGGGAACGGGAATCGTGAAACTTTAAATATAATTAATGAAATAGTTGATTTAAATATAACAGAAGTTCCCTCAGGGACGCAATGTTTTGATTGGACAGTTCCTCCTGAATGGAATTTAAAGGATGCCTGGATAAAAAATAGTAAAGGTGAAAAAATTGTTGATATAAAAAATTCAAATTTACATATTTTGGGCTACAGTACTCCGTTTACCGGCAAATTAACACTAAAAGAGTTAAAGGAACATTTGTATTCCTTGCCTGATATGCCTGATGCAATACCTTTTTTAATATCTTGTTATAAAAGGCGCTGGGGGTTTTCTTTAACTCATAATCAGCTTCAGTCATTACCTGAAGATACTTATGAGGTGCTTATTGATTCTGATATAAATAGCAACGGCTCATTAACCTACGGTGAGGCATTTATCAAGGGAAAATCTGAAAAAGAAATCTTAATTTCAACTTATATATGCCATCCTTCTCTTGCAAATGATAATTTATCAGGAATTTTGTCTGCTGCATTTCTTTATAAAGAATTAAAAAAGCGAAGTGATTTGAGATACAGTTACAGATTTTTATTTATACCTGAGACAATTGGAGCAATAGCCTATTTATCAAAACATGGAAATGAATTAAAAGAAAATTTAATTGCAGGGTTTGTACTTACTACCTGTGGAGACAGAGGTAATTTTACCTATAAACGTTCAAGAAAGGGTAATACACTTCCTGATAGAGCTGTAGAGTGTGTTCTTTCCTCAACTGAAAAAGAGTATACACTGGAAGATTTTTTCCCGACGGGTAGTGATGAACGTCAGTATTGTTCTCCTGGATTTAATTTTCCTGTTGGCTCATTAATGCGTACAAGATATTATAACTTTCCAGAATATCATACGTCAAAAGATAATAAAGATTTTATATCATTTGAGCATATAAAAGGTACAATTGAAAAATATCTTGATGTGATTACATTAATTGAAGCAAATGATATTTTAGTAAGAACTAATCCCTATTGTGAACCTCAACTGGGTAAGTATGATTTATATACATCTCTTGGAGGACAAAGAGATACAAGCATAATTAACGGTCTGATTATATACATACTGAATCTTGCGGATGGTAGTAATGATCTTATTGATATAGTTAAAAAATCCAAGTATGATTTCAGGCTTGTAATTGAGGCAATAAGAAAATTGGTTGATAAAAATTTGTTAAAAGTAAAAGATTAATTTCATTTTATAATTGCTAGAATAAAAATATTAAATTTGGAGAATAGTTTTTATGAAAAAAGTACTTATATATATAAGCAATAGTTTAGATGTAAAATTTGCAAAAAAATATTTAAGGCTTAATAACAATAAAAAAGATATAACAATTATTGCAACTTCTGTTGAAGCTCGTTTATCTGCGGATATAGAGGGCTTGAAATATAAATCTTATGAGCACTATTCCCATTTTAAGATTGATAGAAAAAAAATGTTGAAAAATTCAATGGATTATACTTATAAAATTTTAGATAACAAAAACTCAATTCTTTATTATACAAATATAAATGTTAGTTTAGCAGAACTTAATTTCAAAGAAATATCTAGTATTTTATATGAATTGTTGTGTTCTTATGAGTTAATTTCTAATATTGTAGAATCAGAACATCCTGATTTAATATTGTTACCTTATCGCAAAAATATTTTATTACAAAAATGTGTCTACTGGCTTTTACAAGGATCAAACGGTGCAGAAACGGAAGTGTTTCGGGAGGTTGCATTAAATAAAAATATAAAATGTAAAACTTATTATGTACTAAAAGATAAAATTTTCTATAATAAATCTTTTTATAAATTTGTAAAATTTTTAAGGTATCCAAAACAATCTATTAATTTTAATATTAAAAAATCTTCACAAATTAAGCGCAATGCTATTCTCTCTAATAAATTAATATATGAAAAAAACGTTATGTTCTATGTTTGGGGGGATTATTATTTTAAACAGAATATTGCAACTATAGAATATTTATTAAAAAATAAAATAAATTTGATTCTTGTAATTGTGGGATGTGATAATATCTTGGAAGATGATTTTGCTAAATTAAAAGCTTATAATAATCTTAATATAGTTTACCAAGACGGAATTGGTACAGATATAAAAGTTTCTCCATTTAAGCTATGCTTTAAAGATGTGTATAATGAAATCAAGAGTATAGTAAATGACAATCAAGTTTGTGCACAGTTACTATCATACGCCATTTATACGCTAATGTTAAAGCAAGATGAAACGAGAAAAAATTGGTTAAAAAATGAAGCTTTAATAACTGAGTATAATCCTTCAGTACTTTATTCCCATTTTAATTATATTTCTGATATTTTCCCGTATAGAAAGAAAGGTATACCTACTATTACTGGATGCCATGGCTTTTATACGTATCTTGATTCTCCTCGTGAGATTATTGCTTCAGAGTATTATGCAGTACAAGGTTCGTTATTTAAAAAATATTATTCTGATTATTATGCTAATCAGAAAGATAAACTTGTATGCGTTGGCGAAGAACGTTATTCTGAAATTTATAAGACTCAATATGAAAAGAATAATTACAAATCTGAATATAATATTCCGTTGGATATGCCTGTTTGCATATTTTGTGACAATAGTTCCTTTAAAACACCAGCATTTCATGATAGGCATATTACATATAGCTTCTTAAAAATAGCTGAACAGCTAGCTCGGGATTTACCAGATGTTTGTGTTTATTTTAGAGTGCATCATGGCTTGAATTATTCTTATTTTTTAGAGTATTTTGATCATATTAATTTACCTAATTTTAGAATTTCAATTTCTCCTAAACCTGAATTTTCCGAATTAGTTAAGTGTGCAGATGTTACTGTATCGCATTATTCAAGTGCAATTGTAGAAAGTTTAATGTCGGGAATCCCAGTTATTTATTATACTGAACATTTTGACTGTTGTCAGAATTTTCTAGGGGTTCCAAATATTTATGAGAGTAGCACTTATTCAGATTTAAAGAGTAAGTTAAATAATATATTGTCTAATAAAAAAGATTATAATGCAGTTAGAAAAGAAGTTGTTCCATTTGCTAAAAAAGCCTTTTCAGAATCTCCTGATTTTAACGGGAGCAAAGTCTTATCCGATTATATATTAAGCCTGACTGAAAAGAAATCAGTAAAAGGTTGGGATGATTATTTAGAACGTATCTTTAAAACTGTATATACCTATAATGATTTTGTTGAACAATACTACACAAATAAACCGATAAAGGCTAAAAAATTATTTAACGAAGTTAGTGAGGGAAATAAATGATATAATTATTTTATTATTGGCAATGTGGCAATCTTAATTCTGTAGATATTTAGCAGAAAATTTTATTTATGCTCAGAATAAAGTTGGCTATTTTATTTGATTTTGACATTTTACCAATTTTTGTTTATTATACAGGTGGCGTATTTGTAATTGGAGTTTTGTGTGAAATCTTTATTAGTATCAGTGATAATTCCGACATTTAATCGTGCTAATATGTTGGCAATAACTTTGGATAGCTTTATAAAGCAAAATTATCCAAAAGATTGTTATGAGATTATTGTAGTAAATAATAATTCAACAGATAATACTCAGGATATTATTGATGAGTATGAGAATAAATATCCTGGTTTGATAACGGGTTTGTTTGAGTCACGCCAAGGTGTTCATTATGCTCGTAATTCTGCTGCATTGGTTGCTCAAGGTGATTTGCTCTACTATACTGATGATGATATGATTGCCTATCCCGACTTAATTTCCAATTTAGTAAAAGTATTTATTGATAATCGGGATGTGGCATCGGCTTCTGGAAAAATTATTCCAAAATGGGAAGTTGAGCCTCCTATATGGGTAAAAGAAAATTTAATGAATGGTTGGCTTAGTTTGAATGATTTAGGCGATGATACTATTATAACGGAAGAGGATATTGGTGTTTATAGTTGTCATCAAATGATAAGAAAAAATATCTTTTTAGATGTAGGTGGGTTTAATCCTGAAAATACTGCCGGAGAATGGCTTGGTGATGGTGAAACCGGGCTTAATATTAAAATAAAAAATCTTGGATATAAATTTGCATATGTAGGAAATTCTGTTATAGAGCATATGATTCCACCTTCACGAATGACGCAGAATTATCTAAATAATCGTCTGGCAAATCAGGGTAATTGTGATTCCTATACATATTATAGGGCTGAAACCCCTTCTTCTCATAAACTTTTATTGAGTTCATTGATATATTTAAATAAATCATCTGAACGTTGGTTTTACTCGCTTCTTAGATTTTATAGAAAAAGTAAAGAATTTAAAATTCGTTGTGCTGAAGCGTATGCGCATTACTATTTTAGCCGATTCAAATATGATTTAAGATTGTTTGTATCAAAGAAATGGCGTGCGCTTGTTTTGAGACAAGATTGGCTCAATCAATCAATCAATCAATCAAATATATCACAAACATAGTTAATAGTAATCCTCTTTATGTTTGGGAGGCGTGCTATGACGTTTAATTCCCTGACATATTCTATTATTATTCCAACTTGTCACAAAGATTTAATTAATTTGTCACTGCGATATATTTCAGAACTACGTCTACCGAAACAAGGTTATGAAGTGTTAGTAATTCATAATGCAACAAAAGATGATATAGCTTCGGTTGTTGCGAGTTATAAAGATAAAATCCCTAATTTAAGATATATTTATGAATCTGAAGACGGTCTGATGGCAGCAAGACATAGAGGAGCAAAAGAAGCTCAAGGGTCTATATTATGCTATTTGGATGATGACAGTTTTGTTGATAAAAATTATCTTGTAGGTATAGAAGAAACCTTTTCAGATAACTCCGTTGTGTGTGCCTGCGGTCCAAACTTACCATTATACGAATCCAAACCTCCGGCTTGGCTTAAATATTTTTGGACTGATTCGCCTTGGGGAGCATGGATGGGGCAGCTTTCTTTAATGAAATTGAAAAATAAGGTTATGGATATTCCTGCCTGGTTTGCTTTTGGCTGTAATATGGTTTATCGTAAAGCTGTTTTTTTTGAACTCGGAGGAACAAACCCAGATATTATGCCTCCAGATATGTCAATGTATACTGGTGATGGTGAGACGGCGTTATCTGTTAAGTTAAATGCAAATGGCTATTTTGCAAGATATAATCCGAAAATAAAAATAAGGCATTTTGTACCTAGTTCAAGGATGACAGAGGAATATTTTGTTAAAAGGGCTGTTTTTCAAGGTCTATGTGATTCTTTTTCTGATATTCGAGTGAAGCACAATATTTGTCCTGTGTATAATTTTGAGCCTAATTCAAATATTTCTATTCCAAAAGAACCTTTTCTTAAAAGAAAATTTAGAAAAATTAATAACAAACTTAAAAAATTTGATATTCTAAAATCCCCGGCATATAAAGAATATGAACGAATAAAATATTTACATGATTCAGCTTTAAAAGATAGTTTTGCTAAACACCGGGAAGCTATTTTTAGTGATAAAGCTTTGTTAGAATGGGTTTTAAAAGAACATTATTTATAGTTATTCCTTTTAATTTCCTATTTATAAGCGGAAGATATACTATCCTCTAATGTTTTTTGAGGACAACATCCTAAGATTTGTTTTGCTATATCTGAATTAGAGTAAAGAATTGATCTCCGGCTTTTGTGGGTACTATATTATAATAAATCTATGATGTTTGACTGCCTATATAGCCTGCTCCACCTGTAATTAAAATCATAAATTCTTCCTACAATTAATTATATAATAAAAACGGGAGAAAAATTGTGATATTCTATTATTTTTGTGTTATCATTCTTTAAGAGGTATATGTTGTTAGAAAAGATAATCCACAATAGTCAAATATATGCAATAATAATCAGGAGTGATTATTCAAAGGATGGGGTTGAATTTTTTACGCCGGATGATTTTTCGCAGCAAATTGCTTATATGAAACATCCTAAGGGAAAAGCTATTCAGCGGCATTTTCATAATGTGGTTAAAAGAGAGGTTCATTATACTAAAGAAGTTCTTGTAATTCGGAAAGGTACATTACAGGTTGATTTTTATGACGATGATAAAAATTATCTTGAAAGCCGCACTTTGCAGTCAGGTGATATAATCCTTCTGGCGTTCGGGGGGCATGGCTTTAAGTGTCTTGATGATGTTGAGATGGTTGAAATTAAGCAGGGACCGTATTTAGGTGATGAGGATAAGGTGAGATTTTAGGAGGAAATATGCAAAAGAAAATTATATTTTTTATGATAGTTACGCCAAGGGATGCAATTATAGCTGATTATTCTATAAAAAGCTATATGAAACTGTATAAAAAATATTATAAGCAATTGCCTTTTACTTTGTATGTTTATGCTAACACTTTTACTCAAGACTTAAAGGATGAATATTTTGATAAGTGGAAAAAGCTTCCTTATGTTGAATTGTATGATAATGCTGTGAAAAAAGATAAAATTACAAAAATAGGTACGGAGATAATTTCGCCGGAAGGTTATAAAAGTATTGTATGGAGTAATTGTGAGTTGCCTTCTGTCATTTGGAGTGAAGAGTTTTTGAAGTTTGAAACTCCATACTGGGCGACTGTTGATGCTGATTTTGAGATATTAAAACCTAAATTTATTATAAGAATGATAGATAAATTAGATAATAATGACAATTTAGTTGCGATGTCATCGGATTATTCTGATACTGGAAAATATAAAGGAGAACATCAATATCTTTATAAGAGGTATCATACCTGGTTTTGTATATATAAGAAAAAGGCTCAGGTTTGTAAAGTTTCTCATCAATTCTACAGTGTTTCTAATAATAGTGAAAGACTTATGTATGATGATGCTGCATATTTCCAAAAACATTTGCGTGAGGATTATGGCTTTGATATGGATGCAGTCGATCCAATAAATCAAAGACAATTTATTCATTATGGCGCATTTGGGCAAAATCGCTTGATTAATAAAAACAATGTTAAAAAATTCCGAAAGCTGGCTATAGCTTCAAAAATAGGGGGGGGGGTGCCTTCTTTACGCCCATTTGACAAGCTTTGTAACTACATTAACAGAAAAATACAAAAGCATGCAGCTAAGGAATTTGATAAATATTTTGCAGATTCCGTTGAGGACAGAAAGTATATTGATGCCGTTATTGCGAATAGTGACGATCCAAAATATGACAAATTCAGAGATGCAGGTAACACAAAAGTTTAAATACGTATAAAGCCGTTTTGTTTGTGCTATAATTAATTTGAATATAGAGGGTAGCTTAGATGTCTGATTTTATACCAGTAAACACTCCGCTTTTAGATGGAAACGAGAAAAGGTATTTAAACGAATGTATTGATACAGGCTGGATTTCCTCAGAAGGTCCATTTGTTAAAAAGCTTGAGAAAGAGTTTTCAGCATATACAGGACAAAAATACGGGAGCTGCGTCGCAAACGGTTCTGTGGCTATTGATGCAGCGGTTCGTGCTATGAAATCGGTTTACGGCTGGGCTGACGGTGATGAGGTTATTGTTCCGAATTTTACTATCATTTCTACGGCTCAAAGTCTTATATATAACAATCTTAAACCCATTTTTGTGGATGCGGAACCTCTTACATGGAATATGGATACGTCAAAGATTGAAGAAATGATTACGCCGAAAACCCGTGCGATAATGGTTGTCCATATTTATGGACTTCCGACTGATATGGATAAGGTGTTTGCGCTTGCAAAGAAATATAATTTAAAAATAATAGAAGACGCTGCGCAGGCTCACGGACAAACTTATAGAGATAAAAAATGCGGCGGAATGAGCGATATTTCGACGTTCTCTTTTTATGCGAATAAACATATTGCATGCGGTGAAGGTGGCATGATTATGACGTCATCCGAGGATTTGATTGAAAAAGTTAATTATTATAAAAATTTGTGCTTTTCTAAAGACAGATTTGTTCATTACGATTTAGGCTGGAATTTTAGAATGTCTAATCTGCAGGCGGCTGTTGCTTATGCCCAGTTTGAAAAGCTTGAAAAATCTATTCAAAAGAAAAAAGAAATGGGTGCATGGTATCAGGAATTGTTGAAGAATATTCCGGCGCAATTACCTGTGCATAAGACGGCTTACGCAGAGAATAATTACTGGGTTTTCGGGCTTGTCTTGAATGACGATGTAAGATTTAACGCAAAAGAAGCTATGCAAAAACTTGCAGATAAAGGTATTGGCTGCAGACCATTCTTTTATCCATTGAATGAGCAGCCTGTATTTAAAAAACTCGGGATTTCTGACAATATAAAAAGACCTGTTTCCGCTCGTTTGTATGAAAGAGGTTTCTATATTCCATCAGGGCTCGGCTTGAGCGAGGCTGATATGGATAGAGTCGTAAAAGAAGTGAGGAGTCTTTTCTAAATGGTAACAAAAGTTTTTGATTCATATTCAATGTATTATAATTTACTCTATAAAGATAAAGATTATGCGGCAGAGGCTGATTATATTGCTCACCTGCTCGGAAATGCAAAGACTGTTTTTGAAATGGGGTGTGGAACCGGGAAACACGCAAAACTTTTGACATCTAAAGGGTATAAAATGTTCGGTATTGATTTGAGTAAAACAATGCTTGAGCAGGCAAAGGCGCTGGGTATTGATTGTGAACAAGGAGATGTGAGAACTTTCCGAGCAGGTAGAAAATTTGATGCCGTCATTTCGTTATTCCATGTTGCAAGTTATCAAACTTTGGATGAGGATATAAATAATTATTTTAAGACGGCGGCAGCACATTTGAATAAAGGCGGAAAATTTATTTTTGATGTCTGGCACAAACAAGCTGTGCTTGCACAAGTTCCTGAAAAGAGAACAAAGACTTTAGAAAATGACGATATAAAAGTTGTGCGATATTGTGTACCTAATCATATTAAAGAAAAAGATATGGTTGAAGTAAATTACACAATAGAGGTTACGGATAAATCTTCCCGTAAAACCGAAATTCTGAAAGAATGCCATCCTATGCGTTATTTTTCTAATGAGGATATAGTTAATTTTGCATCTAAAAACGGGTTTAAGATTGTAAAAACAGAAGAATGGTTAACTCATAAAACGCCTGGTTCGGATACCTGGGGCGTTTGTTATGTTTGCGAGGTAAAATAAATTGAAAATTATAATTATCTCTGCCTGGGAAAATAATGAGAGTATGTACCCGCATTTACGGACAGTTTTAGATTTATTGAATGAAAATGGTATTCAGGCTGAATATTATCAATTTTTCGAGCGCGGATATTCGTTTGCATCTTCTCTTTCATGCGCAAAAGCGTTCAAACTCTGGAAGAGAGTTATAAAGCATTTATGGTTGTTAAAACGATTTTGTAATAAAAATAATTTCGATAAAATATTAGTAATAGATCATTTTACTTACGTTTGTGCAAATTTTATTTTACCAAAGAATAAATTAGTATTTTGGTCTTTTGATATTATGGGAGATGATTCTACTTATTGTAAATTTAGATTTATTCGTTTTATGTTGTATTTGAATTCAATCTTTTTAAAACATGGAGGAAAACTTGTTATCCAAAATTCTGAAAGGTGTGAAGTTTTGGAGCGTACATTAAAAATGAGGATTCCTGCAGACAATGTATGTTATCTGCCTGTATTTATTCCAAAACTTGATGTAGAGGTGACACATTCTTTGCATGATAATTGTCCGATATTGATGCAGTGTTCAAGTTTTGATGGTGACCGTTACACTGAAGAATTGATAACCCAATATCAAAGCGATTCAGCCTATGTTTTGTACTTACATGGTATGCATATACATGTAATTGAGGAATATATTAAAGATATTCCGAAAAAGCCGATATTATTAGTTGATAAAGTTTTACCCGGCAATGTATATCAAATTATCGAGAAATCGGATATTGGATTTTTAGGAATGAAATTGTTGGAAGATAATTGTAAGTATTTATATGGAGCCTCCGGACAGCTACTGGAGTTTTTGCGTTGCGGAAAACCCGTTATTTCCTTTGGAAATAACAATGTTGGTAAAATACTGGAAGAAAACCATGCCGGTATTGAAATTGGCTGTATTGAAGAATTGAATGATGCCGTGATAAAAATAAAAGCAGATTACCAAACTTATTCTAAAAATGCACTTAATTTGTTCCTCAGAGATTTTGATTCTTACAAATTAATGAGTAACTTGTTAAATTTTTTGAAAGGTTGAGGATTATTGTGTTAGAAGGTTTGAATTTTTTAAAGGAGTTTAGTACGAAGAAACATATTTTACTAATTTTTAATGAGAATAGACCAATCTCGTCGTATCCGTATTTATTGAATTTTATAAGGCTTATTTCTGCTAGTGGGTTTAAAATTACTTTTTTAATTAATGATTTAATGATTGATAATATAGAACTTGGTAATGTCGAATTTATATCAGTTTCTGATGATGCGTATCGAAAAAAGTATTTTAAAAGTATCATTTCTTATTTTTTTTCAAATCAAAAACAATATGATTATATTATTTCTGCAAGTATAGAAGGATTATGGCTTCATTTATTAATAACCTTATTTTCGTCTAATAAAATTCGCGGAGCGTATTTTTCTATGGAACTTTTTGAAACCTCAGATTTTCGTCCTCCGAAGTGGTTAAAGATATTGTGGAGGATATTTCATTGGATTTTGAAATATCGTGTTGATTTTTCTGTTATACAAGATAAAAATAGAGAACTTTTATTGAAAGAAACATTACCCGAAGTATGTGATAATAAAATATTTTTGTTGCCGAATAGTTATCTTGGATTTACAAATGAAAAATCGAATTTTGCTTATGAAAAGTTCGGAATAGATAAATCTAAGAAAATACTGCTATATGCAGGGGCTATTGAAGAGTGGGCTCTTGATATTAATTTTCCAAAGTTACTTTCTCCTTTGTTTAATGAAGATTATGTATTAGTTCTATCTGGATTTTCTCGTGATAATTTTGTTAAGAATTTGTCAAAAATTTATTCGGATTTGATTCAAAGAAAAAAACTTTTAATTTCGTTAGAAATTCTTTCTGAAAAAGATTTTACGGAATTAGTAAAAAGTGCATATATTGGTCTGGCGTGGTATAAACAGCTTGATAGTGAATATATTAAAACTATGCGAGGTAAAAATGTTTATTATATGGGGATGAGTTCCGGGAAGTTAATGAAATATCTATCCTGCGATGTTCCTATAATTGTCCCAAATTTCTATTTCGGATATTCTGATTTTGTTAAAACATCAAACGCAGGCGTAGCATGTTCTCATGACGCATCTATTGTAGATGGAATTCGGAAAATTGATGCTAATATATTAAAATATAGAAAGAGTATTGAAACTTATTACATCAATAAATTGGAATATTCACAAAATGCATTACCTATAGTTGAATATTTAATATCTTTAGTAAGATAGCGAGGTGAAAAGTTGTCAGAACCACTAATAACGGTAGTAACAATTACATACAATCTTAAAAAAGCGGGACGGGAAAAGTTTGTAAGACAGTGTATAGAATCTGTTAAAAATCAAACTTATCCGAATATTGAACATATCATCATTGATGGTGCTTCTACGGATGGTACATTGGAGATTTTTAAAGATTATCCTTGGCTGAAAGTTTATTCAGAGCCGGATAAGGGTATTTATGATGCAATGAATAAAGGGGTTGCGCATGCTAATGGTAAATACATTGCATTTTTAAATTCTGATGACTTTTGGCATGATAATAGAGCTGTTGAAGCTAGTGTTAAGGCTTTAGAAGATAATAATGCCGATTTTTCTTATGCAACTGTGAGATATTTGGATGATAATGATAATTTCGTAGGATATTTATTTCCAGTTTTAGAAACTTTCTTTTTAAGAATGCCATTTGGTCATCAATCAATGTTTACAAGGACTGAGCTTGTGCATTTTGATTCTGCTTATAAATCTTCCGGAGATTTTGATTTTGTTTTGAGTCTTATATTAAGTGGTGCAAAAGGTGTTCGTGTTCATTTAGATTTTACTTCTTTTAGATGGATAGGTATGTCAAGCGGTAAAACCAATGATTTTGAGAATGAGGGTTGTAAATTAACGGATGAAGAATGTATAAAATCTATTCAAGATAAATTTGCACAATATGGTGTTACTCTTAAAGATGCTGAAGGTATATATTTTGATAGAAAAATTAATCGTCAAATTTTAGAAAAGATTTTGGAACGTATTGATAGTTCTTTGGCTTTATCTATTAGAAAGAAGTATTTGAAACATGCTGGTTCTGAAGTCAGTGTTTTTTATGATATTCCTGCTATTTCAAAATATAAAGATACAAAATTTAAGTTTAAGAAAATTACGCTTTTAAAAATTCGTTATTACGGCAAATTTAAGGTTTATTTTTTATTAAAATATTTTCCGTTTTTTATATTACCTGCAAGAATATAAGTTTTTGTAAAACTGTTCAATCATTGTATCCGCGCATTTTTTCCAGGAGAATTCTTTTGCGCGTTTAAAGCCTTTGATTGCATTTTCTTTTCTAAAGTTATAGTTGTAATAGTAATCTTCATAAGCCTTAATGTGCTGCTCGTCGCTGTCAAAATCTATCATAATGCCGCAATCACCTACAACTTCCGGTAAGGATGAATTGTTTGAAGTAATAACGGGACATTCACAGCTCATAGCTTCCAGTGGTGGCAAACCAAATCCTTCATATTCAGATGTATACACAAACCACTCGGCGCCGGAATATAAAGGCGCTAAATCCTCATCATCAATATAACCGGCTCTTAAAATTAAATGTTTATACTTTTCAAAATCAGAAATTTCACGTTCCATTTTTTCTATGAAACCGTCCCATGAGCCTCCGCCAAGAATGTATACCATATCTTTAATATCGTTTTTATTAACAAATTCTATGAAACATTTGACTGCTCTGATTAAATTTTTGCGAGGTTCAAGCGTGCAGAGGCTGAAAATATATTTTTTATCGGTTGGAAGTTTGTATTTTTTTAGTACACCTTTAGTCTTTTCTTTTTCAGGTTTAAAGTTTTCCGAGCAGGCGAGAAGGGCTGGTGTAATTTTTTCAGCATCAAGCTGCGGACAATATTTAATGAAATCTTTTTTTGTGTTTTCTGAATTAGTAAAATAGTAGTCATCAGCGCTTAATTCTTTAATAAATTTATAAAACCAGTAATTTTTATTATTACCAAAATATTCAGGGTATAATACAGGAATTACATCATGCAGCAGGGTGTATTTTTTTATTGATTTTATATTCTTTATTTCATCCGGAATTTTGTAAACCGGTGAAAAGTAAATATCTATATCTTTGGTTAAATTTTCATAATCAGTATGTTTCCCGTGAACTATTTTTTTTATTGCGGAGGCTGCTGTAATGCCCAATTTTGTCAGCGGATTTTTCTTTTCTTTGTAGCTACATGTTAATCGAGAATGTAATTTTTCTATTGGTGATAAAATTTCAAGATATAAGTTATTAAAATTATTATTAGGAAAATATTTTTTTAACGCTTTTTCCAGTTTTGTCGAAAATTTTTTATTTGAGCAATAAATACTTATATTAATATTTTCATTCTTTGAAAATTCTTTAAGAATATTGAGTGCTGTAAAAAATATTCCGCTTCTGGAAGCTCCTGTGTTATCGCATTCCGCAAGAACATAAGCATCAAATAAGATATTTAGTTTTTTCATGTGTGTGATTATCTTTCGTGTTTAATTTAGTTAATTTGATAAAAAACTCTATTAGAGTCTTATATTTTTGTTTTCGAGAAAATCATTGTAGACAATTTTGATACCGTCTTTTAGCGAAGTTTTGGCTTGCCAGCCTAGATTATTTATTCTTGATACATCCATTAATTTTCTCATTGTGCCGTCAGGTTTTGATTTATCAAAAACGATATTTCCTTCAAAATCCACAATTTCTTTTATCATATTCGCAAGTTCAAGTATTGTTACTTCTTTTCCTGTTCCGATATTGATGAAGTCGCCGATTTCTTTTGCGGATTTATTTTCCATTAAGAAAACCACGGCTTGAGCGAGATCTCCTGCGTACATGAATTCTCTCAACGGAGTTCCTGTCCCCCATACAGTAACTTCTTTTAGTCCTGCCTCTTTTGCTTCATGAAAACGTCTTACCAGCATCGGAAGAACGTGTGCATTTTCTCTGTCATAGTTGTCATTAAGTCCATACAAATTACAAGGCATAACAGATATATAATCTGTGCCGTATTCTCTATTGTATGCATCGCAGAGCTTTAATCCTGAAATTTTTGCGAGGGCATACATTTCATTTGTCTTTTCAAGTTCAGATGATAAAAGATATTCTTCTTTCATAGGCTGCGGCGCATTTTTGGGATAAATGCAGCTGGAACCTAAAAATAAAAGTTTCTTGACATTATTTTTAAAAGAATTTTCAATAACATTAAGCTGAATTTTCATATTTTCTGTGAAAAATTCAACCGGATAGGTATTATTCCCGTGAATTCCGCCGACCTTTGCCGCAGATAAAATAACATAGTCAGGTTTTTCTTCTTCAAAAAAAAGTTTAACCGCATGGCTTTTTGTTAAATCAAGTTCATTGTGGGTACGTGTTAATATATTGAAATAACCCCGAGCTTCAAGTTCTCTCTTTATTGCGCTTCCCACAAGCCCTCTGTGTCCTGCGACAAAAATTTTATCAGTTTTTTGCATAATTTCCCTCTATCAATTGTAATTTTACATTAAAAAACGGATTAAATAAAGCTGAAATGAAACATTGTAACAAATATTTGTTTGTTATATGATTTTAATGTGATGGTTAAACCTTTAGTTACAGTTGTTACAACAACGTATAATCTTGTGAAGTGCGGCAGAGAGAAGTTTTTAGCTCAGTGTTTGGAATCTGTGCACAATCAGAATTATGAAAATATTGAGCACATAATTATTGATGGCGCTTCAACTGACGGTACTCTTGAAATTTTAAAAGAGTATGAGGAAAAAGGATGGATAAAAGTTTATTCAGAACCTGACAGCGGAATTTATCAGGCAATGAATAGAGGCATAGATAGAGCTAACGGCAAGTATATTGTTTTTATGAATGCGGATGACTGTTTTTCTGTTGATAATGCCATTAGTGCTTCTGTGGAACTCTTAGAAAAAACTCAGGCGGATGTCTCTTTTGCAGATGTTTCGTATTTGTATGACAATGGTAAATCTACTTTATGGAAAGGTGATTTAAGTATAGTTTTTTCAGCACCTCCTTTTTGTCATCAAGTCATGTTTACTAAAACCGTTCTGTTAAAAGAAATCGGATATTTTAATGAGAAATATAAAATTGTTTCGGATTATGAAATGATAGTCCGTCTTGTTCTTGGCGGATATAGGTTCGTTCATTTAAATGAAAATATTGCAACCTTTAGAGCCGGCGGAGTTTCATGTGACAGAGCGCTAATGATTAATGAAGATGCGCAGATGTATTGTGATATGTATAAAAATTTTTGTGATTTAAGTTTTTCGGAAGCTGAAGAAATTTATAAATGCCATACTCTTCCGCTAAAATTAGCCGTAAAACTTTCTAAATATCTTCACGGAACAGATAAAATAAAATTCTGGGCATATAATATCCGAAAACATCTGTTCCAGTTCAGGTTATCAAAAAGGTACGGAATGCTCAGACTCTGCGGGGTTTGGATTATCAGACCTTAGAGTATAAGATTGCAAAATTTTATTAGTCCTACTTTCTTAAATTTGCAGCTTCTTTAAGATAAACGAATTTAGGGATAAAATTTTCATCACAATTAATCACTATAAGAACTCTAAGGCACATATTTAAGGAATCCGGCACATCCAGTTCGTGAAAACACATCATTGCAACATTATCAAACCCGCAGTTTAATCTTGCATATTTTGCAGGGAATGCGGCATTTAAATCTTTGGTCAACGTAAATATTACATGAGATATTTTATCCGCCACAATATTATTTTCTTTTATCATTTTAGATAAAAGCTCTACTGTCGCCTCTTTTATTGCCTCAGGCGTATTTGCTGATACTGTGATTGCTCCTCTTATCCCTTTTGTAACCATATCAATTACCTGTCTTTTAACCCGTTGTACCAGTCACGGGCATTCATTTCTCCTTTACCCTCCGGCTTAATTTTCATTAAAAGAATACAACCTTTGCCGCAGCCGACTTTTATCCCGTCTTTTGTTACCTCTACAAATTCACCTGGTTTTCCGCTGCCATCAACGATTTTCGTCTTAAGAACCTTGACGAGTTTATTATGATAGATAAAATGCGCAGACGGAAATTTATAAATTCCGCGAACAAGATTATGAATTTCAGCTGCAGGTTTTGTCCAATCAATGGATGTTTCCTCTTTTGTGAGTTTATTTGCCATACAAATTCCATCCTCACATTGAGGAACAGGCTTGATAGAACCGTCAGCCAATCCGACAAGAGTTCTTTCCAACAAGGCAGGAGAAAGTTCACTTATTGTATTAAACAATTCCTCACAATTCATATCCTCCGAAATCGGGATGATTTCTTTTAAACACACATCACCGCAATCCAGCCCGAGTTCCGTTATCATTGTACAAATTCCGGTTTCCTTATCACCATTGATAATCGCACGTTGAATAGGGTTTGCTCCACGGTATTTCGGAAGAAGTGAAGCGTGAAGGTTGATTGTTTCGTATTTCGGTATATCAAGAACCTCCTGAGATAAAATTTGTCCGAAAGCAAAGGTTACAAAGAAATCCGGCTTAAGCTTTTTTAACTCCTCTTGAATTTCCGGCTCTTTACGGATAGATTTCGGCTGAAATACAGGCAGATTATGGTCAAGCGCAAACTGCTTTATAACAGACATAGACATTTTATGTCCGCGTCCAGCCGGCTTATCTGGCTGCGTTACAACACCGACCACATTTATTTTATCTGAATTATACAGGTAATCCAGCGATTTTAAAGCAATAGCAGGAGTCCCGAAAAAAATTACGTTAATCATTATTCTTTAATTCTGCCTCTAATTCCGGTTCTTCAAGTAGTTTATCTTCCTCAACCGGCGGAAGATTATGTTTTTTAAGCATTTCGTCAGCCTCAAACCTGTTTACACAATGATCAATAAAAAGAATCCCTTCAAGGTGATCATATTCGTGTTGGATTGCACGGGCAAGAAGGCTTCCGTCTGTCGCATCAAGCACAAATGTTCTGCCGTTGATATCCTGAGCCTTTACTTTAACATTTTTATATCTTCTTACAGGTGTATACGCCTCCGGAAAACTCAAACATCCTTCTTCTTCAATAATTGCACCTGACTTTTTGATAATTTTAGGATTTATAAATACAAGCGGTTTCATAGGGTTA
The DNA here is from genome assembly GCA_944324285.1 of Candidatus Gastranaerophilales bacterium. Lineage (GTDB taxonomy): Bacteria > Cyanobacteriota > Vampirovibrionia > Gastranaerophilales > Gastranaerophilaceae > Scatousia. The sequence continues at coordinate 25,326 of CALUVR010000001.1, read as the reverse complement.
TCCTTAGTAGAAGCATCAATTACGTAAACTCTAAGGTTAACACCAATCTGCGGAGCCGCTAATCCAACACCGTTAAATGTATACATAGTATCAAACAAATCCTGCACAAGCTCTGCAATTTTTTTGGAAACTTTGTGAACTTCTTTAGAAGGCTCTCTTAATGAAGGCTCTCCATATTTTAAAATTTTCTTTATTGCCATTCTTACCTCTTTTAATAAAAATATTAAACTAAAATTCTTTATAAATCAACGCACATTCAAAAACTTATGCACCTGTGGAATCAGACGTACATTTTTGTATAATTTGTAGAATTTTTCAAACACTTCATCCTGTTTTTGCGCGCAAACAGCAAAATTATTCCCTTTCATTTCGGGCTGCAATATAAGTTCACAACCGACAGATTTTACGATATCTGAAACATCACATATTTCTTTATCAGTAATATAATCATTAAAAACAACCTTTGCAAAGATTTCTTTCTTACTGCCTACACAAAAAAAGCGCCTGCACACATCAATGTTCATGGGAATACCTGTAGAACTCTCAAGCTTAATATCAGCGGAAACAACATCAACAAAATCAATAATTTCCTCTAAATTATCCGGCAACGTCCCGTTTGTTTCAAGATAAACCTTATGCCCGCTTTTTTTTAAGACAGGCAGAAACTCGTTGAGAAAATCTATTGATACAAGAGGTTCTCCGCCGGTCAAAGAAATCGTAAAAACTTCTCCGCTGGAATTAATTTCTTTAACAAGTTCATCTACAGAATAATCTCTCGACTTTTCCGGAACAAAATCCGTGTCGCAATATTTACACTTAAGATTACAACCGCAAAAGCGAACAAACAACTGTTTTTGTCCTACATAAGGACCTTCGCCCTGAATTGATGTAAAAATTTCTCTTATTTTAGTCATGGAACAAATTTTCCCTGATATTACTGTTTGCTAACTTTTTCAACTTCTCATAAAGTCTGATTTCATCATCAGTCAGATTTTTGGGAATTTGAATTTCAACAGTAATAATCATATCACCAAATTTTCCGTTTGTCTTTATACCTTCTCCAGCCAGTCTGAACTTTTGACCGGATTGTGTATTTTTAGGAAGGTTAATAGAAATATTACCATCAAATACAGGAAGAGAAATATTCCCGCCGAGAACGGCTTCAAACGGAGTTATCGGAACCTTGCAAAAAACATCAGAACCTTCTATTTTTATATTAGAATCAGGTTCTATTTTAACTGTCAAATACAGATTGCCATTCTCACCGCCGTAGAAACCGGGGTTGCCCTCTCCCTGAATACGGAGTTTTGTGCCGCTTTTAACATTTGCAGGGATCTTAACTTTTAATTTTTTATACTGGGTAAATTCACCTGTACCATGACATACACTACACTTTGCGCCGTTAATAAATCTTCTGCCCTCACAATTCGGGCAGAGCTCTTTGTGCATCACATTAATGACGCGGGACGTACCCCTCACCGAATCCTGAAGAGAAATTGTAACTTCCGCAAAAATATCTGCTCCTTTTTTCGGGATTTTTTTATTCTTCTTTTCTTTTGCTATACCTTCAAGAATATCATTTATAGCGGATTTAAAATCGTTTTTACGGAAAGCATCATCATTTTCTTCAAAAGAAGGACGGGTAGTTCTTTGCTTTTTTTCAGTTACGTTCTCTTCTGCATCTTTTTGCTCAGAAGTTTTTTTGTATTCATTTTTAGCACCTTCAGATTTTACTTTTTGCTTTGGAGTTTTGTAAAATCCATTCAGCATGTCGTATTCTTTCCGTTTTTTTTCATCAGATAGAACTTCATAGGCTTCTGTAATATCTTTAAATTTTTCAACACTGCCGGATTCTTTATTTACGTCAGGATGGTATTTACGCGCGAGTTTTCTGTAAGCTGATTTAACCTCCTGAGAATCGCTGTCCGGTGTAACGCCTAAAATTGCATAGTAATTTTTTCGAACTCCAATGACCATACTTTTTTATTAATGATTTCAAAAAAAAAATCAACGTATAAAAGATTAATTACAAATATCAGTACGGTATTTTTTATTCTTAAACTCTATAACATCAATATTTTCGTATAATTTTTCTTTAGCAGATGTCAAAGTAGCAGCAGTTGATGTTACAACAAGGGTTCTACCTTTATTTGTGAGCCACTCAAGATATTCATTCTTTTTTGTCGCGAAATGATTTACATTCACGCAATCATCGACCAAATCAAGCCCTTTTATTTCACTACCATCCTCTCTTGAGGATAAAACACATGAAACAGATGCCGTATTTGAATGCATAATTTCAAAATAATCATCAGCAAAAGACCCGACTGCACACGCTTCAAAAAGAGTCAGCCAGTTATCAGCAACTGAATTCAAAACACAAGCTGCATCATAATCCTTCAAAAATGGAGTAAAGCCTGTAACAAAGTATTTATCATCGCGCGAAAGGACGCACTCAATACCTAAAATACCAAGATATGGAGTCTGCCTTTTTTCCAGCGATTTCAATATATTAAACACAACATCATTCATAATTGAATGAATTAGATTTTCATTTACCTTATAATCAGGTGTAAATGCGCCGATTCCAGATGTATAAAGTCCGCCGTTACCATTTTCAAAAAATTTATAATCAGCAACTACAGAAAGCGGAAGCGCTTGATAACCATCAGTTATAACATAAAGAGTAAATTCATGACCGTTTTGGAAATCTTCAATTACAACTTTTTTCTCGTCACTCAAAAACAAATCATCCACACATCTTTTGGCAAGGTCTGGTGTTGCAGCTACGGACTTAACACAGGTATCAGAATCTTCATCAGATGAAATTAGAATAGGATACTGTGCATTTTTCACGTAATCCATTGTAAGCTGTTGTTTTTCAAAAATTCCGAATTTCGGAGTCGGAATATGAAGTTTATACATAAATTTCTTAGCCACGGCACGGCTTATGGCAAAACCTGATGCAGCCGCAACAGGTGCAAATATCAACTGTGAATTTGCCTGAAACACATCCGCTATATCAGATTTTATAGCCTCTTTTGAAGAGGCTATAGTTAAATCTATTTCGTTTTCAAGTACAAATTCCAGAATTTCCTGAGGTTTATCTTCTCTGATATCTACACATTCACAAAAGTCTTTAATTGCGGAATTTCCCGGTAATGCGTAAATTTTTCCCACATTATCATAAGCGGCAAGTTTTTCGATTAAAGCATGCTCTTTTGCAGAATGTCCTATTATAAGTATATTTTTCTTCATTTTATTCATAAAAAGATAATAGCATAAACGAAAACTTACATAAATAAGAGGATGTTTGTAAAGAAAATTTAAGCTTAAATATAATAAAATAATGACAAAATTGTAAGCATTCTTATAAATAAGAATGTAGTAAGTGAGGTAATGTAATGGCAGATTTAGTAAGTATTTTACAGAAGGTATTTGTTCCTGCGCCGATGCAGACAACGGTTCCTGTTAGAGGAACATCCTCAAATCCTTTCGGAAACAATCCTTTTGTTAATTACAACGGGAATACTTACAACAGTGCAACTTACGCAAAAAACAGACCGGTACGCGGCGGGTACTTTGCCGGCTATTACAACGGTAAACAAAATATCGTAGGCAGAAGACTTTTCATTGAAGTGTAGAAATACAAAATGTTATCAGCGCAAAAATCCTTAACAAATACTATTTTATAGAATTTTTTATATTAAGATAATATAAGGTTATTTTAGATATTAATGGAGAATGGATAATGAAAAAAGCGCTGATAACAGGGATTACAGGTCAAGACGGCTCTTATTTGGCAGAACTATTACTGGAAAAAGGTTACGAAGTTCACGGGATGAAACGACGTGCTTCTTCATTTAATTCTTCCAGAATAGACCACCTTTATCAGGATGTTCATAATACAAATGCAAAATTTAAACTTCACTACGGGGATTTAACGGACAGCTCAAATATCATAAGATTATTACAGGAAATTCAGCCTGATGAAGTTTATAACCTTGCTGCACAATCCCATGTTAAAGTTTCTTTTGACTGTCCTGAATACACGGCTAATGCAGACGGACTCGGAACTTTACGAATTCTTGAAGCAATAAGAATTCTTGGACTCGAAAAGAAAACAAAATTCTATCAGGCATCAACATCTGAGCTTTACGGTCTTGTTCAGGAAACACCTCAAAAAGAAACAACTCCGTTCTATCCGCGTTCTCCTTATGCCTGTGCAAAACTTTATGCCTATTGGATTACGGTAAATTACCGCGAAGGATATGGTATTTATGCATCTAACGGGATTTTATTCAATCACGAATCACCGCGCCGCGGTGAAACTTTCGTTACAAGAAAAATTACCCGCGCTGCTGTAAGAATCAAAGTCGGAATTGAAGATAAATTATACCTTGGTAATCTTTCTTCAAAACGTGACTGGGGACATGCAAAAGATTATGTTGAAGGTATGTGGAGAATTTTACAGCAGGATGAACCGAAAGACTACGTCCTTGCAACAGGTGTTACAACTACAATCAGAGATTTCTGCAAAATGACTTTCGCTGAACTCGGTATGGATATTGAGTTCAAAGGTGAAGGCGTTAATGAAGTCGGTATTGATAAAGCAACCGGCAGAGTAATTATTGAAGTTGATCCGCGCTATTTCAGACCGACGGAAGTTGATTTGCTTCTCGGAGATTCATCTAAAGCTCGCAGAGAACTCGGCTGGACTCCTAAATATAATTTACAGGCTCTCGTAAAAGAGATGGTGCGTGAAGATCTTGCAGAAGCAGAGAAAGAAAATGTCCTAAGAAAAGAAGGTTACGAAATCCTTATTCCACAGGAAGTGTAGATGAAAAAACTGCTTTTTATAGGGCATGAATTCCATAAGAAAACAAAATCCTCTGATTTTTTACCAAAACTTCTTGCTGAAAAATACGAGGTTGAAACTTTCTACATTAACCCGTATAAAATATCTGAAACAGATTTCACTCACATAACAGGGAAAACTTTTGATTTGCTGATATTATGGCAGGTTATGCCCTCTTTAGAGGGATTGCGTAAATATATCCGCTTTAAACAGTGTGCATTTTTTCCGATGTATGACAATACAAAAACTTTAAACAGTCATTTATGGAATGAATATAAAAATTGCAACATCATAAATTTTTCAAAAGCTTTTCACAAAACCTGTCAGGATGGAGGTCTATCATCTTATTATATACAATATTTCCCAAAACCTGCTGAAATTATTGATGAAGGCGACGAAAAATCAATATTCTTCTGGCAGAGAAGCGACAAAATTACGACAAGAACTCTGCAAAAAGTAATTGATACAAAAGGAATTGAAACAGTATATTTACACAAAAGCATAGACCCGAAAAATAAATTTATACCTCCTTCTAAAAATCTGGAGAGGAAAGTCGTTTATTCTTCCTGGTTTGACACAAAAGAGGATATGCAAAAATATATTCAAAAATCCGCACTGTATTTCGCTCCGCGCCGTTACGAAGGTATAGGGATGAGTTTTCTGGAAGCAATGGCATCTGGCAGATGCGTTATAGCTCCGGATTACCCTACAATGAACGAATATATTAAAAACGGTGAAACAGGTTTTCTTTATAACTACAAAAAACCTGAACTGCTGACGATTTTAAATGTCCGTGAAATTCAAAAAAATACGGCTGAATATATAAAACTAGGTTACGAAAAATGGGAAAAAGAGAAATATAAAATATTTGATTATATTGAATCTGAACCTGTAACCAATACGGAACTTTTAAACAAACATATTTTCATACGTAATGAAAACACTCTGTTATTTGGATTTATACCGGCAAAAATAAAAGAAACACATAATGAAATAAATTATAAATTACTCAATCTTATTCCAATAAAAAAAATCAAGTAATCAAAATCAAAATCTAATCTAGTGTCGCAGCTTTCCGCCTGCTAAACCCCGTGGGGCAGCAGCTCACATTTTAAGACGCCACACAAAATTTTCGTTCACACCCCTTATCGCGAAATTTTCTCGGACAGTCAGTCAAGGAGTTTGACTTTATTACGACAGTGAATTTTACACAGGCAATTGCACATTTATTGATTAAATAACAAAAAAATACACGCACAGCTTATAGAATTTAGAGTTATTATACAGCTGGGATTATTCGACTTTTTCAAGTTCAGAAATAGCAGGATCTAGCAGACGTCTTCCGATGTTTGCAAAATTTATAGAACAGAGGGTTTTGTTACCGTATTTTATCATTTTTTCAACAACACCTTCACCGTACTTCGGGTGCGTCACTCTATCTCCTTGTTCAAAGACCTGTGCGTTTTCTCTTATCGGAGTTTCAGCCGGATAAACCGGTACGTTTAACTCTTCCTGAACATTTCCGATATTTACATCTTCAATAAAGTTAAGATCTTCTTCTGTCAACGCTTCATCTTCAGCCTCAATATCTTCCCCTTCATCCGTTGCAAGGTGAGTGCCTTCTGCAGTTCCACTATCTTCATTTATGTACTCCTCATCTTCCGGAGTATTTGACTCCTCAGCAGGCGCCTCTTCCGTACTTGCTGATGAAAACATTATATCATCGGCTTCGGCAGCATAATCTCTTGCATCTGTAATATTTTGCACCGGAGAATTTTTCTCCTCAACTTCTTTTTGTTCTATTGATTTTTCCAAATCTTCATCAGACATTAATGGAAGGCTGTTTTCATTATAATCAATTTCCGGAGCAGGTGCTTCTTCGCTTTCTTCAATAATATTTTCTTCTGAAAAACTTTCCGAAACTTCCGGAGGAGCCTCTTCGGTAATTACAATAGGAGCTTCTTCCAGTAAATCTTCCTGGCGTTGAATATGCGGAATAACATCAACACCATTATATTGAACTTCTTCAACAATTTCAGGGGTTTCGATTTTGGCAGGAACTTCTTTTGCTGCTCCTTCTTCTGCGGCAAGTTCTTCATCTATGATATTCGTTATCAAATCCGTCTTAACTTCTTCTTCCTGAACAGCCTCAGATTCTAAAGGAGTTTCTACAGTTTTTTCTTCCTCAGTATAAGATTCATTTCTTTCTTCCTGTATATCATGCTCTTTTTCAGTTTCAGCCTGGATATCATCGTTATTTTTAGACTCTTCAGCAGGTGCGTCATCATTTATCAGAGTTTCATAAGAATATGAATTAGACTCCTCCGAAAAATCATCAGGTTTTTCAGGTTCAGCCGGTTTTTCTTCTTCGGGTTCCTTTGTAGACTCAGCTTGAGAAGAGTCTTGTTCCTGCTGTTCTTCCGGCTGATTAAGAATTGACGATAATTCTATTATCAGCGGAACATGCTGCGTTGCCTTACCGTAGATAATAAATTCATCTGCGTTTAATTTATTCAAGAATGTATTGTAAGATGCAAAATCATGCTGCAAAGTTTGCGGCGCAAAGAGGATAAGGTTATTTGCGCGTTCTTTTAATTCATACAGATATTTAAAATTGTGACTGCAAGCGATTGTTGTATAGATTTTATTTTTTGTCAGAAAATGTCTGATAAGACGCTTGTCTGCATTATCGTTTGTTAATTGTACAAAAGAATAAACGAACAAATCCATCTCATCAATAGAATCGTAGACATATTTCATAATTTCATTTTGAAGAATATCGCTTGCGGACGAAATATCAAGGATGTTTGTCAAGTTTGCCCTAATAGCGCTTCTTAGAGTATGAATATCTTTAGCGTTTTGCGCAAAAACGTTTTCTTCCTTGTATTTTAAAAGTTTATTTTTCAGTAAGACGAGTTCTGTCAGTCCGAGTTCTTTATACTGCTGATCAACAACATTAATAAATGTGTCAAACGGAATGAATTTATCGAGAACAGTTTTTGAGTATTCCTGAACTTCAAGGAAAATATCCTGAATAAGGGCTTTGCTGGTTGCATCGACATTATCCAGATCGTGTTCATAGATAAAATTTATAGTGTTGTAATTAAGCGGGAGTTTAAAATCTTCGCCGAACTTAAGCTTTTGTCCCTCGAATTTACCGTCAATATCAAAAATAACAGACTTATTATTTTCAGTACTGAGCTGATAAACGAAGTTTTCAATAGTTGTATTAGTATTTTCTTTATTTTCTGAGCAGATGAGGAGATTATTTTCAAGAATAGATTTGTCAACTTTGAGGTCAACATCCTGATTTGCAAGAAAACCTATATCAATTGGATTATTGACTGGTAAGATATCCAAAAGCTCATCAGATGTAAGCATTGTGACATCCGAATCCAGCGAAGGAATTGTCCCGTCGTAATTTTTGACTATACCTTCCGCATCAAAAGTAAAGAGAAGTTTCACAATTGCATAATTAATACCGTTGTCGGCTTTTAAGCTCAAAACTTGTGCAACATACGGCGATTGGTCATCTTCGATAATTACAAATCCTGACAACAAAAGGTTATCTTCACGATTATATGATATTTTAACAAGGTTATTCTTGATTTCCAGAACTTTCATCTATAATTCCTCTTTTACTGAATAAATTTTATCATGAACATGCCCGATTGTTGTCAAATCATGACTAAACATTTACCAAATCTTCAAGTTTGTTATAAATTTCAATTGTCAAAAGGCAGATTTTCAGGTCCCTTTTGACAAGACTCTTAATTGTTTCTTTGTAACATTTTAAAAGAGCTTTATTCAATCCGTTATCTTCTGAGAGGTAACTTCTGATGATTGCTGAATATTCTTTATCTCTGGTATTAGGTTCAATTTTATCGGCGAGGAAGATTATTTTTTCAAAATCACTCATATCAAGTTTGCCGAGAGTATGCCAGCGGATTGCTGACAGAATTTCGTAATCGTCAACTCCGAACTGTTTTTGTGCGTAAAAGGCACTGACAGGTGCGTGAAGGGTTTTATAATTCAGCATTTCTTCTTGGTGTACATCAAGGTTATCGTGAATAATTTCAAGAAGTTTTTCGTTTGTAAAGCATTTTGCACAGTCGTGAAGCAGTCCTGCCGTGTAGGCTTTTTCTTCATCAAGCCCGAATTGACGGGCAAGTTCCTTTGCGCACTCTGCGGTTCCGAGGGAGTGTGAGTATCTTTCCTCTGTCAGATTATTTTTTAACCATTCTTTTATCTCTGTTTCACTAATTTTTGTATAAATCATGTTTTTTTATATATTCCTCTGTTTTTTCCGGTACAAGTCCTTTTATGTTTTCTCCCCGCTTTATTTTTTCTCTTATTTCCGTTGATGAAATATCAAGGAATTCAAGCGGCATAAATTCAAACCTGTAACCTTTGTCGCGCAGGTAATCAAACCTTTCCCGGTCAAATTTATTTTCTCTTATAAATACCACAAAATCAACAAGTTCTTTAAGCTTATCGGCTTCATACCATTTTTCTATTTTTTCAAAGGCATCAGTCCCTATAAGGAATTTAATTTTACCGTCTATCTTATGGTGTTTATAGATGTCGCATATTGTAAGGTACGTATAAGATTTTCCCTGCCGCCGGAATTCAATGTCCGAAACAGAAAATTCCGGTCGGTTTTCTAGAGCGAGTTTAACCATATTAAGCCTATCCTCAGCGCTGCAGCCGCCGCTTGCCTTATGGGGCGGGTCGTATGCAGGGATAAAGACCACCCTGTCGCATATAGAATTTTTCACAACAAATTCAGCGACCTGAATATGTGCGTTATGAATAGGATTAAAAGTTCCCTGAAATAAACATAGTTTCATATACAAATCTTAACATAACCGCATAAAAATTGTAAAATATTGTAACAATTTTCACGATATTATTAAGATTATGCCGAAAAATTCCGTAGATATAATAGAACAACAATAAGGAAAACGTTTACTATGGGAATGGCAGCAGGACAGGCTAGATTATTATCAATTACTGCACGGCTCAATCACAACGAATTGAGAACCATGCATATTTCCAATGCCAAAATACGTCTTGCAGACCAGACAGAGAAGGTTGGAGAAGAATATATAAATGCATTGAATGAAACTCAATTGATGTATTCAACTTATGATGCAAACGGGAATATTTCATATCAGAGATTAACAGGATATGCGCTCTCGACCTATGGACCGTTGAAAAACCAGTACGGGCTTGTGAATGCTGCAGGACAGATACTTGTAAGCGAACTTGACGGCAAAAACTTTGAGGAAAGTGATAATTTGGAAGAATTCCTTGATAAATATGGTCTTTTAGGATCTCTTGATGAGGGTAAAGTTGTGCAAGTTAAAAACCCGGCATACGATGTTGAGTGGGATGAATACAATGCCAAATATCAAGAGTGGAAAGCAAAAGAACCAAATCCTGATGATTATTGGGAAACAACTGTTTCAACTTCGTCTGATTTATATGAAAAATTCGTAAGCGGTACCGATTCCGGATGCTGGTCATCTGTTATGAATGATTCCGACGGGTTATTTCACCTTGGCGATGTCTTGAGTCATTTGCTTGATATAGGAGAATATACAACATCTGATGGTCAGCATACATTTACTATTTCTGACGGTCCAAGTCAGCCGTTTTATCACTGGTGGACTACCGGCGGTAGCGGTGGTGTAAACGGTAATGCTCAAACAATGGCTGAAATTAGGGCTGAACTTGCTGGTAAAAATTGCTGCGGTCAGTCTGAAAATGAATATCATCAAAATTGTGACGGTACAATGTCTGTAACACAAAAGGTTGTAGATTTACTGTGGGATTCACAAGAATTGTATAATTCAAAGGGTGCTCTTGCACCTGGGGATCCTGAATATGATGCTATTATGGATAGAGCAAAGCATCTGGTTTTCTATGATTTAAAGTTTGGACTAAGCGAAAAAAGAGAATTTAAACAAGAAGAATATGATGGTGATGTTGCTGCCTGGGAAGCACAAAAGCCTAATCAACCTGAAGTAGAACCATATATTTCTAAAAAAGTTCGGCAAATTGAAGATAGCGATAGAGGCCAATGGTATGTCAACCTTTGGCATAGAATGAATGGTGAAAGCGATTATAAATCAGGTTATATGAACCTTGATAAGTATGATGAAAATTTTGACGGTTGGATTTCAGATTCAAAGGTCAATGAAAACTATGCGATTTTAGAAGACGGATTAATGAATAGTCCTGAATGGCTTCAATTCGCACTTGAACATGGTGTTATTACACTTGAAAAAGTTGAATTTTCTTCCCCTGATATAGAAGGTGACGGCTTAACCGATGTTCAATGGGTTTCTACAATTTATACTTCAATTGGTGATATTACAGAACAAAAAGACGAAACCGCCGCAACAAAAGCAGAAGTTCGCTATGAACAGCAAATGAGAGAAATTCAGGCAAAAGATAAAGAATACGACAACCAGATGAAACTTCTTGATACCGAACACAATGCTCTGCAGACGGAATTCGATTCAATCAAAGGCACGATTGAAAAGAACGTTGAACGTACATTCAAGGCATTTTCATAATAAATAGAATACTGAATTACAAAACCGGTACATCAACAGGTTCGACCAGAATAACATTCAGAACATCATTTGCGAATATATTTACATCTGCACCTTTTCGTATTAAATCAGCAATACTATCTACAACAAAATAAACACCGCCTCCAATCGCGCCGCCAACTGCACTCAATGGAACCGTGACGTATTTTGCGGCACCGTCGTTTACAATATCATTACCCCATTCTGTTGCATTTTTTGTAATTTCAACGGTTTTATCCCAGTTTAATTTTACCGCATCTCCCCAGCCTTTAGTTGTCGTTATGCCGCCGTCATAAGTCATATCAGTTCTTCCCACAATATTCAAAGAAAGCGGAAGCTGTCTGCCGGTAGGCGTCACTACGTGGTCGAAATCAAGATACAAAATTGCTCCCTTTGACATCCTTTTTGCAGGAATAATTTCTCTCACACTTCCACGAACCAGAGAACCCGAAGGAAGAATAACATCAGAATCCGCAGTCTGGTCAGTTATCAAGATTGCCGAAAAATCTTTTCCTTCAGAATTTACTGTACTGATTGAGTTTAACATTTGCAGCTGGAATTTTGTTCCCGCCGGAATTCTTTTGGTTTTTGCTTTCGCATTAAAAGGAGCTGCAAATGCACACTGCGTAAATACAAAAATTGATAAAATTATAGCAAATAGTTTTAATTTCATATTAAAGCCCTCCATGGTGTTATTAATATTCTAAATAAATATAAAATAAATGCAATAACCTTGCCATATATTAAGGAAATTGATATTATTTCTTTATGGCAAACTTGGATAAAATTCAGGAATTACAAGAAATACTGCAGAATGACAGCGAAAATTTTCAGGCGCGGCGAGAACTTGCGGTTTTACTGCTTGATAACGGTTTCACAAAAGAAGCGCTGCAGCATTTTATATGGCTAACACAATATTTTTCCGATGACGCAAAACTCTTTTATAACATCGGAATTACCTATGAAAAATTAAAAAAATTTGACAAAGCAAAAGATGCATACTTAAAATCAACTGAACTCGCGCCTGAAGATACTGATGCTTTTTACAATCTGGGGCTTGTTTATACTGAATTGAAAGAATACGATGAAGGGATAAAGTGTTTTGAAAAGGTTCTGGAAAAAGACACCAACGATTCCAATTCATATTTTAATTTAGGTATCTGCTTCCTGAAAAAAGGGGACAACGTTAACGCTATGATGAATTTTCAAAGCACAATAGATTTAAATCCGGAGGACTTGTACGCCCATTTTTATCTGGGAAATATCTTGAAAGATATGGAGGATCCATCTGCAGCTGCGGAAGAATTTAAAAAAGTGCTTGAGATTTCGCCTGATTACAGCTGGGCATATTATAACCTTGCTGTAATTAATTTTGAAAACGGGCAGTACGAAGATGCCGTCCTTATGCTTGAAGAATCGCTAAAATACAACCCGAAAGATCTGGAAGCTTATATAAATTACATAAAAATTATGGCTGCACAGGGCGAATTTGAAGGTGCACGCGAAATTACAGAACGTGCAATCGCGGAATTCCCTGACACAGGAGATTTATATTACCTTGAAGCGCAAATTGACAAAAAAATCGGCAACCTCGACGACTGCAGGAAAGAGTTAAACCTTGCGATGCAGTACGCTGACAAACTTTCTGTTTCACAAAAACAGATTTTACATGAACTTGAAGAAATTTCTGACACAATATAAGATAATTTCCAAATTTCATAAATTTTACAATATTATTGTTTATGATAAACTATTTGTGATGAATTTAGATAGTGCAATAGATAGCTTTTTATCACCGATAGCCGACAAAATTTCAGGGATAATATTCAGCCACGTGACGATTCATGGTGTCAGGGTGGAATTTCTTGTTGCGCTTTTGATGACTGCCGCAATCTATTTTACTATTCGTACAAGGTTCATTGGCGTATGGGGATTTAAACACGCGCTTAAACTTATTACCAAAAACTATGAGCATAAAGATATTATAGTAAAAAAGAAAAAAGGAGAAGTTTCATCTTTTCAGGCGCTTACGGCAACAATCTCCGCATCTGCCGGTATAGGTAACGTTGCAGGATCAGCGGCTGCTGTATCTGTCGGCGGACCTGGGGTAATTTTCTGGATGATTATTGCAGGATTTTTCTCAATGGCGCTGAAATTCGCTGAGGTGCTTCTCGGGCTGAAATTCCGTAAAATAAATAAAGACGGAACTGTTGCGGGCGGTCCGATGTATTATATTGAAGCAGGTTTAAAAAATCATAAACTTCTTGGCAAATTTTCACCCTATCTTGCAAAAATCTATGCGGTGTGCTGTATTTTTGCAATGATCGGCGGATGGAATTTATTCCAGATAAATGCCATGACAACCCAGATTACGGAAGTGACAGGAGGTGACAAAAGTTTCTTTGCAAATCAAAGCTGGCTTTTGGGTTTAATCGTTGCTGTAATTACATATTTTACGATAATCGGCGGGATTAAGGCTATCGGAAAGTTTACCTCAAAAGTTACGCCAGTGATGTGCACATTATATGTTGCATCAGCCTTTGTTGTTTGTTTGATGAATATTCACCATCTCCCGCATACAATTCATGTAATTATAACGGAAGCCTTTAAGCCTCGCGCTATGGAAGGCGGCATGTTTGCATGCATGCTCTGGGGCTTCCGCCGTGCGATGTTTGCTAATGAAGCGGGTCTTGGAACGGCACCTATTGCCTTTTCTGCAGTTAAAACAAGCAGGCCTGTTGCACAGGCGTTTATTGCCATGCTCCAGCCGTTTGTCGATACGGTAATCGTAGGCTCTGCAACAGCTTTTGTCATTGTTGTGAGCGGAGTTTATCTGCAAAACACAGGACTTGCCGGTATTGAATTAACATCAAAAGCATTCGGGACGGTTTGTCCGTTCTTTCCGATATTGTTAACTTTTATGGCAAGCTGCTTCGTTTTATCTACAATGCTCTGCGGCTCATACTACGGAATTAAGGGCTGGAACTTCCTCTTCGGTGATACAAAATTGACAACGAGGACTTTTCAGGTTATATATTGTATATTCATAGTAATCGGTTCAGCCATGAACTTTAAAAGTATAATAAATCTTTCTGATGCGTTTACTCTGTTTTTGGCGGTTCCGAATTTGATAGCGGTTTTCATACTTTCGGATGTTGTTATGAAGGAATTGAAGCGCTATTGTAAAAAATATAATGTTGGCTTATTTAAAAACAATAAGGAAAAAGAGGAGAGAAAAAATGAAGAGTCAGTGCCTGGAGATTGTAAGACAGAAGTGTGAAAGCTGCAAGGCTTGTCCGCTTGCAAAAACCAGAAATAACGTAGTATTTTCTGACGGTAATCCGTCTACTGCAAAAATAGTTTTTATCGGGGAAGCTCCGGGAGAAGTCGAAGATGAAATGGGAATTCCGTTCGTTGGAAGAGCCGGTCAGTTAATGAATGAATTTCTCGCAGAAGCCGGGATTTCAAGAGAAGATGATATTTATATGATAAATACCGTAAAATGCAGACCGCCAGAAAACCGAGTTCCGACTGATGAAGAGAAATCAGCATGCCGCAAATTTTTAGATGCACAGATTGATATTATTAAACCAGAAGCAATTGTTCTTTGCGGCGCTACAGCATTAAAATCTTTTGTAGAACTTGATAAAAAACAAACTATATCAAAAGTTCGCGGCAAATGGATGACTGTAACGGTTGACGGTGTGGAATATAAAGCTATAACGATTTTCCATCCGTCATACTTACTCAGAAACCGTTCTATGGAAGAAGGTTCTCCGAGAAGATTAATGCAGCAGGATCTGGCTGAGATTAAAAATACTATTCTCGGTGACAGAGTAATGAGTGAAGAAAAAGAACTCGTTTTAGCTTAAGACATATTTAGTATTATTAAATAAAAAGGAGCGGAGATTTTTTCTCTGCTCTTTTTATGTGTTCCGTGGAGAAATAACCCTATTGGTTTTGTTTTCGAAACGATAGCGGGAGCATGTGCGGGAGCGTGTTGAGAAAATAAAATCAATAGGGTATTAGTGATTAAGTGATTATACTTATTCCCCTCAGGTCAATTTAAATTATTTCATATTTGCATTAACAATTCCGGGTTCGAGTTCCGAGCCTGTAACAAGACGTCTGAATGCAAATTGTGCTTTCGGAAGGCAATATGCCAATAAGAAGCTGCTCAAGCCGACGTTTGCCAGAATATTGAAGGTCTTGACTCCTTTTGCGCGTTTTGCAAAACTTTTTACAGATTTAGAAGAGAGTGAATTTTTCGAAAATTCTTCTATGTCTTTTTTGAATTCCGCAAGCTTTTTGATATTTACGTATGCTCTCGGGTCGCGTATTCCGTTTTTCAGAAGTTTAATTTTTTCAAACTTTTCTGCATATTTTACAAACAAGCTTTTCGGATTGTTGTCGACAAAATCAAGTAAATCTTTTGCGCTGTCTGATTTTGGAAGCTGTAATTTCCCTTCTTTTATCTGGTTTATAAAATCTTTGTCCTCAAGCATGAGAGGGTCAAGATTTGTATTAAGTTTGAAAACTTTTTTACAGAAAAAGTTCAACCCTTTTTCAATCTGCTGCGGCGCAACGTAATTCAAATACATCATACCTGCCATTTTAAATGCAATGTCTTTTGCTTCATTACGGTTCCCGTCAGGACCTTTTCTCGCTGTCACAATGCGCCCTAGCGCGTAGCCGCCGTCAATCACCTCCATTTTTTCTTTTGTGGAAAAGTTTGCTAAAGTTGACATTAAGTTCCCGGTAAATGTTGTTTCTTTTGTCTTTTTCTCTTGCTGCTTCCTTTCTATTTCAAGAGATGTTCTTCTATTTTCATTTTGATTTTTCATTTCAGCGATTTTTTTCGCAGAAGATGCAAAAATCATTTTTGGAAGAATAAAACCAATCACGGCTATAGGAATAAGGGTTGCAGCAAGAAATCTTGCGCCAAGAAGTGTTTTATAAGTGTTTTTCGCCATACTGCCAGTTAATTTCTTTAAATCTTCAACAGCTTCAGGCGCCAATTTTTCAAATTTTTTAATATTGTATTCAAGTCCCTGGCATTCTTCTTCTTTTAAAAGTTTTAGATTAATATTTGGGTTAAACCCTTTTGCCTTAATGAATTTATTTGCAACATATTCAACCAGTGGAATTCCTCCGAGCCAGATTGCAGAACCTATGTATTCATCTATAAATCTTTCTCTTGTTGCAAGTTTTTGTATTTTTTTATCATTTTCGTTTTCTTTGTATGTTAAATAAACTTTTGTCGGAACTTCAATTCCGCAATCTCTGACCAAAAGCGGATAAATGCTGCTGTTATTTCCTATAGCGGATATAATACCTGTAACTGTCATTTGTGTTCTCCAATTCTTTCATAAGTATTCAGACCTTCTTGCGCATTACGGGGCTCCTGAAAAGACCGTTTATCAAAGAATTGAATTACCTAAAAATATTAAAAATTGCGCAGCATCAATTCTACAGCCTTTTCAGGTTGATATGATGATGCAAATGCAATTGTAAGGTAATTAATGTATCCATTTCAGTTATTATATTAACAGATAAAAAAAATTATGCAACTAAGAGAATAGGCTAGTGCAAAAGAGGCACAAGTCTATTCTTGTATATGGGGCTTATGCAGCCCAAACCAGGTACTATCATTCTTTTAGTTAATATATGTTCACTTTTTCTTTTTGATTGCGACGCAAAAAGAAAAAGTGAACCGAAAAAGAAAAACACGCAAAGAAGCAGCGGCGCTGCGCGCCGCAAAATCAAATGGAAGTAGTTGATGGCTTTGCCTTCAACCTCTAGTGCTCGCTATAGCGGCTACGCCGCACGCTCGCATGAAAACCCTCCGGCGCTTTGCGCCACCTTCCTTACAAGGGAGGCTTTTACTTTACCCCCTTTGTAAAGGGGGGTAGGGGGGATTTATTTAGACCAACCTGTGGTCGGTTGCCGAACGTGCACGAAGTGCGATAGTGAGGCTGAAAGGTTAAATGCGTCAGCATTTAACGACATCCATTCGGTCTTGCGCTGCAAAGCAGCGCTGTAATATAGCGTGTTTTTCTTTCTTAGCCGATATTCTTTCTTTTTGTTGCGATACAAAAAGAAAGAATATCCGGTGCGGGGCTTGGGGCTGCACAAGCCCCATATAAAAATAGACTAGTGCCATTTGCACACTAGTTTGTTCCCTTTATCTCAATATTTGTGGTAAAATTAAATTGTTATGAAAAAGAGGAAGATAGCGGCTTTAGTTATTACAATAGCGCTGCTGTGTATAATTTTTTATAAAATTGACTGGCACGAACTTTTGAATACATTTAAGTCATTTAATTTTAAACATATATGGCTTATTGTACCGCTGTATGTTTTGACGCTTTATATAAGAGGTATCCGCTGGAAGGCACTTTTGTTGAATGATTCAAAATATTCATCACTTCATCTGGGTGAAGTTTTTACTGTTGGCAGCATGCTGAATATTTTTCTTCCTGCACGTGCAGGTGATGTTTATAGAGCATATTATCTCGGCTCTGTTAAGGGTGAAAAGAAAATGAAAGTTTTCGGCTCTATTATCTTAGAGAGGACTCTTGACGGAATTAGCGTCTTTCTTATGCTCCTTGCTGCTATACTTCTTTACTGTAAACAGCAGTGGATTTTGCATATTTCTTACGGTATAGGTGCGCTCTTTTTCGGAAGTTTACTGATATTTTATATTGTATTCAAGTTTGATAAGGTTGATTTTATTTGTGAAAAACTTTCCTGTATATGTAGAAAATTCCCTGAAAAATTTGCGGCATCGGCTGTTTCTATAGTTGAAAATATTTGCTGTCATGTAAAGTCTTTTATGGAAGGATTTGAGGTTCTTGATTATCCTAAATATTGGACAGTAGCATGTGTAACAAGCCTCATTGTTTGGGGAATTGAAGCTTATGTAGCATTTTTGATTGTTGACAGCTTCGGACTCGGCTTAGGATTTTCGGCAGGACTTTTTGTCCTTAGTCTGATATCATTCTCAACGATGATTCCGTCAACTTCTGTATTTCTGGGACCTTATCAGGTTGCATATCTTATGGCGCTCGGAATTTTCGGTATTGAAAAATCAACTTCTCTCGCAGTTTCAACTGTTCATCAGGCGCTTTTGATGGTTATTCTTGTCATTTTAGGCGGTTATTATCTTTTGAAATTCAATATTTCTATGAAGGATATAAAACAACAGGATTAAAGTCATTTTTTTGTAAAATCTTTTGATATATAGCCGACAAGGTATTTAAATTTTTTTATAAATGTATCAAAATCTAGCGTTAAAGTATTGCAGGTTCTTGAGTTATGCAGATTAATGGTATTTAAGTGAGCATTAACACTTTCTACAGTAAAACAATGCCAGTCATCAAAACCACTTTTAAATTTGAACCCTGTTCCGGCAACAAAATTAAAATCTCCGTTGGATTTGTCAAGTTCTTTAAATAACTCAGCAACTTTATCTTTTTTTGATTTTAAAGTCATCTGCAGAGTTTTTTCATTAATTACAACAGGTTTTTCTCCTGTAAATATTTTCATAAACAGCGAGGGGAAATTATACTCAAAACTTTCCACGCAGGTTGCATACATACAGATAAGACTTTTTAGCGACGGATATTTGTTAATAAGTTTATCCATCGCAATTTCTACAGCTTTTTGCGTATCATTTTCTTTAAAACCGTGTTCTATAGGATTCATAAGCAAGTCCGTAAGCTGAAGGTTGCTTATTTCTTTTGCGGTGACAAAAACATCCTCCGGTTTTGATTTAATATCTTGAAAATGAATTTTAAACCCTCCGCCTTTTTCTGTGGATTTTTGGATATTTTGTTTAAGGAGATTGCGTCCTTTTTCCGTACGGCAAAAAGCGTTTAAGGAGCTTGTAAGATAGCAGTCTGCAAATATCTGGTGAGTTCTTTGTAATTCTAATATTTCTTTATCTGTTATCGGGATAAATTTTCCTGGGAGCTTCATAGTGAACTAAAAAGCTGTAAATGTATTTTTTTGCTGTTGCTTAATTTAAAAACATAGTTTATAATTGACATATAATACAAAAGGAGAAATGTATGAAAGTTATTGATATGAGCGAATTTCTGGAAGGGGGGGGGGGCTTCTTTTAGCCTCATAAGCGGATTTACCCTTGCTGAAGTTTTAATTACCCTTGGAATTATCGGAATTGTTGCAGCTATGACGCTGCCGGGTTTGATTGCAAACCATAGAAATCAAGAATTGCAGACTCGTTTTAAGAAGGCTTATTCTATTTTGTGGAATGTTCACATGCGCATGGTAGGGGATTATGACGGTGTTTATCAGAATTTCATTACGGCTGATTTGTCTACTGATTCCGCATTAACAGAGAAAAAGTATGAATATATTGAAGCATTTAAAAAGTATCTGGCAGGCAGTAGATTTTGTACTTACGAAAAGTCGTATCTATCATGTTCGGATAAGTCAACTCCTATAACTTACAAAACTTATACCGGGAATAAGGATGCTTATTTTAGCACGGATGTCGTCTCTGATAGAGCAATTGTGACCAATGACGGGATGTGTTTCTTCTTTGGAAGTACAACTTATAGAAATGCAAGAATTTATATAGATACTAATGGCACAGGTAAAGGCCCTAACAGACTCGGTTTTGATGTATTTACATTTGATATAGATTCAAATGATAAAATTATCACTCCAAAAAATATTGGCGGAGGTAGTGCTGGTTCATATGAAGATGATGAGGAGCTTGGTGGAAGTGTTGGTGCTGTTAATGTGTGCACTGTAAAAGAGAAAGCTAATAGATACAATGGATTTGGGTGTATGCAGTTTGCATTAATAGATAAAAATCCCGATAATGAAAATCTCAGTTACTGGAAAAATCTGCCAAAATAAAAGCTTTTAAATTACCGTGTTGCGCAACCCCATCTCTCAACTGGAGAGGGAAGGGAGAGGGGGTAAGCGAAAACCCTCCGTCACTAACGTGCCGCCTCCCTTACAAGGGAGGTATTAAAATTTCCCTATCCCCTTGAGAGAGATGGTTAGGGTGAGAGGTAAGAAGAAATTACTAAGGCACTAAGAGTAAATTTGACGTCATTCTGAGGGCGCAGCCCGAAAGAATCCAGCTTTTGGAATATGAAAAGTAATGAGTGAAAAAAATTCATTTTTGTTGAACCATTCACTACTCACCACTCGCTATTCACTTAAAAAAGGCTGGATTGCTTCGGCTAAAGCCTCGCAATGACAACACATCCACTCTCCCATTGAGGCAGTAAAGATAAAACCCTCCGGCACTAACGCGCCACTTCCTTTACAAAGGGAGGCAAAAGGCGTTTGCGACCGTTCGCAATGACTACTACCCTCGCCCCTTGTATAATGTGTGTTTTATTTGATATTTTTAACTATCTCAATCAGATGCTCAACTGCAGTTTCAGGTTTAACCTTCTCTACTTCACCTGTTTCTCTTGTTTTATATTCCACAAGCCCGTCATTGATAGTTTTTCCTACTGTCACACGGTAAGGGAAGCCTATTAAATCTGCGTCTTTGAATTTAACCCCTGCACGTTCATCTCTGTCATCAAGTACAACTTCAACGCCTGCTTTTTTAAGTTCTTCATACATTTTTTCAGCAGTTTCCATTTGCAATTTATCCTGAATATTTACAGGAACGATTACAACGTGATAAGGTGCGATTGAAATCGGCCATTTTATGCCGTGCTCATCATTGTGAGCTTCAACGGCTGCCGCTGCTGTTCTTGAAATTCCAATACCGTAGCAGCCCATTATATAAGGATGAGATTTGCCGTTTTTGTCAAGATATACTGCATTCATAGGTTTTGAATATTTTGTGCCGAGTTTAAAGATGTTTCCGACTTCAATCCCTTTTGTAACTTTTAAAGGTTTTCCGCATTCAGGACAGAAATCCCCTGCTTCTACAAGTCTGATGTCGGCATATTTAATATTATCAATTCCAAGGTCAGCAAGATTTGCACCGACAAGGTGTTTGTCTGTTTGATTAATTCCGACAACAAAATTTCTCATATCACGTACGGTTTCGTCCGCAATTATCGGAATCTCTTTCATCCCCTTAGGTCCGATAAAACCAGGAACCGCATCAAACCCGTTGTCTGCCATAAGTTCTGCAATTTCAGCAGCAGATGCTATTCTTATTTCAATTCCACCGACCGCATTCATTAATTTTGTTTCTTCAACGGTTCTGTCTGCTCTGATTAGTGCAATAACAGGGTTTTTATCCACTATGTATACTAACGATTTTAAAATCAATGTGGACGGAATGTTTAAGAATTTGCTCAATTCTTCAATAGAATGTGTTTCCGGAGTGTCAACTATTTTTGTTTCTTTAAAATAATCTTTCCCGTCAACTACAGCCTCAGGAAGTTTTGACACTGCGTGGTTTGAATTAGCAGCATAGTCGCATTCGCAGTAGAAAACGTCATTTTCGCCGGCATCTGTGTCAGTAATTACCATAAATTCATGAGAAACGCTTCCGCCGATTGCGCCTGAATCCGATTGAACCATTTTCGTATCAAGCCCGCAGCGGTCAAATATTCTTTTATAAGCACGCGCCATATTTTGATATTCTTTGTCAAGCCCTTCTTCTGATGTATCAAAGCTGTAGGCGTCTTTCATAATGAATTCTCTGCCTCTCAAAAGTCCGTATCTCGGTCGGACTTCGTCACGGAATTTTGACTGAATTTGATATAAATTAACAGGCATTTGTTTATATGATTTTAACCCGTCGCGTGCAATTGCAGTAATAATTTCTTCGTGAGTCGGTCCAAGACACATAATTCTGTCGTGGCGGTCTTTTAATCTCATCAATTCTTTACCGTAAGCGTCCCATCTGCCTGATTCTTCCCAGAGTTCTTTCGGCTGAACAAACGGCATCAAAAGTTCCTGAGCGCCCGCAGCATCCATTTCTTCTCTTACTATATTTTCAATTTTTTTCAATACTCTCCACATAAGGGGTAAATAATTATAAACACCCGAAGTTAATTTTCTTATATAACCGGCTCTTGCAAGCATCTTATGAGAAATAACTTCCGCATCTGACGGAAATTCTCTCAAAGTTTGCACAAATAATTTTGACATTTTCATAATTATAACTTCCTCTTTTCTTTTATTTATAGCTATATATTACCATGATAAAAATATATTTAAAATATTAAATTAATTGACCTTTCCAGATGTTTACCATTCTGTAAAGAATATTAGATATCAATAAAATTATTGCAAAGAAATTTCTCCGAAATTTATCAGCAAATATACATACAATCTCCGTAACTAAAAAAGCGATAGCGCTCCTTTATTGCTTCTTTGTAGGCTTTAAAGATAAAATCTTTTCCAGCAAGCGCGCTAACAAGCATCAAAAGCGTAGATTTCGGCAGGTGAAAATTCGTTATTAGATTATCTATAACTTTAAAATCATACGGAGGGTAAATAAAAAGTTCAGAATGATCATGACAGGCTTTTATTTCGCCATACTTTTGATAAGCAGTTTCAAGAGTTCTGACTGTAGTCGTTCCGACTGCAATTATCTTCTTCCCTTCTTTTTTCGCTTTATTAATCGCATCTGATGCCTCTTGCGTAATTTCAAAAGTTTCTGAGTGCATTTTATGCTCTAAAACATTTTCACATTTTACGGGACGAAAAGTTCCCAGCCCCACATTTAGTGTAACATAAGTAATGCAGACACCCTTATCTTTTAACTTTTGAAGAATTTCCTCCGTAAAATGCAGACCCGCGGTCGGTGCAGCAACAGAGCCTTCATCTTTTGCATAAACTGTCTGGTATCTTTCAAAATCAAGCTTTTTTATATCGTCGGTCTGCATTTTACGCTCAATATAAGGAGGAAGCGGTATATTTCCGTTTCTGTGCAGAACATCGAGAAGATTTCCGTCATAAATTAGTTTTACAAGCCACTCGCCGTCATCTTCAAGTCTTTTGATAACTTCAACAGATAATTCATCGCTGACTTTGACGATTGTACCGGATTTAACGCGTTTGGAAGGCTTTATTAATACCTGCCAGCACCCCTCACCCGATGCACTAAATTCACTTTGTTCATTAAGTGCATCTTCCCTCTCACGCAAGGGGCGAGGGTTGATATCTGATTGCTTTAACAGGAAAATTTCAATCTTTGCACCGGTTTCTTTAGTTCCGTATAGACGTGCCGGCATAACCTTGGTATTATTCAATACAAGAAGCGACTCTTTATCTATTAAATCAACAATATCATAGAAATGCTTATGAGAAATTGAATGCTTGCCCCTATTGAGTACAAGCATTCTTGAATTTTCCCTTTTATCAGCCGGAAGCTGTGCTATAAGTTCCTCCGGCAGTTCATAATCAAATTCCGATAATAACATTTTTACTTTTTGCCCTTATCGTCTACAATTTCAGCTTCAATAACTCTGGAGCCATCTGATGCCGCAACTTTTTTAGCTTCTGCTTCCCTGTCAAGCTGTTTATTAATAACAACTGTCTGTATAACCTGCACAATATTACTTACAATCAGATAGATAAACACCCCTGCAGGAATAGGAATGATAACAAACGTACCGATAATCATTACAGGCATGAAGGTTCCCATTGATTTCTGGATAGCTTCCTGCGTCGGGTCGAGTTCTGTTTTGTTTTTGTTTGTAGCCATAATAAGCTTCTGCGAAAGCCACATCGTAATACCAAAAAGAACAATCAGAGCCAGTACATCCCAGTGGAATTCTTTTTTAATTTCAACAGTTGGAACAGAAGCTATTAACAAATCCCCTTGCCGCTTAAAGGTTATATTTTCCATCTCTTTTGTATTAACATCTGTTATTGTTATTTCAGCCTTTTCAATTTTGTCAAGCTGGCTGAATTTCAAATCCAGATGATCAAGGCTCATTTTGAAATCAATATTTTCACCTGGCTTAATTTCTCCCTGAACCTCAAGAGCATTTTTAGGTTTGGTAATTTTTACATTGTTAAGAACTTCTTCAGGAAGATAAACTTTTGCAACTTTACCAGGAATAAAAGTATCATACTTAGATGTTCCCATTTTTCCGTCATTAGAGATACCCGCGCTTGCGCGGAGAGTTGTGTCTAATCTATCTATAAATAAAAATTTGGAATTACCTGCAGCCTGAATAAATGCTGGATTCATCAACGCTGAATACAACAGAATGAATATAGGCATTTGAATTAATAAAGGCAGACATCCGCCCATAGGGTTAAAATTATGTTCTTTATAGAACTCCATCATTTTTTGCTGCATAACCTGCGGATTTGACTTATATCTCTCCTGAATTGCCTTCAATTTCGGCTGAAGGTTCTGCATCATCTTCATTGAACGCTGCTGAGATGCGTTCAATGGCCATAACGCCGCCCTTACAATAAGCGTTAAAACAACAATTGCCAACCCGTAGCTTCCGACAAAAGAAGCCAGTATCTTTAATAATTCAATAGTTAAACCTACAAAATCCACTTTTCCCTAATCCTCTCTTAACAAGTGTAAAATCTTTCCCTAAAAGCTTAATATAAAAATGAATTCAAGTCAAATTAAGAAAAGTCCCGAATAAATCGGGACTTTCTCCAACTATTTTTTGATTGTTTTTATACCGTTATCAATAAGATTATTCAAAAGTTCTTTTGCAACTTTTTTCAAATCTGCGATTCTTTCAGGGGTAAAGCCATGCTTTTCCGCACCCGTCGTTTTTAGCATATCTTCAAAAATAATAAAACTTGATTACAGGGACCTCTTTGTAAGTCAAAAATCAGCCGCAAAATAAAAATTAAACATAAAATAAAGGCTTTAGAAAATCTCTAAAGCCTTTATTTATAAATGGTCGGGATGACACGATTTGAACGTGC